>NZ_JBGBPR010000001.1:0-657716 GCF_041106275.1 Neobacillus sp. BF23-41
GTTATCCTCGGTTTCGGGCACGTAGGACCTGTCTACGTGACCGGGTTCATTGGTTATCCTCGGTTTCGGGCACGTAGGACCTGTCTACGTGACCGGGTTCATTGGTTATCCTCGGTTTCGGGCACGTAGAGCCATCCATCTTTTCAATAAAATCAAAATCACTTAACCAACACTCAAAATAAAAGAACGCTCCTAATAAAATTAGGAACGTTCTTCTTAGTTACATAACCCGTTTAAACATTTTCTCCATTTCATAAACCGAATAATGCACAATAATCGGTCTGCCGTGCGGACATGTAAATGGATCAGATGCTTTCCTCAAATCATCAAGGAGTGCTTGAATCTCATCATTTCGTAAATGCCGATTTGCTTTTATGGATGCCTTGCAGCTCATCATAATCGCTGCCTCTTCACGTAGTTTCTTAATATCCACCTTTTTCATCAATAAAAGCTGTTCAATCATGTCTTCTATGATTTGTTTTTCTTCCCCTTTTGGGAACCACTGTGGATGAGAACGGACAATAAAACTATTTAGTCCAAATTCCTCAAGAAAAACCCCGACCTTTTCAAGCTCACTTTGGTATTCATTTATTTTCAAAAATTCATCCGTCGAGTATTCAAAGGTTAATGGTACAAGCATTTCCTGTAGTTCTGATTGGACTTGCCCAACTTTCTCCCGGAAATACTCATACTTCAACCGTTCCTGGGCCGCATGCTGATCAATGATATATAAGCCATTTTCATTTTGAGCAAAAATGTAGGTTCCATGCATTTGTCCAATCGGATATAGCCGTGGAACTCTGCTCTCGACCGAAACATTATCTGTCTCAATAGGATTCACATTAGGTACAATCACTTTATTACTGTCATCTGGTTCATCATCTGATTCACTAAATGGATTAATAGATTGCCAACTGTCTCTTCCACCTGTCGCTTCATCACGCTGGAAACTAGGTAATTTTTTAACAGGTGTCTCAACAGGCACTTCCAGCCATGGACGGTTCTCCTGGATAGTTGCAGCTGCAACTGGTTGTTTCCATTCAAACTCTTTCTCATCAGTTGCCGGTCTTGTACCTTCATCCAGAACCAATGAAGTTTGTTCTTCCTGCGGTACATCCTTTTTCACTGCTGTATATGCTGTCGGGATAAGGATCTTTGATTTAAACGCTTCTTTTATAATCGAAGTGACAAGCTCATTCAGTTCCGCTTCTTTACTAATGCGGACCTCCATTTTCGAGGGGTGAACATTGACATCAACGAGTAAAGGGTCCATTTCAATATTAAGGAGCACAATCGGGAACCTGCCGATCGGAAGCAAGGTATGATAGCCTTCCTGAATTGCCTTGGCTAATGGATAGTTTTTAATGAATCGTCCATTAATCATTGTCGAAATATAGTTTCTTGAGGCTCTCGTTACCTCAGGCATCGAAGCAAATCCATTAATTTTATAATCCAACGATTGTCCGGTGATTGGAACTAACTGCTTGGCGATCCCCATACCGTAGATCGATGCCAGAACCTGACGAACATCCCCATTACCATTCGTTTGCAGCAGTTTGCGATCATTGTGAATCAGGCGGAAGGCCACCTCCGGATGAGAAAGGGCCAGTCGATTCACGACATCCGTAATATTTCCAAGCTCTGTATGAATCGTCTTCATATATTTTAAACGGGCAGGTGTGTTGAAAAATAAATCAGTAATCGAGATATCGGTCCCACGCCTGCTTGATGCTTTTTCAAACGTTTCAACTTTGCCGCCTTCAATCACCAATCGATTTCCGGCACCTTCACCTGTAGAAGTCTTCATCTCGAGCCGTGAAACCGAGGCAACACTTGGCAGGGCTTCTCCACGGAACCCGAGAGTCAGGATGCGGAACAAATCATTTTCATTTTTGATTTTGGATGTGGCATGACGTTGAAAGGCGAGTAAAACATCCTCTTCCTCGATGCCATTTCCATTATCAGTAATGCGGATTTTGGCGAGTCCCGCCTCTTCTACCTCAATTTCAATCACGGTGCTTCCGGCATCAATCGAATTTTCAACCAACTCTTTTACAACAGAGGCAGGCCGTTCGACTACTTCCCCGGCCGCGATTTTATTAGATAAGGCATCATCTAATTGAATAATTTTACCCATTCGGATTCACCCCCTACTTTAACTTTTTCTGAAGCTCGTACAACAGGTTTATCGCCTGAAGTGGTGTTAAATCCAATATATCAAGTTCCTTCATTTTCTCTATGACTCTTTTCTCCTTCGAAGAGAGATCTTGCTTTTTCACTTCTTTTGGTTCATCAAAGAAAGATAGTTGGGCAGGTTGTTCTTGTACCTCCACTACTTCCACTACTTTTACCACATCTTTTTTTGGCTTGTCTGGTTGGATATCAGACTGCTCGAGTGCGGTTAATATTTCATTGGCACGGCTGATTAATTCTGACGGCAGCCCTGCAAGCTGGGCAACATGAATCCCGTAGCTCTTATCAGCCGGTCCTTCTTTAATTTTATGAAGGAAAACAACTTTTCCATTATGTTCAATCGCACTGACGTGAATGTTTTTTAACTTATCCAGTTCTTCCTCTAAAACCGTTAATTCATGATAATGGGTGGAGAATAGAGTCTTTGCCCCAATCTGGGTGTGAATATATTCAATGATGGCTTGAGCAAGTGCCATTCCATCATAAGTAGATGTACCGCGCCCAATTTCATCAAACAAAATTAAGCTGTTTTGTGTCGCATTTGAAATCGCATTTTTGGCTTCCAACATTTCAACCATAAAGGTACTTTGTCCTGAGATCAAATCGTCAGCGGCACCGATGCGGGTAAATATTTGGTCAAAAATCGGCAGTATCGCTTCTGTGGCCGGAACATTACAGCCAATTTGGGCTAATATCGAGATTAACGCGATTTGGCGCATGTACGTACTTTTCCCTGACATGTTCGGACCCGTGATCAACAAGACTTCGCGCTCGCTGTCCATGTAGCAATCATTTGGAACATATTCCTGGGCGTTTAATACCTTTTCAACGACTGGATGGCGGCCTTCCATTACAACCACCCGGCCTTCCATAGAAAACTGCGGTTTTATATAGTGCCGGTCTTCACTTACTTGAGCAAAACACTGCAGGACATCTAGTTCACTAATCGTTTTTGCCAAGGCCTGTAGACGTGGGATTTGTTCCTTCACAATTTCGCGAATTTCAGTAAACAATTCATACTCAAGCTCACCGCATTTTTCTTCAGCTTGTAAAATTAATGCTTCTTTTTCCTTTAAATCTGGAGTAATAAACCGTTCTGCATTCGATAAGGTTTGCTTCCGTTCATACTGACCCTCTGTTAAAAGATGCAGATTCGCCCGGGTAATCTCAATATAGTAACCAAATACACGATTATAACCTACTTTCAACGATTTAATACCGGTTTTCTCGCGCTCTTCTCGTTCGAGTTGGGCAATCCACGTTTTCCCGTTCCGGCTGGCATCACGATATTGATCGAGCTGAGCATTGTATCCATCACGAATCATATTGCCTTCTTTTAAGGAAAGCGGTGGATTTTCAACAATCGACTGCTCCAATAGATCTGTGATCTCTTCACACGGGTCAAGAAGATCGGCAATTTGGCTCACCTTTTCATTTTGCATGCCTGCAAGGATTTGTTTCAAGTAAGGGACCTGCATTAATGAACGCTTTAATTGGACCAAATCACGGGCATTAATATTGCCAAAGGCTACTCTTCCCGCTAATCGTTCTAAATCGTAAACTTCTTTCAGCTTTTCACGAAGTTCCTGACGCTCGAAATAATAAGACATCAGGACTTCAACGATGGTTTGACGTGATTCAATTTCATTCTGATTGATTAACGGTCGGTCGATCCAGTGTTTTAACATCCTGCCGCCCATTGCGGTCATCGTCTCATCCAGGAGCCATAATAATGAACCTTTCTTTCCTTTGGAACGAATCGTTTCCGTAAGTTCAAGATTGCGCTTTGAATAGTAATCAATTTTCATATATTGATGGATTTGATAGGTAGTGACTGGCTGAAGATGGTCCAAACTTCTTTTTTGTGACCGGTATAAATAGTTAAAAAGTCTTGCGATGGATTGCTTTAATTTTTCTTGATTCAAATCTTGAAGTAAATGCGAATAATTGATATCTATTGAACTATTATCTTCAAACGAAATCGCTAATACATCGCGTTCACGAAGTTTTTTTTGTAGTTCTGCGTCAAAACTGCTAGAGACAACGACTTCCTTTGCACTTAATACGGCTAACTCATTTAAAACTTCGTCAAAATTATTTGATAATAACGTAACCCGGCTTTCGCCGGTTGAGATATCATTGTAGGCAAAACCATAGGTTTGGTCATCAAAGCTTGTGATCGAGGCAATATAGTTATTCTCTTTATCATTTAATCCCTTGCCCTCCATCACTGTTCCCGGTGTGATCAATTGGACAACTTCCCTTTTTACCATCCCTTTGGTCAGTTTCGGGTCTTCAACTTGCTCACAAATGGCCACTTTATAGCCTTTTGAAATAAGTTGTTCAATATAGTTCGGTGCCGCATGGTAGGGAACGCCGCACATCGGAATCCGGTCATCGCTTCCACCTTGTCTGCTCGTTAAAGTTATTTCTAATTCTTGCGAAGCTCTAATCGCATCGTCAAAAAACATTTCATAAAAATCGCCTAAACGAAAAAATAAAAAGGCATCTTGGTAATCTGCCTTAACTGTTAAGTATTGCTGTATCATCGGCGTATATGCAGCCATAATGACCTCCACTAAATAAAGTCTTTCGATTTTCTTCGACAAATTATTATACCATAATTCGAGAAGACTTTATTAGGAAGAAAAAACCTAATCATAATCAAAAAGGAAATAATTAAAATTTCTTAAGAGGAGTAAAAGCAAATCCCATAGAATATAATTATTAAAGTAAAACTAGCATTAATTTACAATTGATAATTGTTTTGAATATTGTCTACAGGGTGGTGGTAATATGGATGGAGTGTTTGGCCGCAGTAACAAAAACTTTGATTTTGATATGTTTTCTGCAAGTCACTTTGTTATTATCTCTATCTTACTCCTAGTTTCAGTCTGCCTATTCCTGTTTAGAGATAAATTGAAGGCTACTGAATGGAGAAGAACGGAAATCGGGTTCGCTGTTTCACTAATCATTATGGAATTGACTTATCATTTTTGGATGATTGTGAATGGAAGTTGGGATGTAAGTCACGCTATCCCATTAGAATTGTGCAGCATTAGTCTGATATTAACCGTCATTTTATTGCTAACTAAGAAAAAAATAATCTATGAGGTTTTATTATTCACAGCATTATTAGGCGCATCTCAGGCGTTATTAACCCCATCATTAAATTATGACTTCCCGCATTTTCGGTTTTTCCATTTCTTTTATACACATTTGATGGAAATCTGGGTGCCGCTTTATTTTACATGGGCAAAGGGATACCGACCGACGATTTGGTCTGTATTTAAATTATGTATCTTTTTGAATGTATTAATGCCGATTATTATGATAATCAATAAGCTGGTCGACGGAAATTATATGTTCTTAAGTCATAAACCGGACAGTGCGAGTTTATTAGATGTTTTAGGACCTTATCCATGGTACATTTTATCGCTAGAAGGTCTATTAATTGGGCTTAGTATAATCGTCTGGTTGATTTTCCGTGAGAAGACTGCAAAAAAAACCGAAGTGGCGAGAGACCTGCCAATTCAATAATCTCAACTTTTTATTGACCTTTTAGAATTAACAAATTATAATAAATAACGTTCCTATTTGATTTGTCTCAGTAGCTCAGTAGGATAGAGCAACAGTTTCCTAAACTGTAGGTCGGAGGTTCGAATCCTCTCTGGGACATCATCGTTATTAAAGCGCTATGTATCGCGGTTTGTCATCCGTCAATCAATACGGTGACAATGCGGTGACATGGCGTTTTTTTTTGTAGTCTGTAGGACGTGTTTTTTGACGCTGTAGGACGTAGACTGGTGAACGAAGGACACTTGCGGCTGAATTACAGAAGGAGCTAAAACCGTATGAAACGTAAGTTTATTGACGGTCGTCTTCGCCGGGCGCTTCTTGCTACCGTGTTCCTTCCATTATATACCCCCGGTAGGTATACTCGTAATGTCCTCTATAATTCCGTCAAATGAATAATATTAAGAAGGAAAACGCTTACAACTTGGCGAATGTATACTTTGAGTTACTAATAAAAGTACACGGAGGGATGTCTTTTGTTGAACTGCAAAAAATGTGAAAAAGAGTTTTATTTCCAAGTTACGGAAATGAATGTCCCTGGAGGCAGAGAGCGTGAGAATATTAATTGCCCCCATTGCGGTGAAACAAATGGTTCAGTTGTAACGAGCGGTGTCGTGTATATTCATAAAATTGAGGAAAACTCTAAGAATTAATTATCGATACTTTACACGACAATTGGGCCCTTGAACATAGGGCTTTCTTTAATTTTTGTACAAATAAAAACGCCACCGGTTAAGGTGACGCAAAGCAATCAATCAACGACCTTAACTCCGACAACACTATCGAACGCCACCCGCTCAAACTCTCCGTCTTTAATTTCAATGCGTAGCTGATGCGTAATAGGATCCACGTGATGTATATGTCCGGTCATCTCCGTAGTAAAGCCGTCCTCCCATATATACCGTAAAAGCCTCACCGCTAATTTGAACTCTATCGCGTAGTCTATCCGCTGGTCAAACTCCTCCGTATCGAATTTGCTTAGCAACGGCCATGGCTGGCGTTCTTGATCCTTGAACATATCGCGCTGCTGCTCGAATACTTGCGGCATAAAGGACGCTGCATTCCATTTAATTAAACCGCGATCTTTTATCGTCATTACGGTCAACTCCTTCGCTATTATCATACACGAACAAACATTCTGGATGTAGATAAAAAAAATCCATTGTAAATCTTTTCAGCATATTAATTCAAAATTGCGTATATTGTCGAAATTTTCTCATTCTTAATAATTAACAAATATGGTACTATTTTCTTATAAGCTTTAAAGCTTTAATACAGTAAAGGAAAACATCTAGATTGGGCTTCAAAGCTTCATGCCTAAGGTTCTTCACTATGGTAGCTTAGCTATCAAAATATTTCAGGAGGATTGATGGATACAAATTTACCTAATGAAAAAGAACTAGATAGTGAATGGATAGACCTGATTTTGGAAGCCCGAAATATAGGGATTTCTATCGAAAAAATTAGAGATTTCCTAATGCATTCTGCTTAGATCGTCAAGGGTCTTTTTTTTCTAAGCTATCTAATTTAGATTTGTTTAGTACGATCGTAAAACAATTATTCACTTACTTTTTTATTTATTGTCGTATATGACATAAAAAATGACCAACACACTGTCAAGAGAACCCTTATGTACACTGTGATTGCGAACATTTTAGTGTAATGAGAAGTACACAAAATGTCAGATTTTAGACAAAAAAGCAGCTAACAACTTTATTTACATGTAAACTCTGGAATTATTCATGAACGTGCTTTCTAACCATTGTCAGCTTAGGGATTGTGTATATTAATAGACTTTGCTTAAGGAACATTTGCTCGACAAATTGTATACATTCTGTCATAAAAAGCTCAATAATTCCGCTGCTAAATACTTACGGACAGAGCTTAAAAAATTGCTGTGTACAGTGAACCAATGACTTAGGCAAAAAAAGAAGGTCAACCAATTTGGTTAACCTTTTTCAGAACGTTCCTTCAGCATACTATAAAGTTCTTCTTCGCTGACTCCAGTCATTTTAGTGATACCTTCAATTTCCCAATCCCAGTCGTATAAATCCAATGCACTTGGATGGTCTTCTGGATTTACCTCTATCCTTCCTCTGGCTTTCTCAAGATCAGTTTTTGTTCCTTCCAGTTCTGCGATAACTCCAATCATATTGAACATAGCCTTTCCAACTGGAGTTGTTGTGTCGATTGAGTCACAAATGCTCACCAGATTGACTCCAAGCTCCTCTAGTTTCTCACTAAGCTCAATTAAGTGTTTGATATTACTTACAATTCTATCGAGCTTGTAAACAATGAGTATATCTCCAGAGCGTAACACGTCTAGACAACGGTCTAGTTCTGGAAGGGCTTTCTTTGTTCCAGACACTTTCTCTGTAAAGAGTCTTTCAACTCCAACTTTCTCTAGAGCGTCCAATTGTAAGTCCAAGTTCTGTTCCATTGTTGAACCACGAGCATACCCAATTTTCATTCCAAGCCCTCCACTTATTGGTTTTGTAAACAGTTAATAAAGGTATATGCTGACACATTAATTTAGAGACCACTGCTTATCTTAGTAATTTTCGTAAATTCAACCAATGAGTGTGTGTACCAACATAATCGTTCAATAACTTATGACCATTTTCCTCTTGACACCAATATTTAAACTTTTTGGAAAGAGTGGTATCCCTGCCTCAAGCCAATTGATCAATTGCTCACATACTTTTCTTATCATCCATTTTCTGATTTGGATGATAAGCCCCTATTACTTTTTATGCCACAACCCTGATCTTGAAAAGATATTTTACAAAAACCATTTTGGCTTTTTCGAAGACTAATTTGAATATCTCCACCTACCCATTGCTTCAATCGAGTTTTTTATTACGTTAAGAAAAACTTGCTTTATCTGGTTCTTCTCACAAGTAATAATAATTGGAGTTTCCTCAGCACTCAATTTACAGTGAATATTATTCATCTTGAACTCAGGTGTTAATAATTCAAGCGTAAGCTCGATTATTTCTCTTACATCCATTCGGTTTGGTTGAAACGCTAGAGGTTTTCCCAAAGTGAGTAATTCACTAGTTATCGTTTCAATTCGTTCAATTTCACTTATGAGCAAATCGCTATACTTATCATCACAGCATTCTGACCGATTAAGTTGTACAAACCCTTTTAAGGTTGTAAGCGTATTCCTTATTTCATGAGCTACTCCTGCGGCTAATTCGCCAACAATTGCTAACTTTTCAGATTGCAGAAGAAGCTGTTCTGATTTTTTCCGATTCGAGATATCTCCGCTTACCATAACAATATGTTCGATCGTATTATCTCCCCCTAATACAGGCATACAATGGGATTCCAACTCAATCCAATTTCCTTGTTTATGGAGCAATCGGAATTCAATAGCTTGAGAATCATTGTTGTTAAACATGTTATCTAATGAAATTCTAATTGTACAAACATCATCAGGATGAAATAATTTAGAGAATGATTTACCTTCCAATTCCGATTCTTAGTATCCTAAAACATACTTATGTGAAGGAGAGAAGTAACGAATTGAATACTCTTTATCCAACACCACTATAAGGTCTAACGTTTTCTCTGCTATTAATCGGTGGTTTGATTCACTTTCTTCTACTTTCTTAAACATGTATGTCAATTGATTATTTAATCTATATAGCTTGATATATGACTCTATTAGAAAGGTAGCAAAGATTACTCCGGACCCTACAAATAATAAATACTTAATATGGAAGTAGAGATTATCGTTTGTTTTATATATGTAGAGTACAAATAATAGATAGATAAAAACATAGGTACCAAATAGAATTAAAACTTTTTTTATGGAAGTATGTCGAGAAAAGTATCTATGCAAGACCGAAAAGCCAATCATTATGAAGATCCAACCTACTATGACAATATACCAATCAATACCACCATAAAGCCTTCCTAGCAATGCCAATCCGTCAGTAATGTTGGTACTTTAGGTGTGGCTCTTGTTTTAGTGGTTACCTGAATTGCCGAAAATTTGCCGAAAAACTCAGTAAAACCATATTTATTTAATTGTTTTTGATTGAATGTAATTATCAAAAAAGCTTGATAAATCAACGCTTTTTATTGAAATTTAGTTATAAAAATACCAATTTCATACTTTTCCTAAACTGTAGGTTGGAGGTTCGAATCCTCTCTGGGACATAAAACCTTTATAAAAACACTGATATTATCGCATTTCTGGCGGATTTAACTTTCCGGTAAGAGATACATAATATCAGTGTTTTTTTATAAGATTGTAGGATCTGTCGAAAAAGCCCCTCTCGAAAGGGGGCTTTAGGGTGAATTATTTTTAAATTATCTTCTTTTACTAGAACCATTTTTAAGAACTCTATTTAAAAACATTTTTGCTGTTAGGATGACTGCTGAAATTATCACAAAGCCTAAGAAAAATACAACGTATCCCCATAATCCCACGATAGCATCTTGAAATTCCATGTTACCTCTATTAGTGATAGCCTGTTGTATTTCTATTGCAAATACTAAAACTACCATAAATGTAAAAGTATAGAGGAATGATAGTATTGTGATCCCAAAGGGCATATTAGATATGATTTTAGACAAAATAAGTACAATAAGAAATACAATGATTCCAATAATACCCATTATCCAAAAGTGTAAGTCTTTATCGTTTAATCCAAGATTTAAATAATTACTTGCATAAAATTGAATAAAATCATGGACATTATTTAAAAGATCAGTAAGCATGAGAATTATTTCTTTCAATTTTACCACTCCTTAACTACATTGTATTACAGCAATAAAATCAATGCAAAAAGAATCACGTCAGGCAGACGTGACCATGAAAGAGATATATCGGGCAAAATAGCTGCAAAATAAGAAGATGAAGGACATGGCAAAACCATTTTTGGCTTTTAAACCATATATTTTGCTTATTTCATCATTTGTTTAACCAATTCTCTATTGCGCTTCTTAAAGAGATCATTGTGGGAAGAGACCATCCCGATTTTACTTGCGTCAGGCTGAATAAATTGTTTTGCCTTATTTACTGCGTTCGCTGCATCTTGGAAGGCACCCGTTATTAAATTTACCTTACCATCATACATAAGGATATCACCGGCAGCATAAAGCCCCTCAATGGATGATTCACTTACTGAATTACCAGCAATATAATAATTGTCTGCTAGCTTTATATTTAAACTACTGTTTTCCAGTAATGCAGCGTCTTGTTCATATCCATGATTAATAATCACTTCATCAATTGGCAAAAAAGAAACCTCTCCTGAAATATGGTTTGTCAGTTCCACCATTTCAATAGCTTCATGATTGTTGCTGGCAATCAGTTTGGTAATCGAGGTGTGAAATAAACAAACAGCCGAACTTTTCATTAACTGAGTTGCTTGTGCCTCGTGACCTTTTAATGCATCTTTTCTATAGGTTACATAAACTATTTTGGCAATCGACTCTAACTCATTCGCCCAATCAATGGCTGTATTTCCACCACCTGAAATGATGACAGTCTTATCTTTGAAATGTTTTAATGACTTGACTGTGTAATTTAAATTAGATACCTCAAATCTTTCAGCCCCTTCAATGTCCAGCTTTTGAGGGTTCAAGATTCCACTGCCGATTGCGACTATGACTGTTTTCGATAAATGCTTCTGACCGGAGGCTGCTTGTAATTCAAAAATTCCGTCTTCATTTCGTGTAATCGACTCAACCTTTTCGTTTAACACTACGGTTGGATTAAACGTTAACCCCTGTGTAACTAGCTGCTCTATTAATTTGGCTCCAGGAATGGGTGTTTGCCCGCCTACATCCCAGATCATTTTCTCTGGATAAACATGAATTTTCCCACCTAATTGCGGCTGGAATTCTATGATCTTTGTTTTCATTTCTCTAAGTCCGCTATAAAAAGTAGAATAAAGCCCTGCTGGTCCCCCGCCAATTACGGTCACATCAAATAATTCCTGCTGCTCCATCTATAAACACTCCCTGCCAAGACAATCTTTTTATGAATAATATGTAGTGGATTCATTACCATTTCGCGCATCACGTTCACAGACATGTTCAAAAGGACAAGATTCACAATTTTTTTCATTATATACCTCATTAAATCTTGAAGAATTACCTAGTAAATGATTCATTAATTGCAAATAACGGATGCCTTCATCAATTCTTTCAGGTGTAGGAAAATAGGTATGCTTTCTTCCATCCAATAAAGTTGTCACTTCAATTCTACTAGGGATTTTATTAAATACCTTTTTTGAAAATACTGCGATTAAATAGTTATATAGCATTAACATGTCTTTTTCTGCGTCAACCAAGTATTTTTTAACAACAAAGGAGGAATTGGACCATTCCGCCACATCAATAGTTAACGAGAGATCCATATCTAGTTCTTGTATAGTGGATGTAAATTTTTCAAATAAAAACAAAGGCGGGGCTGAATCTGTTTCTGCGGTCAAATTTTGCATTAAGTAATCGGTAATTTTAGCTGTCACCGTATAATATTGAATTCGAGACTCAAATATTTGAGGAGAAATGTTGGACCAATATCGTTCAACCAATGAAAGTATCTTCGTTGCTGACCGCTGTTCAATTGGGAGTCGAAAATAGGAAAAAACGACATGATTTACCACCTGTTGCACCATATGTCTCCAGTCCTTTGGCCGTTTTTTCTTCTCAATATATTCATAATAAAATTTATAAGGACAAGTAATGAACACTCTTAAATTTTCTTCTGTAAAATATTTCATTTCGTTCAGCTGGCTCTTCATGTCAAAGCCCCTCCCCTATCATCAATCCCACTCTGCTAATTGATAAATATTATCACTTAACCCTATTTTAATTGATAACGATTATCAATATCAAATGTTTTTTTAATTTTTTTGAATTTTTTTATTAAATTATTAACATCCACTCCGTCCTATCAACGATTTCCCACTCTTTTCACAACGATTCTCAGAAAAACTAAAAAAATAGTTATTGACAAGAAATAAATCGACCGAATATAGTTAGGTGTGAAAATGATAATCATTATCAACAACATGTTGTTACTAACTCTTGTTTAAAAGGAGGTCAATAATGGTTCGGTTATATACAGAGGATTTAAACATTAGCTATGATGAACAGTTGATTGTTAAAAATCTCAGTGTGAAAATACCCGATCGTAAAATTACAACCATCATCGGTTCTAATGGCTGCGGGAAGTCTACATTATTGAAAGCAATCACACGGATTATTTCGCAGCAATCTGGAACCGTTTTGTTAGATGGAAAAGATATCTCAAAGGAAAATACCAAGATTCTTGCAAAAAAAATGGCCATTCTCCCGCAATCACCTGAAAGTGCCGGTGGATTGTCAGTGGGTGAGCTCGTTTCCTATGGCCGCTTTCCTTATCAAAAAGGCTTTGGCCGCTTAACGAAAAAAGATTATGAAGTTATTGACTGGGCACTTGAAGTCACAGGTTTACTAGACTTTAAGTTTCGTTCAGTTGATTCCTTATCAGGAGGTCAACGACAACGAGTTTGGATTGCCATGGCTCTTGCTCAAGAAACGGACATCATCTTTCTGGATGAACCAACCACCTTTTTAGATATGGCCCATCAACTGGAAGTACTAGAGCTTCTTCAACGGCTGAACATTGAACAGGAACGTACAATTGTCATGGTCCTTCACGATTTAAATCATGCTGCGCGTTTCGCTGACTATATTATTGCTCTGAAAGAGGGCCATATCGTCAAGGCAGGAGATTGCGAGGAAGTTATGACTACTGAAGTGTTGAAAAAGGTTTTCCAAATAGATGCCCAAATCGGAAAAGATCCACGAACAAATAAGCCCATGTGTATTACCTACAACTTATTAAAAGGAGAAATTATAAATGAAAAAGCTGCTATTTCCGTTTATCCTGCTCTTAGTGTTAATTATTAGTGCCTGCAGTAACGAGACCTCAGGAACAGAAGAGAGTTCCAGTAAAAAAGAAGAACAACCAAAAACCATTACATATCAATCAGAAAATGGACCAATAGAAGTCCCTGCCAACCCAAAACGTGTCATTTTGCTGTCAGGATTCACAGGTAATGTCATCGATTTAGGTGTAAATATCGTTGGTGTAGATGTTTGGTCTAAAAATAATCCCACTTTTAAAGAAGAATTAAAAGATGTCGCAGAAGTATCTGATGAAAACCTAGAAAAAATTATCGAATTAGAACCAGATTTAATCATTGGGTTATCCAATATTAAAAACCTTGATAAATTAAAAGAAATTGCTCCAACTGTAACTTATACTTGGGGGAAAGCCGATTATTTAACCCAACACCTAGAAATCGGAAAATTGTTAAATAAAGAGAAAGAAGCCCAAGCTTGGGTTGATGACTTCAAAACACGGGCCAAAACTGCGGGAGACGAAATTCGATCAAAAATTGGTGAAGATGCAACGGTTTCAGTCATCGAAGCTTATGATAAGGATCTATATGTATTCGGCAATAACTGGGCAAGAGGAACTGAAATCTTATATCAAGCTATGAATTTGAGAATGCCTGATAAGGTGAAGGAAATGGCATTGAAATCTGGTTACTATACGATTTCAGCAGAGGTACTTCCTGAGTATGCTGGGGACTATGTGATCCTTAGTAAATACGCTGATGCGGATCACTCATTCCAAGAAACAGAAACATACAAGAATATTCCAGCCGTTAAAAACAATCGTGTCTTTGAACTAAATGGAAACGGTGCTTCCTTTAGTGACCCAGTTACATTAGATAAGCAATTAGACTTTTTTAAGAAGTCATTTCTCGGAAATTAATAATCTATGAGGGATTCTTATTCAAGAATTCCCTCTTCCCTTATTCTAGGAAAGAAAAGATGAGAGACTGATGACAAAAGAAAATTTCCCCTTTGTATATAAAATTATCGCTGCTTTCCTTGTTTTTGCTGGTATGACCATTGCTGCCTGTGTTTTTGGAGCGGCAGATACTACTGTCAAGGATGTATGGCGAGCGTTAACTTCAAATGTAAGTGATAATGCCACTTCGATGCTCCGTGAAATCCGATTTCCAAGAGCAGCTGCAGCCATTTTTGTTGGTGCTGCTCTTGCTGTTTCAGGAGCAATCATGCAAGGACTGACGAGAAATCCACTAGCAGATCCTGGTTTACTTGGATTAACAGCTGGTGCGAATGCGGCACTTGCCATAACCATTGCGTTTATCCCTTCTGCCAATTATTTCAGCTTGACGATCGCTTGTTTTGTGGGAGCTGCTGTTGGAACATTGATGGTTTTTGGTATCGGTTCCATAAAGAAAGGCGGCTTTTCTCCGCTTAGAATTGTTTTAGCTGGAGCAGCGGTCTCTGCCTTCCTTTATGCAGTTGCAGAAGGAATTGGGATTTATTTCAAAGTTTCCAAAAATGTTTCTATGTGGACTTCTGGAGGGATGATTGGGACGTCATGGAATCAGCTTCAAATCATCGTCCCATTTATTATTATTGGGATCCTTGTGTCACTTTTTCTCTCCAGACAGCTTACCATTTTAAGCTTAAATGAAGAAGTTGCCGTTGGACTAGGTCAAAAAACCACTCAAATAAAGACGATTCTATTTATAGTGATCATTCTATTAGCTGGTGCTTCGGTGGCACTTGTCGGGAATATGGCCTTCATCGGCTTAATGGTTCCCCATTTGGTTCGCGCAATCGTCGGAACGGATTACCGTTTCATCATTCCAATGTCCGCTATTTCTGGTGCCACTTTTATGCTTTTTGCTGATACCCTTGGCCGAACAATTAATGCTCCTTACGAAACACCTATCATTGCAATAATGGCTGTAATGGGGTTGCCCTTCTTCCTTGTTATTGTTCGTAAAGGAGGAAGAGTATTTTCATGATTCAACCTTCTTTATTAAAAAAACAGCGATTGCTTTTATCTATTTTATTAGTACTCATATTGATTTCAAGTATTATTGCCATGGGTTTGGGCTACTCCTCCCTTTCCTATGACAGACTCATACCAACCCTTCTCGGACATGGAACGTTTAAAGAAGATTTTGTTTTATTTTCTATCCGCTTACCAAGAATGATTATTACATTGTTAGCAGGGATGGCCTTGGCCTTATCTGGTTCTATTTTACAAGGAATCACACGAAATGATCTTGCTGACCCTGGTATTATTGGGATAAACTCTGGAGCAGGTGTTGCTATTACCGTTTTCTTTTTGTTTTTCCCGATCGAAGCAGGTTCATTTGTCTACGTGCTTCCCCTTGTTGCTTTTTGCGGTGCTATACTAACTGCCGCACTAATCTACCTATTTTCATATAAAAGAAGTACTGGCATACAGCCGGTTAGATTAGTTCTAGTTGGGATTGGTTTTTCGATGGCACTTTCTGGGGTAATGATTGTCCTGATTTCATCTGCCGAACGGGAAAAGGTAGATTTTATTTCTAAATGGTTAGTGGGGAATATTTGGGGAACGGATTGGCCTTTTATTTGGGCATTCTTACCTTGGTTATTGATTCTAATCCCCTACACATTATTCAAGGCTAATCGATTGAATCTTCTCGGACTAAGTGAACCTGTAGCCATCGGTGTGGGTGTTTCGATTGAAAAGGAACGGATCGTTTTACTAGTAACAGCCGTGGCCCTTGCTGCTTCTGCCGTTTCAGTTACGGGAGGAATTTCCTTTATCGGATTGATGGCTCCCCATATAGCAAAAGTGTTGGTAGGACCTAGAAATCAACTATTTATTCCCTTAGCCATTCTAATAGGCGGTTGGCTCTTACTCATTGCTGATACCATTGGACGGAATTTGGTTGAACCCAATGGTATTCCAGCTGGTATAATGGTTGCCTTAATCGGTGCTCCGTACTTTATGTATTTGTTATTGAAAAAATAAGAAACAATGAATCCCAATATTTAAGGGATTCATTGTTTTTTTATACTTCCTTGCTCATGCTCGAATTGTCCTCTTTCTGAATTCCTTCGGTGTCAGTCCATATTTCCCTTTAAATATCCGGTAAAAATAACTGATATTATCATACCCCACCTGCTCCACAATTGAAGCAATCGCCATGTCGGTTCCTTCCAATAATTCTTTCGCTTTGATAAGTCGCCTCTCTTGCAGAAGCTCTTTGAATGTGTGGGAGGTGGCCTTTTTTATGGTTTTACTTAAACCATAGTGAGATTGTTTCAATCGGTCGGCTAATTCATATAACGAGGCGTCCTTAAACTGTTCTTCAATATACTTAAGTGATTCTACTACCAAATAGTGATTGATAGATGCCTCTTCCTTTCTCTCCACCTTATCAGAATTCTTAATCAGTTCAATCAAGAAAAGCCCCATATACAGTTTAATGGTTGACTCTGAGAAAGCAGAAGGATGCATGATTTCCTCAATCATTTTTCCAATCATGTCCTGAATAGCAGGTACATCAGCCACTTTAAAATAAAGGAATTGACCGTTCTGCGTGTTGTTATATAAGCTATTAAGCAGAAAATCACTGATTATATTTTCGGAACTTAAAAAGGAAAAAATAAAGTCGAAGAAAGAAGGACGAATGATAAAATTAATGACAATGTCTTCTTTGGCACAGGCCTTGATCTCATGTTCAATATGCTGATTTAATAATAGAAGTTCTCCCTTTTTCAGGGTTAATTGTCTGCCGCCAACTGTTTGAATCAATTCCCCGTTATAAACATAATTGACTTCTATATAATCATGTTTATGTAAGGGGAAATCAACAAATCTAGTGTGCTTTCGAACCATGATCATTTTGTCTTTGCTAAGGAATTTTTCGCTTTCAATAATAAAATTTGTCTTACTTGTGTATATGTCTTTACTTACTTCCGTTTTTTGCTCAAGGATGCTTTTCTCTTCATCCGTAATCTGTAAAAGTTCATTTAGAAGGTCATAGTTCATACAACTCACCTTTTTCCTGTGTTCTCTCCCAGCGTTGCATTCGTTAAGTCAAATCATATCATATTTCTCTTCACTCCATAGAACAAAAGACATGTTCCTTATTTCAGGAACACACCTTTTGTTTACTTCTGATTAAATAAACAAAAACAGACCTCAAAGGTCTGTTTTTGTTTGGTCTTTTAGAATTAAACTAGCAAATCAATAAGATTTATCCTTCTAATAATAAAGAGGTAGGATCCTCCAATAATTCTTTCACTGCAACTAGGAAGCTGACAGCCTCTTTTCCGTCGACAATTCGATGGTCGTAAGAAAGGGCAATATACATCATCGGGCGGTTTTCCATTCGTTCACGATCAATCGCTACTGGTCTTATTTGGATTTTATGCATACCGAGAATCCCTACTTGCGGGCTATTCAAGATCGGCGTTGACATTAATGAACCGAAAACTCCGCCGTTTGTAATCGTAAATGTTCCACCTTGTAAATCATTTAAAGTAAGGGCATTATCACGAGCTTTTTTACCGAGATTACTGATTTCTTGTTCGATTTCGGCAAAGTTTTTCTGGTTCGCATTGCGGACAACCGGTACGACCAACCCCTCTGGTGCTGCCACGGCAATTCCGATATCATAGAACTTCTTCAAAATCAATTCATCGCCTTGAATTTCAGCATTTAAAAGCGGGAATTGCTTCAAAGCCGAAACCACTGCTTTTGTAAAGAACGACATGAACCCAAGACGAACCCCATGTTTTTCGAAAAAGGCGTCTTTCCGCTTCGTGCGTAAATCCATAACAGCAGACATATCCACTTCGTTAAATGTGGTCAACATCGCCGCTGTATGCTGGACTTCTACTAAGCGTTTAGCGATGGTTTGACGTCGGCGGGACATTTTCACACGTTCTACTGGTTTGTCAAACTCTTCATCAATTTGTTGTACGACAGGTTTTGGGCTGGTCTTTTCCAACTTTGGTTCTTCTTTAACCGCAGGTGTATGTGTATATGCTTTTACATCCTCTGTTCTAATTCTGCCAAGTGGATCACGGCTGCTTACTTGGTGTAAATCGATTCCCCGTTCTCTTGCCAATTTTCTTGCTGCTGGTGAAG
The DNA here is from genome assembly GCF_041106275.1 of Neobacillus sp. BF23-41. NCBI lineage: Bacteria > Bacillati > Bacillota > Bacilli > Caryophanales > Bacillaceae > Neobacillus > Neobacillus sp. BF23-41. The sequence goes on from NZ_JBGBPR010000001.1 coordinate 18,767, forward strand.
CAATTGGACGTGCGGCTATCGAAAGTTCTGGCTCAGGTTGGTTGCTTTGTTGATTAAAAGTTTCTTCTGCCGGTCTTTCCGGAGCTGCAGCTGGAACAGTAGGAGTGCCTGGAGTGGCTCCTGCAGCCGTATTCTCTTCGATAATCGCAATTACATCGCCTACTTCGACGATATCGCCCGTCTCTTTTAATAATTTTGAAACTATACCTGAGTATTCGGTATTTAATTCGATATTCACTTTGTCTGTTTCCAGCTCAACAACACTATCTCCTTTGGTCACTTTATCACCAACGTTAATGAGCCATTGTGAAATGGTTCCTTCTGTAATGGATTCTGCCAGTTCTGGTACTTTTATTTCTATCATGTGGTGTATCCTCCTAGGTATGATGGTAAGTCTCCTATTATGCTCGTATTTCAACTATCGTAATTTGTGAGTGATGATGGTTAGTTAAAACTAAACTCTCTTTCTTGTTTCTGAGTATCTTCCAGACTCTATATAGTTCAAAGCCTGTTGGATAATGCGTTCTTGTTCCTTTTTATGAACGATTGGATCGCCGCCTGCCGTACTTGAACGCTCCTGACGTCCAATGTAACCAACTGTCTGGCTACCGGAAGCAAGATCAAAGAGAATTGGGGCGATATAGTGCCACGCACCCATATTTTTCGGTTCTTCCTGTACCCAAATGATTTCCTTCAAGTTTGGATAACGCTTCATGATCGCTTCTACTTTTTCCTGAGGAAATGGATACAATTGTTCGATTCGAACGATGTGTAACTCTTCTAAGTTTCGATTTTCTTTCGTTGAATCGATTTCTACAGCCAGATCGATGGCCATCTTACCAGTTGTTAATACTAAACGCTTTACCTTGTCTGTCTCTTTTCCGAGCTGAGGCTGTTCCACTACTGTTTGGAAATGGCCTTCGCTTAGCGCAGTACCTGGAGAAGCGACCAACGGGTGACGAAGCAGACTCTTTGGCGTCATAATCACCAATGGCCGAACAAACTCTGTTCCTAAGATGGATGCTTGACGGCGTAAAATATGAAAATATTGGGCTGCACTTGTCAGGTTGGCAACTGTCCAGTTGTTTTCAGCTGCTAACTGTAAAAATCGTTCCGGACGGGCACTTGAATGCTCCGGACCTTGGCCTTCATACCCATGAGGCAACAGGAGAATAAGCCCTGATTTTTGCCCCCATTTCGCTCTTGCGGATGAAACAAATTGATCATAGAGGGGTTGTGCTGTGTTGGCAAAGTCGCCATATTGTGCTTCCCACATGACAAGTGTTTCAGGAGCAAATACATTATATCCATATTCAAAGCCTACAACCGCTGCTTCCGACAGCGGACTATTATGAACCGCAAACGAAGCCTGTGCTTGCTGAAGCTGGTGCAGTGGTGAATAGGTTTCGTTTGTTTCCGAATCATGGAGAACAATGTGCCGCTGCGCAAACGTTCCACGCTCAGAATCTTGGCCGGTTAGACGAATCGGCGTACCTTCTTTTAACATCGACGCAAATGCCAGTACTTCTGCCACCGCCCATTCTACTTTCCCGTTCTCTTCTAGTGCCGAATTACGGCGCTCCAGAATCCGTTTTAACTTTGGATATACATGAAAACCTTCCGGCCATTTCAGCAAATCTTGGTTTAATTCACGAAGGGTACCAAGGGGCACGCTTGTTTCTACCGGTGGAATTCCTTTGGCGATCACCCTCGGAACCTCTACTTCTGCAAGGGGTTCACTCTGCTTCTTCTCGGACGCTTTTTCAAACTCAGCCTGCAACATTTCCTGCACGCTGCGGTTAATGTGCTCAACTTCATCTTGTTTGAGAATGCCACTATTTTGCAACTGTTTGGAATACACCGCTCTTACCGTTGGATGGTTCGCGATTTTTTTGTAAACCTGTGGCTGGGTGACTGCTGCATCGTCCATTTCATTGTGGCCAAATCGCCGGTATCCAACTAAATCAATCAAAAAGTCCTTTTGGAACCGAGTACGGTATTGATAGGCCAGACGAACGGCAGCCAGACAAGCTTCTGGATCGTCCGCATTTACATGTACAATCGGAATCTCAAATCCTTTTGCTAAGTCACTCGAATATCTTGTCGTACGAGAATCGTGGCTATCTGTCGTAAAGCCGACCATGTTGTTGGCAATGATATGGATGGTTCCACCAGTTCGATATCCTTTTAACCCGCTTAAATTCAAGGTCTCCGCTACAATTCCCTGTCCCGGAAAGGCTGCATCGCCATGGACCAAAATCGCAAACGCCCTCTTAACATCCTGCTTAGGATAACCGGCAGACTTTCGTTCTTCTTGGGCAGCTCTTGCAAAACCTTCAACTACCGGATCGACAAATTCAAGATGACTCGGATTATTGGCTAAAGTAATACGTGCGCGAACGTTTCCGGGGCCTTCCATGAATCGATTTCGGCCTAAATGGTATTTCACGTCTCCAGTCCAGCCCTCACTTATGTCGACCAAATCTTCTGACGGACCCTGTTGTTTAGCAGACGAGTGCTGAAATTCAGAGAACATTTTTCTGTATGGTTTGTTTAACACATGCGCAAGGACACTTAGGCGGCCGCGATGCGCCATTCCAATCACTACATTACGCGCTCCATCCCCGACACCTTCGTGCACGGCTTCATTCAGCATGGGGACAAGCATGTCAACGCCTTCAATGGAAAATCTCTTTTGACCGACAAAGGTTTTATGCAAAAATTGTTCAAATCCTTCAACCTCTGTCAAACTCTGTAACAAGTTCGTTTGTTCTTCTTTAGATAAGGAGCGATGCAAAGAACCTGTTTCCACCATTTGAGTTAACCATGCTCGTTCATCCATATGTTGCACATGGTTAAATTCATAGGCTAGTGTGGAGGTATAAATACGCTTTAAATGGTTGATAGCATCCCATGCGGTTTGAATACCTGCTGGTGCCTCCTCCCAAACAAGTTTGGATGGAATCGCTTTCAAGTCTTGCTCACTTACCCCATGTTTTTCTGGATTAAACAACTCTTGATTTTGTAGATTCCCCTCTAATGGGTTCATGTTTGCCGCTAAATGACCGTTTGAACGAATATCTTCAATCAGTTTTACCACTTTGAGTACTTTCTGTATATTTATGGAATTGTCAGGATTGACAAATTCATTATTGAGGGGTTCTTCGGTATGACTTGATTCAAAAGACAAAGGGGAGCCCCATTTAATAAAAAGCTCTTTTAATTTTGGATCAATGGTATCTTCCCCGTTCGTGTACCGCTCATATTGTTCGATTACATAGCCCAGGTTTGGACCATTAAATTTCCGCCATGGATTATGTTCGTTTTTTTGTACTCCCATTCCCAATTCCCCCATTGTTGTGTTACTTTATATGTTTTGTTTCTGATTATTTAGTGATGTAATTATCAATTGCTTTAGAATAAGGATAATGTAATAATTGAAATAAATAAAATGCTAAAAAATTATATTAATCTATAAAAAATATTTATATCAGATAGATGGGTGGAAAAATGGATTATCGTGACTGGGAAATACTAAAGGTGCTTTATCATCAAAAGAATCTAACAAAAACAGCTCGCCTCTTATTTCTTACTCAACCCGCGTTAACGACTCGATTAAAACATATGCAGGAAGAACTAGGCGTTAAAATCGTAACTCGTGAAAGCAGAGGAGTGCATTTTACCCCACAAGGAGAATATCTTGTTCATTGTGCTGAGGAGGCCCTTGCTCATTATGAAAAGATTAAAGAAAATGTCCAAAATATGAGTCATAACGAAAGTGATAAAGTGGTAGGTACGTTGAAATTGGGGGTATCCAACTTTTTTGCCAATTATGCACTTCCTTATGTTTTGAAACTATTTAAAATGCAATATCCTCATGTGGAATTCAAGGTAACTACAGGATGGAGCAGAGACGTAACGCAGCTTATACACAACAAGGATGTTCATATCAGCTTTGTTCGGGGAGATTATGGATGGCGAGGATTATCGAAACAACAATTATTTGAGGAAAAGATTTGCATTGCTTCTATGAATGAAATTGATATTATGGATCTCCCTAGTCTTCCGAGAATTGAATATAGAGGGGATTATTTATTAAAATCAATCATTGATCATTGGTGGGGTGAAAATTATTCGCAAGCGCCCTTTATTAGTATAGAAGTTGACCAAGTTGATACGTGTAAGGAAATGGTTATAAATGGTTTAGGCTATGGCATCCTGTCCAGCAGGGTACTTACCGGAATAGAAGATTTACATAAAATCCACCTACTTGATCAAGAAGGAAATCCTATATTGCGAAGAACGTGGATGTATTATCATAAGGAATCTCTGGAATGGAATGTTGTTAAGGCATTTGTACGCTTTATTGAGAACTTTGATTGGAAGGACAATTGAATTTAACAAGCTCTGTGGAGAATTTATTGAGCAAACAGGTTCCTAAATGTCAATATCGCTGACAATGCAAAAAAGAATATATCGAACAAAAAAACCAGCCGGAGACGCTTCCTGGCTGATTTTTGTTTCGTAACTGTATTAAAATATATAATATTTTCAAACTTTCAAGGGAAGATAGCTGTTTAGATTAGATCCTTGACATCCTGACTGCCATGTATTGTCTGCCAGGGAGCTCGATTCGGAATTTTCCTTCATAGATTTCTTCCAATTCGTTAATTGTCATATTCCACGTATCAATTACTTCTACTTTATACTTCGTCCCTGGTTTCATCCGATATTCTCTGAAGCGAGGCTGGTTAAAGCCGTAATAGAAAAGATAATATTCGTCCGGTATTCCTGCCGCAGGTGCATCCCATGACATTTGCAAAGGATTCAATCCATCTTTTGGACTTTCTTCCATGATGCCCCTTAAGAATGCAATACGATCGGGACTGCTTCCATGCAGTTTGCCGCCTTTAGACCACCATAAAACCTCATCTGGACGCAGGTATGTTTCACCATGCCCAACATATCCTCCTCTTAAGGCACCTTCCCAGAATCGGCGTGTCATTTCTTCACCAGGAATGTTGCCCCAGCCTTGATCAATGTCTCCTTCATATGCACATTCGTCTATAACAATTGGCTTATTCCATTGTTTCCGCCACTCATCCGCGCTTTCTGCCGTCTTGTATACATCAATGCGTTGAACGCTGCAATGAGTGATCCATGGTCGGTTGTAATCATAAAATTGTAAACAGTTGTGGATAGAGATCAAATGATTATAAGGGTCATTTTCCGTAATAATTTTTGCAAAACGTTCCCAATCATCTATTTCCTTAGACCACATTAAATCGTACTCATTGGCCAAAGACCACCAAACATGTCGATAGGCGGAAAGACGGGCAACGATGTATCGCAAATACCGATCGTCAGCGCCCTTTTTCATATCCGCAAATCCCCATCGATCATATGGGTGGAACAAAATCAAATCTGCTTCGATACCAAGCTTTCCGAGATCGATAATTCTTTGTTCCAAATGTTGAAAGAACAATGGATTGAATCGAGTATTATCCCAACCTTCCTCAATCGATCCCTCATACGGGTAAAAGGGAGGTTCGTTGGTATTGAAAGAATACGATTTCGGAAAAACACACATACGCATTTTGTTGAAAGGAGATGTTTCAAGCGTTTCTAGTGTTTGCTTAATCAAATTTTCCTCCTGATGGACCCAGGCATAACAAGTCGTACCGACCGGAATATACCTTGTTCCGTCCTCATGAGCAAAATGAAAGGTGTTTTGTACACGAACCGGACCCTGATTCCCTTCCAATGCTTCCTTACAGACAAATTGACCTTCAATACTATCAAGTGATCTGGCGGAGCTTTTCGTCCGGAATGTCCATTTGCCTTCAGTGTCAGGCATAAATCGAATCCGGTAAACGCCTTCTCCGTCATAGAAACCTAGTGTTTCCAGTGTTCTATCTTCAAAACTAAATTCAGCACTTAGAGCTACGTCGACAAACGGATTTCCGTGATCCGGGCCCTGCAATTTCAACTCGAATACGCCCCACTTGTCGACATGATCAGGCAGTGTAATCGCCGCCGAACCTCTAGCCACCGATTCATTTTCATAATCAGTAGCCGGTGTAATCTCACTGCTGTCCTCCGACTCCTCCGAGACCTTTGCCAAATCCTGCTGCAGTGCTGTTACAATTTCCGACGTCAGTGTTAATTCTGGAATATACGAAGCAAGCTGTGGTAAATCAGCTAACCTAATAAATGTACCTAGACTTGGATCAAGCATTAAATCAAAAAGTTGAGGAATATGTTTTTCTAGTATGCCCCTAGCCTCTTTATTCGACAAAACACTACCTAGTTTCGTTTTTTCTGTAAATTCCAAAATGATAACCTCCAGCTGGTAGAATTATTTAATATACTAAAACACCATTTACTGACTGCTTCCACCCTTGATAATACTTATCTCTTACATCACTTGTCATCAAAGGGCGATACAATTCATGATCCTGATTAAGTTTATTTATTTCATCTTTAGATTTCCAAATTCCGACTCCTAAACCCGCTAAATAAACAGAACCCATTGAAGATAGTTCGGCTACTTCTGATGCAATAACATCGCTATCCAACATATCTGCTTGATATTGCATTAAGAAGCGGTTTCTTGTTGCGCCTCCATCCACTTTTACACTTTTTATTTGAATATTGGATTCTGATTGCATCAGTTCAATAATATCCTTAACCTGATAAGCGATACTTTCTAATGCTGCACGCACGATATGCGGTTTTCCGGTATTGCGGCTCATTCCCATAATTGCGGCACGAGTGTACGGTTTCCAATAAGGAGCTCCTAAGCCTACAAAAGCTGGTACAAGATAGACACCCTGATTATCTGATATAGAACTTGCCAACTGCTCAGCCTCATCAATTTCATCAATCAATTCGAGCTGATCCTTCAGCCATTTAATCGTATCACCGGTACTATTAATAATCCCTTCCAGTGCATAACTTACTTTCCCATTCATTCCCCATGCAATGGAAGTGACTAAACCATTGGTACCATCCACCAATTCATCAGTTTGCATCAGTACGGAAGTGCCTGTACCATATGTCGCTTTGGCCATGCCCGGCTCAAAACATTTCTGCCCAAATAAAGCACCTTGAGAATCTCCAATTATCCCTGAGATAGGAAGTTGTGTGAACGGAAGAGCGGGATCCTCGGTAACACCAAATAGTTCATTAGAATCTTTTACTTCAGGAAGCATTTCTTTTGAGATACAAAAAAGTTCCAACAACTCATCATCCCACTGAAGGGTATGAATATTAAATAGAAGTGTTCGGCTTGCATTCGAATAATCGGTTGCATGGACTTTCCCGCCTGTTAATTTCCAGATGAGCCAGCTGTCAATCGTACCAATTAAGAGCTTGCCTTCTTTTGCTCTGTCTTTGACGCCATCTACATGATCCATAATCCATTTTACCTTAGATGCAGAAAAATATGGATCTGCCTTTAACCCGGTTTTTGATTGTATAAGATGTTCATATCCCTGCTCTTTTAGCTCTTGGCAATTGTCAGACGTTCTTCGACATTGCCAAACGATAGCATTATAAACTGGGATTCCTGTTTCTTTATCCCAAACGACTATCGTTTCTCGTTGATTTGTAATCGCTAAAACAGCTAAATTATCTTGTGAGACATCAGATGTTTGAACCATCTCTTCCAAGAGTGTTTTAACATTTTCATAGATTTCAACCGGATCATGCTCTACCCATCCTGGGTGTGGATAGTATTGTGTATGACTAACAGAACATTTATGAATAATTTGTCCTCTCGTATTAACGAGCAATAGTTTTGTTCCCGATGTACTTTGATCAATCGAAAGAATATATTTCTCGTTTGTCATAGAAATACCTCATCCATTATTCACCATCTGCATGGCAATCTTCCTAACATTGGTTACACTTAATCCATAATGATCAAACACTTCAGCTGTTTTTCCTGCAACAGCCGGTTCGTCTGGCAGCCCAAGAATCTTGATAAGTATCGGGTGGCTTTGTGAAACAACCTCAGCCACCGCTGAACCTAAACCGCCATAAATGCTATGCTCTTCGATGGTGATAATTCTTCCTGTTTCCTGAGCAGCCCTTAGAATTGCTTCCTTATCTAACGGTTTGATTGTATGCATATTGATAACCCGACAATCGATTCCTTCCTGTTGAAGGGCTTCTGCGGAATCTAATGCAATTCTGACCGTCTCGCCAGTTGCAATAATGGTTATATCTGTTCCTTCTTTCATCGTGACTGCTTTACCAATTTGAAACTCATAGTCTTCAGATACATATGAATCTTCAACTGGATTGCGACCAATCCGAAGATATACCGGTCTATCATATTCAACTAATGCTTTAATCATTTTTTTCGACTCATGACGATCCGCTGGCATCATTACATCTAGACCAGGAATGGCACGGGTCACAGCGAGATCCTGCAGAGAATGGTGAGACATGCCTAGTGCACCATAACTAACGCCGCCGCTAATGCCGATTAGTTTCACATTTGTATTGGAATACGCAACATCTACTTTGATTTGTTCAATACTTCTCATGCTTAAAAAACAAGCAGGTGATGCAACAAATGGTTTTTTACCAGAAGCCGCCAAGCCCGAAGCAATCCCAACGAGATTTTGTTCTGCAATTCCGACCTCTACAATTTGATCCGGTAATTCTTTCCCAAAATTCACAAGAGAAGCTGATCCTCTGGAATCACTAGTTAAGACTAAAATATCTCTATTTTCTTTCGCTAATTCTTCTAAAACCTCACTGATAGCTTGACGATTAGCGATCTTATTTCCTTTTACACTTTTTAAAGCCGCTTTAGTCATTGTAGCACCTCCAGTTGCTTTGAAAGTTCTTCCATTGCTAATTCATATTCTTCTTTATTAGGTACGTAATGATGCCATTTTGCTACATTTTCAGCAAATGAAATTCCCTTGCCTTTGACTGTATTTGCAACAATCATCGTTGGTTTTCCGCTCACTCTAGGCGTATTGCTTAAAACTTCTACTAACTGTTCGATATCATTTCCATCTACTTCTACGACTTCCCAGCCAAACGATCTCCATTTATCCCCTAACGGTTCAAGGGACATAACATCTTCGGTACTTCCTGTTATTTGCAATCTATTGCGATCAATAATAGCGACTAAATTATCCAGCTTGTACTGAGAAGCGGCCATAGCCCCTTCCCAAACTGACCCTTCTGCCTGCTCGCCATCCCCCATTAGAGTATAGATTCGATACGATTTTCCATCCATTTTGGCAGCCAAGGCCATTCCAACTGAAATTGGCAACCCATGTCCCAACGCACCTGTATTCATTTCTACACCAGGCACTTTATTGTTCGGGTGACCTATTAATCTTGTATTAAATTGAGAGAATGTTTTTAATTCCTCTTTTGGAAAAAACCCCTTATCCGCTAATATCGCCCAGTATGATTCAACGGCATGCCCTTTACTCTGTATATATCGATCACGATTTTCCCATTTAGAATTCTTTGGATCCACATTCATAATATGATAGTAAAGAACCGTTAAGATATCGGTATTGGAAAGAGAGCCACCTGTATGACCGGTACCCGACTCATAAATCATTTTTAGCAGTTCCATTCGAATTTCTGTTGCTTTACGTTTTAGAAACTCAATTTTACTCATCCTTTTTACCCCCCAGCTTTATTTATTAAGGTCGCTCCCACGAAGCCATGCTCTAATTTCACTTTCAGTTGGATCTACTGGATCAGGATTCAACCCAGGAATATATTCACATGCCTCAAACAGGACCGGGATAACGTTCGCGTGGACACCTACTGAGTGGTGAATATATGGTCCTTTCACTAACTTTTCTTCCCATAATGGCCAGTCATTTACTTCCACCCAAACGTATGAACCTCTGGTGAATGGACCTTCAATGCCCTTTGCTTTTCCAAGAAAGATAGAATATTCACCATGATCTCCGTCAAAACGTGCAAGCGTCATTTCTCCACCCTTTATTTCTCCTTCATGAGTTCCTGGAGAATGATCATCAAATAGGAAATGTTTGTTTAGCTTTGGCTTTTCTTCTACACTTAACGATACAGGGAAATTTCCGCAGTGGAATAATAACTCTCCATTTGGATTTTCAGGATGACGTACTGTAATATCTGCGAAAAACGTTGGTTTTGTATTTAATGTAGCTGCTTGAACCATAATGGAAGTTATCGCACCATGTATATCTGTTTCACAGGTTACTGGGATTTGTTCGTCTGTCAAAATCGCATTTGCCAAACATGGCATAATGCCAATAATATCTTGTAAGGTTGACCAGCATTGAATCGCAATCGCTGTACTTCCTGTATCTGCAGCCATTTGTTTCATCGCTACTTTTAATGAAGCGATTCGCCGGACATCCTGTTCTGTTACTCCACTCCAATCAAGCTTTTCCTTGATATAGCCAATTGCTTCATCTAATTCTGGGCTATCAGACTTTTCTATCTTCAATGTTCCTTTTTTCAACTCTTCGAGAGTGATCGGATGAATTTGTATTCCAAACGTCTCTAACAATTCACCCTCATTGCAGATAACAGACCAAAAGTCAGAGGGCCTAGTCGATATTTGCAAGATTCGTAGATTAGTAAATTGCTTTACAACATTGGCTGCACCAATAAAATTCTTAAACCCGCGTTCAAAAACAGGGCTATCCACACTGCAATTCGTAATATATGTAAACTTAACATTAAATCTTCTTAGAACTTTACCTGTTGCAAAAATTCCGCATTGTGAATCACGAAGACGCATCCCATCTTCCAGTGGAGCCTCATCCCTTGGACCCCAAAGTAAAACAGGTTTGCCAATTGCTTTTGCTACTCGTGCAACAATATCCTCTGTTCCAAAGTTACAGTGTGGGAAGAATACAGCATCCACCTCTGCATCTCTAAATCGTTTAATAATGGCCGGTTCTTCTAAACGTTCATGCAACAACCCTTCTTCATTAATCCCTTCCAAATCAACAATTTCCATTTCCAATCCAAAGCTCTCAATTTTCTCTCTAATTAATTGTTTAAACTTTAATGCATCTTCTTTACTAAATACAAATCTTCGAGTGGGTGCGAATCCAAGCTTAATCTTTTCCATTTTCTATGCCTCCTAAGCAATTTCTCATCAACTAAAATTCAACTAAACATACTAAAACGCTCATTTAATTTAAAGCGCATTCAAAAAACAAAAATGTTAAATGAACTAAAATTATTTATCTTATTTAAACTACTTGAGTCAATAATATCAACGATTAAATTATCAGTCAATTGTTTTAATAAATTTATTTAGTTGTTTTTTCAGTTTTATATAAACTTTTTTACTTAATCAATTTTAAGAACTTTCCCTTGAAACGTATAAACACTACCGAATTACTACTGAATATTTGTATATAAATTCATTTATTTTTACTAAACATCCACTGAAAAAACTTGTCTTATGCTATAATCAAATGAAATAAGTTTATAAAACAGATCAGTACTTTTATCAACTAGGTAGGTGTTATATTTATGAAAATAGATGATATTGCTAAATTAGCCAATGTCTCAAAATCCGCTGTCTCTCTGGCGTTGAATGGAAAAAATGGGGTAAGTCAAAAAACGCGCGAGAAAGTCTTACGAATCGCACAAGAACATGGATACATTCCGCGCCCTATTATTAAAGCTGATCAATATTTTCAGCCAAACACAAAATTATTGAGATTTATTGCTTGCACAAATGCAGGAATAATAACAGAGCAATATGAATCGCTCCCTTTTTTTATGGAGTTAATTCATAATCTTGACAAACAAATCGGCTCCAGTGGTTATTCTCTTTTGGTTTCATCTATCAGTATAGAAAGCCTTCAAGAAGAAGTATCGAGGCTCGAACAAGAACAAAAATCGGCAGGCATATTATTGTTAGGTACCAACTTAACGCAAGAGCAAATTAATCTAGTTGCAGAAATACAGCCAAATATCGTTGTCCTGGATACTTGTTTTGAAACATTAGATGTAAACTTTGTCGTGATGAACAATGTATATGGTGCGTACCAGGCAGGACAATATTTAATGGAGTTGGAACACCAGCAAATTGGTTATGTAGGGTCAAATACAAGAATGTATAATTTTGACATGAGGAAAAAAGGCTTTTTGCAAGCACTCACTGAAAACGGTTTAAAAATTGCCGAAAGTAATTACTTTTCATTATCCCCAACAGTAATTTCATCCCAAGATGCTTTTAAAGAAAAAATCAATAAACGGATGGGTCAATTACCCACTGCTTTATTTTGTGAAGCGGATTATATGGCCATTAGCGTAATTAAATCGCTCACTGAATTAGGAATAAAAGTCCCGGAAGACATTTCTGTTATCGGCTTTGATAACATTTTTGAATCACAAGTGATTACTCCTGAATTAACGACCATACATGTAAAAAAAGACAAGATCGCATTACTATCAGTAGAAAAACTAATTAGACAGATTGAAAATAATGACTCTGATAAAATAAAATTGTTTGTTGATACAGAACTCATTGAAAGGAATTCATGTGCAGTAAACAAAGTGACAAACTAGGAAGGATTGAATCAAAATTTGGTTTTAATACAACCTCTATTCGGAACTTTACATACTCCGATTGGTGAATTTTGAACCCCTGTTGGTTGCCATGGCAAAAAACCCACGGAATGTCATTTTCCGTGGGTTACTTATTTTTAAAATAAACTTGTGAGACAGCTTAAATTTGTTTTTTTTTTTTTGCGGTTATTGTAATCTTTTCCTTTATGATCGATTTCTTTGGGTCAAGCAAAAATTTTTCCTGCTACTAAACATGCTAAACAAATTTTAGTTTATATAATGATTTCTTTTCCTTACAGAAACTTTAAGCAGAGTAATTTGAACTAAAATATATCTTATTTATTTGCCCCCCTACTCTGTGAGAAGGGGGGCAAAATAGGTGTAATCTATTTATTTCTTAACAAGATTAGTTTCATTACTACCCGAGAACTGGTTTAATTCGTCCATCAGATTTGTTAGCATTTCTTCGGTAAACGCACCCATGCTGAAGTTGACTAATGCACGAAGAGGCATATATTTCATCATGGCTTCCATCATTTCGGCCGCATCCCCTTCATTTGCACCTAAATCCGGGAATGGATTGTGTTTATTTAATAATTCCGTCGCTAACGGTAGTAAAATTGGATCTGCCAGCAAATCACCAATTAAGGTATTGCGATGAACCTGCTTTCTAATGGAAACTGTTGATTGAACAACGATGCTATCTTTAAGGACAATCTCTTGCGACGATTCTCCTACTAAAATTTCAAACTTTCCTGTTTCCACATGCCAGTCATTCATTTCCACATTATAGTAAGCAAATGCCCGCTTATTTAATAAGAACGTAACTGTTTTTTCCTCACCTGGCTGCAAGTCCACTTTTTCAAAGCCTTTCAGCTCTTTTTCAGGTCTGTTGACACTGCTCTTTACATCTTTTACATATAGCTGCACAATCTCTTTTCCAGCACGATCACCTGTATTTTTAACGGTTACACTGACTGCCACCGTTTCGGTATCTTGAATCTCTTTTTGACTGATTGAAAGATTGCTATATTCAAAAGTAGTGTAGCTTAATCCAAATCCGAATGGGAATAGCGGTTCAACTTTTTTCGTATCATAGTAACGATAACCGACAAAAATACCTTCTTTGTATTCCACTTTGTCGCCTTCTCCCGGGAAGTTCAAGAAAGAAGGGTTATCGCTTAATTGTTTAGGGAACGATTCTGCTAATTTTCCGCTCGGATTTGCATCGCCAAATAATAAATCTGCGATGGCACCTCCAAGTGCTTGTCCGCCTAAATAAGCTTCAAGTATACCTCTTACATTTCCAATCCATGGCATTTCAATCGGTGAACCGTTGCTTAACACGACAATGATATTGCGGTTCACTTCCGCTACTGCTTCGACTAATAGACGGTGGTTTTCCGGCATGCGCAAATGTTCGCGGTCATAGCCTTCCGATTCATAACGATCAGGAAGTCCGGCAAAAAGGATCACCTTATCAGCTTGAGCCGCCACTTCTTTTGCTTCTGCAATAAGCGTTCCGTCAATTTCGTCAGAGTCGAGACTGTATCCTTGAGCATATAACACATTCGTGTGCTTACCAGCAGTTTTTTCGATTTCTTCCACAATGTTTTCAAGCTTTGTCGGTTTTACATGAGAACTTCCCCCGCCTTGATATCTTGGCTTTTTAGCAAATTCTCCAATAACGGCAATGGTTCCTTCTTTTTTCAGCGGAAGAATAGCTTCTTCATTTTTTAATAACACCATGCTTTCCCTTGCCATTTCTCTGGCAAGCTGGTGATGGGCATCTTTGTCATAGACAGCATTTTCTTTTTTATGATCAACGGCCATAAAAATAATGCGCAATAATCGTTCAACGGCTTTATTGAGTTTTTCTTCAGACAATTTACCGCTCTTCACAGCGTCGACAATCTTTTGGTCACCGATGCCATTACTAGATGGCATTTCAAGTTCCAATCCGGCTGATAATCCTTCTGCACGTTCATTCACCGCACCCCAGTCGGAAACGACAAAGCCTTCAAAGCCCCATTCATCTTTCAGAATCTCATTTAACAAATATTCATTTTCAGATGCGTATTCACCGTTTACTTTGTTGTAGGAGCACATAACAGTCCATGGCTGGGACTGTTTGACCACGCCTTCAAAGCTGGCCAAATAAATTTCGCGCAATGTTCTTTCATCAACAACAGCATCCGTTGACATCCTGCGGTGCTCCTGGTTATTAGCTGCAAAGTGTTTCAAAGATGTTCCGACTCCCTGGCTTTGAACCCCTTTAACATGGTTGGCAGCCATTTCTGAAGCTAAATAAGGATCTTCAGAGAAATACTCAAAGTTTCTTCCACAAAGCGGTGAACGCTTAATATTCACTCCAGGTCCAAGCAAAACTGCTACATCCTCTGCCTGGCATTCTTCTCCTAGAGCTATCCCTACTTTTTCAATGAGTTCGCGATTCCAAGAGCTGGCCATTCCGGCAGCTGACGGAAAACAAGTGGATGGGACACTGTTATAAATCCCTAAGTGGTCTGCACCCTGTGCCTGCTTGCGAAGACCATGCGGCCCATCTGTCACCATAAGAGATGGAATCCCTAGTCGTTCAATCCCTTTTAAATGCCAGAAATCTAATCCAGAGCATAGGCTCGCTTTTTCTTCTAATGTCATTTGTGAAATTAATTGTTTGATATCTCGCATTGTGAACCTCCTAGTATGGTTAATAGAAAACGCTTTCTATTTTTATATTGTATTAATTTCTCGCTGGTAGTTATGGTAATATTTATCGAAAAATAGTATTATCTTATTAACTAAATTAAATAATATTGAATTCGTTTACTTTAAAAGGGGAACTAACGTAGCATGCCATATCTTAATAGAGACCACTTAGAGTATATTTGCAGGCATATGAATGAGACTTTGAAAATTCCTTTTTACCTATTTGATTCAAACGGTGAATTACTTTTTGAATCATCATCAGGTTACAGACAAAACCCACTATACCATGCAAAATTAGACTATTTAAGACAGCTAATGAGGAACGATGATTCATCAGAATACCCGATCATCAAATCGACTAAATTACTTGAAAATTACTTGATTGTTAATTTACAGGGTGGAGATACATTCCAAGGGAGTATTATTGGAGGTCCATCCGTTTTTACTAATTACTCTGAAGACATGATAAGAAGGATGAATCATGACCTTGGATTTTTTATCGATCAAGAATTCATTATTCTTTACTATCAATCACTTCCAATTATGAAGCTTCATGACTTGACACGTGCCGGTATCCTTGTCCACTATATGATTTATCATCAATTACTGGATACAGAAAATGTTATCAAACAAAATCAAATAATCGAGGATCAGGAGGTTCTTACTGAAAGTCCCGATTTGGAAATATCTTTAAGACGTCAAAATACTAAATTCCATCATGATTATTTAATTGAAAAGAAACTTTTTGGAGCAATAACAAAAGGAAAAAAAGAGGAATTGTTAAACTATTTGAACATCGCAAATGAGGAATTTGAATATGGAGTCCTATCAAAGAATAGCCAATTAAGAAGTGAAAAGAATTTAACCATTTCAGGCATTACCTTAGCCACTAGAGCTGCAATGGAAGGCGGTTTATATCCAGAAATCGCCTATTCCTTAAGTGATTTATATATTCAAAGACTCGAAGAATTACAGGATATTCATGAGGTAAAGAAATTAATGGAAAAAGCATTTGGTGACTTTGCTGAAAGAGTTCACACCAGTCAAATTGAACAGTATTCTAAACCTATCTCACTCTGTCAGAATTTTATTTTTAACCATGTATATGAAAACATTACATTGTCTCAATTATCAGAGCTGGTACAATTGACTCCAAATTATTTATCCTCGCTTTTTAAAAAAGAAACAGGAGTTTCTTTGAGCGAATATATTCAAAAAGTGAAAATAGATGAAGCAAAAAATTTATTAACATTAACTTCCTATTCTCTTTCCGAAATTTGTACTCTATTAAACTTTACGGATCAAAGCTATTTTATAAAAGTCTTTAAGAAATTTACAGGAGTTACCCCCAAACATTTTAAAGATAATCCTATAAATTAAAGAGACCGTGTATGTCTGCCACGGTCTCTTCAAAAATTATAAATGAATTTAGTAATCAGCTATCTGTTCATTAACGTTTTGCTCTTCTGGCTTCTAATTCAGCAATAATTTCATGATGCGGCTTTTCCCATTTATAGACAAAAGCCATAATAAGGATGGATACAACACTAAAAATAATTGGCAGCCAAAGGTAGCTAAGGGAAATCATTTGCAGAGTAGTCTCTGTTTGCTGTTGATTAGCAACGTAACCACCGGCAGCCAGTAACCAAGCAGGAATCGCTCCACCCAGTCCAGAGCCTAATTTAATTCCTATTCCTGCAGCTGATACAAGGATCCCCTGGGCACGGACTCCTGATTTCCACTCACCATAGTCAACCGTATCTGCCATTAAGGTAAACAGTAACCCTGCTGGCAATCCCATTCCGATTGATCCTATGATCGTTCCAGCAATAATTATCGATACATTATCTCCACCTATAAAGATGATTAATTGACCAATGATATTGATAGCAATTCCTGTATTAATTAATAGTACTTTACTAAATTTCTTTGTTAAGAAAGGCACTGCCAAAATACCAACAAGTGAAAACATTGCAAGGGTGTTGACCGTAGAAATGATGTCAGGTTTACCGATGTTATAAGTCATATAATAAATACCGGCAGACAATTTCATGATATACAACATGAAGAAGACGATTCCTAATAAGGAAACAGCCATCCATGGGCGATTGCCTTTAATTGCTTTTAGACTTTCTTTTACCGGAATAGCTTCGTTACCAGATATATTTTGAACACGTTCTCTTGTGTTTAGGAAGGTAACAAAGAACAAGATTAAACCAATAACAGAGAATAGTGTCATCGCATAGAAGAAACCTTTTTGCTGATTGCCAGCACCAAAATAAGCAACGAGTGGTAATAAAGATAAGTTAACAATTAATCCGCCCACCTGTCCGCCTAACATACGGAACACATTGGCAACGGTTCTTTCCTGAACATCGCTTGACATACTTGGAAGCATTGTTGTTAATGGGTTATTAACGGCTGCATATAACACATTGGCTGTAATATAAAATATGTAAGCGTAGGCCAATTTACCGGAAGCGCTTAATTCCGGTCCCATAAAGAGAAGGATGGAAACAATCGTAAATGGAATACTAGACCACAATATCCAAGGTCTTGATTTTCCCCACTTAGTATTTGTCCTATCAATCAAGACCCCAAAAATCGGACTATCAATCATATCTACAAATCTTGCAACTAACATTAAGGTACCAACTGCAGCTGCCCCAATTCCAAAAACATCCGTAAAGTAAAACGTTAAATAAGTGGTTATGACCGTATAAATTAAGTTTGAACCCGTATCTCCCAAACCGTAACTAACTTTTTCTAATAAGGACAGCTTTTGATTTGTACTTGAAGTATGGTTCACTTTTAGTAAATCTTGTTCTCTTAATGCCATGTTTATACCCTCCCTAGATAGTTAAAACGTTTTCATTTTTGTTAATTTTTAATTTGTCATACTCTTTTCAACATGAGGTAAAATAATAAATTAATTTATTTTGTATTTTTAAAGCGCTTTATTTATTTATAGTATAAATAGATAGGAAGCTAGTTTATGGTATTATTTTAGGATAAATAGTATTTTTTTAACTTTTATAAAAAATAAATAAAAATTCTGAGATTACCCTATCAGGATAGTGAAATTACATAAAAATGGTCCAGAATAGCACCTGGACCATAGAAGAAATAATTATAGCTCAATTCTTAAAATGACTACACTATAAGCAGGGATTTCATACATATTACTATCCAACTGCAATACAGTTTCAAGAGGAATTACCTTGTTAGGGTCTTCCATTGTATTTGTATTGTTTGGATCGTCAGAGGTTAAAATAATCTGCTTACCCACTAGTTTCTCTTTCCCCTCAATATCAATCAATGTTCGTAGATTAAACTCAGAAGCATTAACTAATTTGACGATTACCTCATTATTCTTTTCATCAAGGGTGGTTACGGAAGTGAGATACGGTATGGTTACTATTTTATACTCATGCACCAGCCGACCATCAAGATAGCAATAAATAGAATCATTTGTAACTTTGGCACATAAATGATGAGCACCATCTGGATTAACATTCACAGCTTGATTAGGGGTCAGCTTCACTCGAGACCATCCATTGATATGAAGTAACCGACTCTCACCATTTGAGTCTAACTCCCAAAGAATATAGTTTTGCTGCCATTCTTTTGTGCTGTCAAGCAGTCGAATTTTTAGCCCCTGTAGCCCCAGCGTTGCATCCATAGTAACTGTATATTCTTTCCAAGAAGGTTCGCCAATCCGCAGTACATTCCATTCAAGGCGAGTTAATGAGTTATCTTCTGTTAAGTTTTCACTCTTAAATAGAAGTTGGTCACCACTTGTAATGCTTATTTCTTTAATCTTCTGAAGGTCATTTTGTGTGATTGCTACTTCACCTTTAAATGAAGGGAAGCGACTTTCTGTTTCTACTTTACTTTCTAGGACTATATCTCCCCTGTTTTCTGCAAACAATTTTTGAACATGATAGGATGGCGATACATACGAATCCGTTCCATTAAAATAAATGAGATTAGGTGTCCAGTTAATATGATTGACATTTGCAAATAATGGAGCGTAGGAAGACATCACGACAATATCCTGATTTCGTTCCATCCCTGTCATAAACGCAGCTTCACTTATCGCTCCTTTGAGAGCGCCCGCTCCATTGCCAAGTATCATTGCATATTCCCCAACATAGATCTTCGGACCATTCCGATCATAACTATCATACATATCGTGATACATGACATAATAATCAAAATCAGCATAAAAATGCTCATCTACTATTTCGACCGGCAAGCCTTTCGTCTCTGTTCCTACCTCCCAATGTGTATTCCAAATTGTAATAATTTCAGGATATTTTGCTTTTACTGCCTCATAAAACAATTTGTAGCGGACATTATATTCGAGTCCAAAATTTTCATTCCCTATTTCGATATATTTCAAATTAAAAGAAGCTGGATGGCCGTTTTCAGCACGAAGAGAACCCCACTTGCTTGTAACAGGTCCATTCGCATACTCGATCGCATCCAGCATGTCCTGAATCCATTCATTAAGATCTTCTAATGGGACCTGCTCTCCTGGTCTTCCTTGACAAGTGAGCCCGCAGTTTACGACGTACATAAGCTCTAAGCCAAGATCCTCTGCCATTTGTAAATACTCATGGTAGCCTAAACCATTTGTTGACCGGTAATGCCACAGCGTCCAATGAGAACTCCTCTCGGTTACATCCCCTAGCGTTTTCTTCCAGCGAAAAGCCGTTTCCACTGAGAGACCTTCTACAAAGCACCCACCAGGAAATCTCAAAAAATTCGGCTTAAGGTCTGTAACCCTGTCAACTAAATCTGGTCGTAAGCCATTTTTCCTTTCCATAAAGGTTTTTTGGGGAAATAATGAAACAAACTCAAGCCAAAAAGTTCCTCCTTCATTCGTAGAGAATGCCAGAATTCCTTCTGACTCCTCGCCGTTACTTTCTAATACCAGCTCATATTTCTGCCAATTTTCGGATACTATTTCACAAGGCTTTGAGAACAATTTTACACCTTTTTTATTTTCAAGAGTGATTTCCAAATCTCCCGAAAATGTTCCGTCCTTTTTTGCATAGAAAGATAGATTGTATCTTTCATTTTTTTTCAAAGGGATTCCCCAAAATCCTTCATTATATACTGAAATCCGTTTATCCAATGATTCTTCAATCTCTACCCTGAGAGAAAGAGGATTTTCATTATTAATAGGGTCATTTCTATCTAGGGAAATGCCTGCTTTACTATTCGGATCATCCGTGCGGAGATGCCAGCCTGGGATTGATCCCGGGGCTTCTTCAAAAGGTGAAACCCACCCTGCCGGTGAATGCAATTCACATCCCTCTACTTCGCAGCGGTCAGGAATGATCGTATCCTCAAAAGACCTATTTCGAATTAACTCCCCATAAATTCCTCCATCACCAGCACGGTTAATCTCCTCGAAGAAAAGACCATATAATGATGGACTTACAGGAAATTTTTTCGCTTTCGTATCAATGATTACTTTTGCTGACTTATTCAACAAAATCCCTCCAACTGAACAATTTCTTCATAATTTTTTATTGATTTTTAACTATTATTAATGATAAAAAAGGTGACCCCGGTATTAAAACCGGAGTCATTGGTTTACTTTAAAACAATCGTGTTAAAAGATTCAGGTTTTAAATCAAATTGATAGGATTTGCCTTGATATTCAAATACTAATTCCCGTTGTTTTTTTTTAGTCATGAATTCCATTCCTTTCAATTGCTAGTTTTAATTTATGTAAACGGTTTATTCATTACCCAGTTTATATCCTTTTCTAAATTATTTATGGTACTATTTTCGGATAAATAGTATTTATGTTATATTTTATTCTAATTTCCCCCATGAAAAAAATCCCCTCATAATAGACAGTACTACTTCTCTTTTAACCGCCTACTATAAGGGAATAAGCTTAAAAGACCACTACATTTTTAATACTTACTAGAATTTCAAATTTCTTTCTTTACAGATTTAATAGTCTATTGTCGAACAAGAACTAGTTTTTTATTTAACTCATCTAATTTTTCTGAAGAAGCAATCGAAGTGAATAATGGGAAATTAATTAATTCTTCCAATGATTTTTCAATAAATTGATCATTTTTTACAATCGGGTTATTTACGATTTCTGGCAGATTATTATTAATAATTTCTTTTGTTTCTTCATTGTTTAGAAGCTCTTTTAAACTACTGTTTGTGCTATAAGTTAAGATATAAGATATTGTCGGTAGATATTGAAATACATATGTGCCTGCAGTAAGCTCACATAGAACTTCCTTACTTTCCTGCTTAGCCTCCAAACCTCGATTAACGAGCAAGTCGCCATTTACCTTAATAGTTTCCAAAGCAGCATCAGGCAGGAAAACTTTAGCTGAAGTATTGAATGGTACAACAAAGCTAAAAGTTAACGACCCATCCTCTTTTAATTCCCAGCCGCTCTCAATATATCCAGACGGAGAAGAAAATTTTGCCTTGGCGTAGGATAATTTTCCATATGGTTTAGGACATAGTTTAATCTTTCTAAACCCAGGTGCATCTTCAACCGGATTGATTCCGCACATATAACGATACATCCACTCTGCAATCGAACCATAAGCGTAGTGATTTAATGAGTTCATTCCTGTTCCGCTAATGCTTCCGTCTGGAAGCACTGAGTTCCATCGTTCCCAAATCGTTGTAGCACCAAGTTTGACCGCATATAACCAACTTGGAAAATCATCATTTAACAATAAAATATACGCATAATCATTAGCTTCATTTTCAGATAATACGTTACAGAAATAGGGCGTACCGACAAATCCTGTTTGTAAGTGCATTTTATCTTCACGAAGCTTAGCCTTTAAATCTTCTATTAACCTTGGCCGAAAGCTTTCTGGTACCAGGTCCATATATAGGGCAACAATCATGGCGGTTTGAGTATTAATCGCACTTCTGCCATTTGGCGTAAAATATTCCTTCATGATTGCTTCTTTAATTTCAATTGCTAGATTGTCATATTGTTTCGCCATTCCAGTGTTACCCAAGACCTTTGCTGCTTTTGCCACTAGCTGTGCCGAATAACAATAATAAGCGGAAGCAATATAATAAGAATCGGTTCCACCCATAGGGCTTTGAGGATCCTTTCCATCTAATGCCAGCCAATCACCAAAATGGAAACCAACCTGCCACAGTCTCTTTGCACCTGATTCATCATCCACTTTTTTGATATAATCGACCCAGTCCTTCATTGCATCGAACTGCTGACGAAGAAGCTCTTTATCTCCATAGTACGTATATAATGTCCACGGAATAACAGTCGCAGCGTCACCCCATGCAGCTGACCCACTACCTGAAATAAAACCGTTTCCATCCTTTGGTTTTACGACAGGTACTGTGAAAGGTACGGAACCGTTTAACCTTTTCTGTTCTTCATGTAAATCAAACATGTATTTTTGGTAAAATGCAGGCGAATACATATTGTAGCAGGCTGTAGTGGCAAACACTTGTGCATCACCTGTCCAGCCCATCCGTTCATCGCGCTGCGGACAATCTGTAGGTACATCAAGAAAATTTCCTTTTTGTCCCCATAACGCATTTTGGAATAATCGATTTACCATTGGATTTGAAGTTTCAATTGTTCCCGTTTGTTCAATTTCACTGTATATAACACAGCCAGTAAAGTCATCCAGGTTTATGTCTCCTTCAAAACCAGTAAGCTTTACATATCGGAAGCCATAGAAGGTGAAGTGAGGCTGGACCTCTCTTACACTTCCGTCAGAAATATAAACATATTCAGCTTTGGCCTCTCGCAAATTTTCGCGATAAAAATTTCCATTTTGAAGAATTTCACCGTATTGGAGCTGTAATATGCTTCCTTTCGGTGCATTGGTTTTAAAACGCACCCAGCCGGTCATTACTTGACCAAAATCAAGAACCACATCTCCGGCAGGTGTATGTATAATCTCCATTGGTTTTCTTTCTTCCATGATTTTGATAGGCAAATTTCGTCTGGCTGTAAAACATTCTGTTTTGATTTCCGTTTTCCTTACACTAGTCCATGTACTGTCATCAAAATCAGGCAGCGCCCATTTTTTACTCTCTTGATTTGCATCATAAATCTCACCATCATAAATGCCGCTAAATGTGATCGGTGCTGGTGCGCTCTTCCAGTCTTCATTCGTAGCAATGATAATGGTAGTTCCATCTTTTAGCGTTACAACGATTTCACCAATGCAAGCAAATTCACTTCCATATAATTCATGATAACCGCCTTCAAACCCAAAACGGCCTTTGTACCAACCATTGCCAAGCATAATACCAATCGCATTTTCCCCACTCTTCAATACGTCCGTCACATCATAGGTTTGATACTGAAGCCAGAAATCATAAGCATTATAACCCGGAGTAAAATATTCCTCTCCAATTCTCATTCCGTTTATTTCAACATCATATAGACCCACTCCACAAAGATAAGCTCTGGCTGATACAATATCAGCAGGCAGTATAAAGTTTGTTCTAATCAATGGGTGGATTTCCTTATCCAATTCAGGCGTAATCCAATTTCCTTGCCATGACTCATTCATTTTTGCTGTTTCAAACCAAGCAGTTTCACTTGTTTCCACGTCACCAGCATTCCCCCATATAGTTACCCGCCAAAAATAACGAGAACGTGGTTTCAACTGTAGGTCCGGAGTGTACCCTAAATTATCAATCTCTTGACTTTTCCCGCTATCAAAATGAATCGATTCGAAGCCTGGATCAGCAGCTATTACCACTCTGGCGGCTGTTTGAAAAACAGAAGGGCTCTCCCCTGACTCGGTCACCCATGAAAGACTTAATCGATCGAATTCAAATCCAAGCGGATTCACAACGTGATTTGTTCTTAAATTACTAATCTCCATTTTTTTACCTCCTATTAAATCGTTTTAATTTCTTCGCCTTGGCTTCTGCCTCTAATATTAATTTACTTTAGTACTGCTTCTCGCAACGGAAAAATTAGTAGCTTTATTCATTTTTATAAATACATAGTTACTAATCCACATAAGTAAAAATGCAATGAAACTCCCGCTGAAAAATGGAAGAAGTCCTGGTAATTTTATTAATATAAAACAAAGGAATCCAGTCAGAATTCCCATACAAAACGTCGCCATAGGGTTAACAGTCATTAAAATAAACGCATTTTTAATTCCTTCTGCCAGGCTGACATCAAAATGGACAAACACTGGAAAAATATATAAGAGAGTAAGTAGAAATATGAAAATAACAATCACATTTGGTATATAAAGTAGTTTAAGCTCATGTACCGTAGTGGCTTCCACGATTCTGATATTAGAATACATAAAAATACCAACTAAAATAATGACAAGTCCTAATAGATTGCTTTTTACAAATTCTTTTTTATAGGTGAACCAAAAGGTTTTCAAGACTGGAATATCGGACTGCTTCAAAACCCATTTACGAACTACTGTAAACATTGCTGTAGTGGCAGGAAAAAAGCCAAAAGCGATAAATCCAAGCAAGGAAAATGAAATCCAAAGAATATTCACATAAGCAAACTTCATGATCCACTCCGAGATACTATAAAAGCCCCGCATAAAACCTTCCATCAGTTATTCCTCCTTTGCTTTTACTCTTATCCTAGGAATATATCATTGGAGGGCCATTGCTTTGCAATCGACCCTCCATGTGATTAATTTAATTAAATCATCCTTTAACAGATCCTAAAGCAATCCCTTTTACCAAATATTTTTGGAAGAATGGATAAGCAATCAGTATCGGCAGGACACCGATAACAGCAATCGCCATCCGTACACCAGTGGTAGGAACTTGCGATGCAGCCTGGCTTGCGTTTGTGCCTAAATTGCTGCTTGCTAAAAACTGAATGTCTGACAGCATCCTGTTTAAGATGTTTTGGATACTAAATAATGACGGTTCAGTGATATAGATCAGTCCATTAAACCAATCATTCCAATATATGATCGTTTGAAGCAATCCAATCGTGGCCAGAATTGGCAATGAGAGCGGCAGAATGATAGAGAAGAAGGTTCTAAATTCACCTGCACCATCCATCCGTGCTGATTCAATAACTGGCTCTGGAATAGAAGTCATAAAGAATGTCCTCATCAACAATACGTTAAACCCGTTCATGAGTAATCCTGGAACTATTAGTGCCCAAATGGTGTTTTTGATATCAAATACTTGGGTATAAACAAGATAGGTCGGAACAAGTCCGCCATTGAACAATAGAGTAAAGAAAACCAGAAAAGCAAAAACGTTTTTATATGGTAAATCGCGGCGAGAGAGCGCATATGCCAAAAACGAAGTCATCGCCAAGCTTACAAAGGTGCCAAATACCGTAACAATGATGGTGATTCCATAAGCCCTTAATATACTAGATGAATTATTTAGCAGGTAATTATATGCATCAAAGCTAATCTCCTTGGGAATAAAGGAATATCCCTCTTTCATGATGGCTGCTTCACTATTCAGAGAAGAAGATAAAAGAATGATAAACGGAATGATGCTTCCTGCCGCAAGTATGATTAAAAAGATATGCGAAACCCATTGTGTTATTCGATCAGATTTATACATCTTCTTCGACCTCCAGCTTAAAATAATGCATTATCTTTACTTTTTTTACGTACGAGATAATTTGATAATAATACAAGGACAAATCCGACGATCGATTGATATAAACCTGCTGCAGCTGACATCCCGATATCCCCAAGCTGCATTAATCCACGGTAAACATAGGTATCAATAACATTCGTTGTGTCATAAATAGCACCTGAATTCATTGGCACTTGATAGAACAAGCCGAAATCGGAGTAAAAAATGCGTCCTATCCCCAATAAAGTCATCATGATAATCACAGGCATAATTGAGGGAAGGGTAATGTGAATGATTTGCTTCCATTTATTTGCCCCATCTAAAGTGGCTGCTTCATAGTATTCTTGGTCAATCCCGATAATTGCGGCTAAGTAAATGACGCACAAGAAACCGACACCTTTCCACATATTAATGAAGGTTAAAATATATGGCCAAAATTTTGCTTCGTTATACCATGAAATACCATCAAGTCCAAGAAACGGTAAAATCGTTTTGTTCAGGTAACCAACATCTTCGCTAAGAAAGGCAAAGCCTAAATAACTGACAATAACCATTGAGATTAAGAATGGCAATAGGATGACACTTTGGTAAAAGCTTTTCGCCAGCTTATTTTTAATTTCATTTAACATGATTGCTACACCGATGGCCAATATCGTATTTAAGATAATAAATCCTCCATTGTAGAGAATGGTATTCCGGGTAATTACAAAGGCATCTCTTGTACTAAACAAATATTCAAAGTTTTTAAATCCAATCCAATCACTGCCGAATATTCCTTTAGCGTAGTTAATATCTTTAAAAGCAATCATAAGGCCAAACATTGGTAAATAATTATTGATCAATAAGTAAATTAAGCCAGGCAGCATCATAATAAATAATGGCAGATACCTTTTAAATTTCATCATTCTAACACTCGTTTTTTTCCCAGTTACAGCATGGACGTCCGTACTTAACGGCTTTACTGTAATTTCTGACATCCCCATTCCCCCTTGTTCTAATAAAATGTTTCCGCTTACAAAAACTATCATTCCTACTTATATATTTATTCTATTAGACTAGTAAATTTGTTACTATCCATAATACGACTTCTTATTTTTGTTTATCCGACTTTTCAGAATATATTTAATATAGTTTTTCAGCCATTTTAAATCTATGGATTTATAAAAAAAGAGAACTAGATCTACACTAGCTCTCTTCTCTTCGTTCTTATTTCTTTTCTTTCCACTTATCAAACTGTTTTTGTTTTTCTGCAATAATTTTATCAATGCCGGATGCTTTAAGTTTCTTATTAAATTCCTTTAAACTTTTCTCTGGATCTAAAGTACCAGATTCAATACCTAATTTATACTGATTTAATACGTTCGTCGATGCCGCAATTTCTGTTTTCACAGGATCTGGATTAAATGTAAAACCAAATGCCGGAGAAAATATCGCTGAATCATTATGTTTTTTCATAACTTCCCAATAATTCGCTGGATTTCCTTCCCAAGGGTATGTCAGGAAGTTATTACCGATTTGCCATTGGCCAAATACATATTTTGATTCTTTTACACCTTCTGGCAATGTAATGATACCATCAGATTTAACTGCATAATGTTTCCCTTCAATACCGTTATCCAGTAAATTCATAATCTCTTTATCAGTGTAAAGTAAATTGATAAATTCCATTGCTTTTTCAGGATTCTGACTGTTTCTGGCAATGGACAAATTAAAGCCTGTTGCAGCATCGGTATACGAATATACATCCGTCAATTTTACAGATACCATTTCATGTCCAGTAATACCTTTTTCTTGTACTTCAAAGCCTGGTTTCATATGAGAGAAATAGCCAAATCCTTTATTAGCCTTCACAATGTTCGCTGCAACTTCTTGTGACGTTGCTGAATCCTTCATGATATAACCGGCTTTGAACCACTTTCTGGCTAACTGGACCGCATCAACATATTCAGGTTCTTCAAACATATTGTCGATTTTCTTGTCTTTAAAGGATACTACTCCTAGGTTGTCCCCAAGAATGTCAAATTTTCCACCTGCAATGACGGAAGCAACCGATACAGTTCCTGCGTTTACAATCGGAGTTAAAGTTGGTTCTTTTTCTTTGACAATTTTAAAAACACTTTCCAAATCAGCAAATGTTTTTATTTGAGAAAGATCAATTTTATATTTATCTACTATATCTTTTCTCATAATAAATCCATAATAAGAGCCCCAGTCTCTAATACTAGGAATTCCATATATTTTACCGTTTACCTTGTTACCCTCTAGAAGATTTTTTGGAACAACTTCCAAAATACCTTTTCCATTTGATTTAAGCAGATCATCTAATGCAACAAGTTGTCCTTTTGTGGCTTGTGTGTTGTAACCAAAAAAAGCTGACGAAACAACCAAATCAAGTTTTTCGTTTCCAGTCAGCATTAAGTTTGTTTGCTGTTGATAGTTCGCTGCATTAATCGGGACTAATTTCACAGTAGCATTAATCTTCTTTTTAACAATCTTATTAATTTCTTCCTGAACTAATGGAAGATCTTCTATATTCGTAAAGTTCATATACGCCATGTTAAGCTCATTTGGCTGCCCCTTCGTGTTCGTATCGTCCTTTGAACTTGAACTACTTTCCTTTGAACTACAGCCAGCCAATACTAAAACTGCTGACATTACAATCAGTATAAACCTTGAAAATGTCTTAAAAAATTTCATCCATTCTTTCCCCCTTATAATCTAGTTGATTCTATGATAACTCTTGTTGAAAGCGTTACCACTCATCTAATTTTAGTATAGAGGTTGGCTTAAAAAACACTTACTAAAAATACGACCTTTTATTTTTGTTATTCCGACTTTTCTGAAAAAAACGACTTTTTTCGATATTCCATCGGATTTAATTGGGTTGATTTCTTGAATATAGTAGAAAAATAGGAAAAATTTGAATAACCTGCAGATAATGCCACTTCACTTACAGGCAGATTGGTTTCTATTAACAGTTTTTTGGCGTATTCAATACGCTTCTGCTGCAAATAGTCCGATATGGATAAACCTGTTTGTTTTTTAAATATTCTTGTTAAATAATCAGGATTTAAATAGACATAATTGGCAATTTCATCACGAGTTAACCGCTGTTCTCCTAGATGATGATTAATATAATTTTTTACTATGTCCACCACTGATCCTTTTTCTTGAGGCTGATGGAGCTGGTTCATGGCAACATCGGCAATATATATGACCCATTCTTGGAGCGAGTTCAATGATTTCAATACTCTTTTTGGTTTTTCAGTCAGCAAATTTTGTGAATAAACCTGATTGGCTTGAATTCCTTTTACCTGAAGAACATAAAAGATTAATTGCAAAAAATCTTGATAAAACAAATGAAGGGATTGAGCGGTTATATTTCCATCCGATTTTTTCCAATCAGTAAAATACTGATTGACAGCATCTATAAACTTTTCTTTTGGACCATTTTTCATTAGACTCGTCCATTCTGCGGAAGGAAGCAGCGGGGAAGTGCATATACATTTTTTCTTATTGTTACATTTAATCGTCTGGTTACTTACAGTTACATTATTGCGATCAAATTCCTGCAAAGTATGGACCATCCCTACTAATTCTTCAATCGGAACCTGATTTCCAATGTAGCCACAAAGTTCACAAGAAAAAAACTGAGCGAATTGTGAAATAAAGTGATTACAATTTTCATTAAACTCCTTCAGGTTGATTGGCTCTACTAATGCAATAATCACTAAGACATAGCCAATTTCTACATTTAGCACATAACCATCCATATTATTCTTTTCGATTACTTCACCAAGTGCTTTATGAAGAGCATATTCGCTCACCTTTTCTTCATGGACAGATAGTTCCTCTTTCCATTGCTGAACATGAAATAAAATGGGTAGAAAAGTAGTTAATTCTGAATAGGATAAATGATAATTCTTCATTTGTTTTTCAATTTGATCTTTGGTTGTTGGGATAACTTGATTAATAAGATCTAACCAGAAACGTTCTTGCATGACTGAATGGTGGGACTTTTTCAATTGAAGGTAAGATTCCTCTACCATTCTTGTTTCTTGATCCTTTTTGATTTTCTCCAATGCGCTATGAATAACTTCTTCAAGTTCTTGGTAATCGACGGGTTTTAATAAATAATTAAAGCTTTTCAATTGCAGAGCTTGCTTTGCATAAGAGAAGTCTGAATGACAGGTTAAAAAAATCGCTTCAGTCATTGGGAAGTGTTCGCGCACCCACTTTAGCAAATCAATTCCAGAGCCTCTAGGCATTTCAATATCACATAATAACAAATCAACTTTGTTATTTAAAAACACTTCTTGAGCTTGTCTTAAGTTATTGGCTGTAAAAACAGAAGAGATATCATGCTTTTCCCAATTGACACCAGCCTGGACACCCCTAATGGAATGAATTTCATCATCAACTATTAGAACCTGGAATTGATTCATAAACCCTAACCACCCTCTTGACTTAAATTATATTGTTCGGAATTCGTATCCGAACAGTCGCCCCTTTGCCTGGTTCATTCGAAAATTGGATATTTGATTTTTCTCCATATAACAAACTTAGTCGTTGTTTAACGTTCCATATTCCAATGCGCTCGCCTTCAGCATTTGTTAAAGATTCGTCTTCTTTCAAACTGCGTAAAACATCGTCAGGAAATCCATCACCTGTATCCTGAATTTTTATACTTATAAACCCAGGGTCCTCATTCTTTTTTACCACTATTAAAATATCAAGCGGGTCATCTAGATTAAAGGCATGTTTAATTGAATTTTCCACCATCGTTTGAATGACAAGCGGAGGAATCTTACATTCTAAAAGCTCTGGCGGTGATTCAACAGAATACTTAAAAGTATCGGGAAATCTGAGCTGTTGAATTTTTAAGTAATTTTCCGTATGCTTTAGTTCATCTTCTAAGCTAACAAAATATGAATTACTCCGAAACATAAAACGAAAGTAATTGGCCAGACATTTTGCCATCTCTTGGATGACTGCAAAATCCTTAACTGTAGCTAGATTATAGATAATATTTAATGAATTAAGGAAAAAGTGCGGGTTGATTTGCAGCTGTAAATGTTTTAATTCCGCTCTTTGAAGATTTAGCTTTTCCTCATATACATTTATTTTAAGATCCTTAATCTCAGAAATCATATGATTGAAAGTACCATTCATCACCTCAAACTCAGTAGAATTTCGATGGATGGGAAGGCGAATATCCAAATCACCTTGTCGCAGTTTTTTCATAGCGGCGACAATTCGATTAATTGGTTGAAGAAAAACCTTTCTCATGATAAAGATAAAATATAGTAAGAACAACACAGCTAAAAAAGTAATAACCGACGATATTCTTTGTAAAAATGGTAGTTTCTCTAGGATTTCTCTTTCAGGTATCAATGCTGCAAGATAGAAATCACTTTGTGATGATTTTTTTTTCATTAAAACAAAACGGTTATCTTTCCCAGTAATAATATACTTTTCCTTCTTAATCGATAAATCTATTTTTTCCTTTTCAATAAATTTCTTATTTGTAATCGGTTTTAGGTCTGAAGTTGCCAACAAGGCTCTTCCTGTTTCTCCAAAATCAATATATTTAAACGGAGTAATAAGCTTGTCCATATTCACCCAGGCGCCTACATATACTCCATCTACTTTATAATATTGAAGCAAGTAATAATTTTTTGCACCCTTCCAAATATTCCATTTCCCTTCTCTAAGCTGCTCCGGGTTTTTCTCAAACAACTGGTAAATTTCGTCTCTTGCTTCATAGCGTTCAAAATAATTGTCACCGGATTTTTGTGTAAATAGGAAATCCTTATAGGCATCCGAATAAATAAAAATGGAATCGATGGCAGTGTAGAAATAAGACTGATTGGTAATAGAATTAAATAAACGTATTTTTGCTTCTTCATAATCATTGGGATCTATCGTTTCATTATATTGAAGAAAATATAAATCTGTATTGTTTTGTGTAGTTTGAAAGATATAGTTTCCAACACCCTCCAAACTTCGGTCAATTTGGTCCATATAAATATTCAGCATATTTTTGTTTGACTGGGCCACCTGGCTCCTGATAACTTCGACCGCATAGTAGTTATTTACAATGTGAACGACAATTAATGGTCCAATAATTAAAAACACACTCAAAAAGAGTTTAAACAGTAACGAATTGAAAACTAGTTTCATTTTTCCCATAGTGATCCTCCAGTTGTAAACTCTCTAAAATGTAATTCCAATTATACAATATAAATTAAAAAATATTCTGAAAAGTCCATTTAAAAAAGGCTTACTAAGGGAATCCTTCTAAAATAAGTGATAGTCAATAATAAAAGGCCGAGAGCTATTTTTTACTCACGGCTATTAGTTACGATCTAATTAATAGAAAGCGTTTTCAGATTTACAATCTAATTATATTAATTTCTAACTTGATGTATGGTAATATTCATCTAAAAATAGTAATATTTTATTATATAAATAAAAAAAAGAAAAAGAATTTCATAAAAGAATCATACTCTTATTATTATAGGAATTTAATGAAAAACAAAAAGCCTTGAGCTAATTTTCACCCAAGACTTATTTTATAGATGTTTTTTTAGGCTCAAAGTGCTCCATAAATAACAGATCGTAGTCTAGGCTGCTGAGAGTCCTCAAAGTTTGGCAGCATTTGCTGCATATAAACAGCAGAAAGATTTTCTGTTGGACAAATCGTTACCCATGTTCCTGACATGCCGTTCCAGCCGAATTCACCAACAGGGCTGTTGCTGCCTGACAATGGAGGATTCATCATTATCTGCACTCCAAGACCATAGCCATACCCGGCCAGACGATCCCAATTATAATCAACTGAATTCTCCGAGTTTAGATGATTCATTGACATTAGTTCGATTGTTTTTCTTCCTATAATTCGATTTCCATTCATTTCCCCGCCACTGGCTAACATATGAGCAAATTGACTATAATCACTTAGAGTAGAGAATAGACCTCCGCCACCACTTTCAAAGCGAGTCTTTACTTTTGGAAACATATCCGAGCTTTTTATCAGGCTGCCTTCCTCATTCCGTATGTAAAAGCTGGAAAGGAAATCTTTTTTCTCATCAGGCAGATTAAAGAAGGTGTTATTCATTGATAAAGGTTGGAAGATTTCATCTTTTAAGAATTGGCCGAGAGTCTTTCCGGATACCACCTCTATTAATGCTCCCAAAACATCATGACTATAACCATACTTCCATCCGGTTCCGGGTTCAAACGCAAGCGGAATCGTACTTAGTGCTTTAGAAAGTGTTCGAATATATGTTTCTTGGGTAAAATCATCCTGAATATTTAATCGTTCCTCTACTCTTCTTACCTCGCTTTCCTGTTCTGTTGTTCCCCAGCTATAACTTAAACCGGATGTCATCGTGAACAGGTCTTTGATCCTGATAGAATTTGATGCAGGCGTTATAATCTGTTCTCCTTCTTTAGCAGTCCGGTAGACATGTGGATTTTTGAATTCAGGTAAATATTCCTCGAGCGGGTCATTCAACAAAAACAGCCCTCGTTCATATAAGATCATGGCAGCTGTACATGTAACGATCTTTGTCATGGAGTGGATCCGGAAAATCGTATCGGTAGAAACAGGTTTTTGAGTTTCTAAATCAGCATAGCCAATGTACTCTTCAAATACCTTTTCTCCATGGAGCATAACAGAACAGGCGCAGCCAACAGGCCCCCTTTCCACAAAACTTTTTAATAATGGGCTTAAGTTTTGAAACGACTTCATACGGCTTTCATCTCCTCTTCATTTGTCGAGTTTCATTCTTAACTTTTTTCTTTGTTGTTTAGGTTACTTTTTTCTATTTGGTTTTTTGATATTTTTTAGTTCTATCATCTTGAATCCTACCAGCCCAGTTAAGACCAAATGCGAAGTCATACACATGACCTTCAGAGTCTGCATGGCACTCCATGTCATGGGCCACATCTTCCAATTGATCTTCGACGGTTTTCATGTTAGCAGGCATTTGCATTGGTAGGAGACCCGAAGGCTCAGCTCCGTCTGTTAAAATATCAAAAATAGCTTGATCCTGAACCCCAAAATTCGCAATAATAGCATCGACATTCTTTTCAAATTCATCCACCACTGTCGGGTTCGATAGGAGAAGCGAAACAATTACCGGTTTTCCTTTCATTACTTCAACTGTTTCTACCACCATATCCAAATCCTTGGTATTACTTGGAGTCACCGTTTTTCCTTTGTACGATCGGTTTAAAACATCACCCTCACGAGCGTCACCAGCAAGACTTTTTTCTCGAGCATAAATCGCCGTATAGGGTTTGTATTGAAGGCTGATTGGTACGTATCCATTTCCACCTTCCTTTACATCATCATGACTATAACCAGTTCCGGACTTAGGAGTACTAATAAAGACCAATCCAAAATCTGCATCTTCAGGGTTATCCGTTACCTTAAAATATTTCCTAGCAACATCGATATTAACTGGATATTCGAATTTTTCAGGTGTTGGATTACCAAACCAATCTTTGCCTGCAGGTGTATATTTTTTAGGGATATAGACGACTTTTTCTTTATTTAGTGGCAGGATGCTATTCCTATTTTTCAACATAACAATAGACTTAAGCTGCGCTTCATATCCTTCCTGCATATACTCTGGTTTCCCAACCTCATGAACACTTTCTTCCACTTTTATATAAGGATTTTCAAAGATTCCTAGACGGAAGATATTTTTTAATAAACGTACTGCTGATTCTTCAAAGCGCTTGCGCATCCATGCCTCACCAAATTCAGCAATCCCCATTTGGTACGCTTCCAGGATTGGACCCGCTTCATTATTCCCTCCGAATTGATCGACCCCAGCTAAAATTAATTTATAATGCCGCTCGGCAACGGTCAGATTTTCAACACCCCATGGCTTCCCGCCGACAAACGTATCAATATTCTCTGGTTCATCGGCAGTAATAATCCAATCCGTGCAAACAACACCATCGTAACCATATCTTTTTCGAAGCAAATCATTTATTAAGTAAGAATTGTAAGAGTTACCAACATTTTCTCCATTTACCGGATCTTGTTCCATGGAAATAGTGTAATAAGGCATAACCGCAGAAGCCATCTTTGTTTTTCCAGGTAAGTTAAAGGCACCTTCAGTAAATGGAATTAAATGTTCTTCAAAGTTGCCGCCTGGATAAACGGCAAACTTACCATATCCATAGTGTGCATCCCTTCCACTCTCGCCAGAGCCGCCTCCCGGCCAATGTTTTACCATTGCATTAACACTGTTATAACCCCAGCCTTCAGCAATTTCTTTATCACCTGCTGAATTCTGAAAACCTTCCACATAAGCTTGAGCCATGTCAGCGGAAAGCTGTGAATCTTCACCAAAGGTTCCATTAAAACGGAACCAACGCGGATCTGTTGCAATATCAATTTGCGGCGATAATGCAGTTGTAATGCCTAAAGCCCGGTACTCCTTTGAGGCTATTTCTCCAAATCTTTCTGCCACTTCTGGAATAAATGTTGCCGCAAGACCAAGTGGCTCAGGCCACATAGAAATGTTGCCGCCCGCTCCTGCATTAAATTCGGTACTAGAATCTGAACCATGGCGTGGATCTGAGCTGTTGTTTGCTGGGATACCAAGCCCTGTCCCTTCTGCAAAAGCTTGAATATTGTTATTCCATCGCACAGCAGTTTCAGGGCTTTCGACCGTAGTTACGAGGATATGTCTTAAATTATCTTTAGAAAGAAACTCGATTTGTTCATCGGTTAAGTCCCATGGATTTGCACCGCTTTCTTCGTAGGACCTCCCCCCGTAGGTACCAGCAAACCAACCCTTACTCCCTGCAGGAACGGCTTGATGCCTACTATATAACATGAGTCCCGCGATTTGCTCAATTGTCATTTTAGATGCAAGGTCCTTTGCTCTCTCCTCAGGAGTTAATCTCCAATCTTCATATTTATCTATTTTTCCATCTTTGTTTAAATCCTTAAAAAAATGACCGTCTTTTTGGATGATCGTAACTCCAGAAGTTTCGGAATATCCTAACGTTGGTCCTCCTTTATTTTCCACATATTTGATATGATCCTCAGTATCGATTTTTGTTTTAACATTTTTCATTTTTAATCCTCCAATGAAAACAGTGTAGTAGTGACCATCTTCATTTCCAAAGTTGCTCACTATATTCAATTTGCTCTTTACTGAATTCTCACCATGTTTTGTTTGTTTAAAAATAATACGGAACAATAGACAAGGAGAAAAAATACCATTACGAAGGCTGAAAACAAATAAATAGAACCATAATTTGTTTTTGCCGCAATCAAACCAAGAACGGCAGACCCTCCTCCAATTCCTAAGTCAAATGAATTAAAAAACATGGCGGTTACTTTCGTATACCGCTCAGGCTTCGTATTATTCAGTGCCCAGGCTTGGAGGGAAGGGAATAATGATCCTGTACCCATCCCATATAGGATTGCAGCAATGATTAAATCACTTAAAGTAGTAGTTTGATATATTAATACAAAACCAATGATGACTGAGATCGAACTTGGAACTAACACCCAAGCATGTCCTTTACGGTCAAATACTTTTCCTGAAATGAAACGGATTAAGAATCCACTAACCGTATTTACGAAATAAAACCATTCTACACCTTCTATCTCTAACTCTTTTGCATAAAGTGCCATAAAACTAATGACTCCGCCCATGCATATGCCAAATAAAAGCATCAAGAAGCTAGGAAAAATAGCAGAAGGTTCAATCAATGATTTTAGGAATGATGTTTCTTTTTGATTGGGATTGATCACACTTTCGGGAAAAGAAATGAAACTAATACAAAACAGGAAGATTAGTAAACTAGCTCCTGCGGTACCGAATAATATGATTGGATTATAGGAATTAAACAGCCATATCCCAACAAATGGCGATAATGCTAAAGCAATCGTTGTACCATTCCCAAGCATACCCATCCCTTCGCCCCTTCTTTGTTTTGGAATAATCTCCGCTGCTAAAGTGGAAAGAATCGTGACAGCAAGACCAAAACCGAAACCATGCAGAATACGAATGGAAAGTGCAAGGATGAAGTTTGTCCCAAAATAATAACCTAGAGAGGAGATTAAACAAATAAGGATGGAGACTACTAATGTTTTCTTTTTTCCAAATTTATTGGTAAAGAATTCAGTAAAAGGACGAATGATAATGGCTGAAAAAGTAAAACTCCCGATAATTAATCCTATTTGGGATATATCGAGTCCCCCATGTTTTGCCAAAAAGAGTGGGAGAGTTGGCAGCAATAGATCAAATGCGAAAAAAGCAAATGCATTAGCAAACATGATAATAAAAAAGGTTTTGTTCCATAACGATGGTGTATTCGACACGAATTTTTTACTCCTTTAATTAGAGGATCACCTTTTTGCTCAGAAACAGGTAGGAAAAAGGAGGATCTAAAATCCCCCATTTTCTTATTCTTGTTTGCCTGTTTGTTAAAAGTCTATTGTTTTTCCTGTCTTTGCTGAGGTATATATCGCCTCTAAAATTTGTGTGACAACTAATGCTTGTTCCGGTTTAACAAGTGGTTCTGTATCATTAATAATGCATTCCAGCCACTGTCTCGCCTCTTTTACTCCAGGCTCCTCTGCTCCTGCATCAAAATAAGCAATTCCTCCGCCTGTGGCAGGTTTTGTTTCAACCAACTTCCCGTATTTTGTACCATTGAAAACTAACTCACTTGTAGGTGAATTTGGTAATGCTTTCATTTCAGCACCACCTTCTGTGCCACATAAGGTTGCCATTGCTTCTCGAACATCCGTTGTATTTAATGCCCAAGAA
Source organism: Neobacillus sp. BF23-41 (assembly GCF_041106275.1). Lineage (NCBI taxonomy): Bacteria > Bacillati > Bacillota > Bacilli > Caryophanales > Bacillaceae > Neobacillus > Neobacillus sp. BF23-41. The sequence continues at coordinate 56,446 of NZ_JBGBPR010000001.1, forward strand.
CATTCTAAAATGATCGTGGCCCCATTTTCCATTTTAATAAATCCAAACGCTGAATCTTCTACCCTATATGTTTCTGGGTCCCATGGTCCGAACAAATTTCCTTCATGTTTATCTGCAAGCTTATGGAAAACGGAACCTGTTACAGATTGCGGTTTGTAATTGTCCATACACCAAAGCGTCAAATCCAATGCATGTGTACCGATGTCGATTAATGGTCCGCCACCTTGTTGTTCTACATCAAGAAACACCCCCCATGTAGGAACCGCTCTTCTTCTAATGGCATGTGCCTTAGCAAAATAAATATCGCCGAATTCACCTTCTCTTGAAGCTTTGTACAATACTTCCGAGTCATCACGAAAACGGTTTTGGTAACCTATTGTAAGCTTCTTTCCTGTTCGATTGGCTGCATCAATCATTTCTTCGGCTTCTTTAGAATTGATGGCCATTGGCTTTTCGCACATGACATGCTTTCCTGCTTCTAGTGCATCAACAGTGATAAAGGAGTGTTGCAGATTAGGAGTAAGTACATGAACAACATCAATCGAGTCATCCTGTAATAACTCCTTATAATTGGTATAAACTTTTGCCTCTTCTGTGCCAAATTGCTGTGCTGCTTTAACGGCTCTATCCTCTACCACGTCGCAAAATGCAGTCATTTCTCCTAAATGACCAAGCTTTGCCAATGAAGGCATGTGCTTTTGATTGGCAATTCCGCCACAGCCGATGATTCCAATATTTAACTTTTTAGACATTAGGAACACTCCTCTTAATTAATTTTTGATAAGACCTTTTACAGATTTCTCCATTACTGTTAAATCCCCCGAAATGCTTGTAAATTTATCTCCTAGCTGTCCTTCGTTTTCCACAATTGCATAACGGATGTATCCCAATTCATTAAGAATTTGATAGGTTTCTTGAAAATTAACGATACCAGTTCCGAGATTGACAAAATCATTTGGCTTCACATACTCTGTATATATTTTCATCAGGTCATTGCTTTCTTCTTGGCTCGATGCGGTAAATATACTAACTGGATTTACATGTTTACCTAAGTCCTTCTGATGGATCATGTCGCAGCGATTCCCCAATTTCTCAAGCAATTCAAGAGGATCATATCCTCCTCTCATAACCCAAACGAGGTCCAGCTCAAATTTCACGTTCGCTGGATCGGTATTTTCAACTAGAAGTTCAAATAAGGATGTTTCTCCTATTCTCTTAAACTCATGCGCATGGTTATGATAGTAAAAGTTCATCCCCGCTTCTTTGCACTTTTTTCCTATTTGATTTAGATGTTCGGCTGTTTGAAGAGTATCCTCACGGCCTGATATAAAAGCCATCGGGAAAACAATAGACTGACATCCAAGTGTTGCATTTTCTTGAATAATCTTATCCCAATCAGCATCTAGTAACGCTTTACCAGGGGCAACACCTTCATGTGCTGCAAACGCTTTTAATCCTAGCTCGTCAAACTTCTGTTTGATGACTGGTAGGGAAAAGGTATCCGAAAAGCGCTCGCCTGTAGAAAAATTAGCAGAAATCAACTCTATATTTTTGTACCCTATTTGAGCTACCTTTTCTAACGTACCGAAATAATCCTCGTTTAACTCTCTAAATACTGAAAATAAATTTAATCCAATTTCCATTGTCATTTTTACTTCCCCTTTTTTTATAGATTCGTCGTTTAAAACATTCATTGGCTGATAACTTTATTAGTTATTAATCTACTGATGAAACTATTAATGCTGTTAGTAAATCAGTTTTTGAATCTTCACCTCGTACATAGTTAAAATAATCAAAATGGGCAGGTGCAGTAGAAATCTTGCCATTTCCAGTCGCATACATTCCAAAAAATAAGCCCGTAAAACCCCCAGCAACTTCAGTCGCAAGTATAGAACTTTCCCCTTTACCCAAAGTGATTTTTTCTCCACTCGAGGATGTAAAAGAAAAGGTAAAACTAAAGTCATCTGCTTGAATTCCAAAGACAACGGTCGGCTCGTCATACTCTACTTCTGCTTCTACCTTCGACAGGCTGCCAATTCGGCGGCGGAATAATATAATAGACTTTCCTTCCTTAAGTGCTCTAGCAATTTCATAATGATAATTCTCGTTCATAAATACGGTAAGTCCTGCTTCCTCTCCATCTTCATTTGGGAAAAATTCCATAAGGGCCGAAATCTCACAGTTAAAATGCTGCTGCCTGCGGCCAACAAATGTGGGAGATCCTGAATCATTCAATGTGGAAGATTGACCATGTAGTGTTAACCAACCAGATCGTTCCGTTACTGACCAAGAGCCTGCAATCGGATTACGATAAAAATTCCAAACCGGCGAAAGGAAAGCGTTATCAAAATTTTCTTTTTCCTGCCATGGATGGGATTGATCTCATGGAAGTAATCTGGCTTCATTCACCAATTCTGCTCGTCCTGCTGCTCCAATAATGGGCCACCCTTCCTCTGTCCAATGGACTGAAGCAAGATTGGTTTCACGCCCAAGGTGATGACGTTTTGGATAGCCCACAGGTCTGATCCCTAAAAACACAGACCACCAAGTACCGTCCCCTGCTTGGACCAAATCTGCATGACCGGTGGCTTGAATTGGTTCATCAGTACTCCGATTCGACAAGATTGGATTATTGGGATTGCTCTCAAAAGGCCCGTAAGGACTTCTGCTTCTTGCAATCGTTACCATATGGCCATATTCTGTACCACCCTCCGAAATCATTAAATAATACCATCCATTGATTTTATATAGATGTGGCCCTTCCGGAGAGCTGCCCCCTGTTCCTTTCCAAATTAACTGACGCTCTGTTAACAGCTGTCCAGAATCAATATCAAGTTCAGCCTGATAGATTCCTACAGGTTCACTGGAACCAAAAGAGCTTGTTCCACTCAAATAAACTTTCCCATCTTCATCGAAATATAAGGACGGATCAATTCCACCCCAGCCCTCAACGACGATTGGCTCGGACCAAGGACCTTCTGGTTGTTCGGCATGAACATAAAAATTCTTATTTGTTGAGATATTGGTTGTAATCACATAAAAGCGTCCGTTATGATAACGGATTGTTGGAGCAAATATTCCTTGTGAAGGTCCCATTCTATGAATGCGGGTGAGCGGAAGCTGACTTTCACGCGTCAATACATGGCCAATCTGTTTCCAGTTAACTAAATCCGTACTATGAAAAATCGGAATGCCTGGAAAAAATTCAAACGAACTGGTAACCAAATAATAATCTTTGCCAACCCTGCAAACACTTGGATCAGGGTGAAATCCGCTAATAACTGGATTTGAATATTTCATTTCATTGACACATCCTCTTTTCATTACGAATCTTATTTTGTAATGATTTATTTGCAGGAGAAATTTTAGATAGTCTGTTCTATATTAAAGATAAAACAAATGAAAACCCTTTCCTACTGTAAATCCGACTAATTTCTTTCAAAATTCCGACTTTTTAAAAAATAAAAATAACTCACAGAGACAAATCGAACAAGTGTATAAAAAAACAGACCGGACTCGGCCTGCTAGTTGATAATTACTAACTTTATCTTTTTTTCTTCTAACTCGATTCTAGTTTCTTCATTTATATTTGAATCGGTAATAATGCAATCGATGTTAGAAACTGGTGAAATATGCGAAAAAGCACGTGTCCCAAATTTGCTGGAATCAACCATTAGAATGGTTTCATCGGCCATTTCCATCATCTGCTTTTTTAATAAGGCTTGCAATTCATTAAAATCACTTAGCCCTTTATCAAGATGTACCCCTTTGCAGGAAAGGAAGGCTTTGTTAACGTGATACATCGCAAGGGAGCGCTCAGCAAGTGGCCCAACATATGAAAGGGATTGTGACAATAACGTTCCTCCAGTGGAAATCACTTTTATTTGTTCCTTTTTACTAAGCTCGATGGCTACCTTTATTGAATTTGTAAGGACGGTTAAAGGCATATCTGGCAGTTCCTTTGCGACATACCATGCGGTAGTACTTGCATCCAGAACAATTTGGTCACCAGACTCAATAGATTGAACGGCTGCTCTTGCTATCGCTTTCTTTTCAGCAGCATTCGTAATCTCTCTTTCCAAATAGGAGGTCTCCGATTGATCTTTCTCAATACTAACCGCACCGCCATGACTGCGCATTAATAAATTTTCCTTTTCAAGCTTTTCAAGATCACGACGAATCGTTTCCTCTGTTACAAAGAAAATCTTGCTAAGCTCAGTCACCCGAATACTTAATCGTTCATTAACCAATTCGACGATCTTTTTTTGTCTTTCTGCAACAAGCACTTGTTCTGCCCCTTCCTGCCCCGCTATTTTTATTTATGTTGTTTTGTATTTGTTTTTTATTCATTCTCACTATAACTATAACATATATTTTTGAAAAACAAACATATAGAAGTTGAAATGATAGATTCAACAAGGAGAAATTTTTGTTTTTGCAAAAAACAAGCCAATCGTTAAGAAGATTGGCTTGTTAGGTTTATTATGAATTTACTAAAACTGCTTCCAATTCAAGCTTATTTAACTCGTCAATAATGTGATACCAGGCGCAGCTTTCTCTAAAATAGCAACTTAAACCTCCTATTTGAATCTTCCCTTAATAAATCCACTTATCTTTTAAATAAAACCTCTTGCTCATACGCTTTTACTTCTTCTAACCAAGATTCTTTTACTGGAACACCCATTTTTTTACAGTAGTAATCCCAAATTGCACCAAATGGATAAGTTTTGAATTCTTCCATTAACGCTAATCTTTCTGTGAAGTTGCCTTCTTCTTGAAGCTGTTTTAAATGCTCGTTTGGAACTAACATGGCATTAAGTAAAGCCTTAATCATATTACGTGTGCCGATTGTCCAAGCAGCAACACGATTAATGCTTGCATCAAAGAAGTCAAGGCCGATGATGACCCGGTCTAACGCATCATTACGTACAATTTCTAAGGCGATTTCTTTTAACTCATCATCAAGAATAACAACATGGTCACTGTCCCAACGTACGGGTCTTGAAACGTGAAGGGCAAGCTTTTCGCTAAATAATAACATCGAAGAAATTTTATTTGATACTGTTTCTGTTGGATGGTAGTGACCTGTATCTAATAAGCACAATTTATTATTTTTCATGGCATAGTTTAGATAAAATTCATGGGAACCTACTACGTAAGATTCTGAGCCAATTCCAAATACCTTACTCTCTACTGCATCAAGATTAAATCTTTCATCTACTTCAACTGCAAAAATCTTATCTAATGATTCTTTTAGTCTTTTTCTTGGAGTCAGGCGGTCACTAGGAATATCCTTATAGCCATCCGGAATCCAAATGTTTGTTAATGCTGGAGTATCAAGCTCTTTTCCGAAGTACTCACCGATTTTCCGACTGCCAATACAGTGATTGATCCAGAATTCACGGATTTCTTCGTTTGGATGGGAAAGTGTCAGACCGTCATCTGCTTTGGGATGTGAGAATAGCGTTGGGTTGTAATCCAAGCCTAATCCATTTTCCTTTGCCCATTTTACCCAATTTTCAAAATGCTTTGGTTCTAGCCGGTCTCTTTCTACCACTTCTCCATTAGTTTCCGCATAAATGGCATGTAAATTGACGCGATGTTTACCTGGAATCAAAGAAAGTGCTTTTTCTAAGTCTGCTCTTAATTCTTCAGGTGTCGTTGCCTTACCTGGATAATTTCCAGTAACAGAAATTCCACCAGATAATTCTTTAGGGTTCACTTCAAATCCACCGATATCATCACCTTGCCAGCAGTGAACCGAAATCGAAATATTTTTTAAGGTTTCGATTACTTCATCAACATTAATTCCCCATTTTTCATAAGCCTTTTTAGCAAGTTCAAAGTTTTCTTGAATAGACATGTATTTTCTTCCTCTCCATGGTTAGTTTGTAATAGATGCAGTTGGCAAATATTTCTTTACCTCAAATGATTTTTTAACAATCGTGCGTGCTTCTTTCATATCTTGAATTTCATCGAGGGCCATTAACTGAGCCACGATATTACCGATCGCAGTGGCTTCAACTGGTCCTGCATATACTTCTTTCTTCGTTACATCAGCGACAAGTTGATTTAACATTTCATTTTGACAGCCGCCGCCGATGACATTGATTTTCTCAAATCTCTTTTCAAAAATTTCTTCAATTTCGTTAACGGCATCCTGATAGCTATCTGCTAAACTATCATAAACGCATTTTGCGACTTCTCCCGGTGTGCTAGGAATCGGCTGACCTGTTTCCACACAATAATTCATGATTTCCTGAATCATGTTCTCAGGTTTTAAGAAACGATCATCATTGACATTAACCACTGCCTTAAAGTCCTTAGCCTCTCTAGCTAAATCAACCAGCTCGGCAAAAGAATATTCATTATTGTAGTTGCGTCTTACCTCTTGAATCATCCAAAGGCCCATAATATTTTTTAAGAACCGGTATTGATAATCGATTCCACCCTCATTGGTGAAATTGTAGTCGAGTGCTTTGGTAACACAGATTGGGAAGTAATTTTCTACTCCAATCAGCGACCAAGTACCGGAACTGATATAAATCGTTTCATTTTCTTCTGGTACGGCAATAACAGCTGAACCTGTATCATGTGTGGCCGGTAGAATCACTTGGAGATCAAAACCTAACTCTGAAACCAGCTCTTCTTTTAATGTTCCAAGAACGCTCTTAGGTGTCTTAATTTCATGGAACATTTCCTTATTAATTCCCAATATATCCAATAAGTCATGATCCCATTTTTTCGTAAAGGCATTAACTAGCTGCGTGGATGTAGCATTGGTATATTCGTTTGCTTTTTTTCCTGTAAGTAGATAATTGAAGTAATCAGGAATCATTAAGAATGATTTTGCTTTTTCTAAGATTTCCGGTGAGTTTTGTTTAATAGAAAACAATTGGTAGATCGTATTAAACTTTTGGAACTGGATGCCTGTTTCTAGATACAGACGTTCCTTCATGATCTTCTCAAAAACCTGTTCCATCATCCCGTCTGTTCTTGGGTCACGATAAGAGACTGCCTCTGTTAGTGGTTGATCGTTTTCATCCAATAACACAAAGTCGACTGCCCAAGTGTCGATTCCAATACTATCCGGTTTAATGCCAAGATCATTGCACTTTTTTAAGCCCTTTTTGATTTCCTGAAAAAGCTTATTGGCTTCCCAGCAATAGGAGTCTCCTTTTTTGACAATCTGGTTTTCAAAACGATGAATTTCGTCTAGTTTTAATAATCCATTTTCTAGGTAGCCTAAAATAAGCCGGCCGCTTGAAGCACCAATATCAACAGCAATACTATATTTTGTCATTAACATCACCTCTCGGTTGGAAACGCTTTCTGATATCTCTATCTTACTAAAAAAATACGATTTTCCTATAACGTAATTCGACCAATTTATTGTCCTTATTTGCCAACCTTAATTCTTAAATACCAAAAAACACCACAGAATTTTTCTGTGGTGTTTTCATCTCATCATCCCTTTCCATTTCTCAGGATGTATTGATAGTTTTTGTGAAAAATCGACCTTTTAGACCAATCTGTGGGAGGACTCTTTACATTACCGCTTTATTTGACCCAGTAGAAACTACGGTTTTAGCCGATGGTATATTTGCAATAAATACGCCTAGTAATACCAAAATACCGCCAATGATTTGATTCAGCAAGATATGATTCCCTAAAATAAAATGAGAGGCTAGGATGGCGACAAACGGCTGGATATTCATGAACATTGAAGCTATACCTGCACCAACTTTAGCTACGCCTTTATTCCACCAAAACCCGGCAATACCTTGAGCCATGATCCCAGCAAAAATTAACAAAATCCACATAAAAAGAGAATGGCTGATGACAGATCCGCTCACAAAGTTTTCGACTCCTGCAGCAGGAATCATTAGTACACTTCCTAGTACGGTTGAGTATATCGTAATAATAAATGTGTTCATAGTTTTTGATAAACCTCGGATAAATAATATACTAATCGAGAGGCAAAGCATGGCGATTAGAATGTTAAAATCTCCCCATGAGATTCCCAAACCGCCATTTGCAACACCAATAATTGAAAAAACACCAATTAAACTAATAATGGCTCCTGCCGATTTTTTAATGGTAAACTTGACCTTAAAGATGATTCGTTCCAATAAAATTGTCGCTATCGGTGCCAAGGAAATTATTAATGAGGCGTTAGCTGGTGTTGTATGATGGAGACCCGTAAAGTAGAAGGTTTGATTTAACAGTGTTCCAAAAATTCCTACACCAATGAGGTATTTCCACTCTGAAATGGTGGGACGCTTCATTCCTTTATGAATCATGGCAACGATTATCAAAAAAAGTGAGGTAAAGCAAATTCGAACGGTTGATAAAAAAACAGGTGAAAATCCTTGCAGTAAATAGGAACTTACCGGATAATTACACCCCCATAAAACAGAAACCAAAAAGAGACTAATAAAAGCTTTTATCATACTACTCGACATTTACCATAGACAACCCTTCTCAAAATGTTTTTATTGGTGACTTTTATTAGTATAGCATGGTATTTCGCTTATCGAAAGAATTATCAATGGGAATTTTCATTCATCATTCCTAAGTTAAATGGCAGTTAACAATTAAAAATGCCTGCACCCTGTTAGAGAATACTGATTTTACGATCTATCAAATCGCAAATAAAGTTGGGTACACCAATATTACCTTTTTCTATAAATCATTTAAAAAGATTCATGGTATTACTCCAGCCGAATATCGGAAGAAAAAAAGCGAAAGCCCTACTCTGTTGTAAAGTAAAGTGTTCCGTTTTGAGGTGTCATTCTGAAATATAAAGCAGAAAGGACAACAACTTTTTATAGATCTATATTCATACAAAAAACTCGCCATTTGCGAGTTTTCTTCATAGTTTATTATTTTGTACAGATAGTCCCTTCTCAACTAAAACGCCCTTCGTATGGTGATATACATATTCAAAGGAAAACAAATGGTAAATGAAGTTGAAGGGCAGGCCGTTTGGAACAGAAGTTTATAGGCTAAATACTCGTACTCATTTTCACATAAGACATCCATTATATAAGGTACAGATAAGAACCCAGTGTCGATTTTTTATAATCATTTTTTTCAATTAACTCTACTAATCTTTCTATTGCTTTTCTCTTTTGAGCACCTGACAAAAGGTTAAATGCAAGTGCAATTGTAATACACCCTGGTAATCAGCGGTTAACAGTCCTGAATCATTGATATAAGCAATTCTAAAAGCTTCTTTCACCTTATAGTTTCACTCCAAATTAGCTTTCACAAAACTATCTTACCTCGTAAACGCTGCTGGCACTCCGCCATCCACCGTTAACATACATCCAGTCGTTCTATCTGATTTTGATGAGGCAAAGAATGCGATTGATTCAGCGATATCTGAAGGATAGATATTAACTAATAGAGTTGTACGTTTGCGATAGTGCTCTTCTAATTGATCAGGATCAATTCCATATGCTGCAGCACGTTCTTCACGCCATCTTGATCCCCAAATAGCAGATCCTTGAAGAACCGCATCAGGAAGGACAGAATTGACACGAATGCCAAACTCGCCGCCTTCAGCAGCAATACATCTTGCCAAGTGTGTTTCAAGTGCTTTTACAGAACTGTAGGCAGCTGCATTTTTTCCAGCAAATACAGAGTTCTTCGATCCGATAAACACCATGTTTCCACCAATGCCTTGCTGTTTCATTTGCTTGAATGCTTCGCGGGCTACTAGGAAATAACCAGTTCCTAGCACATTCATATTTAAGTTCCACTCTTGAAGAGTCGTTTCGTCAATTGGACTTGATGTAGCAAGGCCAGCATTGTTTACAATGATATCAACCCCGCCAAACGTAAGTGCTGTTTGATCAAAGGCTGATTCAACTTGCTCTTCTTTGGTTACATCCATCTTCACAGCAAGGGCACGATTTGCTCCGTACTTTTCATTAATTTCAGCGGCAACCTTTTCTGCACCTTCAAGATTCAAGTCTGCTACAACTACATGTGCTCCTTCAGAAACAAAGCGACGGCAAGTTTCACTGCCAATTCCACCAGCTCCGCCAGTAACAAAAGCTACCTTTCTAGAAAACTCAGCTTCAGCTGGAGCAAGCGATAATTTATATAATTCTAATGGCCAATATTCTACGTTGTAGGATTCATTTTCACTTAATGAAACAAAGTTTCCGAGTGTAGTAGAACCTTTCATTACCGCAATTGCACGGTGGTATAATGCACCGCTGACTCTAGAGTTGCTAACATCCTTTCCAGAGTTCACCATACCAATTCCAGGGATTAAGATGACACGTGGAGCTGGTTCAAACATTTGATCGCCTTCGTGTTTGTTGCGGTCATAGTATTCTTTGTACTGTGCTTTGAAATTGTCAATCCCTTCTTTTACACTAGCAATTAAGGCTTCTACGTCCTTCGTTTGTGGATCCCAATTGATATAAAGTGGAACCATTTTTGTGTGGACGAGATGGTCTGGACAGGCCGCACCTACTTGAGAAAGCTCTGGTGCTTGGTGACTGTTTACAAATTGAATAACATCTTCACCACGGTCAAACGTTAACAGCATTTTCTTTTCATCACTTACTGCTCCGCGGATCACTGGCATTACTTTTGCTAGGATGCTAGTTGCTTCTTCGTCGGTAAGAGATTCATATTTTTGACCGCCAAAAACAGTTTCTTCTTTAATTCTTTCATTTATATATAGTTCTGCTTCATTAATAATTTCAATGGTTTTGGCATAGGACTCTTCTGAAGTTTCTCCCCACGTAACAAGTCCATGTTTTTCCATTAAGACAAGCTCCGCATTTGGGTTATTTCTTACTCCTTCTGCGATCATTTTTGAAAGTGTAAAGCCTGGCCGTACATATGGAACCCAAACAAAACGATTTCCAAAAATCTCTTCAGCAAGCTGCTTCCCATTATCAGCACAGCATAGGCTAATAATCGCATCTGGATGTGTGTGGTCTACATGGTTATATGGTAAGAACGCATGTAATAATGTTTCGATCGATGCTCTTGGATGTTTACTGTCAATCATGCAATGTGAAAGATAGGACACCATATCCTCATCTGTCATTTCATCACGTTCAAATAGTGGACGGATATCTTCTAGGTTTAGGCCTGTAAAGTTATGAGCCTTCATTGTTGCCAAATCGGAACCGCTTCCCTTTACCCACATCACTTCTATATCACGACCGCGAAAATCCTTTTCAGTTGTCTTCATCGATGTATTGCCGCCACCCCAGTTACATACGGCACGATCTGATCCAATCAAGTTGGACCGATACACTAATTCTTCTACTCCTTTTAAAACTTGTGAAGCCTTTTCAGTATCCCAAAGATTCTTTACCATCTGAATTCCCCCGTTTGTTTGTTAATATGTTTATTATATTCTGTTTTTATTATAAAACATTTTTGTTTATTTTTGAATATACAAAATAGATTTTTTTAATTTTTATTTATTTCCGTTTGTACTTTTTTTTATCTGTTTTCTAGGACTCTTGCACAATGAATAACCAAACATCTTGTCCTAGGATTAAAGCGGACTCTAATTTATCTGCACGATTTTCAACAGAGACAAAACATTCCTCTACAGAAAGACCGCTACCAATTAAAGATAGCGGTCTACTCATATTTATTAAGGTAAATTATGATGATTTGTTTTTATTATAGATATCAAAAGCTACTGCAGCTAATAATACAAGCCCTTTGATACCTTGCTGCCAATCTATTCCTAAACCTAGTATGGACATTCCGTTATTCATGACACCCATAACAAGACCACCAATAATAGCCCCTGGAACCGTACCTACTCCACCATATGCTGATGCCCCGCCAATAAAACATGCTGCAATCGCATCAAGTTCAAAAAGATTTCCTGCTCTAGGTGTTGCAGCATTTAATCGAGCAGCAAACAGTAGCCCAGATAGAGCTGATAACACTCCCATATTTACAAAGACCCAGAATGTAACCCGCTTTGTTTTGACCCCTGATAAACTGGCTGCTTTTTCATTTCCACCTATCGCATAAATGTGACGCCCTGCAATTGTTTTTGTTGTAATAAATTGATAAGCCAATATTAATAAAGCCAAGATAACTAAAATATTAGGAATTCCTTCGTAAGTAGCAAGAACGTACACAAATACATTAATTAAGGCAACTATTGCAAAAATCTTCAAAATGAAAATTCCTATTGGTGAAACATCCAAATTGTATTTTATTTCAGCTTTTCTAATTTTCAATTCATTGAAGATTAGAATGACAGATAGCAGAGCTCCAATGACAAGAGTTAAAATATGAAGGCTCGCTCCACCAAACACATCTGGAATGAAACCTGAGCTAATTTTTTGAAATGTTTCAGGAAATGGGGCGATTGATTTGCCCTCCAACACAACCATAGTCAATCCTCTAAACAAAAGCATTCCTGCTAGAGTAACAATAAACGCAGGAATTTTGACATATGCCACCCAAAATCCTTGCCAAGCGCCAATAAGTGCACCAATTAATAATGAGATTATAATTGCGGCTGAGATTGGAACTTCATAATTAACCATTAATATAGCAGATATAGCTCCGACAAAGGCTGCTATTGAACCAACCGATAGATCAATATGTCCGGTAATAATAACTAAAATCATCCCTATTGCCAATACTAAAATATAGCTATTTTGCAAGATTAAGTTTGTAATATTTAACGGTCTTAATAATATACCATCTGTTAGAACTTGAAAAAGAATCATAATTGAAACTAGTGCCAAAATCATACTGTATTGTCTCAAATTATTTTTGAAAAGTTGTAAAATGTGATTTACTTTCGGTTCACGAACTGCAACTTTCTCGTTTTCAGCCGTTTTATGCGTTAACGATTGCATGTTTTGCTACCCCCTAAACCATACTTTTGGTCATATATTTCATAATACGTTCTTGAGTTGCTTCTTCTTTTAAAACTTCTCCTGTTATTCTGCCTTCATTCATTACATACACTCGATCACAAATCCCAAGAATTTCTGGCAGCTCTGAAGAAATGACTAAAATCCCTTTTCCATCTGTAGCCAACTGATTAATGATTGTGTAAATTTCATACTTTGCGCCTACATCAATACCTCGTGTAGGTTCATCTAAAATCAGGATGTCAGGCTCTGAAAAGATCCATTTACTCAATACAACTTTTTGTTGATTTCCACCACTTAGATTTCCAGTTTTCTGATGAATACTAGGAGTTTTAATTTTTAATTTTTCACGGAATTTTTCCGATTCAATAATTTCTTGGTTCTTATTAATAACAAATTTGTTGGTTATCTTATTAAGGCTGGCTAATGTAATGTTTTGTTTAATATCGTCCATTAAGATTAACCCGTTAACCTTTCGATCTTCAGAAACATAAGCGATTCCATGTTCGATTGCCTGACTAACATTATTCAAATGGATTTCTTTACTATCTTTATATATTTGTCCCGTTATTTTCTTTCCATACGATTTCCCAAAGATACTCATTGCCAACTCTGTTCTTCCTGCGCCCATCAAACCGGCAATACCCACAACCTCACCTTTACGAATATGAATATTCACATTATCAATTAATTTTTGATTTGTATTCATTTCGTGAAAGACATTCCAGTTTTTCACTTCAAAAATAGTATTTCCTATTTTCGCATCCCTTTTTGGATAGCGATTCGTTAATTCTCTTCCTACCATTCCCTTGATAATTCTGTCTTCTGAAATTTTGTCTACTTTCATATCTAGAGTTTCTACGGTTTGGCCGTCTCGCAAAATTGTGATGGAATCCGCCACTTTGGAAATTTCATTTAATTTATGCGATATAATAATGGCTGACATGCCCTGTTTTTTAAACTCTAATAAAAGATTTAATAGGTTTTCACTATCGTGTTCATTTAAAGCAGCAGTAGGTTCATCCAATATTAATAATTTTACATTTTTAGATAGTGCCTTCGCTATTTCTGTTAATTGTTGTTTCCCTACACCCAAGTCTGCGATTTTTGTATTTGGTGATTCGTTTAAACCTACCTTTGTCAGCAGTTCTCTCGTCCTTAACACTGTTTCATTCCAATTGATAATTCCATTTTTCACTTGTTCGTTACCAAGGAAAATATTTTCAGCAATCGATAGGTATGGAATCAATGCCAGCTCTTGATGAATAATAACAATCCCTAATTCTTCACTTTGTTTGATGTCCTTAAATTTACAAATTTTACCATCAAACAGAATATCCCCAGTATATGAACCATGTGGATAGACACCACTCAATACTTTCATTAAAGTGGATTTCCCAGCCCCATTTTCTCCACATAAAGCGTGAATTTCGCCCTCTTTTATCTTTAAATTTACATTTTGAAGTGCTTTGACGCCTGGAAACTCTTTTGTAATATTCCTCATTTCTAAAATTATCTTTGACATGTTTCACCACAACCTCGCAATTTTATAAAATGATTTAGTGACGGTTCTTCACCTGTCACTAAATCATTTAAATCACTAATTATTTACTTAGTTCTTCCTTTTTGTAATATCCAGAATCAACTAAGACAGATTCATAGTTTGCTTTATCAACTGAAACCGGTTCTAGCAGATATGAAGGAACCACTTTTTTTCCATTGTCGTACGTTTTGGTATCATTTACTTCAGCTTTTTTGCCCTTTAAAACGGCATCAGCCATAGAAACAGCTTTTTTAGCCAATTCTCTTGTGTCTTTAAACACGGTTTGTGTCTGTTCACCTTTTATTATTGATTTAATAGAAGCTAGTTCAGCATCTTGTCCAGTAATAATAGGAAGTGGTTTAGTAGCTGATCCATAACCAACACCTTTTAAAGATGATATAATCCCGATACTGATTCCATCATAAGGTGATAAAACTGCATCTACCTTGTCAGTGGTATAGTGGGCACTTAATAGATTATCCATCCTAGCTTGTGCAACTGCACCGTCCCATCTTAATGTAGCACCTTGTTCAAATGACTTTTGACCGCTTTTTACGACTAATTTCCCCGATTCAATATAAGGCTTTAATACTGACATTGCCCCATCAAAAAAGAAATAGGCATTATTATCATCTGGTGATCCTGCAAATAACTCGATATTGAATGGGCCCTTTCCTGCCTTTAAACCTAATTTTTCTTCAATATAAGAGCCTTGTTGAACACCTACTTTAAAGTTGTCAAATGTTGCATAATAGCTGACATATTTACTATTCTTAATTAAACGATCATATGCAATGACCTTAATCCCTTGCTTGTTTGCTTTGTCTAAAACATCTGTTAAGGCTTCACCGTCAATTGACGCAATTACTAAAACGTTTACACCCTTCGTAATCATATTCTCAATTTGAGATACCTGATTCTCTACTACGTCTTCTGCATATTGCAAGTCCACTTTATAGCCTAACTTTTCAAATTCTTTTTTCATATTTTGACCGTCACTTACCCATCTTTCCGATGACTTTGTAGGCATCGCAAGTCCTACAAATCCACTATCTCCACTTGTACTTTTACTTCCACATGCTGCCAACGAAAATAATAAGGTTATTAACATAATTACTGACAACAACTTTTTCATCTGAATCGCCCCTTTTGTTTTTTTCATATTTAATGTTTTATTCCTTGCTATGAATATATCACCCTGTCATTTTTTCGTCTTTTCAATAAAACAACTATTTTTATAAAAATACAACTTAACTTGAAGCGCTTTCAAAAAATACTGCATTATAAAAAAACAAAAATCACCCACTAGGTTTGAAAGCACTTTTTGTTCGAAATTCCCCGTAAACAAAATAGAACAGTCCAAATGATTTATTTGGACTGTCCCTTAGTACATTCATATTTGGCTAATTAAACTATGTTACTCCTATTCTTTCCTAGAAATCGAACTTGGAAAACCTGCACCTTTTCGATACTGGTTGGGAGATACACCCATTACTTTTTTAAAAGCAGTACTAAAATAATGCTGTGTGTCATATCCAACTTTTCCGGCAATTTCAAGAATAGAAAGTTCTGTGGAGTTTAGCAGCATAATAGCCTTGCTGATTCGCATATTTGTAATCATACTAACAAAAGAAGTACCTAATTCCTTTTTCATTATTCTGCTTAGATAAACAGGGGATACTTGCAGATACTGTGCCAATGATTCCAATGTCAAATCTGTTTCTGAAAAATGTTCACTAAGATAGGATCTCGCACGCCGGACAATCGGTGAGATCTTTAAATTTTCATACATCATTGTTTCGCATTGTTTATAAATTTCAGAAATCGCAAATGTTTCTCCAGTAACTTGCTCAAAGTGCATATTCGGTGTCGTGTTCAAATAATTTTTTAATTTCTTTGACAACAATAATTCGAGATTTTCTTGTACCTTTCCCCAAATACAAACTGATATAAACCCTGAAGGATCACGAAAAACAACTTTTTGAAAGGGTTCAAGTGCTTCAGCAACGATATCTTCTGTAAAATTAAATAATTGTTTATTATTTTCATTCAATAAAGGTTTATTGATATAAATTTCATGACATTGGATGAGACCAAACTGGTTCGGGCATTCTAGAGGCAAATGTAAGAATTTTAGTTGTTTAATAATTTCAGATTCTGTCATATTCCCTTTTATCCATTCCTGACAAAAATTTTGCTGTAAGAGAGGGATATTTTTTATAATTTGGTCTTTCGCCAATGCTAAGTACTCACTTTGCTGTTCTCTTTCTTCCAATTGTTTTCTTATACTCTGTAGGACGTTTTGTAATTGATCAGGATTTGCTGGTTTGAGAATATAATCATTAACATTTAAGCGTAATGCTTCTTGGGCATATGTAAATTCGTCATGACCTGAAATAATTATTATTTTACAGTTTGGCAAACTCTCTCGTACATGTTTAATTAAAGTCAAACCATCCATAATTGGCATATTCAAATCTACCAGCAATATGTCTACTGAATATTCGATGGCAAGTTCGAATGCTTCTTCTCCATCTTCAGCCTCTGCTACAACCTTCATATGAAGCTCTTGCCAATCTACTGATTCACGAATTCCTTCACGTATTATCGGCTCATCATCTGCAATCAATACATTCCAATGATTTTGCACACAATTTGCTCCCCTTTCGAACTCTTTCATCGTTTCATTTTTCTCTGATGGCAGGAAGGACAACCTTTACTGTTGTACCCTTACCTAATTCACTATCAATAGAAATACCGTAGGCATCACCAAAAGTCAGTTTAATTCTGGCTTGGACATTAAGCATCCCATACCCGAAATTCTCACTTCCTTTATATTGCTGAGATTGAGAAAATAAAGTTCCCAATTTACTTCTTAGAGCTTCAAGCTTTTCAGTAGGAATTCCCTTCCCATCATCCATTACATGGAAAACAATATTTCCTTCATGTTCTTCTGCTTTAACGATAATATGACCTGGCCCTCTCCTTTCTTTGATTCCATGATATATGGCGTTTTCTACGATTGGCTGTAATACAAGCTTTAATACATTGATCTTTTCAACATTTGAAGCAATATTTAAGGTGTAATTTAATTTATCTTGATATCTAGCTTTTTGGATCTTTAAATAACTGTTGATATGTTCCATTTCTTCTTTTAGAGGAATTATATCGTTTCCTTTACTTAACCCAATGCGGAAAAGTCTTGATAATGACTCTACCACCTCAGCAACATCTACAGCACCTTTTTTCCGGGCCAGCCAATGAATTGTGTCTAACGTATTGTATAAGAAATGAGGTTTAATATGAGCCTGAAGACTTCGTAGTTCAGCATCACGTTTTTGACGCTCTTGCAGCTCATTTAGAGTTATAAGTTTATTTAATTGAACAAGCATCGTATTAAAGCTGCGGCCAAGTAACCCGATTTCATCCATTCGTTCTCCTTTGTAACGGACAGACAAATCTCCAGATTCCGCTTTACGCATAAACGACATGAGTTGCCTGATTGGTCTTGATATAGAATAGGATAAATAATAGGAGGCCCCAAGCCCAAACAAACAAACGAAGAAGACAAAACTAATCACATAAAAATGAATTTCCCTTACCTCTAATACTGATTCTTTTGTAGAAAATACACCTACAGTTGTCCAATCAGTAAAAGGAGACTTTCTATATATGAATTGAAGCTTATTGCCTTTGACTTGTTTTGAGAAATTCCCGGATTCTTTCGAATGGAGCCACTCAATAGGAATCTCGTTAAGAAAGGGCTCGGATGGTGAGTAGATATTTTCGCCTTTATCGTCAATCACCATTAAATAACCTGTTTTACCTAAGCGAACATCTTTTGTCGCTTCCGATATCACTCTGAGCTTCATATCAATTAATATTACACCCTTCACTTGCTGGGTTTCAGGGTCTAAAATTGCTCGTACAACTGATACAACTTCGTCATCCTTGTAATGTATATGGCTAGTTATGTTTCTGCTGAATGGGTGCCCTAAGATTTTGAAAATCCCTTCACTTTTCACAGCAGCTTGATACCACGACTCTTCAGTGAGGCTTTTCATCGAGCGGGTATACATGTCGTTACTGATGTACTGACCATTGCTGTTTACCACAAGAATGCCTGCTACTTCTGGATACAATGTTGTAAGCCCTTGCAGAAATGTTCGTATCTCATAATCATCCTTTACCTCTTGGCTTTGCTGGCTTTTTTTCTCGTACAAAAATTGTTTAATTCCCGGGTTAAAAGATATCAAATAACTCATGTTTTGCATGTTACCGGCATAGAAATCCAGTGTTTTATTGACTTGACCAATTAACTGCAATGTATTTTGGTTCACTTGTCTCTCTATAATGCGGTCTACTGTCCATCCTGTTAGAAACCCAAGACCAATAGATGGCAGAATACTGATTAACATTAAAAGAACAATTAACTTAAATCGGATTGGAAGGTTGCTTATTTTTAAAAAATTTTTTTTGTCCAATTTCTTCGAATCTCTCATTTTCTTGGCGGCTCACTTTGCATAGTAGTTTTCTACATTCTCTTTAGTAACAATAGAAATCCCTGTATCAACATATGAAGTCATTGGAGGTTTATCAGAAAATTCACGTTTTATAATTGGAGAATTTTTATGTTGGAGATCAAATAAAAACAATAATGACCAAAAACCCATCCTCCAGGTACCTTGAGCCAAGGTTGCAGATATGGTACCATCTTTAATCAAATCCAGAGTTTGTTTATCTGTATCAAAACTTACTATTTTCACTTTTTGATTCTTCTTGAGGAGACTGACAGCTTCACCGACCCCAACCCCTCCATTGGCTTCAGTAGCAAAAATACCCTTCAAATCCGGATACTTCTTTAAGAGGTTCATTGCGACCTTGCTTGAAACAAGCTGATCCCCCTTTCCATCTTTTACTGCTATCACCTCTACCCCAGTAGTTTCTTTCTTAATTGTGTCTAAAAATCCTTTTGTTCTTTCCTGATGATTTAATTGATTGGGAGATGTAATGACAGCCACTTTTCCTTTTTTACCAATTAATTCAACTAACTTATGAGCAGCCGTTATACCAGTTTTATAATTATCAGTCCCCAAAAAAGAAGACACCTTGTCCGATGCAGCACCTGAATCGAATAAAACTACAGGAATACCCATATCCCGTGCTTTTTCAAAAGTTTTAGTTAATGCGTCAGGGTCGATAGCGGAAATCGCAATTCCCGCAGGCTTTTTGGCAATCACCTGTTCCATCACAGTAATTTGTTCATGTATATCATGCTGCGTTGCACCCCGGTATTCAACTAATACATTCAATTTCTGAGCTGCATCCTCAAACCCTTTTAAAGAGTTCTTCCAATAATCAATTCCTGACTGGAATGTAACCATTACGTACTTCTCACTAAATTCCCCCTGACCTTCTCCTTGCGTTAGTTGGGATAAATGCGACTCATTCATATGATAGTTATATAAGTAAAGAAAGTAGACGATAAATAAGAAGGCATAGATTTGTAATAGCTTTTTCAATTATGAATCCCCTTTCAAAAAACTATCAACTTATGTATTCTGTTTACTAAAATCACTAGTGCCATTTTTATAAAAGCCCTTACATTTCAATGATTGGAAGATTCATTGAGCATGAGTTTCAAATAATGGATTATTACTATATTTTTAGCTAATAGCTGATTTATTTTTACTAACTCTGGATCAGAAAGTTCTTTATCTTTGCCATATCATACATTTTCCTGCAATAACTCTCAATACTTTTTTCTTAAAAAAATGCTTTTCTCAAAAATCTTTAACCCTATTATCCTTGCAAACATTTTGGCCTTATTAAAAAGAAGCTTTGTTAATTCCCCACTCAGGAAATAACAAAGCTTCTCAGGTACTAGTAGGAGTCAGACTTATTTTTACTCTTGTACAATCTGGTATAGTTCATTTCGATCAATGATGCTGCCTGTAAATTCATGCGTCAACTTTCCATCCTCGTTAAAAATATAGGTTTTATTATCATGTAAAACTTCCGAATTCTTTTTTTCAAAATGTTCACCAAGCGTGTCTGCCAAGTTTTGAATCTCATTCATATCTCCTGTCAGCATTTTTAAGTAGGACATATCGAAATTCATTTTCTTTGCGTGTTCCTTCATGGCTTCTGGTGTATCATTTTCAGGGTCAAGGGAAACGGAAACGAGTAAAAGATTATCTGTATTGTTTCCCTTCGATTTCAAATCCTGCTGCATGTTGCTAAAGTTCCCCAATAATATTGGACAAGCATTCGGGTCCACGCAATTCACATAAGTAAAGGTCATTACGACGGTTTTTCCGATTAGATCCTGTTTTGTAACTGAATTCCCATTTTCGTCGATTAACTTAAATTCAGGTAAGTTAACTTCTTGGGTCACTTTATGAGCATTCGCCAATGTTTTTGCTTCGACAGTGAATTGCTTTTCTTCTTCAACCATTTCCCCGTCGTGTTCCACTTTAATTGAAGCTACCCAGTCACCGTTCATCGCTAAATTAGCAGTTCCTATATATTTGCCGTCACCTATTTCTTCCACAGCGACAGGAGCTGTCCCGTGATCCATGTTTTTCATATTTAAATTGGCACTCACTTCGGCACCCTCAATCGGATTTCCCTTATTGTCGACTACGGTAAATTGCATCGCAAATATTTTTCCTGGGGTAAATGTTTTTGGCGTGGTAAGTTTCACAGTTAAATTATTGGATGCCCCACAGCCCGCGATAAATATGATAATAAGACTCATTATAAAGACAGAAAATCGTTTCATCTTGCCAAACCTCTCAGTCAGATAAATTTTAATATCTCAGCTCCCTTTCACTATATACTACAATCTTAATAAAAACTGTGAAGTATTATACAGTTTCACCCAAAATGAAAAGGTAGTTACCTGCGCTTTTCGAATTTTTTTGAACATTATTAAGACAGTATCAATTCGCCAAATTTCTCCACATCATTCTACAAATTTCTACGATATTCATTGCTATATTTTATGGCAGTACCAGATTAATAGTCTTTTATATAGGGAGGGAATTTTTATCGAGCTTGGAGAAGAACTAGATATGCCGATGAGTGTTGAATAATGCGGGGTTGGCGCATGAATTATTCATGCGCCTTTTTCAATCATCAATAGGCCTTGAGTTTATCTTTCTCATCAACCTTTAGTCTAGAAAGCATCGGCCTGTTGTTCTTCCACTCCACATGAACTGGAAGATTGAAAAACGCCGTTAGTTTTTGACTAGATATCAGTTCACATGTCTTTCCATCTGCAAAAACTTGTCCCTCTTTTAGTAATAAGGTTTTAGTGAAAACTGGTAAAATTTCTTCGATATGATGTGTTACATAAATCAATATCGGAGCACCGGGATTTTCTGCAATTTTTTCAATCGATTCTAACAGTTGTTCGCGCGCGATAAAATCCAATCCATTCGTAGGTTCATCGAGAATGAGCAAAGAAGGTTCAGCCATCAACGCACGAGCAATTAAGACACGCTGCTTTTCCCCTTGTGATAATTTTTCGTAATTTCGGTTCGCATACCTTATACAACCAAGTGTCTCCAATAGTTCAACAGCCTTTTTTCTCATTTCATCTGTCGGTGTTTCGTAAAGACCGATAGAAGCAAAAGCACCGCTTAAGACAACCTCAAACACATTATCCCCTGGATGAAATTTTTCCTGAAGGGATGAAGAGACAAATCCGATCTGTTTACGCAGTTTCTCACTTAGATAGGTTTTCCCAAATTCCATCCCCAGTACAGTTACTTTTCCTTTTGTCGGGAAATAATAGGCATTTATTAAATTTAATATGGCTGTCTTACCCGAGCCATTTAATCCAAATAAAACCCAGTTTTCGCCTCTATTAATCTTCCAAGTTACATCTTGTAAAATCCAATTTCCTTCTCGTAATAAAGAGACATTTTCAAGCTTTAAAACCATCATTTTTACTCCTTTCTATCATTCGTAGGTTGAATATATAATTTTGGCAACCCCATTGTACCAAATTTTCAGAAAACAAAAAATAAGTCCTACCAAAATGAGGACTTAAAATAGGATTTTGAACCTTTTAGATGTGTATTCCTTAAACAAGGACCTTTTTCAGTTTTTCCGTAAGTGCTGGTATCACTGTCTTGTAGTCGGCGATTACACCGAGATTGGCCCGTTTAAAAATGGGTGCTTCTGAATCTGTGTTGATGGCAACAACGGTCTTTGCACTGGTAATGCCTGCTAGATGTTGACTGGCACCGGATATTCCGACCGCAATATAAAGGTCTGGAGCAACAACAGCACCCGTTTGTCCTACCTGCAAGTTAGAAGGAACCCATCCAGCGTCACATGCTGCCCTTGAAGCACCGACTGTCCCGCCCAGTAGTTCTGCAAGGGACTGCAAATCTTGAAAGCCTTCAGGCCCGCCAAGACCTCTACCGCCGGAGACAATAATTGTAGCATCCTCAAGACGGATATCTGACAAGGCCGACTGAATCTTCACCACCAACTTGGTTATAACTACTTCCACTGGAACGGAATAATCCACTGAAATAATTTCACCTGTAGGTGTTGAATCAGGTACAGCCGGTTCCTGACTCTTTTGGCGAATGCCAACAACCACCTTTGGACGTGTAGTTGAATACTCCCCATATGCTTTATCACCATAAATTGGGCGCACCCATGTCAGCTTACCGCCTTCAGTTCTAAAATCAGTCACCTCTGTTATGGCAGATGCGCCAATGCGTGTAGCCAGTCGACCTACAAGATCCTTACCCATTCTATCGAAAGAGAGGAGCAGCGTATCGGCATCAGATTGTTGGAAAACAGTGAAGAGGCTATCTACGTAAAGTTCAACCTGATATTCAGAAAGTAAAGGATTATTAATGGTATATACTTTGCTTGCTCCAAAGGCAATTGCTTCCTTGGCACCAGCCTCAGTCGCGGGTCCAACCAAGACAGCCTCCACACTTCCGGCGGTGGCACTTGCCAAACGACTGCCGAATGCCAGTGCTTCCTTGGCACCAGGGCTTAGTGATTCTTCTTGCTGATTTGTAAAGATAAGGATTTTGGACATAGTTTGAGACCTCCTATAATATCTTGAGTGCCAAGAGCTTGTCAGTCAATTCAGCTGCGAGCTCTGAGCCATCGCTGCCAGAAAGGATTTCGCAATTGACATCTCTGTTTAGGACGTAGGCCCGCTCCAATTTAACTCCCGGCTGACAACGCACAGGATCTAAATAAATATCATCTGATTCAAATCGAGTGATTGGTTTGCTCCTCGCAAGTCGGATATCTTTAACCTTAGGGAGGCGAGGGACATTTGCCTCAGAACTAATAATTGTAAAAACAGCTGGAAACGGAACACTCGCCACAGTATAACCGCCTTCTGCTTCGCAAGTAGACTTCACACTGCCTTCATCCAGTTCAAGTTCGGAGACAAGCGTCACACAAGGAATCCCAAGTTCTTCAGCCATGACTGGTCCAACAAGGCCTTCCTCAATGTCACTTGCTTGATATCCGGTCAGTACAAGCTCCGCACCACCAAGGGTTTTGATTGTTTGTGCAAGGATATGTCCAACGGCCTGCCCATCTAGATTTTCCCACTCCGAATCCCAAACTCGGACGGCAGCGTTTGCCGTGAAGGCAAACGCTCGGCGAAGCACTTCCTCCGAGGATTCGTCACCCAGGCAGATGGCAGTCACCGTAGCACCCGGTGTTTTATCTCGAAGTTGAATAGCCAGTTCAAGCGCGTTCTCGGCAAAAGAGTCCAAAACCATGTCGGAATCTCCATTCACCGGTCGATTGGTCTCTGGGTCAATTTGAAAATAACGCGGAGTAATTTCCGGATCAAGAACATGCTTTAGGCATACGACGATATGCATCTCTAGTTCACCTCTTGTCTTTTTATTTGGTTAACCTTTTACTTCTACTCCTGCCCTTACTGCTAATCCTCGCTGGTTATTAGGATTTGGGTATGGGTCTAATCCGTACATTTCTCGTAATCTTGCAACCGCTTCTGCTGGAGGTTTTGAGTTGTAGTAACCGCTCCGGGTCATATATACTCCTGATACTCTTTTTAGGTCCGCTAGTGATTCGCACATCTTGATTCCGGCACCAAATGAGTCAACGACAGGTACGTCACCAATCCTTGAAATCCCGAAGGTTGCAAGGAAAACGTTCATCGGCCCCTCTCCCGGGACAATCACATCAGCTCCTTGAGAGATGGCAGTCTCGGCTGATCTTTGAAATGCCGCAATAACTGGCTCAGGATTATCGAAGCCTGCGAGCACATCATCAAAGCCTGACTCCAGCGGCACAATTGGTCCGAGCTTTTCGCCGAGGCCGTACCGGGCGGCGTTTTGTCTAAGCTCGTCTGCCAATGGGGTTAAAAAATTGACTACTCCGATATGGTCTCCAAGCATGGATGCCATATGGAAGGAGGCTTGCCCATAACCAACCACAGGGATATCAACGAGCGTGCGTGCCTCCAAAAGACCAACGTCAGGAATGGTTCCAATAAACATCGCATCGTATCCTGCGGCTTCAGCCATTAATGCAGCACGAACGAACTGCTCCCGGTGCAGGTTCTGCAGGTAGGAATGAGTAATAAAATGCCCGGGGTAATGTGTGGGATATGTCTCTTCAGACATGCCATGTAGAACGACCTCCACGTCTGGTCGTGCAATCTTCCGCACATGGTTCATGATTGCATCTCGGTATTGAGGAACCCGGTCAATCGTGGTTAGGCTCTGATGCCAGATTTTCATAAAATTTACCTCCTTTTTGTGCTTTTTTCGAAAAAATATATAAAAAGTTCGTTTTTGTTATTAGATTTGTTTCAAAAAAGTGTATCCATGTTTATTTTTGCGGAAATTCATCGTTTGTAAGTGAAATTTAATAGTCTTTGAGCGAATTCTTTAGCTAAATCAGCGGATTCCCCGGTTCTAACAGCGGATTTTCGAGTTCAATCAGCGAATCCAATTTTATGAGCGAATTTAACCATTTTATGGGCGAATTCACCAATCTTATGAGCGAATTTATTAGTTTTATGAGCGAATTCACCCATTCTATGAGCGAATCCTAATCTGTGCCTTTCCACGCCCATGCAATTCAATTATTTTACTGTTACCTTTTCAATGCCTCTTGGACTGCTATCCGTCCAAAGACCGCACATTTCCCTAAAGAACTACCGGTCATGTAACCTGCCCCGTGGAATCCACCAGTCACCTCTCCAGCTGCAAATAATCCTGGAATGGGCTCACTGTAAGGATTCACCACTTGTGCCGCTGAGTTCACCGACACCCCTGCATAAGTTGCCAGCATCGCGACTGTCGACTCAAATGCATAGAATGGTGCCTTCTCAATTGGTGTTGGTTTTCCATAGTTATGTGTTAAAGACTTCCTGCCGAATTGAGGATCTTCTCCGTCTTCAATCCCTTGATTGTATCTGGAGATTGTTTCTTCTAATACTTCATGCGGCACATCAATACAGTCAGCCAATTCCTCCAGTGTGTCCGCTTGATATAGAAGCCTGCGCCGCTTCAGTAATTCCAAATCATAGAGAGGGTCATCGTGAACACTCTTGTTCATAACCGTTTGGTCCCAAACCTGGAAACTCACTTGATCAGGCTGCTCGAAAGCAGCCTTTCCTAATAGCTTATAAGAAATAGACTCGTTAACGAACCGTTTCCCAAATTGGTTGACCATGATTGCACCCTTGTAGAAGGCTAACCCTTGAGACTTTACTGGTCCTGCAGCTGTAGGATGAAATCCATAGGTCCCATTCAAGAATGGTAAATCCTTTAACCAGGCCCCATGCTCACATGCCATCCGTATTCCGTCCCCATGATTTCCACGGCCGCCAATCCTTAGTGCTCCCTTTAATTGGGGGGCAAACTGCACTAATAGATCCTCGCTTTTTGCAAACCCTCCTGATGCAATGATTACCCCTTTGGAGGCATGCGCAAATTGCTCTACCCCTTCGGCCACATATAAAACACGATCAATCCGACCATCGTCATTTTTCAATAGTCTTTGTGCCGGAGCATTAAATCGAATGGTCACGTTTGACAACTGCTTAACCCTTCGCTTAAGTGTTTGAATCGCTTGGTGTGGGTCAATAATATGTCCGCGAGGAACACTGTGACCGCTAACCGCTTCGAGTGAGCGGAACTCAACACCGTGCTCAATAAGCCAATTATATGTCTCTAATTGGTGCTGGCCATAGGCTTCAACAAGTGCCAGTTCATTCACCCCGCCGCCGACCTCAATCATGTCCTCCAATAAGGTCTCAGTTGAATCGATGAAACATGCTTTCTCTTGCAAATCTGTTCCGGCAAAGGCCATATAACCTGAACTAAGAACCGTACTGCCGCCCAGTTCATCCTGTTTCTCCAGAAGAAGGACGTGTGCACCCGTTTCACCTGCCTCAACTGCAGCACACATCCCCGCTAACCCTCCGCCTAAAATAATCAAATCATAGGATTCCATCCATCAACACCCTCTTACTCTAGGTTTTTTAGCACTTCTAATGCTGCCTGGCAAACCTGCATATCGTGAGTATAATGTCCGCCACTAACCCCAACACCACCGATCAGTTCGTTATTGATTTTGATTGGATAACCACCGCCAAAAATAATCAATCTTGGAGTGTGAACAATCCCATGCAGCAATGGTGGATCATCCTTTAATCTGTCGTACCATTCGTGTGTTGCTCTATTATAAGTGGCAGCAGAAAATGCTTTATTTTGAGCAATTTCCAAACTTAATACCGGTGCACCGTCCATGGCGGCAAACGCTTTTAGGTTCCCCACACGATCAACGATTGAGATGCTAAACGGCATACCTAGTTCTTTTCCCTTAACTAGTGCCGCCTCTAACATTTTATTAGCAAGTGCTAGACTGATATTTTTTGATTCAATAGCTGGAATTAATTTTTCCATTATGATTTCCCCTTTCAACTTTTAGAAATATTTATAAATTTACTGGTCGTCCGTAACCAAATGCTTCAATTGCGGTTGCAGTTACAGCGACACTTTTTGGTAAACATAAATCGACGATGACATTAGCAAGGTCACGTGGATGCAACCAATTGTCTTTATTCACATCAAAATCGTCCATCATCTTTGTATTTACTGGACCTGGACAGACCGCATTCACTCTAATTTTGTAAGGCTTTAATTCTTCACCCAGTGCTTTGGAAAATCCGAGACATGCGTATTTGGAAGCAATGTAGGCACTTCTGTCAGGACCGCCTTTTGTTCCCCAAATCGACGATAGATTGATGATCACACCGTGTCTTTTCTCCATCATTTGCGGCACGACTGTCCGAGTACATAAATAGACTCCACGAATATTAACATCTTGTACAAAGTCCCATTCTTTAACCGTCATTTCATTGAACGGCTTAAGGAGCATGACACCCGCATTATTGATTAAAATATCTATCGAACCCAAACTTTCTTGTGTTGTCTGGACTGCTTGATTTATATCCTCTTCTGAACGAACATCCCCAGTAAGGGCGATTGCTTCGCTCCCAACCACCTCAGAAATATAGGAAGCAGTTTCTTTGCTTTCAGATTCATTGTCGGAAAAAACAGCAACTTTAGCACCTTGTTTCGCTAAGAGAATACAGGTCTCTCTGCCGATTCCTCTGCCTCCCCCTGTTACTAATGCCACCTTGTCTTTTAATTCCAAATAAGCTCACCCTTTCTCAAGAAAACCATACTACTTAAACCTCTAGTTTCTTAGAATCAGTTACGTAAGATACGGCATGATCACCGGCACGGCGGCCGAACACAAGACCCCTTAGCACAGATGTCCCGCCTGGATATTTCCCGTAATAAAGACCCGCCGTTTCACCGACTGCGTATAAACCTGGAATCGGATCATGATCTTGAGACAGAACACGCCCATTCGTATCGGTAGCTAATCCACCGTTGGTGAAAACATTGGAGCAGACAATTGGATAGGCTATAAACGGAGCCTTATTAATCGGAATCGCCCAATTGGACTTCGGCGGCGTAATTCCAATCGCCTGTTTTCCATCTTTTTTATCCCAATGAAATTCACCCGGTTGAACAGCAGCGTTATAGGATTCAACCGTAGCCGTTAATTGGCCGACAGGCACACCAATCTTCTCCGCCAGTTCTTCGATCGTATCAGCAACAATGGCCGGTTTATCGGTTTCCACAGCTCGTTCATAGTTTGGAATTTCATACATCTTTTGATCGCCGATCATATAGGCAATATGACCAGGAAGATCGTGGAATATTGTCCGTGCAACCTCTTCATATTGCTCATCGACTGTTGTTTTCCCCTCATCAACGAAACGATTTCCATTCTGATCGACTAGAATAAAGTAAGGGTATGTCATTACAGCAGCCTCTTCCCGTTTACTTCTTGGGTCGACCGGTTCAGCATGGAAAGAATCAAATTGACCAGCCGTTTTTGCCCCTAGCTCCATTGCCATCCGGATTCCTTCACCTTTGTTAAACAATCCACCCTCGGCTACTGTCCGAACTTTATGAGCATCTCTGCCAACATATTGTGCCATCATCTCCTGATTTCCCTGAAATCCACCTGACGCTAACACAACAGCTCCCACTTTTAATTGAAGGGAAGTGCCACCTTTAACCCGCACCATCAGTCCATTGACGGCACCTTCGTCATCAAGAAGTAATTTCCAAGCAGTTGCCTCGTAAATAATCTCTACGCCAAGTCCACCTGCACGGCGGGATAGGGTGTCAACGATGGCACGACCGCCGCCTACTGGAAGTAAACGAGGCCTTGATGCGGTCAAAAACATTGTTGGCAGGTAGTCAAATTCAACCCCTTTTTCCTGGACCCAGCGAAGTGTGCTGCCAGCATCCTTGGCGAGAGTTTCTATGTACTCCCGATCGGAATAGTTGTCTGAAAAAGCCAGCATGTCTTCTACGAAGTTATCAGCAACTTCATCGAGATTCTTCATCCGCATATAGGAGGCAGTCCAACGAGAATTTCCACCCCTATGGTCATAATCAGCTCGTTCTAAAATAGCTATTTTTAAGTTCTTATTTTCCTTTTTAGCCGTTTCAGCGGCAGATAATGCGGCTGAGTTCCCTGCAACTCCACATCCAATGACTACGATGTCGTAATCTACTTCTCTCCTCACAACTAAGTCCTCCTTTAAAGTTCTTAATTTATTAAAAAAGTAAAATCACTTTTTTATTGATGCCTGATTTTCTCCATACTTGTTTTCCCACTCTTTAATCTGATTGAGTTTAAAGAGTGATTGTCGCTCTTCCCACGTACAAATTAACTCGTGAACATTTTCGTGTGAACCTTCGGCTTTTAATATTCTTAACGACTCTGTGATTCCTTTGATGGCAGAGCGGAGGACAGTATTAGCGCAAAGCATGATTTTAAATCCGATATCTTCTGCTTCTTTTAAGGTAATCAGCGGGGTTTTACCACCTTCTACCAGATTTATTACCTGTGGTATCCCTTTTAATGAGCTGGTAATTTGCTTTAATTGTTCCATGGTTGTTGGCGCTTCTACAAAAATAATATCGGCTCCAGCTTCCGCATAGACATTTGCCCTGTCCAATGCATCTTCCATGCCATTTACGGCTAATGCATCCGTACGGGCGATGATTGCTAGGTTTTCATCTCTCCTAGTGTCAACAGCAGATTTTATTTTCCCGACCATTTCATCTTTTGAAATAACATCTTTCCCATTGAAGTGGCCGCATTTCTTAGGTGAAACCTGGTCTTCCATTTGAATCGCTGCTACACCTGCTCTCTCAAACTCTCTAACAGTACGGATAACATTAATCGCATTACCAAAGCCTGTATCGGCATCGACAACAATCGGAATCGTGGTCACATCCGTCATCCTTGCTACAATGTCAACCACTTCTTTTAAGGAAGTCAGGCCTACATCCGCCCACCCTAATTGAGCATTGGATATTCCAGCTCCAGTGGCGTATATCGCTTGAAAGCCGATTTCTTCTATTAATCTAGCAGACATTGCATCATAAGCACCTGGTAAGATAAATGAACCAGGTTGGTGTAATAGTTTTTGGAACTCTTTCGTTTTATTCACTTTTTATAGCCCCCCTTTTTTTAAAATTATCTTTTAATAAAACTTCTGGTTAGCCGATTTGAACAACTCCTTGAATCCACCCATGCTCTTGATAAGAATTTTTCACTTTTCCGAGGATCTGTTCGTGCCAAATGATAGAAAGAACACCATTATCATTGGATGTTAACTCTGAAACTGATTTTAGCGGAATCAATTCTTTTTCTTTTGTAACAATCATTTCTAGCACTTGTGATTGATTTGATCCTCTTACTGTGACTACATACTTTCCCGGAGCAGGCAATGTATAATGAGGCATTACACTTAGTGAAGTACCGTCCCATTCACATGCCACTTCATAGAGACGTCCTAAAAATGCTGGCAGATCCTCAATATTTCCACTTGCCAATTTTTCACGAATACAAGTTGAACTAATTTTCTCCCCCTGGTATTCCACTTTATCTACCTTTGTCACTTCGAGGATCCCGCCTGAATCACTTATCAAGCGGTCCATATTTCCAACTCCACGAAAACCATAGGTATAATCAAAGCCGGCAACTGCATGGACGACTCCAAGATCAACTAAATACTTAGCTGCAAACTTTTCTGGGGAAAGTGACGCAAATTCTCTATCGAATTCAACGATATAAAATATGTCGACCCCCAGTTCACAGAATATCTTTTCCTTTTCAGAAAGCGGCATCAGATAATCAACATGTGTCTTTCCATTGGATAAAACTGTTCTGGGATGTGGAAAGAAACTCATCACAGATAGTGAAAGATTCCTTTCTTTTGCTTTCTGAAAAGCTGTTTTAATCACTTCACGGTGTCCATTATGAATACCATCAAAAAATCCTAGGGCCATGACGCTGAGGCTTGCTTTTTGCTGATAGTCCGCTAGATTTTCCGGGTTCAAATAAATCGTTTCCATGCAGTTCCCTCCTAATCATTTAACCTAAGCCTCAATCATTATTAAATATTTTTCGTATTGCTTGAAAGACCACATAATTCTCGCCCTAAGTTTTCTTTGGAGGTAATTGGCGAAACTGTTCTGTGGGTGTATAAGGCAGCAAAGTCACGTCCGATTCTTTGCATCGGGTTCCCATTACCCACATAGGCCGAACCCGTTGCAAGGATTAAGATATCGATGGCTTCCTTACAGGACTGCACCGCATAGCCGATATTGGCCAATGCTTTGACTCTTTCAAATTTACTCATGTACGCGCCACTTACAGCGCAAGCATCAAGGTGGTCAGCGACTTGGTAAAAGTGCATGGTAGCGGTTTCAATTTTTAGGGATGCTTCTGCAGCTTGATGATGAGTGGTAACGGCATCACTTAGGTATTCAACCCCCAAATTCGCCGCTCTTCGATTTGGCAATTTTTCCATGAATAATTCTAAAGCAGCCTTCGCCATCCCTAAGCCCGGAACACCGATTGACATCGCCAGCGCAGGGAATAGTGCTGTATTATAGAGTGGAATATCTCGAAAATGATTAGATTGAAACTTTCCAGCAATGGCGTCTGTAAAGGATACAACGCGGTGATCTGGAACAAAAACATTTTTCATATTGATACTGTTACTTCCTGTGCCGCAAAGTCCCATTACATGCCAATCGTCCGTAATTTCCACTTGGCTCATTGGTAAAGTAATCAAGCCTTGATCAACGACGTTTCCATCTTCATCGACAATTGGCATTCCGAAGTATCCCCATGTCGCATGAAGGGAACCAGAGCAAAACGGCCAATAACCTTCTTCAATGATGTAACCGCCTTCAACCTTTTTCACCTGAATCTTTCTTGGTTCAAATACACCTGAAAAAACAATATCATCACCAGATCCGTAAATTTCCTGATGCGTCATTTCAGAAAAGGATTCCGATATCATCAATTCCCGAATACAACATAGGGCAACAATCCAGCCGGTTGATCCACAGCCACGGGAGATTTCCGTCACAATATCCGTATACGTTCTCATGTTTGTTTGGTAGCCGCCAAATTGTTTTGAGCGAAGGATATAGAAAAGGCCGGACTCTTTTAATTCGTTAATTGTGGCATCTGGAATTCTCCGAATTTCCTCTGTCTCTTTTGCCCGTTCACGTAATCTTGGTACAAACGATCGTGCCTTTTCTACCAGTTCAGTCTGTACATCCAAGATAGTACTCGTCATCATTGCATCTCTTCCCTTCCCATTTGATTTAGCCCATCTATTTTAGTAAGTATTAAATGAAGTTTTGTTCATAATTAAATTTTAGAAAATTCGGTAACTTCAATCTAGAGTAAAAATCGTTTGAGTTAGCGCAGTTTTTAGATAGTTTTTATTGGTTTTTTTATTTGCATGAAGTTTGTATCGAATTTTGATCTCCTTTTTTCGTTATTTATCCATAAAAAAACACCTAAAATTTGATTTAGGTGCTTATCTGGCGGATAACCTTCCATTACTAGCGGATAGCTGCTATTTTCTGGCGGATACCACTTCTTTACTGGCGAATACGCATCTTTTACTGGCGGGTACCACTTCTTTACTGGCGAATACGCATCTTTTACTGGCGAATAGCGCCTTTCTTCCTAGTATCTAAGGGCATTCGATTCCAATCCTGCCAGAACCCGTCCGTAGTTTTCTTTTGTGATCGTTGGTGAAAGCGAGCGGTGTGAATACAGTGTCCAAAAATCACGGAAAATTCTTTGGAGAGGGTGTCCCTCATAAACAAACCCTGATCCACTAGCGAGCATCAAAATATCGAGAGCCTCTTTACACATCTGATTTGCATAACCGATATCTGCCAATGTCTTTACTCGTGCGTGACGATCCATGTGTTTCCCGCTTTCCGCCCAGGAATCAATCTCATGAACGACACGATAATAATGCATTTCAGCGGTATCAATTTTTAAAGAGGCATCAGCCAACAGAAGATGGGTGCTTGTGGCATCTTTGGAGTATTCAACCCCAATATGACTAGCTCTTCGATTGGGAAGGAATTCCTGGAAGAAATCCATTGCAGCCTTCACCACCCCTAAGCCAGGCAAACCTAATGATAAGATCAGGGATGGAAAGAGTGCCGAATTATATAGTGGAATATCACGCAGGTGCTGTGAATTAAAATTTCCGTTCAAAACTTCAGAAAATGAAACGCAACGATGTTCTGGGATAAAAACATTGGTCATTTTAACACTGTTGCTGCCTGTTCCTTTTAAGCCCATCGTATGCCAATCATCCATGATTTCTAACTCATCAAATGGCACCGTCATTAAAGCTTGATCGACTAATTTTCCGTCCTCGTCTGTAATCGCCATCCCAAAGTATCCCCATGTCGCATGAAGGGAGCCAGAGCAAAACATCCAAAATCCTTCTTCAACCAAATACCCGCCAACCACTTTCTTCGCAATGCATTTTCTTGGTTCATAAACCCCAGCAAATAGAACATCTTCCTCATTTTCTCCAAAAATCTCCAGATGCGTTTTTTCTGTAAAAGATTCAGCGACCATTAGTTCCCGAATCGCACAGAGCGCTACAATCCAGCCAGTTGAAGCACAGCCCCGAGAAATCTCGACAATACAATCTGCATAGGTCTTCATATTGGTTTGTAAGCCGCCATATCGTTTCGGACGGAGCAGCTTGAACATACCTGCTTCCTTTAATTCCATTATTGATGTTTCAGGGATTCGACGAATTTCTTCTGTTTCCTTCGCCCTTTCCCTTAATTTCGGAACTAATGAGCTAGCCTTTTCTACAAGAATATTGTCAAATTCTTTAAGTTTCGTCATTAAAACATCTCCTCTTTTTCTTTTACATGTGAAATAAAACGTGAGGCATTTTCTCCGGCAATTTTCCCAAAAACAGATCCGGCCATTAAGCCCGCACCACCAGGGTAGTTAAAGTAGAATAGGCCGCCTACCAGTTCACCAGCAGCATATAACCCTGGAATCGATTGGGACAATAGGTCTTGAACCTCGGTATTAGTGTTTATTTTTAAGCCGCCAAACGTAAAGGTAATTCCGCAAGTGACGGCATATGCCTCAAATGGACCTTCATCCAAGGTATTGGCCCAATTGGATTTCCGCACCGCTAACCCATCTGTACAACGGCCATCCTTAATATTTGGGTTGAATGGTATATTTTTACTGACAGCCTCATTGTATTCCGCTATCGTTTTTAAAAAACCTTCCTTATCTACCCCATCAAGCTTATCCGCCAATTCTTCCAAGGTATTAGCTTTGACCTTTGTTACCTTTCGTCCCCGATATTCCTCTCGTAAAAGCCCTGCTACTTTAGCATCGAATACCTGCCAAGCAAACTGTCCTGGCTGCTCAAGAATCATTTTTCCGTATTTCGCATACGTATAGTTTCGAAAGTCAGCTCCCTCATCAACAAAACGGTTTCCTTCTGCGTTAACGATGATGCCAAAGGGATAACTGAGTTTTTGAAATCCTTCTGTAAATTCTGGAAGATAACGATCTCCACCAACCGAATGACAGCCTGACCAGTTTCCAGCTGCAAGAGCTCCAATATTTAGCGCCATTTGAATGCCCTCACCGGTATTAAAACGGCTCCCTCTTGCTTTAGCTAAATCCCAATTGGGACCTAAGTATCGAGTTCTCATTTCAGGGTTGGCATGAAAACCACCAGATGCTAAGATAACCGCTTTCGCATGAACTTCTGTTGTTTTCCCATTATGCTTAAAAACGACTCCATGTACGCCATCATCATCGTGAATGAGTTCGGTCGCCATTGCATTAAATAAAACTTGAACACCTAAACTCTCTGCTTCAGCGTGGAGTGCTCCAACTAAACCTGGCCCACCCCCTACGGATTCAACAATCATTCCACCCCAAAATTTAAAAATGCCATTCACCTTAAAGGCTTGGCGCCCGTAGATTGGCACCCACCTTACCTTATGGGACTGCATCCATTTCATTGTTTCGAAGCTTTTACTTGTTAAGAGGGAGGCAAGCTCTGGGTCAGTACGATATTCCGTTATACGGCACATATCATCAAAAAATTCTTCCTCCGTATAAGCCCCAAAATCTGTCATGTCTAGATCTTCCTGCGTAAGGTCCGGCATAATTTGTTTTAACTCTTCGACATCCTTATAGGCAAAACGAATGGAGCCATGCGTGTACGTGCTATTGCCCCCTTTTTCAACCTCTGGAGCTTTTTCAAGCACAATGACATTGGCACCATTTTCCCGTGCAGCTATTGCAGCACACATGGCGGCATTCCCTGCCCCTACTACAACAATATCAGTTTCATAGATTTTGTTTTCCGTCACAAAACTGTCCCTCGCTTTCCAAAAAAACTGACTCAAGCTATTTCCTGAGTCAGCCTATAAATCACGCTTCGATCGTTGGTTTATTCAACTCCTTATCGCTTACGGTTTCTCCCCAATAGGTGTTAGCAATCGAGTGATCTTCCTCCGTCCACTCGACCGGTTCCCAGTCTGGTTCAAAAATTAAATAGGATCCGCTAAATAACTCCACACGGCAGCCGCTGCCTGGGTCACATACATAGAGATAAAACGCCTGCGAAACACCGTGTTTACCTGGCCCAATAAATTTGATACCTGCTTCAGCCAAAATATCAGCTGCTCTTAGGATATCTTGAGCGCTATCGTGCCAATAGGAAATGTGATGAAGCTGGTTTGGTGTTTCTGCTTGCGGTCTTGAAATAACTGCAATATCGTGAACTAAAGGAGTGACGCTCATCCAGCCTGCAACGGTCGTTTTTTCATGGTATCTCACATATTCACGAAGCTTAAATCCTAATTGGCTGCCTAAGTAATCGAGAATTTCACCGACATCCATGGAAGTAGCAATATTTACATGGTCAAATCGCCTTGGCGAGCAGCCGCGCGCCCATGCTTTGTACGTTTGATTTTTTAAGACGGAACGTCTTTTTTCATCTGCCTTAGGCTTGTCCACATCATAGTAAATTTCAAAAGAATGCTGGCTTGGCAGTTTAAAGCGTATCGCTCGTCCTTGACCAGCTTCTTCGCCCGCTTCAATCCAGTTAACCTCTGTTCCGGCTTTCTCAAGCAGCTGGGCAAAGCCCTCCACATCTTCCGGACGTTTCGTTCTCCAGCCGATATGATCAACATACCCTTTCTCTCCTGCTGTTAAAGAAAGAGAGTGATGTTCAAAGTCGCCCCATGCACGTAAGTAATAGGTCCCGTTTTTTTCTTCTGTTACTTCTAATCCAATAACATCCCTGAAAAACCATAAAGATTTTTCCAAATCCGGTGTGACGAGTGCTACATGTCCTAACTTTGCAATCTCTGGTAAAGTCATCTTTATACCTCCGCTCCTAATGTTTTTTAAATTGTACTAGAGAAATAGTTTTGAATTAAATTATTAAAGCTTTCTTGGTTCTCAATTTGCGTCCAGTGGCCGCATTGACCGTATACATGCAATTGAACATTCTGGAGATGTGAGAGTAGGTAATAGCTAGATTCAACCGAGCAAACCATATCGTCACGTCCATGAACAAGTAATATTGGATTTTTGATCCGTTTAAGTGCAGTTACTGGCACAGGGACAGCTGCTGTTGCAAAGATAGATTCGTTAGAAAGATGGATTTCTGGACGCATCGCTGTCTCATATCGCGTAGCAGCAAGTGAGTCAATTTCTGGAGCAAGTTTTTCCACATCATACACGAACCAGCCCATAATTTGACGCATTTTCTTCTCAGATGGATTGTCGTAGAAGCCCTTTGCACGAGCTAGTTCATGACTTAGCTTTGTATTCGGTGTCCCTCCAGGTCCCATTAAGACAACCCGGCCAAAACGTTCAGGATATTCTAGTAATAGTTCCAATGCAATGGAACAGCCTAACGAATTCCCAACCACGTGAGCCTTTTGTATCCCGTAGCGATCCAGCAGTTCAATCAACTGATTTACCCAAAGGTCCATCCATCCCTGTCTGTTCTTTGGAGTTGACTCTGGATGTCCACTCTGTCCGAAGCCAAGCAGGTCTGGAGCAATACAGTCATATGTTTCACCGCATGCATTTAATGCGTATCGCCAGTTAGCCCAAGCGAAAACACCAGGTCCTGAGCCATGTAAGAATAATATAGTTTCAGAATTCCCCTCACCCGCTCGATTTACAAATGTTTCAAAGTTATCCGTTTTAACTAATTGTTGAGTAATGTTTGCCATTTTGAAAATCTCCTCCTTCTGTAAATAAAACAATCATGGGAACATCCAATAGAATGTAACCCCTTTCATTTTTTATATTTTAACCCTATCTAAATTTTAGAAAATTCAATAATTTTAATCTAGAGAAAAAATCATCTGACTTCCTACTATTTTTAGATAGTTTTTATTGGTTTTTTAATTATATTTCTACGACTATTTTGTCTTCCATTTCATTCTGATCTTTCTTCGATAATTTAAGTGTTGTGAGTGTGATTAAACTGATAAGCAGGAATCCAGCTATAATAAACATTGCTTGTTTAAAAGTGAAAACACCCATTATATAGGGTCCAACGAAACCGCCTAATGAGGAAAGAGTGCTTACTAAAGCAATGCCAACAGGTGCAGTAGATTCTGAGAAGAAGAAAGTGATATATGCATAAAAAGTACCTGATATACCATATAAACCAGCGGAGGTAATGGAGAGCATTAAGACCATAAATGGAACGCTTGATACAAAAGCACAGCCAATGAATCCAACCATGGCAATAAACACACTTGCTCCTAAATGCAATTTGAGTGAGTTCGTTCGATCTGCATTCCATCCCGTAAAAAGAATCGACGGAATCGCAACAATCGATGGAATCATAGCTAACCAGCCAATTTGTAAGTTAGTTGTTGAAGATGAAGATAAAGTTTTAATAATGGTTGGCATCCAATAAGAGAGTGCATTCACTGCAATAAAACCAGCGATATTAAATAAAGCTAATTTCCACAATTTTGACTCTTTCAACATGCCAAGATGAGAGGTTTTATTTAACTTGGCACTTAGTTTTCGTTCCTTATCTAATTCTCCCTCAAGCCAAGCTTTTTCTTCCGTCGTTAACCATTTTGCGTTAGCAGGTTTATTGGTCAAATAAAATATAACCACAACCCCTAAAATAACAGCTGGCACACCTTCTAAGATAAACATCCATCTCCACCCCGCCAAACCACTCCATGAAATTGTATCCATGATCCAAGTTGACAACGGGGCACCGATCAACGCACTTAATGGCAAGGCAACAAAAAAGAGCGCTGTTGCTTTCCCGCGTTCCCGTGCCCTAAACCAATATGTTAAATATAGTATGATCCCTGGGACAAATCCTGCTTCAGCTGCACCCAGTAAAAAGCGTAATATATATAAGTGGGTTGCTGATTGGATAAAGCCTTGTAACATAACGACAATTCCCCAAGTAATCATAATACGGGCAATCCACAACCGTGCCCCCACCTTATTCAAAATCATATTACTAGGAACTTCAAAGAGGAAATAACTGATAAAAAATAGACCAGACAACAAGCCAAATACTTCAGCTGTTAATGACAAATCCGCATTCATCTGTAAGGCTGCATAACCCATATTGACTCGGTCTAAAAAGGCAACCACATACAAAAGCAAAATAAATGGTAAAATTCTCTTCATTGTTTTCTTCACCGTGCTTTTTTCAATCAGATTAATAGATTGTCCTTGATTCAAATAAATTCCTCCCTATAAATAGCTTGAATTTGAAAGTGCTTACATTTTTATATTTTAGGAAATTCTGTATATTACATCTAGAGTAAAAACTATTGGAGTTTAAACTATTTTCAAGTTGTTTTTGTTGGTTTTTATCAAATGATGAACTCAATAAATAAGAGCAATCCGATTAGGACTGCCCTTAGTTGTTTATATTTCTAGCTCTCCTAATGCCATCAGTGAGTCAAGAATTAGCAAGAGCTGATAGCTTTGGGAAGAATCCCGCAAATCTTTATTGATGAGCGTTTCAATCTTATTGATTCGATACATTAGACCACTCATAGATAAGGAAAGGTCATCCATCGTCTGCTGAAGTTTTCCACCATTGGATAAAAAGACATAGAGTGTTTTCAGTAACTCTTTTTGTTTCACATCATTTAATTTATATAGTGGTCCTAATTCTTGTTTTGCGATTTTCTTAATCCCGCTTACATTTTTTGAATTTATTAGGACACCAACTATCCCTAAATCTTTAAAACCATTAATTTTTTTATCTGTGGACATCCGTAAGGCAATTAATGACTCTTCGAAATAATCCAATATACTCTCAATATCCTCGGATTTATCGCTTATCCCGACTTTATAATGATAAGATGAATACGTTGTTTCA
This sequence comes from Neobacillus sp. BF23-41, assembly GCF_041106275.1. Lineage (NCBI taxonomy): Bacteria > Bacillati > Bacillota > Bacilli > Caryophanales > Bacillaceae > Neobacillus > Neobacillus sp. BF23-41. The sequence continues at coordinate 96,233 of NZ_JBGBPR010000001.1, forward strand.
ATATGTTTCAGGATTTTTTCCATTACAGCGATAATATTTGCTGTTTCGGGTATCAGCATTATAATCTGACCCTCATACTGACCAATTAACGCTTTATATCCTTGGATATCGAGATACTTGGCAATGGTCTCTAATATTTGGTCATAGTGATCAAAGCTATTCTGGGTGGTCATTCCCTTCTCTTTATAATCAATTGCGGCAATATAAAAAGGGTTCTCAAGGTTAAAGCCCATATGCCAGCCACGCTTGATAATTTCCTCCTTGGAGGAATATTGCCCCTTAAGGATTTGTTCTAAAAAATACCCCTTCATTTTTTCAAGTGCTTCAAAACTTGTTTTTTCGTTTAAAAGGTACAATGAGGCGGCATTGGCAACCCTCTCTATAAACATAATATCCGTTTCCGCACTTTTCCCTAGGTCATTTATATAAAAAAAGGTACAATATCCAATTACTTTTTTTTGGACAATAATGGGCGTAATCAAACGTTCCTGATTTTCTGTCTTTATTCTAGTCGTTTCATTAAATAATGGCAGCAGGTTGTGATTATTCCTATTTTTTCGAATTAAATTCTCTTTTAGGTTGTTATTAAGACTAATATATTGCTCATCTGTCAGCCCTGAGTAAACAATTTTTTGGAAGCTTAAATCTTCAATAGAAATTGGGATTCTCAATAATTTTAAAGTGCTATCAGCAATATCCTGAAGATTGCTTCCATTCGAAACACTTTCCGTTAATTTCTTATGAAATTTAGATACGGTTTCGATAAAATTCCGCTGCTCTAACAATTGCTCATAAGTATACTCCAGTTCATCGATGATATTACTTTCATGATAGAATTTAAGTTCCTCTTGAATTTCATTTCCCCAATCCTCTTGCAATCTTGCTTCGAAGCAGCATTCAGCATCTCCCATAGCAATACAGCTAATTTCCTTAACAATGACACTCTTCCTGCAGACAGTTGACATATAACCGCTTGCATATCCTGTCAAGGTATGACATACCGGTGCTTCTGATTGGCCATGGTGCTTGATATGCTCCATGGCTTCAAATGAGTCAATCCATTTTCCTTTGCCAAGGATCGATTTAATGGTTTCTGCATCACTCATTTCGATTATTCTTTCGGACTTCATGTCTCTAAAATGCCCCGTGCTTAAATGAAGAATCGATGCTTGATTAAGAAGGTCATTGATCGATGAACTTGTTTTCATTGCTTCATCTGCATCACTAACACCTAAATTCCAACCATAACGAAGTAGAAACCCTTTTGCTCTTTTAGTCCCTAGATTCTCTATTAATCCTTTCCTTAGGAGTCCAAAAGCAGCAGAAGTTGAAAGGATTTTTTTATTTCCATCTTCTGTGGAGCTAGGTTTATATGATTGGGCTACGTTATTCAATATTAATTCCCCCTCTCAATTTAAGGGTTAAAAGGAGTTTACATGGCTTTTCTTTATACTTGGAACGACTTTATTTATTTGTTCGCCAAGATCAATTAATCCATTTGAGCTACGAATTTGGCAGCGAATGACATCGCCATCCTTCAGGTATTTTCCACTGATTAACTGTCCCTCTTCAAGTAAATCCAACTTTTGTTGATAAGGAATAGCCATGTTTGATAAAAGTTCCAATACTTGTGGAGTTAAATTTAGTGCAACCCCGCCTGCAGTTCCAGTAACAATCAGATCCCCAGGGGATAAATCCATAATTTCCGAGAGCTCTGTAAGGGTTTCTGCCGGTTTGTAAAGCAGTTGATTTGAATTGGCAGATTGCCTTAATTCATCATTCACCCAAAGATTTAACTCAAGATCATGAATCAATGGCAGTTCTTCCTTGTCGAGCAAATAAAGATAAGGACCTGTTGGACAAAAAGTTCGGTAGCTCTTACCTTTCAACCATTGCCCCTGAGAAAGCTGAACATCTCGCGCAGAAACATCATTAACAATCACCAGCCCGGCGATATACTGATGAAGGTTTTCGTCTGTTATATCTGAAGCCTCTGAGATTTCTGTTCCGATTACCAGACCAAGTTCCAATTCATAATCTAGTAGCTTAACATCGCGCGGCCTTACAATTTCGCTAGTGGCGCCGCAAAGGGAACTGTCAGCTTTGCTAAAAATCATATTAAAAGGAGCTCGTGCAGCTTCCATTCCCGTCTCAGCACGATGCTCTGAGTAATTGACTCCCTGACAAACGATTTGTGCTGGCTTTGTCACTGGACTCAAAATGGTCACTTCATTTAATGCAACACATACTGTATTATCTTGAGCATTGATGGTACGAGCTTCTTCTTTCCCATGCTCCAAAAAATCAGCTAAACTTTGGTATGTACCTGATAAAAGGCGGATTTGATCTCCTGATACCACTCCCCATTGCTCTTTTTGTTCCTTTTCGAATCTAACAACTTTAATACCCATTTTGCTACCCCTCATTTTATGGAATTTTTTTTCTTACAATAAAGACTCCTCACATAACGATATACAAGGAGTCTTCAAACATAATTCGAACTAGTGTTTTTTAATTTTTATCGGTTTCGTTTGAAGCTCGCTGATACTGAACCCAACTGTTCAAATTCTGCTGTGAATGTATCCCCATCCTCAATGACTATCGCCTTTGAAAGAGCCCCAGCAAGAATAATTTCACCAGCATATAGAGAGATACCGTAATTACCTAGGGCATTAGCAAGCCAAGCAACGGCTTGCGCGGGATTCCCCATTACTGCTGCACTTACAGCAGAGTCTAAAAATTGATTATTCCTATATACGTTCATGCCAATTTTGGTGAGGTCAAGCCCATCTATCTTAGCAGATGTTTTTCCGATAACCGCCCCTGCTGAAGAGCCATTGTCTGCTACCGTATCTTCGAACTTGATTTGCCAGTTTCTAATCCGACTGTCAATAATTTCGAGTGCCGGTACGATGTAATCGGTTGCTTCAATGACGTCATTCATTGTTACTCCAGGACCCTTTAAATCTTTTTTTAAGACAAAGGCGATTTCGAATTCAATCTTTGGCTGGATAAACTGATTTAGTCCAATCGTCTCTCCATCCTCATAGATCATGTCATTAAGAAGGTGCCCATAATCAGGCTCGTTCACATTAAACATATCCTGCATTGCTTTACTTGTTAGACCAATTTTTTTCCCAACAATTACTGCACCTTTATCCACTTTATGATGAATTTGGTGCAGCTGAATTTGGTAGGCTTCATCCACAGAAATTTCTTCTGTGGATGAAGTAAAGGGAGCAATCGGCTGTTTCTCACTTTCCGCTTCCATTAGTGCTGTAGCAGCTTTTTGAATATCCATTACCATTACTCCTTTATGTCGATGCTTTTAAAGCATGGTTGTGATTTTTTTTAATTTGATGTAACAGATGATTCCTCTAATAAGGTACGATAGCGTCCGCTATAAAAAAGAAGTGGTTCAGCATCTTCAAGCTTAATACCAGTCACCTTTCCGATAAAAAGAGTATGATCCCCTTCTACGTGTTCAGCAGATACTTCACAGGCAATTTGGGCGACGGCACCGGCTAATACTGGTTTCCCATCAAGACGGTCAAAAATGACTTCCCGTGGCTCTTTTATTTGTCCAGCAAAAATCATTGAAAGTTCCTGTTGATCTGCAGCTAAAATATTGACTGAAAATGTTTGACTTTGTTTTATTTTCTCAAGGATTTTAGCTTTTTCCCCAATCGAGATGACAACTAGCTTTGGACTGAGTGACACGGACATGAAGGCATTTGCAGTCATTCCATGCACATCACCCTCGACATCCGTTGCAATAACGGTTACACCTGTTGCAAATTTTCCCATCGCGGTTCTAAATAATCGATCATCCATTCTAAAAACCCCTTTCTACTTTTCCGATTATGTTATCTTAAATTATCTATTAAACTCTTATGCTTCGATCGTCGGATTGTTTTCTGGTAGTGTGTCCGTTTGATCACCCCAGAAGGTAAAACCAACATCCATTTCATCCAATGTCCACACGATAGGCTCCCAGTCTGGTTCAAAGATTAAATACCCATTGGTAAACAACTCTAAGCGGACTCCGCTGCCTGGGTCGACAACGTAAATGTACATAGCTTGGGAAATACCGTGTTTACCAGGACCTTTAAACTTGATCCCATTTTCAGCTAAGATATCGGCTGCACGAAGAAGGTCTTGGGCATTATCAAGCCAGTATGACAAATGGTGTATTTGATGTGTTGATGGTGAAAATGGATCATGGCTTACTGCGATATCATGTACCAATGGTGTGACACTTAACCAAGCACCAATTAAAGATTCATCTGGTGCTTGAACACATTCCCTCATTTTAAAACCTAGCTTTTCTATTAAATAATCAGAAATGACATTTGCCTTTAAGGATGACAGAATATTGACATGGTCAATTCTTCGAGGAGAAACACCGCGTGCCCATGATTTATACGTCTGATTCTTTAACACGGACCGTTTGGACGGCTCTGCTAATGTTTTTTCCATGTCATAATAAATTTCAAAGCGATGCTCACTTGGCAATTGGAAACGAATCGCTCTTCCTTGCCCCGCCTCTACACCCGCTTCAACCCAATTTACTTCGGTCCCTGCTTCCTTTAGAAGTTGGGCAAATCCTTCAACATCTTCCGGTCGTTTTGTCCGCCAGGCAATGTGGTCTACATACGACTTCTCTCCTGCAGTAATTGAAAGCGTATGATGTTCAAAATCACCCCATGCGCGTAAATAATGGGTACCGTTAACTACTTCTGTTTCTTCAAGACCAATTAACTCTTTGAAGAACCAAAGTGATTTGTCAAGATCCGTTGATACTAATGCCACGTGCCCTAATTTTGCGATTTCTGGTAAACTCATACCATATACCTCCTAATTTTCAAAAAAATTAATAATAAATACACTTTTGGTACTAGTCAGATATTTCAGGTTGCACTTTTGAAAAGATTAGTAGAAGGATATTAAACAAAATAAGTATTCGGTTCTTGTCCACACAAGACTCTACCATAAGTTTCAATTAAACTTGATGGAGTGATGAAGCCATGTAAGTGCATGGTTAGAAAATCTCGATAAACTCTTTGAATTGGGTTTGTCTCATATGTGAACATCGAGCCAACCCCAGCAACTAGCAGATCAATCGCTTCTTTACATAATTGGTTCACATAACCAAAGTCTGCTTTTACTTTAACAATTTCATTTTTATCCATTACCTGCCCACGCTCGGCATAGGAATCAATCTTATCTACTGCTCGATAAAGATGCATCTCAGCTGAATCAATTTTCAGCTGCGCTTGGGCAACTTGGTGATGTGTTATAGGTGCTTCAGCTTGTTTGTTATAGAAGGTATTTCCTATACCCGCTTTTGGAAGCCTTTCCATAAACAAATCCATTGCGGCCTTTGCGAGTCCCAACGCAGGAGCTACAATCGACAAAGTTAGTGAAGGAACAAATGATGACCTGTATAAGGCGACATCTTTTAGTGGCTCAATGAGATAATGGCCTTTACTGGCTAGACGATCCAATGAGACACGGTGATCTGGTACAAACACATTTTTAATATGACAGCTATTACTGCCCGATCCCTTTAGACCCATTACATACCAGTCGTCAAGGATTTCTAATTCGTGACGAGGTATAACCATAATGGCCATTTCTACGCCGCCGTTTTCATCGAAGATTGGAAACCCAAAGTAACACCAGTCAGCATGTGGACTTCCTGATACAAACGGCCACTGCGCTTCCTCGATAAAATAGCCGCCATCTACCTTTTTGATGTCACATTTGATTGGCTTAAAGTTTCCGGCTAGGACGACATCTTCTCCTTGTTTGTAAATTTCGCTTAAAGCTTTTTCTCCAAACGTATAAGAAATCATATAATCCCTAATATTACTAAGTGCGACAAACCAGCCTGCCGACCCGTTTCCACGAGATATTTCAGTGACAACCTCTGTATATGTCCGCATATCTGTTTGAAAACCGCCAAATAGATGTGGACGTAATACCTTTAACGTACCTTCATTTTGCATATCATCAATAATAGCTTTGGGTAATGAATTAGTCTTTTCAATTTCTTCCCCATATTCACGTAATTTTGGAATCAGGGACCTGGCCTTTTCTACCAATTCTTTTTTTGTATCCAACACACTTTGTTCCATTAGAGTACCCCCCGCAAAATAGTGGTTGTTCCTTTTTTCATTAGCCCGTGGAATTAGTTAAATACACGTTGGTTTAAATCAATGTCCTGATATTTTTCTCCTACAAGCTTAGCTACTCGACGCATATGTTTCTCCATTAATCTTTTGGCCATTTTACTGTCCTTTTCTCGTAGACTATAAAAAATGATCCAATGCTCCGTTTGAGACTGTTTTCTTCGCTCATCCGTGAATAATTCTTCTGGGTTTCCTACAAAATTCAGGTAATCCCAAAGTGTCTTCGCGAGATTAAAGGTATAAGTTAACTTTGAGGCTTCATAAATGGTGCGATGAAAATCAATATTTAAGCTAGAGTATTCATCAGCTGATAACCTAGGATTATCCATTTTTGTTAAGATTTCTTCCAAAAAATGAAATTCCTCTTCGTTCAGATTTAATGCAGCCTGCTCAGTCATTAATGCATCTAAATTGGCACAAACCAATAATCGTTCTAAAACATCTTCTGGGTCAGGTCTTTTTACGAAGACACCAACCTGCGGAATAATTGTGAGAAATCCTTCTTGCTCAAGTTTAGATAATGCCTTGTGGACGGGTGTCCGGCTCATATTTAGTTTTTCCGTAATCTCATTCACATTTATCGAGGTTTCTGGTTCCCAGATTCCTTCAATGATTAATCTTTTAATATAGCGATAAGCCTTATCAATTTTCATATCATACACCTGCTATTTTCTAGGATTAGTTACCCCTATAATATTTCAATTCACTAGCGAGTGTCTATTGTCACTTTAGGATATACTAGAGTTTTATCCTAATCTATTATAATGACGATCAAGGGTGTGTTAGTTTTCGTTTATAGGTCACCATTGAAAAAATCCGATGTTAATTTGATAAATCTTTCTTTTTGTTCGACTTGCGCCCAATGTCCACAGCGCTTAAAGACATGCAGCTGTGCATTTGGCAAATAGTCCATTACATATAGGCTGCTTTGGAGTGGTACAAAACGGTCAGCATGTCCGTGAATTAGTAAAATAGAATGGTCCATTTGTTTCAGTGCTGAAGGCGGGATAAGCATATCCGACAAATGTGATTTCGAGAAATTCTCCTCATATGATCTGCGAACTTCGGGCTTTAAAAATAGCTCTAATCGCTCAGACACAATGTTCTCCAATTCATCTTCAAGGATGCTTTTATCAAATAAGAACCAGCTTAATAAATTTTTGAATGCAACTGGATCTGGGTCTTTATGGAAGTTTGCTAGTTTTGCAAGTTCTGGAGTTGGTTCTGTTAAACCGCCGCCAGCCCCCATCAATACTACTTTATCAAATCGATCCGGTGCATACATGAGCAGATGAAGGGCAATGACACCACCGAGGGAATTCCCAACTAAGTTGGCCTTTTCAACCCCTAAATTATCCATTAACAGCAATACCTGTTTGATCCGCTCATTCATCCACTCTACACCATTTTTCGGATAGACCTCAGGATGATCGGTATTGCCAAAACCGAAAATATCAAGTGCCACTACGTGAAATTTCTCATTAAAATGTGGTAATATGTGCTGCCAGTTTGATTTAGCACTTACCCCTGGTCCGCTTCCATGAAGAAAGATGATCGTTTCAGAGGAGTTGTCACCACCTTCATGGATAAAGGTTTGATAGTTTCCTGTTTGAACCTTCTTTGTTTCAACTACTGTCATATTCGTTACCCTCACTTTGTAAAATAATTTTTATCATTAATTCTCTTGGATCTAAAATTTCAGTAACATGTTATAACTATGAATATAGTGGTTAAAATGGTAATAAAAGCGCTTTCTTTAACTGACTATAATTTTACCTCGGGTTGTTTATTCTTGTCAATAAATTCTGAAAACTTTATATGTTAGAAATTATTCTAGCAATCTAGCTCAGCCAATGTGCCGAAGTTGATCCTGGCGCCCGTGATTATAGCCACTTTACCTTCTAATCTCTTCAATCAACTCTCCCCTTTCTGCACAGTCTATCATTTATTAACCTGTTTATTTTCATCGGATGATAGGAAGGTAGAATTATGGGATAGGATGTTACCCATGCCGCCGCCAACAAAGATTTTCTGTCCTGTCACATAGTCCGATAATCCTGACGCTAAGAATAAGCACACACCTGCAATATCCTCAGCTCTCCCCATTCTTTGCATCGGAACTTCTTTTTTGGCAAGTGCTGCTGTAAATTGATCTCGTTCAGGACTAGGAGGCATTAATTCATCCCAAAAAGGAGTCATAATCGGACCTGGCGAAATGACGTTAACATGGACTCCTAGCGGCGCAAGTTCAAAGGCGAGATTATGGGTAAGACTCTCCACCGCACCTTTGGCAGCATGGTAATGCAGGACAACCGTATAAGCATTGAATGCCCCTATCGAAGAGAAATTAACGATTTTTCCATACCTTTGTTTTTTCATGTACGGTAAAATTTCCATAATTGGATTAAGGGTACCATTAAGATTTAACTTTATGGTTCTGTCCCAATCCTTCATGTTAATATTTTCACTGCTCCCGTTAGCACCAAAGGTACCTCCTGCACAATTTACTAAAATATCAATTCTGCCAAATTCCTCCATCGTCTGATCTACTGTTGCTTTAATCATTGATTGATCCGTAACGTCCACCTGATTATAGGCACGCGCTTGCCCGCCGCCTGTTTGGATGTTATCTGCGACGATTCGGGCAGCATTAAAATCCAAATCGGCAATGACTACGGTCGCGCCTTGTTCGGCGAATTTTTTAGATGTAGCTTCTCCCATGCCCTTTGCTCCACCAGTTATAACGGCTATTTTATCTTTTAACAGCATTTTATATCCCCCTTTGCTTTTTGGATTGATGTCTATATTCCTCTTACACCGCCATCAGATACGATGGATGTACCGGTCATATAGGATGATTCATCAGAAACCATGAATAAAATTGTTTTTGCCTGTTCTTCTGGTGTGGACATTCTGCCCAATGGGATGATTTTTTCCATGTGAGGGGTATTCGGATTATCGGCAATCATTTCCGTATAGACCACTCCCGGCAATAAGCAATTCACCCTGATGCCTTTTCCGGCATACTCAGCAGCTACTACCTTTGACATATGGGTGATTCCTGCTTTAACAAAACTATAGAGGGCATGGGTAGGCATGACACTGACTGCAGATAAAGAGGTCACATTGACAATGTTTCCTGAAGACCGTTTTTCCATATGCGGGAGGACCAACTGCATGGCACGGAAATAAGAATACGCATCAAGTGCAACGAATTCATCCCAATCACTGGTTGTTAATTCAATAAATGGTTTTTCAATAATTCTCCCTGCATTATTGATAAGAATATCAATTTGACCAAATCTCTCTAACGTACAATCTACTAAATTTATGATTTTTTCTTCGTCCGTCATATCTGTCTGTACGAAAATCGCTTCTCCCCCCTGGCTATTGATGAAATCAACGATTCTCTCTCCGTTTTCCCTTCTTCTTCCGACAACTACAACTTTTGCACCCTCTGCAGCAAATAATTTAGCCGTTGCTTCGCCAATTCCGGAAGTACTGCCACTTACAATCGCCACTTTATTTTGTAATCTTTGTAATGAATTCCCCATCATTCGTCCCCTCTCATGCAATAATTTTTTTCATATAAAAAGCTAAAATGATGAATTTTCTACTCATCATTTTAGCTTTTTCTTTGTCATTGACTTAAAGTAGCCTCAATATCCCTTTTCGGCTTCATTACCGATATTGCCCAAATGAGAGCTAACAGAACTAATCCAATCGCACTAACTGCTAATGGGAATCTACCAATATCTTGGTTAAATATATTTTGAATCACTTGAAATCCAAATGGCCCTAATATCCCTCCAATACCTTGGCCCGCAACAACTAAACCTACACTAGAAGGAGCACCGACTGGAGTTAACTCAGAAACCCTAGTAAATACTCCTGGAATGCCAATTCCCATTGCAAAACCACCGAATACACTTCCAATTAAGATCATTGTTAGAGTTGGAGAGTAGTAACAGATGGCCATTCCAACACCGGTCATTAAAACAGCAAGCGGTAAATACATGGTTGGAAGTTTGTGTTTTATCTTCCCAAAAAGGAAACCAGCTATTAAAGTACCAAAAGTAAAGATGGATATTGCCAAACCAGCTTCTGTGGCATTACCTAATTTATCCGCTTGGATGACAACTGAAATATTTACTACATAGCCAAAAATTAGCGCTGAATAAAAGACCTGTCCGATACTTACCCAATAGATTGCTTTTGGCAATTTAATTTTTACGGCTGCCTGATTACTATCGGCTTTAGATACCTGTTTCTTCTCAGGCTCGGGCAGGTAAAGGATTGTAATAGCAAGAATCCAAATAGGGAACAGGTAGGTTAGGAAACCATAATGCCACCCATAAGCATCCGCTAAGATCCCTCCAACCAATTGGAAAAAAATCGCTCCGATACAGGCAATCGTTGATGTACCAAATCCAATCAAGAAATCTCTTTCTCTTCCATCAAAGAAATCTGTTATAACGTCCACCGATAACGGCATTGTAATCCCGACACCAAGTCCTAATATCCCTCTCATAGCAATTATCAACCATAGGTTATCAATAAATGTTGGAAGGACTCCTCCGATGATGAAGAGGCTTAAGCCGACAAACAATAGTGTTCGCTTCTTGAACATTTTGGAAAGTTTACCATAAAAGAGAGCAGGAACAATTTGTATTAATCCTGGGAAAGTAGCAACTAACATAACAATTGTGGGGTCATATTGCGGAAATGCCTTAATGATGTCAGCCATTATTGATCCTGCTACCCCTGCAGCTACATCTTGGAAAGCAAGAATAACAACCAAAAACTTAAGAAAATTTCTGCTGATGGTCTTTACTGCCATTGTTAAACCTCCCATATCATTTCATAAATGTTTTGAAATAGATAATGAATCCGCTTTCAAAATAAAATAAAAATTTCGAGCAGGTTGTTTTGTTGGCCATCAAAACAACAGAACTAAAATTTTAATTTTACGTTTATTACTTTTTTAATTGTATAAAACGGTAAAAAAAGCGCTTTCTTTTACTAACTGTAATTCTACATACCTAATAAATGCTTGTCAATATATTCTAAATATTTTTTATTTTTAGAATTAGAGTCGTTATTTCGCGAAAACACTAAAAAATGCCCTGAAAATTTCAGGGCATTTTTTACATATCGTTATCAAGTAAAATTTTACTGATAATCTTTGCTTATCGAGTCTATTTTTTATAATCTTTTCAAAAATTAGTAAAAAACTAACCAATCTGCTTAACCCACCAATTACTCCTCTGCTAACAATCGGTATTTTCCACTAAAATAGATTAATGGCTCAGAATCTTCAACTTTAAGATTGGTTACTTTGCCAATAAAAAGTGTGTGATCACCTTCATCATGCTCCGCTGATACTTCGCAAACAATTTGAGCAGTTGCTCTTGGTAAAACAGGTATACCCTCGAGGCGGTCAAACACAATTTCTTGTTGATTTTTCGACTGTCCCGCGAAAATCATTGATAATTCTTGTTGATCTGCCGCAAGTATATTGACTGAAAAGCTTTTACTTTGTTTTATTTTTTCAAGCATTTGTGCTTTTTCAGCAATTGAGATTACGACAAGTTTTGGATTTAGAGAAACAGACATGAATGCATTCGCAGTCATTCCATGGACATTTCCAGCCACTTCCGTTGCGACCACCGTTACCCCTGTTGCAAACTTTCCCATTGCGTTTCGAAATTGACGATCATCCATAATTTCACCTCGCTAATTTTTATTTTTCTTTATTACTTTTTTTTCAAACGACGATACATCCGATATCCTTTTCGCACCGCATCGACGATAAAAAATGGGATAGGAGGATGATATTTATATATATATGGTAAATAAATCTTGTAATAAGCTTTTTTTAAATCTTTCCATTTTTTGCAGTACCCTTGTTTATAAAAATCAGAAATATCAACAATATAACCTCTCCCCTCAAACATGACGACATTCTTGCCGTGAACATCATAGGGATTTAATCCAACTGACCTCGCATAATCCAAACCTGAATCAATATCCTTTATGACAGCTTCAGGGATTGGAACTCCCTTTACCACAGCATCAAACAAGGTAATACCGTTAAGCTTTTTTAGGATTAAATAATTTTCACCATAATCATAAAGTGAAGAATAACTTTTATGGTTTCCTAACCTCTTGTAAACATCAATTTCTTTTTTAAGCTCCTCGGGGCTTCGACCATAAACTTTTACCACCCACTCTGGATGTGCATCAAGTGTAAAGACCCCAGCATAATTGCCGCGCCCGATCGTTTTCCATAACGGTGACATATTTTTTACAATGATAGGGTCAAACGGACTGTCAGACGTTAATTGTATTCTTGGTAATAATTCTGTTTCTATTAAATTTATATACTCTGCTTTTTGCATTTGCACACCTTCTAATCTATTAGGCATTCATTTTTTGAATAGGGTCAATCTAAGAAATGATTTTCTCCACACATCTTACCATTATGTAAGATAAAATGTTCAATAAATTTATTCAAAATTTAATGGAAATTTCTTATAAGCCATTATACACTAATAGTTAACAGAAAAATTTAGTATTCATTTGGAAATCCCCTTTTACCACTCTTGTTGAGTATACGGGTAAAGGGATAAATAGAGAGGGTTGCCATGACTTTTCCCATTTTAAATACGAAAAGACTTAAATTAATTGAATTAACACATCAGCATGTTGATTATCTATACGAGATTTTATCATTAGAAGAAGTGACTCGTTTTTATGGAACAAATCGTTTTACTTTACCTGTCGAAGCTTCAAGATTAATTGATATGTTTCATAAGAACCTGGTTGATAAACGTGGGATCCGCTGGGGTATCAAATTAAAGGAAAATCAAAGGATCATCGGAACTGTTGGTCTTAATGGTTTACATCTAAAAAATAAGCGTGCAGAAATTGGTTATGAGCTTCATCCCGACTATTGGAGGATGGGCTATGGTTCAGAGGCGATTAAAGAAGTGATCCGCTTTAGTTTTAATCAATTGGATTTATTTCGAATTGGAGCTATAGTTTACCCTGAAAATGTGTCATCCATAAATTTACTAATTAAGCTAGGCTTCTCGAAGGAAGGATTACTACGAGGGTATATCAATCAAAATGAGCAATTTCATGATACGTTTTTATTATCATTATTAAAACCAGAATGGATGAGAAGCCAGGTTTAATATCCTGGCTTTTCTTATTCCTGAAAGTATTCTTTCATTGCTTTAGCGTTTTTTACTTCCGTATTATGATAATACGGATTATTTTCTGAAGCATCTTTTGGGTCAAGATTTGTTTTAATAACTAACATTGGCGAAGGAGAACTTTCAGCGATAATTCTGTCATTTAATTGTTCAAAATCAGGCATATTTTTATTTCCAGGCTGTCTCGGTTCCATAGTAACACCTCCTTAAAATAGCTTGCTGATTTTAGCATCTAATCATTCTAAAATCAGAACTTTTCCATCCTTTTTACGAAAAAAGAAAAAAACTAGGAAGTAAAAACCTCCTAGTTAGTTTTATTCTTCTTCTGAGCCGACTAAGAAATCAGGATTTAACTCCTCGAATTCTTCATCGTCTACGTCCATTCCCCACTCATCGTCATTGTCCTTGCAGCCTTCAGAACTGACGCGAACACAAACCTTAGTCTCGCCAATCACTTCTACAAGGAATTCCCTTTCGACATGGACGATGATTCTGTTACCATTAGGGGAAATGACCGCTTCACAGCAATTAGGCTGCTGCAGCACTCGAGCACTTATTTCATTGTCATCGAGGCAGTCATGGTCACGATACTTTAACTTAATGACATCTGTATATTGGACACGTTCTGTAACAACTTCTGTTTTGGTATTATCATTAAATGAATACCAAACATTGATGTCGTATGAGCCATGTATCTCTACAGTTTTACCAACCTTTTTCGCATTGTATTTATGGTTGATGATCCAACAGCCAAGTATACTTGTTGGACTATGCGCCGGGCTAATCGTATGATTGGACTGGGTGAATTTACGTCCTTTCGCTACTACGGCCTTGGTAATTATCTCTCTATAGTCTCCCATTTCGCGCGAACCCTCCTCATTCATTTTCATTTCATCGTATGCATGATATAAGACTAGTGTGATTTTTATTTTGATGAGTACTGGATAAAAGTTTAGTCATAGTTCATTTTATGCGGGATTTATAGGTGTGTGCCTTCCTGGCCTGTACTTAAAACGAAGGTTAATAAAATGGCAGGAATCAGGGGAATATAAAAGTGGATTAGATTTATAAAAAGGGCTCTGTTCAACTCTGTTAAACCTGGCTGTTGATTTTCGCTCCAGGCGATGCGCTTTCCGCTCCAATCAACTTGGTTATAAATCAACATTGACCTTTAACACTGCAAAAAAAAAGCCAGGCTTTGTTAAAAGCCTGACTAGAATATTAATGATCGTGATCGCAATCGTCGTGACCTTCACAAGCACCGCCGCCATTTTGCATGCTAGATCCAGTTTCTCCTAACAATACATCGCCGCCCGTTGAAATGATAATTTCATCGGTTACAGTATTCGAAATGGTTGAGGCAATGATTTGTAGCAATTCATTCACTTCTAATTGTGATTGTTTGAAATCCTGGACCACAGGTATTTCATCCAACTCTTGCTCAATTGAAGCAATTTTATCTTCTACCTTTTTTAGTGCTTCTGGTTTTCCATAATGCTGAAGGTTTACAGCCTGCTTTTGCAATCCCTTAATGTCAGCTATTAAGGTATGAACTTTCTTATTTTCATTTAATTGAGCCTCTGCTCGTTTAAAAAAGTCAACTTCTTCTGTTTCTGCAATCATCCGTGCTAAATCAGTTGCACGTGCAACGATATCGTCTTTTGTATATTTCGCCACTTTACTTCACCTCTGCTGGTTCTAGTTCTTCCACCATTTCTCCGTTTAATGACCATGTTTTTGCTTGTGTAATTTTCACTTTTACAATCTTGCCAATCGCTGATTTTGGTGCAACAAAGTTTACAAGCTTACTCCTAGAAGTGTAGCCTGCAAGAACATCAGGATTGTTTTTACTTTCCCCTTCAACAAGAACTTCAAGGATTTGGCCTTCATGTTTTTTCATAGCTTCTAATGAAAGCTCATTCACAAGAGCGTTTAGGCGTTGTAAACGCGCTTTCTTCACTTCCATCGGAACGTTATCCTCCATTTTTGCAGCTGGAGTACCTTCACGCGGAGAATAAATAAATGTATATGCTAATTCATAACCAACTTCACGATAGAGGGACATCGTTTCTTCAAACTGTTCGTCTGTTTCGTTCGGATAACCAACGATAATATCCGTTGTTAAAGCAACATTCGGAATGGCCGCTTTGATTTTTTTAACAAGCTCTAAATATTGTTCTCTTGTATATTTACGAGCCATGATTTTTAACACATCAGTTGATCCTGATTGCACTGGCAAATGGATATGATCCATTAAATTGCCGCCTTTAGCAAGGACCTCAATTAGACGATCATCAAAGTCACGCGGGTGGCTTGTTGTAAAACGAATCCGTGGAATATCAATTTTTCGCAATTCATCCATCAGTTCACCAAGTCCATAAGTTCCGTCCTCTAAATCTTTCCCATAGGCATTCACGTTTTGACCAAGCAAAGTAACTTCTTGGTAGCCTTGTGCTGCTAGATGACGAACTTCTTGGATAATTTCTTCTGGACGTCGGCTTCGTTCTTTCCCACGTGTAAAAGGTACGATACAATACGTACAGAATTTATCACAGCCGTACATGATGTTAACCCATGCTTTAATATTTCCACGGCGTACTTTTGGAAGGTTTTCAATCACGTCGCCTTCTTTTGACCATACTTCAACAACCATTTCTTTTGACATATATGCTTCATGCAATATATTTGGTAAACGATGAATATTATGGGTACCAAAAATCATATCGACCTGATGGTAGGTTTTGAGAATCTTATTAACTACAGATTCCTCTTGAGACATACATCCACAAACACCGATAAGTAAATCAGGCTTTTCCAATTTCAAGGACTTTAAATGGCCCAGTTCACCGAACACTTTATTTTCTGCGTTCTCTCTGATCGCACATGTATTTAAAAGAATGACATTGGCATCCTCCGTGCTGTCGGTTGGTTCATAGCCTAATGCTAAGAAAATCCCAGCCATTACTTCAGTATCATGTTCGTTCATTTGGCAGCCATAAGTACGGATATAAAATTTCCGCCCCTCGCCCATTCCACGAAATTCTTCAGAAATAGAAAAATCATTATGGTACTTTACTTCTTCTTTTCCGCGTTTCTTCGCTTCTGTTAAAGAAGGTGCAGTAATTACTTGTTCAAAGTACTTGCTGTAATCCTTGGCGGATTTTTTGTCCGAAGAATTAACAGACTCGACTTTCTGACCTTCTAAACGTTGTTTTTCATTCATTTGTTCAAATGCCCCTTTCTTTTCATATTACGTAATTCATCTATTAAATTTTTAAGATTTTAATCTGTGCAAAAGATGAATGAAGACTTCAGACTTTCTCCGCACATTATTATAGTATAAAGGTTAACTTGATTGAAAACAATAGAAATCCCGTGACGTCAAGTCACGGGATTTTGCTTGTATCATTAAATAAATTCAGAAACTAATTTATCAAAATAATTTTGGTCAAGATTAAGGTCAGCTTTTGATAACGGAGCTTCCGAGTAGCCCGTGATCAGTTCTTGATAAGACTTACGCTCAGTATTTTGATAAATAAGTCCTGTAACAAGACCATTATGCTTCATTAATGTCTGCATCGCATCTTCGCGATTTGAAGGGTCATAACCCTCTATATCACTAAGTTTTGTTAGATTTTCTTTAAACCAATCATAGGTGTTCACTTTGTTATAAGTAACACATGGGCTGAAAACATTGATTAAAGAAAATCCTTTGTGTTTTAAACCGGCTTCAATTAAGGCAGTTAAATCTTTTAGATCTGTAGAGAAACTTTGTGCAACAAATGTTGCTCCTACAGTCAACGCCATTTCCATCGGAGAAATTGATTGCTCAATCGACCCCATCGGAGTTGACTTTGTTTTAAAGCCAGTAGCTGAACGTGGAGAAGTTTGACCTTTAGTCAAACCATATATTTGGTTATCCATAACGATATAAGTTATATCAAGATTACGACGAATGGCATGAATCGTATGCCCCATCCCGATCGCATAACCGTCACCGTCACCACCAGAGGCGATAACAGTTAAATCACGATTAGCCATTTTAACACCTTGTGCGATTGGAAGTGAACGACCATGAATCCCATGGAAGCCATATGAATTAATATAACCGGAAATACGTCCTGAACAGCCGATTCCAGAAATTACAGCTAAGTTTTCTGGCTCTAAGCCTACATTTGCTGCCGCACGTTGCATTGCCGCTTGTACGGAGAAGTCGCCACAGCCAGGGCACCAGTTCGGTTTTACATTGTTACGAAAGTCTTTAAAAGTGGCCATTTAGAACAACTCCTTACATTTTGTATATACTTCGTGTGGTAGGAACGGATTGCCATCATATTTAAGATGCTTAGTAATTTTTTCAGCATGTCCAACATTCATTTTCATAATGTTGGCTAATTGTCCAGTTGCATTGTTTTCCACTACAACAACTTTCTTCGCAGAACGAACAAGCGGAAGAACTTCGTCAGTTGGGAACGGATGGATCAAACGAATATGGGCATGATTTACTTTTAAGCCGTCTTTCTCTAAACGAGTCATTGCTTCTTCAATAACACCACGAGTCGAGTTAAAACCTACAAATAGTACATCAGCATCTTCGTGCTTAACATTCTTATATACTGGTGTATTAAAGCGGATATTTTCGACCTTACGGAAACGCTTATCCATTTGTGCAATTCGGTTTGGAGCAGATTCCGATGGTTTACCAGTCTCATCATGCTCGACACCTGTTACGTGATGAATACCATTTTTCATACCAGGGATTACTCGTGGAGAGACTCCGTCCACTGTTACTTCATAGCGTTTAAAATAAGCATTGTTTTCGTTAGCGGGTATGTCTTCTGTTACTAATTTTCCACGTCTGATTTCAACCTTGTCATAATTTAATGGTTCAACCGTTTGTTTACCCAGGGATAATTGTAGGTCAGATAAAATAATGACTGGACATTGATATTCTTCTGCTAAATTGAATGCTTCAGCTGTATCATAGAATGCTTCTTCAACAGTGCTTGGAGCCATTACAATTTTCGGAATTTCACCATGTGTTCCATAAATCATCGCCATAAGGTCTGATTGTTCTTGTTTTGTTGGTAATCCTGTTGATGGACCGCCACGTTGCGTGTCAACAATTACTAGTGGCGTTTCAGTAATACCTGAGAGGCCAATTGCTTCCATTTTTAAAGATAATCCTGGACCTGCTGAAGCAGTAATTGTACGAACACCGCCGTAGTTTGCTCCAATTGCCATTGTACATGCAGCAATTTCATCTTCGGTTTGAATGACAGTTCCACCTAGTGCAGGTAGCTTTTTAATCAAATATTCCATTATTTCAGAAGCTGGTGTAATTGGGTAGGCTGCCATAAAACGGCATCCGCCTGCAATAGCTCCAAGAGCAATAGCGTCATTTCCTATCATGAACATCCGCTTTTTGCCATCAGCCTTTTCAAGCTCCATTGTTTGGATGCCAACTGCAAGATTTTCCTTCATTTTATCAAAGCCAGCTTTGATCGCATCCATATTTTTTGCAACTACTTGGTCGCCTTTTTTACCAAAAATCTCGCGAACTACTACTTCAAATACATTAATATCTAAGTCTAATACGGCAGAAGTTGCACCAATTGCAACCATGTTTTTCATTAGAGAAGTTCCGAGCTCTGTCGCAATTTCAGTAAATGGAACCGCATACAATGTGGCTTCAGTATCTTCCGGCTTCTTTGGATTGAATTTTGCATCAGCAAGGATTACTCCATTACTGTGTAATTCTTTGTAATTTACATCAATAGTTTCCTGGTCAAATGCTACAAGGATATCTAAGTCATCAGAAATAGAACGAACTTCTGTAGTACTAACTCTGATTTTATTGTTGGTATGACCACCTTTAATACGTGAAGAAAAGTGACGATAACCATACAAGTAATATCCCAGGCGATTCAGTGCAATAGCAAAGATTTCCCCAGTACTTTCAATACCTTCCCCTTGTTGTCCTCCAACTTTCCATGAAAGTTGATTGATCATGACTTACACCCCTTTGGATATGTAAAAATAAGTAGTTTTGATGATCCATTTATTAGTTTAGCACTATTCCGAGTAAATCACTAGAAATTAGCCCATTTTATATAAAAAGACTAATAAAAAGTAGAAAGGATATGTACTAAACGCTTACAATTCTAGACCTATGAACTAAAAATTGCAACCCTTTAAAGCGAAATAATGTCTAAAATATGAATATTTTTTTATTATTTGAAATATACTTGCTTTCTACAAGATAACAAATAAAAAAACATGATTTATCCGCATTATACGGCGTTTTGCAATATTAATTCAAGCTATGCACATTCATGATTTGAATTTTAAAAATTATTAAAGGTTATGGTAGAATAATACTTTAATAAGTAAATATCATTTAATACCAATTAGTGAGAAATAAAACCTAAAAAATACCTGCTTGCAAAACAAGCAGGTAAAGGTAAATGTCCTTTTGTTTGGTCTCCTATAAATAGTCTATCTCTTTCAACGTGGTTCTACAATTAGCTTGATAGCTGTGCGTTCTTCCCCGTCAATTAAAATATCGGTAAACGCAGGGATACAGATTAAATCAACTCCGCTAGGTGCTACAAATCCTCGAGCAATCGCTACTGCCTTTACGGCTTGATTCAATGCACCCGCCCCAATTGCCTGTATTTCCGCTGCACCTCTTTCACGCAGAACCCCGGCAAGCGCACCAGCTACAGAATTAGGATTAGATTTTGCTGAAACTTTTAATATATCCATTTCTAGCTCCTCCTTAGAAAATCCCGATCCCGCATGAGCAGTTTCATGAACAAATCAGGTTATAACATTCCACTGCTACTATATTCATTTGTCAAAAAACATATTCCGGCTTGGACGAAAAAATTAGAAAAGCGGAGGCGCCCGGTTAGCAGCGTATGGACTGGAGCGCTTTGACTGAGATAAAGGAAACACGGAGAGCGAAGCGATTCGATGTTGACTTATCGTAGGGAAAAGAGCGAAGTCCACTAGCTGCTAGGCGCATGAGCTAGACACTGTTCAAAGATATTTAGTAACAAAAAAATAAGAGCAAATGAAATTTGCTCTTAAGAGTAAAACGGATGGTCATCATTTATTAAAATGGGCTGTATCTTTTTTGTTAAGCCTGTTTTACGATCTAATTCAATCATAACTGCACTTAATTGATTTCTTCCTGCGGTTGCCACTTCAAACCGGACTGGCAGGCTGGTTAGGAACCTTTTAAGGACTGCTTCTCTCTCCACCCCTAAAATGCCATCATACGGCCCTGTCATCCCTACATCAGATAAATATCCTGTGCCTCCCGGTAAAACCCGGTTATCGGCCGTTTGAACATGTGTATGTGTCCCCACAACGGCAGAGACCCTTCCATCTAAATACCAACCCATTGCCTGTTTCTCACTTGTTACTTCCGCATGAAAATCCACAAAAATATATGGGGTTCTCTCCCTGGCAATTTCAACTAATTCGTCAGCTTTCTTAAAAGGACAATCCAATGGAGCCATAAAGGTTCGACCCTGCAGATTTATTACAGCAACTTCTAAATCATTGACTTTAAAAAAAGCCATACCTTTCCCTGGTGTTCCTTCTGGAAAATTCGCTGGTCTAACCATATTTTTTGCAGAACCGATAAATTCAAAAATTTCACGATTATCCCATGTGTGATTACCCAGTGTTACCGCCTGTGCCCCATACCCTAAGAATTCACGATAGATTTTTTCAGTAATCCCCTTGCCTCCTGCTGCATTCTCCCCATTGATAATAGTAAAGTGAGGACGATATTTTTCTTTTAATTTTGGCAAATATTCCTTCACCATGTCCCGGCCTGGTGAACCGACAACATCACCGATAAAAAGTAGATTCATTTTGGTCCCTTTCGTTAAAAAAATTGTTATTGTATAAATTGTATCACATTCAGACTTTATTTAATCGGATAAGGTGCTGCAAAAAATAAAGCGGTGCATGCGCACCGCTTTATTTTGCGTATTCAACAGCCCGTGTCTCACGAATAACTGTAACTTTAATATGACCTGGATAATCAAGCTCTTCTTCAATGCGCTTACGAATATCGCGTGCTAATCGATGAGCAGCAAGATCATCAACTGAATCCGGTCTAACTATAATACGTACCTCTCGACCTGCTTGAATGGCAAAGGATTTCTCTACACCTTCATAGGATTCCGAAATCTCCTCTAACTTTTCAAGACGGCGAATATAGTTTTCAAGCGTCTCACTACGTGCACCTGGTCTTGCAGCTGATAAGGCATCTGCTGCTGCAACTAAAACGGCTATGATAGATGTAGCCTCTGTATCCCCATGATGGGAAGCAATACTATTGATTACTACCGGATGTTCCTTGTATTTAGTTGCAAGTTCAACACCAATTTCAACATGGCTGCCTTCTACTTCATGGTCGATGGCTTTCCCAATATCATGAAGCAAGCCCGCACGACGTGCCAAAGTTTCATCTTGGCCAAGTTCAGCGGCAAGTAAACCAGACAGTTGCGCAACTTCCATTGAATGCTTTAATACGTTTTGCCCGTAACTAGTACGGAATTTTAAGCGACCAAGAATTTTGATCAGATCTGGATGGAGTCCATGAACACCCACTTCAAAGGTGGTTTGCTCACCCACTTCACGGATATACTCATCTACTTCGCGACGTGATTTTTCTACCATTTCCTCAATTCGTGCCGGATGGATACGCCCGTCTTGGACCAATTTCTCCAGTGCTAAGCGAGCCGTTTCGCGACGAATAGGATCAAAACCTGATAGAATTACAGCTTCAGGAGTATCATCAATGATTAAATCAATTCCTGTTAACGTTTCAAGCGTACGAATATTTCTTCCTTCACGGCCAATAATACGGCCCTTCATTTCGTCATTTGGCAGGTTGACGACAGAGACAGTCGTTTCCGCAACATGGTCAGCAGCGCAACGCTGGATTGCTAACGAAAGTATTTCCTTTGCTTTCTTGTCGGCTTCCTCTTTTGCACGATTTTCGCTTTCCTTGATCATTATCGCAGTGTCAGTGGTAAGTTCCTGCTCCATTCGATCAATAATGATTGTTTTTGCTTCCTCGCGCGTTAAGCTCGATATTCGTTCGAGTTCAGTTTGTTGTTTTCGTACTAACTCGTCCACTTTGCTTTCCATCTCTTCAATATGCTGTTGTCTTTGGTTTAGAGAATCATCCTTCTTTTCTAAAAGATTTTCACGCTTGTTTAACGTTTCCTCTTTTCGATCTAAATTCTCTTCTCTTTGCAGTAAACGGTTTTCTTGTTTTTGCATTTCATTTCTTCGTTCACGAACCTCACGCTCTGCTTCAGTCCGAAGCTTGTGAATTTCATCCTTTGCTTCTAGCAAAGCTTCCTTTTTCAATGAATCAGCATCACGTTTAGCATCTTCAAGAATCTGCTCTGCAGCATTCTTTGCACCTGCTACTTTTGCATCAGCAATGGATTTATGAACAAAATAGCCAACAACGGCACCGACGATAAGGCCAAGCAAAATGGAGATGATTGTAATTGGTTCCATCGTTACACCTCCTCTTGCTATGAACTTTTGTTACATTTTTTAAGTGTCGGCATGTACATTGTTTAGACTCAACATACAGCAAGCACCAAGGCTTTTTTCGAATTGTAATAATACCAAAAATGTAAAATATACATGTTAATTGTAAAGGTGGGAATATTCATTGTCAAGGCTTAGTCCTATTGGCTTTTTGAAATATTTAGAATAGGACATCATTTATTCATCCTAAAGGCTAAAATCCATTGGAGTTTAACAAATAAATCTGTTAAACTCGGCTGTTGATCTCCGCTTCAGGCGCTTCGCGTTCCTCGGGTACTATCCGCCTCCTCGGCCTCGGCCTCCCGCAGGAGTCTTCGTGCCTTCTGCTCCAATCAACTTGCTAAAAAATCAAAAATGACCTTTAACACAGCCTAACAAATAAAAATTTGTATAAAAATAACATTATGTAAAAAAGAGCAAAACCATAAATAGCTTTGCTCATCTACATTAGTCTATTAATTCAAATTGTTCATCATCGTCTTTCTCAGTGACAAATTTTTCACCATCTAAACCATAATGTTCACGGATTTTCCCTTGAATTTCGAGGCGAACATCTGGATTTTCCTTCAAGTATAGCTTTGCATTTTCACGGCCTTGACCTAATCTTTCAGAATTATAGGAGTACCATGATCCGCTCTTTTCAACGATATCTAATTCTGCGCCTAGATCAATGATTTCGCCTTCTTTAGAAATCCCTTCACCATACATGATATCTACTTCAGCAGTACGGAAAGGAGGAGCGACTTTATTCTTAACTATTTTTATCTTTGTCTTATTACCTACAATATCATTTCCCTGCTTTAACGCCTCTGCACGACGAACTTCAATACGGACGGTGGAATAGAATTTCAATGCACGTCCACCTGGTGTTGTCTCGGGGTTTCCAAACATAACGCCAATTTTTTCGCGAACTTGGTTAATAAAGATGGCGATGGTCTTCGATTTATTGATGGCTCCAGATAATTTACGTAGGGCTTGCGACATCAAACGAGCCTGTAAGCCCATGTGAGAATCTCCCATTTCGCCTTCAATTTCCGCTTTTGGAACTAATGCTGCTACTGAGTCGACTACAATAATATCAATTGCACCACTTCGTACTAATGCTTCTGCGATTTCAAGCGCTTGTTCACCCGTATCTGGCTGTGATAGCAATAACTCATCAATGTTAACACCTAATTTTTGGGCATACGCTGGGTCAAGGGCATGTTCAGCATCTATAAATGCTGCTTGTCCGCCATTTGCTTGAACTTCAGCAATCGCATGCAAAGCAACCGTGGTTTTACCTGAGCTCTCAGGACCATAAACTTCGATAATACGCCCTCTAGGATATCCACCCACTCCAAGTGCTGCATCAAGTGCTAACGAGCCACTCGGACTCGTTAAAATCCTCGTATCTGTTTTCTCTCCCATTTTCATGACAGAACCTTTACCAAATTGCTTTTCTATTTGCTTTAACGCCATTTCTAAGGCCGCTTTACGATCATTACTCACGAATCTTTTCCTCCCTTATATAAAAACAAGCAAATTGCTATAATCTATTAAATTAATTCCTACTAATAATATAACCGCTTTTCGGATATTTGTCGAGTAAAAAAACGAACATTCATTCGTTTATTTTCAAAACAAAATCGGTGTAAAAAAAGGAAAATCCCCCTGACTTTTGTATCATTTTGCATTTTTAGTAGTCCGAAAAGGATAATTTCCTCTATTGTCAGACTTTTTTCTAATCCTAGTTTATTAAGAAAAGCTCTAGCGCCCTGTTCAGCGGCGTATGGCCTGGAGCGCTCCAACTGAGATAAAGGACACGAAGAGCCGAAGGCGCATTCGTGCTTGACTTATCGTAGGGCGGAGAGCGAAGGACACTAGCCGCTAGGGCGCTGGAGCTGGACAATTTTCAAAGTCGAAATTTAAACCTTCTTATCTTGTCAAAAAAGTCACAGAACGCTAATTAGCATTCTGTGACTCTTTTAAAATTCGAAGGAGAAAATAGCAGCCAAATTTCACTGCACGGCTCCGGTTCGCTTCCCTTGTTCCGCCAAGGGTGATCTTTTCTACAATTGTCGGCCTTCCCTTAATTGCAATCCCTACATAAATTGTACCAACTGGCTTGCCTTCAAGTTCTTCAGGACCAGCAACACCCGTAAAACTAATCCCAATATCGGTTTTAAATACCTTTGAAGCATTTTCGGCCAGCTCTCTAGCACATTGTTCACTTACCGCACCATGTGTTTTAAGCGTTTCTTCCTGTACATGTAATAGCTGTCGTTTCACTTCATTTGAATAACAAACTACACCACCGTAAAACACTGAACTTGCACCCGAAATTGATGTTAACTCTTGCTGGAATAGTCCTCCTGTTAAACTCTCAGCGGCAGTAATCGTTAAGTTTCTTTCTTTTAAAGATTTCATTACTTCTATCAAAAGCGACGTATTATCATAGCCATATAAAAATGCACCAAGACGCTGATTTATCGTCTTTTCTAGTTCATCCAGCATAGCCTGTGCTGCATTTTCGTCCACATGTTTTGCTGTCAGTCGTAAAGTAACCTCCCCATCTCCTGCAAGCGGGGCTATCGTTGGATTGCTTTGCGCATCAATTAAATCAATAATTTCTGTTTCCAGAGCTGCTTCTCCAATTCCAAAAAACCTTAACACCCTTGAGACAATTTTCTCGTTGGACTTGTTTCTTGTAGAAAGAGCCTGTGACCCATACTGGAGAAACATCGGTTCCATTTCCTTTGGCGGGCCAGGCAGCAGCATATACGTATGACCGCCGGATTCTACAACCATGCCCGGCGCCATCCCATGATCATTTGGGAGAATGTGAGATCCTGCTAATACGAGTGCCTGCTTTCGATTATTTTCTGTCATGACCCGATTGGTCCGATTAAAAAAAAGTTCAATCGATGCTAACGCCGTTTCATCGATAACGAGTTCTTTACCAAGCTGACGAGCAATCGTTTCCTTCGTCAAATCATCCTTTGTAGGCCCAAGCCCGCCAGAAAATATTATAATCTCTGCACGCTTTTGGGCTATTTCAATTGCAGACTTTAGCCTGTCAGGATTATCACCAACAACTGTATGAAAATAGACATTAATACCAAGCCCAGCTAATTGCTGAGACAGAAATCTCGCATTCGTATTCACAATTTGACCGAGCAATAACTCCGAACCAACTGCAATAATCTCAGCATTCATACCAATACATCTTCCTTTACAACATAGTAGAATTAAGTTTACTTTGAATTTTTAAGGACATGACTATTTTTTGCAAAATAATCCCATCCAGACCAGATAGTAAAAATTAAAGCCACCCATAATGACACTATATCAAAACGGAATGGTATCATTGCAAAAATTATATTATGTAATAAAAGCGATGATATCGCGACAATTTGCGCCCATGTTTTAATTTTGCCGAGCATATTAGCCGCAACAACTTCGCCTTCCCCTGCAAGCAAGAGGCGTAAACCTGTTACTGCAAACTCCCTGCTAATAATAATAATAACTAACCATGAAGGTGCATAAACATCATTCAGTTCAACTAAAACGATAAGTGCAGCCGATACGAGTAATTTGTCAGCTAATGGGTCAAGAAATTTCCCCATATTAGTGACAAGGTTATATTTACGGGCATAATGTCCGTCAACCCAGTCAGTTGCAGAGGCTAAAATGAAGATCAATGCACCGACAAAATGGGTAACTGGAAGGACGGTCCCAAGAAGTTGCATGTCGCCCCATTTAAAAGGGGCAAGCATAATAATCAAAAATATTGGAATTAATAATATTCTTGATACCGTTATTCTATTCGGAATATTCATAGTTTTCCTCCGTTTATTTATTAAAAGTGAAAAATAGTCATCTACAGATGACTATTCGTCTTTCAGAACATATTGAATCGTTATGTTCTGAACATTCGCAGTCGCTGGGACTGCATACTCGAGCTTTTGGTCATTCACATAAATTTCAGTGTCAGCAGCATTTCCAACCCTGATCACAGCCATACTTTCTGCTGATAAATCTTCTGTCTGGCTCTCAGTTGTACCTGTTTTTAGTGTTCCTTGAAAAAAGGATTTCCCTTTCCCATTTTTAATACTAACCCAGGTTTGACCTTTAGAAACCAACTTCACAATAAATTTATCTGCATTTTTTAATTCATAGGTTGAATTCCTGCCGCTGCTTTGAACTGCTGTAATTTCTTGTTTAGGTGTTTCTTCTACCGTTGTTTGTTCCTCTTCCTGTACTGTATTATCCTTCTGTTCCTCATTTACTTTCTGATTATCTTTATCATCTGCTTTTTCTTTTTCAAGATTCTTCGATGTAACAATTTTAACGGGTTCATTCTGATTACTAATTGATTCATTTGAATTTCCACCAGCATGATTCGATATAAAGTAATATAAAAGGCTTGCTGCACCAATTACAAAAACACCGATTAATACCTTTGGCAGAATATCAAATATTTTGGAATTACCTTCAGTAATTGTTTTGTGTGTTTTCACTCTAGACAATTGCTGGGGTAAGTCATCATTATAGGTAGCAGGAATTTCGCCTTTATAGGTTTCAAAGATTTCATCAGGATTGAGACTTAAAGCCTCTGCATACTGTTTAATAAATGCACGCACGTAGAAATTTCCAGGCATGCTCGCATAATTACCTTCTTCAATACCAATTAAATACCGCTTTTGAATTTTGGTCATGGATTGGACATCATCCAAGCTTAATCCTTTAGCTAATCGGGCTTCTTTTAGTCGATTCCCTAATTCAGTCAACTGTTAACACCTTCCAATTTATTAAAAATCAAAATCACCAAAATCTGATCCGGAGAACATGTTATGCTGATCAACGACTTCATATGTAATCTCTTCTTCCGCGTCATTCCTAAGCTCAATAATATAATCAAAATCATCGAGTGTGTATTCTGAATTTTGTACAAAGACATCAGGGTGCTCGATTACTTTTACTGACGGTAGACGCATGATTTCTCTGACAAGCTGCCAATGACGTTCATTTGCTCGTTTTGTTGATACTATTCCATCAAGAATAAATAGATTATTTTCGTTGTACTCATCTTCAATTAATTGATTGCGGATTGTTTGTTTTAACAGTGTCGATGAAACAAATAACCAACGTTTATTTGCACAAACACTCGCTGCAACTAATGATTCTGTTTTACCGACCCGTGGCATTCCACGAATACCAATCAGTTTATGGCCCTCCTGCTTAAATAATTCTGCCATAAAATCAACTAATAAGCCAAGTTCATTCCTTACAAAGCGAAAGGTTTTTTTATCATCAGCATCTCTTTGAATATATCGGCCATGTCTAACTGCAAGCCTGTCACGCAGTTTTGGTTCCCTAAGTTTAATTAGTTTTATTGTGTCCATAGTATGTAAAATTGACTCTAGTCGTTTAATTTGATCATCGTCTTTTGCTAAAATGAGCAAACCACGTCTTCCTTCATCCACACCATTAATCGTCACAATATTAATTGAAAGCATACCCAATAGGGATGAAATGTCACCCAATAGCCCTGGACGGTTCTTTTGAATCTCATATTCTAAATACCATTCTTTTTTCACGATATAAACCTCCTATAAAGAAGTTTCGACACTTTTCTGCATTTCCTCATCTAACCCCTATAATAAATGATTTTGGATGAAGATGAAAGTAAAAACACAGATATTCGTTTTTTAATGGAGTTTATAGATTTATACATACAAAAAGAGAGGAGAAACCTCCTCTCTTTTAGCGGGCGCCATTATTTTGAATCAATTTAACCATGATATTTGCAATAGCTTGTTGTTCTTCTTTATCAGCAACAGACCAAAGATCAGCAAGAATTCTTTCTTGCTCGTTTTTTGGCTCTACTTGGCTTGATAAATAATCACCAATTTGAAAGGCAAGATTATTAATTGCTCCCTCACTCATACCTTCATTTTGTGCATGGTGAAGACGTTCAGCAAGAAAGTCCTCCCACTGTTTCCAGTTATCTAAAACAGACATTGTTTTCCCTCCTTTAAATTAGTACAAGTTTATTTTGCGATGAAGTGAAGGGAACTATACATGAATAACTTGTGAATTTTATGTATACCAACCACCATTTAACGCAAGGACTTGCCCGGTCATATAGGAAGATTCATCTGAGAGCAAGAAAGCGACACTCCTCGCTATTTCTTCTGGCTGACCAAGTCTTCCCATAGGTATCTCATAAGAAATCTGGTCCATCTCTTCTTGTGAAAAACCTTCCATCATTGGTGTCGCGATCGCACCAGGGGCGATCGCATTAACGCGAATGCCATTCAATGCTAATTCTTTACTTAATGCCTTTACGAAGGCAATTTGTGCACCCTTTGCGGTAGAATAGACCACTTCACAGGCCGCACCTGTTTGACCCCAAATGGATGTAATCACGACAATGTTCCCTTTACCTTTAACAAGTAATTTCGGCAGGAGCTCTTTGGTCAGCATTAATGGATTTAGTACGTGAACATTCATTAATGCCTCTGCTTCAGACTGTAGCAAATCAATAAGAAGCCCATATTGACTGTTTCCACCGCAATGGATGATGGCGTCTAGCGAAAAAACCTCAGAGTAGACTTTCTTATAACCATTAGGGCCGCCAAAGTCTGCTTGGATAGGAATATACTCTCCACCGAATGGCAGCAGTTTTTCGATTAGGTCTCGAATCGATTGTTCATTTTTATTATAATGCAGATACAAATGATAGCCTTTTTCAGCGAGGTTAAGCGCAATGGCTTGTCCTATTCCACCACTTGCCCCAGTGATCAGTGCATATTTCATTTCTTCACTCTCTCTCTAATAAAAAACTTTTATACGAAGAAAAAGCGCCGTGTTACGACGCTTTCACTTTTCTATTTTTTCTTTGGAACTACTTGGCAAACTGAAAAGCGTTCTTCCGAGATCACCTCAGATGCTAGTGATTGTATATCATTTAAGGTGATTTTTTCAAGTGTTGGAACAACATCAAAAAGATTCATATCATTAAATGCATAGCGAGTAAATTGATTTGCAATATATTCAGGTGAATTAATCGCTCGTAGAAATGCCCCTATCTTCTTTCTTTTCGCTCTTTCCAATTGTTCTTCATCAAAAATCATTTGGCTTTTAGCCTTCAGAAGCATTTTTTCTAGTGTTTCAGCCAGCTTATCAGGTTCACCTGTATCCCCGCCAATCATCGCAAACCCAAAGCCTTGTTCCTGCGTGTAATCAAAGGAAAAGGTTTCATCAATTAATCCTTCATTATACAACTGATTATAATTTTCTGAGCTTTTTCCAAACAATAGATCCAGTAATACATTCATTGTTAATTCATTTTTAAGCAATTCATCGCCTGTTTGGTCGACATGAAGTGCTTTAATACCCAGTAAGCATTTTGACGTTTGAACATTCATTTCAAGTACTTGTTTCTTTTCAGCTGCTTGTGGGGGTTCTGTTTCAAATTTGCGCTTGATTTCAGGCATATCCTTGTATTCTTTTTTTGCTTGATTTTCTTTCACTTGGTTCATGAAAGTGTTGGGGTCCACTGGGCCAACAATAAATAAAAGCATGTTGCTCGGATGATAGAAGGTGTTATAGCATTCATATAGCCAATCTTTTGTAATATGTGAAATAGACTCAATGGTACCTGCTATATCAATCTTAACTGGATGGTTCTGATATAGATTTTGGATTAATCCAAAGTATAAGCGCCAATCTGCATTATCATCATACATTGTGATTTCTTGCCCAATAATCCCTTTTTCTTTTTCGACCGTTTTTTCAGAAAAATAAGGATCCTGAACAAAATCAACGAGTGTTTCAAGGTTCTTTTCAACATCAGAGGTGCTTGAAAATAAATAAGCAGTCCGTGTAAAGGAGGTAAAAGCATTTGCGGATGCCCCTTGACGGCTAAATTGCTGGAAAACATCACCGTCTTCCTTTTCAAAAAGCTTATGTTCTAAGAAGTGGGCTATGCCGTCTGGTACTTTAACATACTCCTCTTTGCCTAATGGAACAAATGTATTATCAACAGAACCATATTTCGTCGTAAAGGTAGCAAAGGTTTTATTAAAACCCTTTTTAGGCAAGATATATACATTTAGTCCATTGGCTAGTTTTTCATGATAAAGCTCTTCCTGAAGCTGGTCAAAAGTTATTTTCTCCATCTATTTGCCTGCCTCCGTTCCAGTTAAGAAGTATATGGTATCAATTTCGATTTTTTTTGCAACTTCTACAATTTCTTCTTTCGTAACCTTTTGCATTTCTTGAAGCCATGTATCCAAATTAATATTTGCATCGGCCACGACGTTATGATATAGAATTTCCGTAAGTCCTCTTGATGTGTCTATCGTCTCAAGAATTTGATTTTGAATCACTGCCTTGGTTTGTACGAGCTCTTGGTCTGTGAAATCACCATTTTTCATTGCCTCTAATTGATCATGGATAATGCCAACTGCCTGGTCATAATTTTTTAAATCAATGCCTGACATAACCATCATCAAGCCTTTGTGACTTTCAAGACGGCTCGCTGCATAATAAGCAAGGCTTGCTTTTTCCCGCACATTAATAAATAATTTGGAATGCGAGAACCCCCCAAAAATGCCGTTAAACACCTGCAAGGCAAAATAATCTGGGTCCCCATAGACGATATTTGTCCGATAACCAATATTTAATTTACCTTGTTTTACATCTTGTTCTTCTTTTATTTCCTGTACCTGAATATTTCTGTTTATTTCCTGTGGTACTAACTTTTTCGGTTTTCTATCCTCAAAATGTAAAAGTTCAGCAGCATAATTCTTTACCTCTTCTTCATTTACATCCCCGATGATATATAAATCCATTTCATCATTAATAAAAGCGTTTTTATAATATTCATATAGATTCTCAGCTGTTATGGCATCTACATCTGCTGCATCTCCATTTACCTCTAAGGCATAAGGTTCACCTTTACACATTTCTTGTATTAGTCGGACATTCGAGTAGCGCATTTTATCGTCAAAAACTGATTGGATCCTTTGTTTTTGTGTCCGCTTCTCCTTTTCTACAGTATCATGGTCAAATGCATTACCCTTAATATTTGGTTTGGTTAATATTTCGGCTAACAATTCGAACCCTTTTTTTAATAATGGGCTTGGATCACTTAAGAATTTTTCATTGGCAATTTCGATAGAGAAACTCATTATATGGTTTTCACCTTTTTTCGAGAGGTCAACATAAAAGGTGGCACCATATAATTCATCGAGATACGAACGAAGTGCCGTGGTTGTAGGGTACTTTTTAGTGCTGCTTTGCAATACTTGAGGGAGAAGAGCGCGTTTGGTAACATCCTCCTTTGTTAATGGTGCTTTCATCTTCCAAATCAATGTATTCGTTTTATATTTTTCTGTTGGTATAAAGTGTAAGTTATACCCCTTAAGCGGTGTTATTTTTTCTGTAGCAGTGGCCATTTACATTCCTCCTTAACTATTCAAAGGTCATACTTAACAATATGTAAACATTTTTCTTTATATCTTTTCCTTTGAAATAAAACCTATACTTATTACTATAATTTGACATGCTTGGTCATTACAAGCAAATACTCTTTGTTTCAAAAAAAAGAACCTCTGAAATAAAATCAGGGGTTCTTTTTTCAACCTATTATCGATTTCCTTTGATGTAGTGGGTTCCACTAGCTTTTGGTGCATCGGCACGACCGATGAATCCAGTTAAAGCTAATATTGTTAACACATATGGAGCAATTAACAAGTATACATTTGGAATTTCCTTTAAGAAAGGTAAACTTGATCCAATGATACTGATACTTTGCGCGAAACCGAAGAAGATTGCAGCACCTAATGCACCAAGTGGATGCCATTTACCGAAAATCATTGCGGCTAACGCCATGAAACCTTGACCACTGATTGTCGAGTGGCTGAAGTTAGACGTAATGGATTGTGCATAAACTCCACCACCGAGACCACCAAGAGCTCCAGAAAGGATGACGCCCAAATAACGCATTTTGGTGACATTTATACCCATAGTGTCTGCCGCCATCGGATGTTCACCGACTGAGCGTAGGCGGAGACCAAATGGTGTTTTGGTAACGATAAACCACACTAAAATGGCAACCAAAATTGCTAAAAACGATGTCCAATACGTATTTTGGAAGAAGATTTTACCGATAACTGGAATATCCTTTAAAACAGGAATATCAATTTTGCTAAACCCCTTACTGATAATTCCAGTTTCACCTTTATCATAAATGAGCTTTACAAGAAAAAGGGTAAGTCCTGTTGCGAGTAAGTTAATCGCCACACCGGAAACCGTATGGTCCGCCCGGAAGGTAATTGCCGCAACCGCGTGTAATAAGGAAAAGATTGCTCCTGCAGCCATTGCTATTAATAATGCTATCCAAGGTGTAGCACTTCCAAATGTATCAAATGTAGTTAAGTTAAACACGATCGCCGAAAATGCCCCAATTACCATTAAACCTTCAAGTCCAATATTAACTACCCCAGAACGCTCCGAGAAAATACCGCCTAATGCAGTGAAGACAAGAGGAGCAGCCCATAATAAAGTAGATGGAATAAGAATGATTAAAATATCCATTAAACTCAACTTACTTCCCCTCCTTCTTACTGAATCGGTCAAGAAATACTCTTATTATATAGCTTGATGCAACAAAGAATACGATTAACGCAATAATGATATCAACTAATTCATTTGGTACTCCAGCTTCAAGCGGCATGTTTAGTGCTCCTACTTTTAGAACACCAAATAGTATCGCTGAGAAAAATACACCTAGAGCAGTATTACCACCTAGTAATGCCACAGCAATTCCGTCGAAACCAACGCCTGAGAATCCACCCTTAACAGCGGCATATTCGAATGTTCCTAGTCCTTCCATAGCACCAGCTAAGCCAGCAAATGCTCCGGAAATAACCATTGAAAGGATAATATTTCTATTCACGTTCATGCCCGCATATTGTGCGGCATGTTGATTAAAACCTACTGACCTTAATTCAAACCCTCTTGTTGTTCTTTCTAATAAAAACCACATTATAAAGCAAGATATAATAGCAAGAATAATACCCCAGTGAAGTCTAGAATAGTCAGTTAGACTTTCTAACCAGCCAGATCGTAACGTTGCCGATTTATGAATAGGACCTGAATTGTCCCCATGATTTGTGATTACATTACGAATAAGATAATTCGATACATGTAAGGCTACATAGTTCATCATAATGGTTACAATTACTTCATGCACACGAAAACGTGCTTTTAATAGACCAGGAATAAATGCCCAAAGTGCACCTGCAACTATGGAAGCTAAGATAGCAAGTGGTAAATGAATAATACGAGGCAGGTCAAAAGCTACCCCTACCCAAACTGCTGCAAGCCAGCCTACTAAGAATTGCCCCTCAACACCGATATTAAATAAGCCCACTCGGAAAGCAAAAGCAACAGCTAATCCGGCTAAAATATATGGGGTAAACTGTCTTACTACTTCCCCGATATAATAGATATCTCCAAATGCGCCATTCCATAGTGCAGTAAAGGCCGCAATTGGATTGTACCCACTAAATAACATGATAATTGTTCCAACAATGATGCCTAATAAAACAGCAATAATTGGTGTTAAAATACTTTTAAACCGTTTAGACATGGTTTTGTTCACCCGCTTCCTTTCTATTCGATCCAGCCATCAACAATCCAAGTTCCTGCTCAGTCGTTTCCTTTGGATTAACAACAGCCACGATTTTCCCCTCATAAATAACCGCAATACGGTCACTAACATTCATAATTTCATCCAATTCAAAGGATACAAGCAAGACACCTTTCCCATTATCGCGCTGCTCGATTAAGCGCTTATGAATGAATTCAATTGCCCCAACATCCAAACCGCGAGTTGGCTGTGCCGCAATGAGTAGGTCAGGGTTACGGTCTATTTCACGTCCAATAATCGCTTTTTGTTGATTACCACCAGAAAGGGCACGTGCCAATGTGTATTCACTTGGTGTACGAACATCAAATTCACTTATTAGCGATTTAGCCTTTTTATAGATTTCACTAAAGTTTAAGATTCCGTTCTTTGAGAATGGCTTTTTATTATACGTTTGTAAAACCATGTTCTCTCCAATTGGGAAATTCAATACTAACCCGTGTTTGTGGCGATCCTGAGGAATATGACCTACGCCAGATTCAGTAATTTGCCTTGGAGTATGATTGATCAATTCTTTGCCATTTAATTTTACACTGCCAGTTTCAGCTTTTCGTAATCCTGTAATTGCTTCAATAAATTCAGATTGTCCATTTCCATCAACTCCAGCGATTCCGACAATCTCCCCAGCACGGATAGAAAGATTAAGACCATTAACAACCATAACACCACGAGGGTCTTTAACAACCAAATCCTTGATTTCAAGTACTTCTTGTTTTGGAGTTGCTTCCTTTTTATCCGTTTTAAAGACAACCTCACGTCCAACCATTAGGCTTGCAAGTTCATTAGGGTTTGTTTCGCTTACGGTTACAGTTCCAATCCCCTTACCTTTACGAATAACGGTACAACGGTCTGAAACTTCCATAATCTCTTTAAGTTTATGGGTAATGAGAATAATAGATTTGCCTTCTTTAATAAGCGTTTTCATAATTTGGATTAATTCTTTAATCTCTTGTGGTGTTAATACGGCTGTAGGTTCATCAAAAATAAGAATTTCTGCCCCACGATAGAGTGTTTTTAAGATTTCAACCCGTTGCTGCATCCCCACCGAAATATCGGATATTTTCGCTTGCGGGTCAACCGCTAGACCATAGCGCTCTGAAATTTCACGAACTTGTTGTTCTGCCTTTTTAAGATCAATTCGACCAGCTGAGGTTATTTCTCTACCAAGGATAATATTTTCAGTGACAGTGAAGGTATCAACCAACATAAAGTGCTGATGGACCATTCCAATTCCAAGATCATTAGCGATATTAGGGTTTGCAATGTTAACCGGTTTCCCTTTCACACGGATTTCACCTTGTTCTGGCTGATATAAACCAAAGAGAACATTCATCAAGGTTGATTTTCCTGCACCATTTTCTCCAAGCAAGGCATGGATTTCACCCTTTTTTAATTGAAGGGTTATGTTATCATTCGCAACGAAGCCATTAAACTCTTTACGGATGTTTAGCATTTCAATTACATATTCCATCTTTTCTCACTCCCTGTGATAAGGTAAAAGGAAAAATTGACCAACAGTAGTAAGAGGTCAGACCTTTCCGAATTTTAAAAAAACAGGGAATTCCTCCCCACTAAAATCTTAAATGAAAAGTAGAATATTTATTCTACACTTCAGTTAGGATTCCTTAGAAAAGAATAAGCGAGCACTAATTAAATCCCGCTTATTCCTCACAAAAAATTATTTTACACTAAAAGTCTTTAATTCAGCTCGAGTTCCTGGAACTTTTACTGCACCTGATTTAATCTTTTCAACCCATTCTTTTACTGCAGCTTCAATCGCATCTTTTTTATCTGCTTTTGCGTTGATTGGCGCTACGCCTACTCCATCTTCAGCTAAACCGTATAATGCAACTTCACCACCTGGGAAATTGCCATCCATTGCTTTTTTAGATAAATCCTGTACCGCAACGTCAACACGTTTTAGTGCAGATGTAAGAACAATATCTGGACCCATGTCGTTTTGGTCACGGTCTACACCGATAGCCCAAATTTCTTTACTAGGATCTTTTGCTTTTCTGTCAGTTGCTTCTTTGAATAGACCGTTCCCAGTACCACCAGCAGCATGAAACACTACGTCCGCACCTGAAGAATACATTTTAGATGAGATATTTTGACCTAATTCTGCTTTATCAAATGCACCTGCATACTGAACATCCACTTTCACTTCAGGTTTTGCAGCTTTAACGCCTGCTAAGAAGCCAGCTTCGAAACGTTCGATAACTGGGATTTCCATCCCACCGATGAATCCAATATGGTTAGATTTTGTTTGAAGTGCAGCTGCTACACCAGCAAGGAATGCTGCTTCTTGCTCTTTGAAAAGAACACTTGCAACGTTTGGTTGTTTAACTTCAGCATCAATAATTGCGAAGTTTGAATCTTTTTGTTGCTTCGCAATTTCTTCTACTGCCGCTTGCATTAAGAAACCAATACCATAAACTAAATCAAAATCTTGACGTGCAAGAGTATTTAAGTTAGTTGAATAATCAGCATCAGACTTTGATTGAAGGTAATCATATCCACCTTTACCTTTTGTTAAGCCATTGTCTTTACCGAATTTTTGAAGACCTTCCCATGCAGATTGGTTGAATGATTTGTCATCAACACCACCAACATCAGTTACCATTGCTACAGAGAATTTATTTGCCTTTTCTCCACCTGTAGCGGGTTCTTTACTTTTATCATCACTTTTTCCACATGCCCCCAAAAGTGTACCAGCAGCTAGAACTAGTGATAAAGCCATTCCAATTTTACGCTTCTTCATGGTATTGACCCCCTATGAATATGGTTTGATTTAGTAAAAATGTTTTTATAGCAAGACTGGTTGCGTTTTCAAAAAGGCTAAAAAATTAAATTCTTTTCCTTAAAACATGAAAACTAAACTTGTCCGCTTTAAAATAGTTTACCGAAAACAGGATTGGTTCATCCATTTCATCGAAATGCATTTGTTTTAAAACTAACAAAGCAGTTTCTGGGTCGCATTCTAGAATTGGGGAAATTTTTTCATGATAGCCAATTGGCTCGATTTGAGCAACCGCGTATGTAATCCTTCGGTTTGCCTTATCTTCCAAAATACTGAAGATAGATTCTTCTGTATGGGAAAAAGTTTCTGGCAATATGCGTTCTGGTACCTTGTCGACACAGTAGACGACCGGTTCTCCATTTGCGGTTCTTACCCTCTCCATCACGAAAATCTCCTCACTTGTAGAACAAGAGAAACGACGAACATCCTCTTCGGTCGGACCTTGCGTTGATGAACTAAGGAAAATTGTTCCTGGTATCATTCCAGCTTGCTTTATCATGGCAGTGACACTATTAAGTTGTTCAATCCCTGAAGTAAACAATGGCTTAACATTAACAAAAGTTCCAACACCGTGGCGTCTAATGATAACGTTTTCTTCTTCAAGTATTCGCAATGCTTCTCGAAGGGTGGCCCTGCTTACACCGAGCTGTTTAGCAAGATCAAACTCAGAAGGTAATTTTTCCTTTTCTTTATAAACCCCATCAGCGATATCTTGCTTTAACCGATCGATTACTTGTAAGTATAAATGCCGGTTATCTGATTTTATAGACATGCTGTTTCCTCCAGCCTTATTCCTTAGACATCAGACATCTGATATCATTTCTACTAATCGAAATTATATTAACACTTTTTTTCGGATAAATAAATAGCTATTAAAAAATTTGTCGAAAAAGGCTAAAAGGTAATGTCACAAATATAACAAGGAATTTTCACCCATCGTCTATTTAGAATCCAAGAGGATATATGCAGGTGTTATATTTATTATGATGAGACTTTAGTATCAAGTTCTACATTGTTGTAACCTCCTACTATTTTATTATTTTATTTGACTCATTATTCATAGTATAAAAAAAGCCTTTATTATGAGTTGTATACTTCAACATAATAAAGGCTGTGTTATAGAAGTTAATTAACCTGTTCCGGACTTTCAATAATACTTTAAATGATAACTTCTTATTCAATTATGAACTTTGTTCTTCTTTATCTTTAGGTTTTGGCTGTAAAACAGAACGTGGCTTAC
This sequence comes from Neobacillus sp. BF23-41, assembly GCF_041106275.1. Taxonomy (NCBI): domain Bacteria; kingdom Bacillati; phylum Bacillota; class Bacilli; order Caryophanales; family Bacillaceae; genus Neobacillus; species Neobacillus sp. BF23-41. The sequence goes on from NZ_JBGBPR010000001.1 coordinate 134,985, forward strand.
TGCCCTCATATGGACCAACGATACCGCGTGCTTCCATTTCATCAATTAACCTTGCAGCTCTTGTGTAGCCAATACGGAACCGTCTTTGTAACATGGAAACAGATGCTGTTTGCATTTCAATAATTAACTCAACTGCATCATTATATATATCATCATCGACCGCACCTGTTACTTCAGGAATGTCATCAGGGATCATCTCATCTTGGTATTGTGCTTTCTGTTGGGAAATAACAAATTCAACCGTGTCCTCGACTTCTTGGTCTGACAGAAACGCACCTTGAACACGAACTGGTTTGGATTCTCCAACCGGAAGGAACAACATATCCCCTCTTCCCAAAAGTTTTTCCGCACCACCCATATCTAAAATTGTTCTTGAATCGGTGGCACTTGACACTGCAAAGGCAATTCTGGATGGAATATTTGCCTTTATTACCCCAGTAATTACATCAACCGATGGTCGCTGCGTGGCAATGATTAAGTGAATTCCCGCTGCTCTCGCCATTTGAGCAAGGCGGGTAATCGAATCTTCTACATCCGACGAGGCCACCATCATTAAATCAGCCAACTCATCAACAATTACCACAATAAAGGGCAGTAATGGCTGTTTATCATTTTCTTCTAAATTATGCTTTCTTACGTGGTCATTATAGCCCTCAATATTACGTGTACCCGTGTAGGAAAACAATTCGTACCGTCTTTCCATTTCATTTACTACTTTTTTCAAAGCTTGTGATGCTTTTTTTGCATCCGTTACAACAGGTGCTAACAAATGAGGAATTCCATTATAAACATTGAGTTCAACCATTTTCGGGTCAATCATCATTAGTTTCACTTCATGGGGCTTTGCTCGCATTAAAATACTCGTGATAATGCCATTTATACAAACACTTTTTCCGCTTCCAGTTGCACCTGCAACAAGTAAATGGGGCATTTTATTTAATTCAGCTAAAACAGCTTCACCTGTAATGTCCCGGCCTAAGCCAATTAAAAGCTTGGAGTCAGGCTTGTCATTTTGTGTTGCTTCTAATACCTCGCGAAGCGAAACTACAGCAACCTCCGAGTTAGGAACTTCAATTCCAATTGCGGATTTACCAGGAATTGGCGCTTCAATTCTTATCCCCTTAGCAGCTAGTGCTAAGGCTAAGTCATCACTTAAACTGACAATTTTACTTACCTTTACACCTACGTCAGGATGAACTTCATATTTTGTTACAGCTGGTCCTAAATGGACCTGTGTTACTCGTGCTTTCACGCCAAAGCTTTGAAATGTCCTCTCTAGTTTTGCCGCATTTGCATGAATTTGTTCATATTCTCCACTCTGATCTGTTTTCTTTGGCAAATTAAGCAATCGAAGTGGTGGCAGCTCATAGGCAATATTCTCTACTTCCGTAAAGGTGATCGGCGGGATACTATCCTCATTTTCTTCAGAAGTTCCTTTTCCAGCCTTTGTTTCTTCTTGGTGATTCTTATCCTTTACATCTTCTTCCACATATGCCCTATCGGCAAAACTTGATATAATTGGCTCAGATGTTCTAATTTCCTCTTGGAGTGGTTGAGTTTCTGCATTTAAGACAGGCTGATTTTGTTCACGGTTTTCCTGCTCTTTTCTTTTCTGTGTGATTCTTTCTGCTTTTCGCTCTCGTTGTTTTTGTTTCCAATCTGTCATATCCGTTTTAAAGGCATCCCATTGACTTTTTGAAAAATCAACCATCACAATCATGATTTTCCCGATGAAATCTCCAAATGATTTACCGGTAAGTAAGATAATTCCAATTAATATGAAAATAAATGCAATAATTTTAGTACCTGTTTCAGCGAATAAATAATGGAATAAGGCAAATAAAACTGCCCCAAGCATTCCCCCGCCAAGATCGGTGGTGCTTGTTTCACCTCTAAGTTCCATCATAAACAATTCCCATGTATTACTGATAACACTTGGATCTTTAAATTTCCCATCATTTGTTAGCAAATGAAATAGGGTGACATGGCTTAAAAGCAGAATAGCAGAAGTAATAAAATAACTTCCAACCAATTTAATATGGAAGAAAAAAGGAATAGTCCGTTTCCACATCAAATAAACGCTTAACACAACAAGCCCAATTAAACTGAGCATATACCATTCTCCCATCCAAAAACGGAAGAAGATAACGGTTGCCTTCCCAACTGCACCAAGCTTAGCTATTGATATGATCGCAATAGCTAAAAGAGCCAGTGCGGATAATTCAAATTGAACGGTCTTTTTCAAATGGTTATCTCTCTTTTTTGGTTGTCTTCTTTTTTTCTTTGCCATCTAATCACCTTGTTGTTTCATTATGGTATATTTAATCCTTTAGTAAAAGGAGTTAAAAGGAAGAAAGCAGCCATTCAGGCTGCTCTTTTATCTTACCCTGATTATACCATAATCTACTATTCCAATGCGGACAATCCTTCCAGGCTCGCGAAAGAAATTTTTGCGCCTGGGCATATTTGATTATCCATATAATGCTGTGGATCCGTGCTCAGAATTCGGATAACTTGAACATTTTGCCCATCTATAGACTCGACTAAGAGTGGAATTCCTTGATAGCTTGCCATTTGTTGATTGCTAGGTGAACTGGCCTCATATGGAAAAATGAGTTCTGGTGGCATCATCGTATAAAGAATCATTGAATCAACACTTCATTCTTTTCTTTATGAAGATCTATCAATTCATTTAACTTTTTCATTGCCTGCCCAAGTCCGCCAACTTCATCGATGAGACCTGTTTTTACGGCATCAACTCCAATGACATTTGTACCTATATCTCTGGTTAAATTACCTTTAGCAAACATTAAATCTTTAAATGTTTCTTCGGTAATTTTGGAATGCTTTGTTACAAAATTGACAACCCGCTCTTGCATTTTATCCATATATTCAAAGGTTGCTGGAACGCCAATCACCAGGCCAGTCAATCGGATCGGATGGATCGTCATTGTTGCGGTTTCCGCAATAAAGGAGTAGTCACAAGAAACAGCAATCGGGACCCCTATCGAATGCCCTCCTCCTAATACAATTGAAACAGTCGGCTTTGATAGGGTAGCTAGCATTTCGGATATCGCTAGACCCGCCTCAACATCGCCACCAACCGTATTTAAAATAATAAGGACCCCCTCAATTTTTGGATTTTGTTCTATTGCAACGAGTTGAGGAATTAAATGTTCATATTTTGTTGTTTTATTTTGTGGCGGCAGTGCTAGATGTCCTTCGACTTGACCGATAATGGTCAGACAATGAATTTTAGAATCAGTTGAAAGCTGTGGAACATTGGTTTGTCCTAGCTGCTGAATTTTTTCTATCAATGCAGAAGAAGGTTTATCCTCTTTTTGAGGCTCACCGCCTTCTTGGTTTTCAGATTCGTTTTTTTGTATGTCGTTATTCATCCTAATACTCCCTTCAAGCATGATATAGTTTAGTATTTACCTGTAGGAGGTGATTTCATGCTTAAAATAAAAAGCACTGGATTGCCCAGTGCATTTTAATATGAGTAATATAGCATTTATGATATTTAGGTTAGCTTTTTAGATTTCCATAATTATCGGAAGAATCATTGGTCTTCTTTTTGTTTTTTCATATAAATTTCGGTTTAATTCTTCTCTAATATCCTGCTTTAAACTTGACCATTCAAAGGAATCTTTAGCTATATTTCTTTCTACAATGTCTCGAACTAGTTTTGTTGAATCATCCATCAATTTTTCGGATTCGCGAACATAAACAAACCCTCTTGAGATAATCTCTGGTCCCGCAGCTATTTTCCGATCTTGTTTTGTTAAGGTCACTACCACAATAAGAATTCCATCCTGCGATAATAGTCGTCGGTCGCGAAGGACTATATTTCCAACATCACCAACACCAATACCATCAATGAGTATATTCCCAGATGGAACCTTGCCAGCAAGGGCAAGGTTCCCTTCTTTCATTTCAAGGATATCGCCACGGTCTGGAATAAAGATTTGTTCATCGGTAAGTCCACATTCCATAGCCAATTTTCGATGTGCCTTTAGCATCCGGTATTCACCGTGAACAGGGATTAAATATTTGGGCTTCATCAAGTTAATCATAAATTTTAATTCTTCTTGGCTTCCATGACTCGATACATGGATGGTTCTTTTACCTGATATAACATTTGCCCCGGCTCTAAAGAGCATATCAACAGTCTTGAATAAAAATACTTCACTACCCCTAAGAGGTGAAGCTGCGATTAAAACGGTATCTCCCTTTTGAATATTAACCACTTTATCAATTTGCTTTGCCATTTTCTGCAATGCCTCTATAGGTTCACCTTGACTTCCAGTCATTAATACGACTATTTCTCGGTCTTGATAATTTTTTATCTCACTAATAGGAATGATTAAATCCTCTGCTACTTCTAAATATCCTAAATCAAGGGCAATATGATAAATTCTTTCTAGACTTTTCCCTACCACTGCGACTTTACGTCCATTCTCATTTGCTGCATTAAAAATATGCTGGATTCTATTTATATCTGAAGCAAAACAAGCAGCAATAATCCTCCCCGGTGCATTATAGAAAGCATTTGACATTTCACGCTCAACAATTGCTTCAGATGCGGTGTACCCCGGCTTTTCTGCTTCTGTACTATCAGACAACAAACATAATACCCCTTGTTCTCCGATAGATGCCATCTTCCCAATTTCTGGTTTATAAAGCTTTGTAGCCGCTTGATCAAATTTAAAATCACCAGTATAAACGATGATCCCTTCAGAGGTATGTATACAAACACCAACAGAATCAGGGATACTATGATTGGTTTTAAAGAAGCTTACATCAACAGCATCCAAGTTAATAATCGTATCCGAATCCACCTCAATAAAATTTGTTTTACCAAAATAATCTTGTTCTTTAAGTTTAGCATTTGCAAGGGCAAGTGTTAGCTTGGTTCCATAGACAGGGATATCTAATTGACGAAGTACATACGATAAAGCTCCTATATGATCTTCATGGCCATGAGTTAAGAAAATTGCTTTTACCCGGTCTTTATTTTCTTTTAAGTATGTAATATCCGGAATTACTATATCTATGCCAAGCATTTCTTCCTCGGGGAACATTAAGCCGGCATCTATGATAAATATGTCCTTGTCCACCTCAACAAGATACATATTCTTTCCGATTTCTCCTATACCACCAAGTGTAATTAACTTAATGGAATTATTTATTTTCTGTACCAAATTGTAAATCCTCCTAAGTTGAAACGAGTATACGCCGTTAACATGCGCTTCCGCTTTTTAATTTCCGATCGAGATCAGTTAGAGTTATTATACTAGATTTCTGAAAACCTTTCCAACATTTATAATAATAATGATAATTCTAAACAAAAATAAGCCAACCGAATGATCCTTCGGTTGGCTTTAGGTAGTCAGTATAACTTATTTAATAAAGTAATTAACGCTGCACGTTCTTGTTCTGTTAGCCCTACGAGAGGAAGCCTAACTGATCCAACGTCTAATCCAGTTACCTGTAAGGCTGTTTTAACAGGCGCAGGACTAGGAGCAGTAAATAAACCTTGCATGAAAGGGAGGAGATGCTGATGCAATCTTGCAGCCTTTTCATTCTCACCATTAAAAAATGCTTTTACCATTTCTTGTAATTGATTTCCAATCACATGTGAAGCAACCGAAACAACGCCTGCACCGCCAATGGAAAGAACAGGGATTGTCAGGCTATCGTCCCCACTATATAATACAAAATCATCATCTGTATTGGCAATGATGTGTGTCATTGCATTTAAATCCCCGCTTGCCTCTTTGACTGCAACAATATTAGATAACTTAGAAAGTCTAATGATCGTCTCGGGAAGGATGTTAACTGCTGACCGGCCAGGGATGTTGTAGACCATAACCGGCAGGGATGTAGCTTCTGCAACGGCTTTAAAATGCTGATATAGACCTTCCTGATTTGGTTTATTATAATAGGGTGCGACAACCATTATAGCATCCACGCCAAGTTGCTCAGCTTTTTTTGTCAATTCAACAGATGCATAAGTATTATTGCTTCCTGTTCCTGCGATTACGGGAATCCGCTTTTTTACCGTTTTTACAACATGATCAAATAATGCCAACTTTTCTTCCTTAGTTAACGTTGGTGATTCACCAGTGGTTCCAGCAACCACAAGTGACTCTGTTCCATTTTCAATTAAAAAATTCACTAATTGCGTGGTCTTGGCAAAATCAATATGTCCTTTTTTATCAAAAGGGGTAACCATTGCCGTCGATACTCGCCCAAAATGAACCATATTCTTACTCCTCTCAATACAATCCAGCATACTAAAAACACTCATTTTCTCTTCCGAATTCAATATAAGGATTTACCATTGAATTGGTGAAATCATCTATAAATCTGAAAGATTAAATTCAAATGACTCTTCTTCTAATTGAAAAGCATCATGAAGGGCATTTACGGATTTAACCAAGTCCTCCTGCTTTACAAGTACCCAAATCGTAGTATGACTATCTGCAGATTGTAGTATACGAATTCCATGATCCGATAAGGCCGTTACGATTTTCGAAGTAACTCCAGGAACTCCGGCAATCCCTGCACCAACAACAGAAACTTTTGCACAATGACGCTCTACGACAGGATCATGACCTAATTCGTTTAAAACCTGTATTGCTCGATCGGTCATTTCCTCTGTTACTGTATAGATTACTCCGTTTGGCGAAATATTGATAAAATCTACACTGATTCCTTCATTGGCCATTGCCTTAAATACTTCTGCCTGCAAGTAATATTGATCCTTTTTAGCGAATACCTTTATTTGCGTAACATTTGAAACGTGAGCGATTCCAGTTACAACTCGTTCCATTATGTCACTGCCACGATTATTTTTATTTAATGAGGTTACCAAGGTTCCTAATTTATCTGAGTAGGTTGAGCGAATCCGAATTGGTACTTTTGCCTGCATTGCGATTTCAACTGCTCGTGGATGAATGACCTTTGCACCCTGATAAGCCATATTACACACTTCTGTATAAGTTACTATGGGAAGTGGTCGTGCATTTTCTGCAATGCGTGGATCGGCTGTCATAATTCCTTCCACGTCGGTAAAGATATCTATCCATTCTGCATTAAGGGCAGCACCTAAGGCTGCAGCTGAGGTATCACTTCCGCCACGGCCAATTGTGGTAATATCGCCATTTTTTGCAGCTCCTTGAAAACCGGCAACCACAACAACATCATTTTTCTCTAACTCAGTTAGCAACCTGTCACATTTCATTTCATTGATTTTTGCATTTGTGTGGTCATTGTTTGTTCGGAAGCCTGCTTGAGCGCCAGTTAATGCAACAGCATTAATACCATGTTCCAATAACATACTTACAAAAACGACACTAGAAATAATCTCTCCGCAGGACAATAATAAGTCGTGTTCCCGTTTTGAGATTTTGCTTAAGTTCCCATCGATTAATGAAAGTAATGTGTCCGTAGCATAAGGGTCACCTTTTCTTCCCATCGCACTGACAACGACAACCACTTTATAGCCATCCGCTAAAGCTTTCTCGATATGGCCTTCCGCATATTTCCTACCTTTTTCATCTTTTACAGATGTACCGCCAAATTTTTGAACAATAATTTTCATGGTGACACCAAAACCTGCCTTTTTGATGTAACTTTATTTTACAATACCTAATTTAACTAAACTTTCTGCGATTTGAACAGAATTCCAAGCTGCTCCTTTGAGTAAGTTATCAGAAACCACCCACATATGGAAACCACGAGGCTCATCAATGTCTTTTCTAATCCGTCCAACAAATACATCATTTTTCCCAACGCAATTCGCAGGCATAGGATATAGTTGATTTTCCGGATCATCTTGCAAAATAACACCGGGGGCATCTTTTAATAATGCTTTAATGTCATTCGCACTTATGTCATCCGCTTCAATTTCAAAATAAACAGATTCAGAATGACCTACTGCTACTGGTAGTCTTACACAAGTAGCGGAAACCTGTAATTCTGGTAAGTGCATGATTTTTTTTGTTTCATTAATCATTTTCATTTCTTCAAATGTATATCCATTGTCTTGAAATTTATCAATTTGTGGAATCGCATTAAAAGCAATTTGATAGTGATTTTTATCTGATTTGACAGGTAAAATCTTAGGTTCATATGCTTCACCGTTTAAGATTGAACGAGTTTGTTCCATTAATTCCTCTACAGCAGCGGCACCAGATCCTGAAACAGCTTGATATGTTGAGACAATAACTTTTTTCAAACCAAATTGTTGACGGATTGGCTCAAGTGCTACAACCATTTGGATGGTAGAACAATTGGGATTAGCAATAATACCATTTTGATGGTGAAGGTCCGCTTCGTTCACTTCAGGAACGACTAATGGTGTATTCTCATCCATTCTAAAAGCGCTAGTGTTGTCCACCACGATAGCACCACGTTTAACAGCTTCTGGACCAAGTTCCTTTGATACACTACCGCCCGCACTGAATAAGGCAATCTCGACCCCTTCAAAACTCTCAGGCCTTGCTTCTTCAATGATATATTCCTGACCATTAACCTCCACTTTTTTACCAGCTGAACGTGCTGATGATAATAAAGTAAGTTTTCTGATTGGGAAGTTCTCTTTTATTAAAGTGTGAATCATTTGTTGTCCTACTGCTCCTGTTGCTCCAACAACAGCAACGTGAAATCCATTTTGTTGATTCATTACAGGTTCCCCTTCCATACTAGCTGGTCATTATATTTCAAAAAGGAATTGGCCTTTATATAGTTGCCAGCATGTTAATCATATTTTTTATTATCTCATCAGTGGGTAATGAAACTCCCCACTGATGATAGAATAATTTATTTTACCATATTCCTTTAAAGAAATAACCTTTTTTGATGAATGAGGGGAGGAGAATTAGTCAGAATCTTTATATCTTTCTACTAACACTGGTTGAATTTGTTTCCCTTCGATCGCAGCTTCAACTGTTTCTGTGAGTAATGTCATTCTTGCTACCATTGAATTTGGCTTTTTTATTGGGTCATCCTGGCCATAGGGAATAAAATAAATATTCTTTGTTGCCATTAGCCTCATTAAGTTTACTCCATTTAATCCAAGTGCATCGTTAGTCGAGATTCCGAGTACAACGGGCTTTAAATTTCTCAAAGTTGCTTTCGCAGCCATTAATACTGGACTATCGTTCATTGCGTTGGCAAATTTACTCATTGATACACCGGTTAATGGAGCAATGACCATACAATCAAGAGGGATTTTGGGTCCCAGCGGCTCAGCTTTGACGATCGAATCAATGACTTTATTTCCTGTTAAATCTTCAATTCGCTGGATCCAATCCTCTCCTTTACCAAACCGGGTGTCTGTATTTTTAACTGTAAAAGTTACCACTGGCATTACTTCAGCACCAGCTTGAACTAATTTTTCTATTTCAGGGAATACTGCATCGTACGTACAATGAGAGCCAGTTAAGCCAAAGCCAATTCTTTTCCCCTTTAAACTCATTTTACTTTCCCCTTTCGCTTTCGTAAATCATCTTGGAGCAGTTGAGCAAGAACATTTGCCAGAATTTGCCCGGCTGTTTTTGGTGCAACAATCCCTGGCAATCCCGGGGCAAGCAATGCTTTTATTCCCCTTTTCTCCGCATATCTAAAATCAGTTCCTCCCGGCTTTGATGCAAGGTCAATAATGAGCGTATGTGATGGCATTTTAGAAATAACCATCGCTGTTACGATTAAATGTGGTGCTGTGTTAATTAATATATCAGTATTCTTTACTTCATTTTCCAAATCCTTCAAATGAAACGGTGTTAAGCCCATTTCAGTGATTCTTGCCAAATGTTCACTTTTCCTAGCCCCTACCTTAACTTTTGCTCCAAGGGCTGCAAATGTTCTCGCCACACTCATACCAACTCTGCCTAACCCTAGAACCGTAATATTCGACCCATGTATTGTAAAATCAGTGTGTTGGATCGCCATCATAATCGTCCCTTCTACTGTAGGGATTGAATTATAGATGGCCACATCATCCCTTTCAAATAACTGAATAAGAGTCCGTTTAGCTTGCTTGGTAATCCCATTTAAATAAGCATTGCTGATTCCTGAATAAATCGCACAATGTTCTGGAGTCTTAGAGAGTAAATCCCCTGTCAAAATAACCTTTTCATTTGAAAAGATTGTTTCTACCTGCCCTTCTAAATTTGTACCAGGAACTGGCAAGATCAGGGTATCCACTGTTGAAAAGTCCACCTCATCCAGCTTTTCCTTGACCGCACCTGTAAAAGCATGATCAAGCTGTTCAAAACCAATAAGCGATAATCTCGCATCTAATTCAGTTAACTTGCGGATGATTTCCAGCTGTCTGGCATCCCCGCCAATCACGGCAATCTGCATCCCTGTCAGCATGAAAACATTCACCTTCTTCTTTTTAAAAATCCTACTAAGAATTCCTTTTCTGTATATCACTTCACCATCTTATGTAGGTTAACTTCATTCGGTGAGTTTTCCATACGTACTAAATAAAAAAGCCCAAGCAAGTTGACACTCGCTTGGGTTTTTTATGCTGAAGGGTATTAATCTTCATCCGGTACATCGATTATTATCATATCTGATCCTATCTTTTTAATGTGCTGCCAAGGAACCCTGATTTCTTCCCCTTGTTTTCGGAAACCAAACCATTTTATTGAAGGTATTAGCAGTGCTTGAATTTGTCCGGTGCCTTCATTAATCTCTAAATCGGTTTGTCCAAGTACACCTAGCCGTTCTGCCTTTTTTACGTCAACAATTTCCTTTCCGCTTAATTCACTTAACCTCAATACAAGATCCCCCCTTCATTTGCCCCTTATTAATAGTTTATAAGTGGAAGTCCCTATTTAGACTAAGAAATGCACAAGCGCTGTTAAGTGGACCTTTATTATCTAGGACAACAAAAAAAGAGGTAATCCATCAGCATGGAATACCTCTTTTCATTTACGATAATGTATTCGGAAATTCTCCGTCTGGACTAATTAAAGTCACGGAATAGTTGTCTGTAAAAACGGCCTTTGTCATTTCGTCCACACTTTTTTTGGTAACTCCATCAATCTGATCAATAATTTCATCCAGTGAACGATGACGTTTTAATAAAAGTTCATTTTTACCATTACGACTCATCCTGCTATTTGTACTTTCAAGACTTAGCATCAAGCTGCCCTTAAGCTGCTCTTTACTATTAGTTAATTCCCTTTCAGTAATCCCTTCTTGCTTTAATTTATTAAGTGTTTCTTGGATGGTTTCAAATAGTACATTCAGCTGTTTAGCACCTGTTCCACCGTAAACCGTCACAATCCCACTATCTTGATAAGCTGAATGGTAAGAGAAAACTGAATATGCTAAGCCCCTTTGCTCACGGACTTCCTGAAATAATCTCGAGCTCATGCTGCCGCCCAATATATTATTTAAAGTAATTAAGCTGTAGATGTCTTCATGCCCAACCTTTAATCCTTCAAAACCAATACATAAATGAGCCTGTTCCGTATCTTTCTTTCGTGAAAGTCGATTGGAATGGAAGGTAGGAATATTTTCAATTGCTTGGTTGTTAGCACCTTTATAGGATCCAAAATACTTTTCGACTTCTTTAATAAATGTTTCAGATACATTGCCTGCGATTGAGATAACAACATTTTCAGGAGTATACCTTTCATGAATATATTCCTTTAACGTTTGGCCAGTAAACGTATTAAGTATTTCCTCTGTGCCTAGGATTGGATATCCTAGTGGATGATCTCCATACACTGCTCTGCTAAGTAAATCATGAACAATATCGTCTGGAGTATCTTCGTACATTTTTATTTCTTCTAAGACTACATTTCTCTCTTTGTTTAGTTCCTCTTCCACAAAAGTGGAGTTAAAGAACATATCAGCTAACACATCTAGTGCAAATTGAGAATGTGTATCAAGGACTTTTGCATAATAGCAGGTATACTCCTTTGAAGTAAACGCATTCACCTGTCCGCCAATACTATCAAAGGATTCGGCAATTTCCTTAGCAGACCTTGTGGTAGTACCTTTAAAGAACATATGTTCCAGAAAATGCGAAATACCATTGTTTTGTGGGTTCTCATCTCTTGAACCCGTACCAATCCATACGCCTATTGCAACTGAACGTACAGTAGGGATATTTTCTAAAACAATTCTAACTCCATTTTGGCAAGTATATTTATTAATCATCGACTTCCTCCAGTCTATATACAGAAGCTGCTATTACTCCATCTATCATTATACTTAGTAAAATGTTTTTTCTCCAATTTTCAGTATATCTTACTGTGATTATTACTCAACTCTTTCTTCGCTCATTAACTCAGAAACTGTTCCAATTTCAAGGTTTTTTTGTTTGATCTGCGTGATTAAGCGATCGAGCGATTTCGCAGTTGCTTCTGTTGGATGCATAAGGACCATTGAGCCATTATTAATTTTTGTCATTACACGATTTATAAGTACAGCTGGTGATGGTTTTCTCCAGTCAACCGTATCAACGGTCCACATAACCGTCATCATTTTTAATTCGTTGGCAACTTTTATTGTCTCATCCCGAAAACTGCCACTAGGCGGGGCAAACCAAACACATTTCACTCCTGTAGCTGCTTCTATAATTTCATTCGTTTTCACCATTTGTTCCCTTGCTTTTCCAGCCGTCAATTGTTTCATATCAGGATGAGAATAGGAATGATTCCCCACTTCATGACCAGAACTGACTATCATTTTAGCAAGATCGGGATTTTTTTTGACCCAATTTCCTTCTAAAAAAAAACTAACCTTTATATTATGTCTTTTTAGAGTAGCAAGCATCTCCGATAAATATTCATTCCCCCACGCTACATTAATAATAAACGTTACCATTGGTTTATTAGGGTTTCCTTTATAAATTGGAGCTGGCGGCAAATCTTCGAGGTGAACCTTTGGCTTTTTCTGGGTAAAGACAAGGTTCTTTTCATTAAAAACACCTTTGTCCTTCATATGCTTATAGGAAGCTGCAATGTTAACCTCTCGCCCACTATAGCCCGGAATTGCCTTCCAGACCCTATCAATAGTCGCATCTATAGGCGGTATTTCATATGTATGGGCATTTTTAACAATACTTTGATAAAGAGGGTCTGACTCTTTTGCTGTTGGCAGAGCTGATTCCTTTTTTATAAAAGGATTACCCACGGTGATCCAAACTGCTAAACAAATACCAATGAGGATAAATACCTTTTTCATCTAACTTCCCCCTTTCCATACAGATTATGTATAAGAGGGACAAGGTAGAACTTCAGGATACTGTTAGCGGCTGATTCTAAAGAACATAGAGAGAATTTATAAAACGATCATACATGGAAAAAGCCAGGGTTTGTCCCCTGACTTCCTTATCGTCTCAGAATAAATGTCCCGAGTCTCTTGTTATTGATTTTCAGCCTTTTCACGCTGTTCCTTTAAAATAGCTTTACGTGAAAGGTTTACACGGCCCTGTTTATCAATTTCGGTTACTTTCACTAGAAGTTCGTCACCGATCTTAACAACATCCTCCACTTTACCTACACGTTCTTCGGCTAGTTCAGATATATGAACGAGACCATCTTTACCAGCAAAGATTTCCAAGAAGGCTCCAAATTTTTCAATTCGTTTTACCTTACCAAGATACATTTCGCCTACTTGAACTTCACGAACAATATCTTCGATGATTTTCTTTGCCTTTTGGTTCATTTCTTGATTTGTAGAGGCAATAAATACGGTACCATCCTGCTCAATATCAATCTTAACGCCAGTTTCCTCAATAATCTTATTGATTTGTTTACCGCTCGGTCCGATAACATCCCTGATCTTATCAGGGTTAATTGACATGGTTAAAATCTTAGGCGCAAACTGAGAAAGTTCTGCTCTTGGTTCAGTAATAGTAGCAAGCATCGAATCTAAAATGTGCATTCTGCCAACTTTTGCCTGTTGTAGTGCTTCTTCTAAGATTTCACGGGAGAGACCTTCAATCTTAATATCCATTTGAAGTGCAGTAACCCCTTTAGCAGTACCTGCTACTTTAAAATCCATATCCCCAAGATGGTCTTCCATTCCTTGAATATCAGACAAAACAGTATAATGTTCTCCAGATTTTACAAGTCCCATTGCAATTCCTGCTACAGGAGCCTTAATCGGAACACCTGCATCCATCATCGCTAATGTACTAGCACAAATACTTGCCTGCGAAGTGGAACCATTAGATTCAAGTACCTCAGATACAAGTCGAATGGTATATGGGAAATCCTTTTCAGATGGAATAATCGGTTCAAGGGCACGTTCACCAAGGGCACCGTGACCAATTTCACGACGACCTGGTCCTCGGATTGGGCCAGTTTCACCAACACTGAATTGAGGGAAGTTATAATGATGCATAAAGCGCTTTTCTTCCTCAATTCCAAGACCATCAAGAATTTGTACATCACCCATTGCGCCGAGAGTACAAATGCTTAGGGCTTGAGTTTGTCCACGTGTGAAAAGTCCAGAACCGTGGGTACGTGGTAAAATACTTATTTGTGATGAAAGCGGACGGATTTCATCAATTTTTCGGCCATCAGGACGAACCTTCTCCACTGTTATTAAGCGGCGAACCTCACCTTTTACAATCTTGTCCAATATCTGCTTTACTTGCTTCATATCTTCATCTTTAGCTTCTTGTTCCACAAATTTGGCAATCACTTGGTTTTTGACTTCTTTAATGGCATCTTCACGGGCATGCTTTTCTTGGACCTGAATGGCTTTTACCATATCAGCTTCGCATATTTCCCTTACTTCTGCCTCAAGTTCCTTATCTATTTCGTAAAGATTGATTTCTCTTTTTGGCTTGCCAATTTCAACAACAATTTTCTCTTGGAACTCAATTAAACGTTTAATCTCATCATGGCCATACATAATTGCTTCTAGCATAGTTTCTTCAGGAACCTCTAACGCACCTGCTTCTACCATGTTGATTGCATCTTTAGTACCAGCAACCGTTAAATGGATATCACTTTTTTCAGCTTGTTCTACAGTTGGATTAATAACAAATTCATTGTTAACCCGGCCTACGATAACACCAGCAATCGGTCCTTCAAAAGGAATATCTGATGTACTAAGTGCTAACGAAGATCCGAACATTGCAGCCATTTCAGTAGAACAATCCTGATCCACACTCATGACAATACTAATAACTTGTACATCATTACGAAAGCCATCAGCAAATAGCGGACGAATCGGTCTGTCAATTAGTCTGCTTGCCAAAATTGCCTTTTCACTCGGACGACCCTCGCGTTTAATAAAGCCACCTGGGATTTTTCCGACAGCATATAAACGTTCCTCATAGTTAACTGTTAATGGAAAAAAGTCTAAGTTTTTTGGTTCCTTTGAGGCTGTTGCTGTACTCAATACTGCTGTATCTCCATAGCGTACCAAGACTGCACCGTTTGCTTGCTTTGCTAATTGTCCAATTTCGACAGTTAATTTACGGCCTGCCCAAACCATGGAATATTCATGTTTCAATTGTTCCATATTTTTACCCCTCTCTATCTAAATCACTTAGGAGGACGATGCGAAAATTTTCACTTCCGCTGTACTCATCATACTAAATCTAACTATTATTAAAAAGCTTAGAAAGCTATAGTTTAAATGCGAAATCACCTTATTAGTATGCACAAAAAAGTCATGACTTAAAAATATGTATAAAAAATTCTTTATTTTCTTTTCCTCTTTTTAAAGCTAATAAAAAAGCGGGAATAATCCCGCTTCTGTAAACTAACGACGTAGACCAAGCTTATTAATTAACACACGGTAACGTTGAACATCTTTGTTACGTAGGAATGTTAAAAGATTACGACGTTTACCAACCATTTTCAAAAGACCGCGACGTGAGTGGTGATCTTTTTTATGAGTACGTAAGTGCTCATTCAAATTGTTGATTGATTCTGTAAGGACAGCGATTTGAACTTCTGCAGATCCAGTGTCGCTTTCATGAGTTTTAAACTCATTGATAAGTTCATTTTTACGTTCTTGAGTGATTGCCATCCGGATTCACCTCCTAAATTTTACAAATCCCCTGGTACCGAGCAAGCGTTGGTGATTCGTCTTGCCAAGTAGAGGTTATTTTTAATACGTTAATAAGAATACAACTTTTCACATCAAAAAGCAAGGCTATAACGAAGTTTATTGTAGGAAAAACGCCTTTTATAAGTGAGAATGTGGAAGATTGTCTTGTTTATTAAAATAATCTAGTGAATTTTGCTTATCTCTTTCAATTTGTGCAACGAGCTCTTCAATCCCTGAAAACTTTTGTTCCTTACGTAAGGGAAGATGCCACTCGATGACCACTTCTTCACCATAGATATCTTTATTAAAGTCAAATAAATGAACTTCAACAGAAGGATGTAAGGCTTCCTTATTAAAGGTGGGTTTATAACCAATATTACAGACTCCATTGTACCATTGGGTTTCAACTTTCATTCTTACTGCATATACACCAGTCGGCGGGATCATGTAATCGTCATTTAAGTCAACATTCGCCGTTGGAAAGCCAATCGTCCTGCCTCGTTTATCACCATGAATGACTATGCCCGATGTTGTATAAAATCGTCCAAGAAGTGATAAAAGCGCGTCTGTTTTTCCTTCTTTAAGCAAGGTTCTAATTCTAGTTGAACTAACCTTTTGATCACCTTGAGTAAACTTTGGAACGACCGAATAAGAAAATTGATCTCTTGAATGGAAGGGCAATGTTTCCATCGTCCCCTTTCCCATACGCCCATAGGTAAAATCAAAACCAGCAACTACGTGCATTACGTTTAGTCTAATAACATATTGATCAATGAATTCCTGTGGAAGCAAATTGGCAAATTCAGAAGTAAAGTTAATGATAAATAAATAATCAATACCAAGTTCTTCGATAATTTTTATTTTTTCAGATAATGGAGTAATATATTGTATCTGCTGTTCCGTTTTTCCTAATACTACCGAAGGATGGGGGTCAAATGTCATGACCGCACTGCAAATTCCTTTTTCTTCAGCATGCTTTTTTGCCTCAAGAATTACCTGTTGATGGCCACGGTGCACTCCATCAAAGTAGCCCATTGCCATTGTTAGGGGCGGAAATTCAACATTTGTTATATCGTATGGAAATCTAAGCTTAATTACTTCCAATGAAACTCACCTTTTCTATACCGTACCTTTTTCTTCTAAATCATTACGTAACACTTTAACTGGTTTAAAGAGGTCTGGCTTGCTTGGATGTTTTGAATAAATAGCAAGAGCTAGTCCTTCAGCAGTTTCAGTGACAATCGGTCCGTTACTAGTTTTTAAATGCTCTGGCATTTGTAATAATGCGCCATTTTTCACTTTCTCTGCTACTTTATCATTAATTCGTAATTTCGGCAAATGAGAAAGTGCTGTTTCTAAAGGCCTTAATATACTTGAAATTGTCCCAGCCTCCATATGTTTTTCAATTTCATCAAACGTCAAACAATCCTCCAATGAAAAAGCAGCAGATTGAACTCTTTGTAAAAAGGACATATGTGCAGGGAAGCCCAGAATTTCACCAATCATTACCGCTAAGGTCCGGATGTACGTTCCTTTACTGCAACTGACCTTAAACCTAAACTGTACAGTTTCACCGATAAATTCATCTCGGTCATCTAATAATTCGATGGAATAAATCGTTACCTTTCTAGTGGGGCGTTCGACTTCTATACCCTTCCGTGCATATTCATAAAGACGAACCCCTCCCACTTTTACTGCCGAGAACATAGGCGGTGTTTGTTCAATTTCACCGGTTATTGAATGAAAAACTTGGAGAATCTCTTCTCGTCGAATGGTCCGATCCACTGGTTTCTGCTCCACTATTTCACCAGAAGCATCTTCAGTAGTCGTCGAAAAACCAATTGTTACTTCTCCCTCATACGATTTACCAGCATCGGTTATGTATTCAGCAACTTTTGTTGCTTTCCCTATACAAATTGGAAGCACTCCTGTTACGTCTGGATCAAGAGTACCCGTATGCCCTACCTTTTTTGTTTTTAAAATCTTCCGCAATCTAAACACACAATCATGGGATGTCAAACCCGCAGGCTTATATAACGGTAATATTCCTTCCAATTAAAATCCTCCAATCAAAAAATTATCGAAAAAAAAGGATAGACAATGTCTATCCAATTATTCTTCTTCACTTTTTTCTAAAGGCTTTTCATCCTTATGCAGTTGATGAAGAAGTGTATCAATTCGATTCCCGTAATCGATAGATTCATCCCATTCAAAGATGATTTCAGGTGTTTTACGAAGGCGAATACGGTGGCCAATTTCGGTCCGAATAAAACCTTTTGCTTTGGCCAGCCCTTTTAAGGTATTTTCCCTTTGCTCTTCATCACCTAATACGGAAATATACACTTTCGCCTGTTGTAAATCTCCTGTTACTTCAACGTCGGTAACCGTCACAAAACCAATACGTGGATCTTTGATTTTGCGACCGATGATGTCACCTAGTTCTTTTTTCATTTGTTCTCCAACACGATTTGCTCTGTGGCTCATCACATTCACCTCTTAACTTAAAGCCATTCAATCTCGGTGATCGTTCTCTCTATTTCTGGAAATGAGTCGATTAATTTCAAAGCATTTTGCAACTCATGTTCCGTCGATACACGCGTGGAAGTTACGACAACTATGGCAATTTTCGTTCGTTGCCACATATCCTGAAAGCCAACTTCTGATACAGAAACATTAAATTTCTGTTTTAAGCGTGTAAGGATTCGTTGAAGGACAGCCCGTTTCTCTTTTAAAGAATGAGCATCATAGATCATACATTCACATTCGGCCACACCGATGATCATTTACGTTCAATTTCTTCCATTACATATGCTTCAATGATGTCTCCTTCTTTAACATCATTAAAGTTTTTAATTGTAATACCACATTCGTAACCTTGGGCAACTTCTTTTACATCATCTTTAAATCGTTTTAACGCATCAATATTTCCTTCAAAAGTGACAACACCGTTACGAATTAAACGAATACCGCTGTCGCGGGTAATTTTACCATCCGTTACATATGAACCAGCAATTGTTCCTACCTTTGAAACTTTAAAGGTTTGACGGATTTCTGCTTGACCAATTATTTTTTCTTGGAATTCAGGATCAAGCATACCTTTCATTGCTGCTTCAATCTCTTCAATCACTTTATAAATTATACGGTGAAGACGGACGTCAACTTTCTCCGCTTCTGCTGCACGTTTCGCATTTACATCAGGGCGAACGTTAAAACCAATGACGATGGCATTAGACGCAGCAGCAAGACTAATATCCGACTCATTAATCGCTCCAGCACCGCTATGAATAATTTTGATGTTAACACCTTCAACATCTATTTTTTGAAGAGAAGCGGCAACGGCTTCAGCAGACCCTTGAACGTCCGCTTTAAGGATAATGTTTAAATCCTTCATTTCACCTTGCTTTAATTGATCAAAAAGCGTTTCTAGACTAACAATGGATTTTTCACCACGTTGGGCTACCAGTGCTGTTTGAGCTCGTGATTCTCCAACTTGACGTGCAGTTTTTTCGTCTTCAAATACAACGAAACGATCTCCAGCCTGTGGCACGTCATTAAGTCCAGTTATTTCAACAGGAGTTGAAGGACCTGCCTCTTTGACACGGCGTCCTTTGTCATTCACCATTGCACGGACACGGCCAAAGGTATGACCAACAACAATTGGATCCCCAATTTTTAATGTACCGTTTTGGACTAGTAAGGTTGCAACGGATCCACGACCTTTATCTAATTGTGCTTCGATAACAGTACCAACGGCTTTGCGATTTGGATTCGCTTTATATTCTTCTACTTCACTAACGAGTAATATCATTTCTAGAAGGGTGTCAATGCCTTCTCCCGTTTTTGCAGAAAGTGGTACAAAGATAGTATCTCCACCCCATGCTTCTGATACTAATCCATGTTCAGTCAACTCTTGCATTACACGGTCAGCATTTGCAGCTTCTTTATCCATTTTATTAACTGCTACAATAATTGGAACCTCGGCAGCTTTTGCATGGTTAATCGCTTCAACAGTTTGCGGCATAACACCATCATCTGCAGCTACTACTAGGATGGTAATATCAGTTATTTTAGCGCCACGTGCACGCATTGTCGTAAAGGCAGCGTGTCCTGGTGTATCAAGGAAGGTAATCTTTTTCCCGTTTTCAACCACTTGATAGGCACCAATATGCTGGGTAATTCCCCCCGCTTCACCCTCTGTAACCTTTGTGTTACGGATGGAATCTAGCAAGGTTGTTTTACCGTGGTCAACGTGACCCATTATTGTTACAACAGAAGGTCTTTCCTCTTGAGAATCATCTGAATCTTCAGTAAAGTATACTTCAAGATCTGTTGTATCTACTTTAATTTCTTCTTCCACTTCAACCCCATATTCGCTTGCAATCAATTCAATCGCATCTTTATCTAAGACTTGATTAATTGTGGCCATGACACCTAATAAAAAGAGCTTTTTAATAATCTCTGAAGGCTCACGGTAAATTTTCTTTGCTAATTCGCCCACAGTTAGAGATTCACTGAAAGTAATTTTCGCTGGAAGCTCCTTCTCTTTTTTCTTCTGTGGCTGGGCTTGTTGAACTGGCGTATGAGTTTTTTTCTTATTTTTATTATTATTATTATTATTATTACGATTTTGATTATTATTATAAGGCTTGGCTTTAGCTTTATCAGCATTGCTGAAAACCTTATTTTCTTTGGATTGATATTCCTGGTTTTGCTTTTTGCCTTCGACCGTCTTTGGAGGAGAAACAACTTTTACCTTGCTAGGAGCGGCATTTTTATCAGCAGCTTCTTCAAATGCTTTAGGAGTTTTCGTCTGAACTTGCGGCCTTTGCGTTGACTGTGCAGGTCTTTGGTTTTGACGCTGCGTTTGAGTTGGACGAGAGTTTGTTCGTTGTTGCTGCTGTCCATTTTGTTTATTCTCTGTGTTTTGCTGTGGAGCCTTGTTATCCTTTTTACTGAATGTTTCGTCAAGCTTTTTAACTTCTGCGTCTTCTATTGTTGCCATATGATTGGAGACCTCTATATTCATTTCTTTTAGTTTTGTGATGATATCTTTACTTGAAATGTTGTGTTTTTTTGCATATTCATATACACGTATTTTACTCATCTTTTCACCCCCGCTAGATTTAATCGAGCAACGTTACCATTTTTTTAGCAAATCCATCATCCAGTACAGCTACAACAACGCGGGCTTCCTTGCCAATCGCTTGGCCAAGAAGATGACGATTTTCCACAATTTTATATGGAACCTCATACGAATTACACTTATCAGTAATCTTTTTTGTCGTATTTGCAGAAGCATCTGCGGATAATAAAATGAGATGCGCCTTTCCGCTTTGAATCTGCTTCACGGTAAGCTCCTCACCTGATATGATTTTGCGTGCTCGATTGGCCAAGCCAAGCAATGACATCCATTGATTTTGTTTCATTTGGATTGTCAATTCTCCTTCTCTATAAGCTCAAGTAGCTCTTCGTATAACGAATCATTTATAGAAACCTGTAAGTGATTAGATAGGGTATTTTTTTTCTTGGCAAGTAAGACAGCTTCCTTGTCCCTTGAAAGGTAGGCACCCCTTCCGGATTTCTTCCCCGTCAGGTCGATGGATACCTCCCCTTCCTTTGAGCGAACGATGCGAACAAGTTCTTTTTTCGGTTTCATATCACCGGTTGCAACACACTTGCGCATAGGAACTTTTTTCTGATTGTTCATTCATCATTCACCTCACTTTTTAGTCCAACTCTTCTTCATAATCGAAATCAGTATCAACTTGATCATCAAAAAGCCTAATGGTTTCTTCACGTGGATAAATTCCAATCTCACGTGCTTCAGTTTCTGATTTAATATCAATTTTCCAGCCTGTTAGTTTTGCTGCTAGGCGGGCATTTTGTCCTCGTTTCCCGATTGCTAATGATAGCTGATAATCAGGAACAACAACTGTTGTTGCTTTTTCATTCTCGTTAACCATAACATCTAATACTTTTGACGGGCTAAGTGAGTTTGCCACAAACACTACTGGGTCCGCTGACCACTTAACAATATCAATTTTTTCACCCTTTAATTCATTAACAACCGCTTGAACCCTCGCACCCTTAGGTCCAACACAAGATCCAACTGGATCTACCTCATTATTATCCGAGTGGACAGAAATCTTCGAGCGATCCCCTGCCTCACGGGCAACTGACTTAATTTCAACGGTTCCATCATAAATTTCAGGAACTTCAATTTCAAACAAACGTTTTAAGAGACCAGGATGTGTCCGAGATACGAATATTTGCGGCCCCTTGGTGGTCTTTTCAACTTTTGTAATAAATACTTTAATTCGATCATGAGGCTTATAACGTTCATTTGGCATTTGCTCGTTTACAGGTAATAATGCCTCGATTTTCCCGAGACTTACATAAATGAATTTAGAATCGAGTCTTTGAACAATACCAGTCATAATATCTTCTTCACGGTCAATAAATTCCGAATAAATAATTCCGCGTTCTGCTTCTCTTACACGTTGAGTAACCACTTGCTTGGCAGTTTGAGCTGCAATCCGCCCAAAGTCCTTGGGTGTAACTTCCATTTCGACAATATCTTCAACTTGGTAATTTGGTGTGATTTGTCTAGCATCCTCTAAGGAAATTTCGAGACGAGGGTCAAATACTTGATCGACCACTTCTTTTCTAGCAAAAACGCGCATAGATCCTGTCTGTAAATTTAAATCAATCCGAACATTCTGGGCTTGATTAAAATTTCGGCGATATGCTGAAACAAGAGCTGCTTCGATCGCTTCAATTAAAACATCTCTGGAAATACCTTTTTCTCTTTCCAGTATTGTAAGAGCATCTAATAATTCGCTGCTCATCTTTGTGTATCCCCCTATCCTTTATCTATAATTTCATTACGAAAAAGTAACAGCTAATCGCGCGTTGGCTACTTTTTCATAGGGAATTTCAATTGTCTTCTTCCGGGTTTTAATCTTCATTTCGATTTTTAAATGTTGACCATCAAATTCTAATAATGTCCCTTCGAAGCTTTTCTCCCCATCAATCGGTTCATAAGTTTTGATAAAGACACTTTTACCTATTGCCTTTTGGAAATCTTTATCCTTTTTCAATGGACGCTCTGCTCCAGGTGAAGAAACTTCAAGAAAATAGTTATGGGGAATCGGATCAAGCTCATCGAGTTTTTCGCTGAGTTTTTCGCTAACGAGTCCGCAATCCTCAATATCAACACCGTTGTCTTTATCGATATATACGCGAAGAAACCAGCTTTTCCCTTCCTTCACATACTCAATTTCCACTAATTCCAAACCAAGTTCTTGAAAAATAGGCGTAGCCAGCTCTTCTACAACTTCCGTTACCTTGCTCATGCTTTACCTCCTTTTCCGAAAATTTCACCCATATTGTATGTAGTTCACGGAGAGTTTTATCAAGTTACTAAGAAAAAAGATTTATACAAAAACGAAAGAGCGGGTTTCCCCACTCTTGATCACGAGAGTATTTCTTAGTATTTCCAATAAAACTATACCATAACCAACATTTTAATGCAAATAGCGCCCAAAAGCGGAAGCGCCCTGATCTGGGGCGGCCAGTATAAGACAAGAGCTGACAGAAGGCGCTTTTTACCTTCCAAAGCGATTGGCTTATGACTCGAGCCCGTAGACGCTGGAGCTAGATGATAATCCAACTTAAAACAGAGAAAGCTGGTTTTGCTCTGGAAGGGATGATAGGCACCCTTGTTTGTCTAAATATTCAAGGATCGTCTTAGATACCTTTCCTCGTTGCTGTAAATCTTCTTTGGATAAAAATTCTCCTGATTCCCTTGCCTTGACAATATTATAGGCCGCATTCGTTCCTAAGCCTGGAATCGAATTAAACGGCGGTATTAAGGTATTGCCTTCAATGATGAATTCAGATGATGAAGATTTATATAAATCGTAGTTCTGGAAAACAAAGCCCCTTTCAGTCATTTCAAGTGCTAGTTCCAAAACCGTTAATAAGTTTTTTTCTTTGTTTGATGCTTCTAGGCCTTTTGCATTTATTTCTTCTATTTTTGCACGTATCGATTCTGAACCGCGCGACATTGCTTCAATGTCAAAGTCTTCCGCGCGGACAGTAAAATAAGCGGCGTAATAAAGCAGCGGCAGATGTACCTTGAAATATGCAATTCTAACTGCCATAAGTACATATGCAGCAGCATGGGCCTTTGGGAACATGTATTTAATTTTCTTACAAGAGTCGATATACCATTCTGGAACTTCGTTTTTCCGCATCTCTGCTTCCATTTCTTCACTTAAGCCTTTACCCTTACGAACTGATTCCATAATTTTAAAAGCAAAGGATGGGTCCAGTCCCTGATAAATTAGGTAGACCATGATATCATCACGACAGCCAATAACTTCACTAAGATTACATGTTCGATTATGGATTAATTCTTGGGCATTCCCAAGCCATACATCGGTACCATGTGATAACCCCGATATTTGAACAAGTTCAGAGAACGTTGTTGGTTTCGTATCCTCAAGCATTTGCCGAACGAATCGAGTTCCAAACTCTGGAATACCAAGTGTTCCAGTTTTACACATGATCTGCTTTTCAGTTACGCCTAATGACTCCGTCCCGCTGAAGATTTTCATGACTTCAGGATCATCTGTAGGGATTGTTTTCGGATCCATTCCGCTCAGGTCCTGAAGCATCCTAATCACGGTCGGGTCATCATGTCCGAGGATATCTAGCTTTAGGACATTATCATGGATGGAATGGAAATCGAAATGTGTTGTCTTCCATTCTGAATTTCTATCATCTGCCGGGAATTGAATCGGTGAAAAATCATAAACATCCATGTAATCAGGTATAACAATAATACCACCTGGATGTTGACCCGTTGTTCTTTTAACACCCGTACAGCCTGAAGCAAGGCGTTCTACTTCGGCACCACGCAGTTGTAGATTGTTATCCTGTTGATATGCTTTAACATATCCAAAAGCGGTCTTGTCTGCGACTGTACCAATCGTCCCAGCGCGGAATACATTATCCTCACCAAACAGGACCTTTGTATAATTATGGGCCCGCGGCTGGTATTCACCAGAGAAGTTTAAATCGATATCAGGAACTTTGTCCCCTTTAAAGCCAAGAAACGTTTCGAACGGAATATCGTGCCCATCCTTATGGTATTTTCCACCACATTGTGGACAATCCTTATCAGGTAAATCAAAGCCTGAACCGACAGAACCATCATTAAAAAACTCTGAATGCTTACAGGTTGGACACACATAATGAGGTGGTAGTGGATTTACCTCGGTAATTTCTGTCATTGTAGCTACAAGTGATGAACCCACAGATCCCCTTGAGCCTACAAGGTAACCATCATCCAAGGACTTTTTAACAAGCTTATGAGAAATCAAATAAATTACGGCAAATCCATGCCCAATAATACTTTTCAATTCCTTTTCTAACCTGGCTTCCACTATTTCCGGCAAGTTGTCACCGTAAATTCTCCGCGCCATTGCATAACTCATTTCACGCATTTCTTCATCGGCGCCTTCAATTTTCGGTGTATACAAATCGTCTTTAATTGGTTTAATGACTTCAATCATATCCGCAATTTTATTCGTGTTAGTTACAACAATTTCTTTTGCCTTCTCTTTTCCTAAAAATGAAAAAGCATCAAGCATTTCATTAGTTGTCCTAAAGTGAACATCGGGAAGTTCATGGCGATTTAGCGGGTTAGCTCCACCCTGGGAATTAATTAATATTTTTCGATAAATTTTATCATTTTCATTAAGGTAATGGACATTTCCAGTTGCAGCAACTGGCAATCCTAATTTATCACCAAGCGTAATGATTTTCGCAATAATATCTTCCATTGCTTTTTCATCGCTCACCAATTCCATTTCAATCAACGGTGCATTTACTTCTTTCGGCATGACTTCAAGATAATCATAAAAACGTGCAGCGCCTTCCACTTCCTCTGGGGATTTTTGCATCATCCCTTCAAATACCTCACCTTTATTACAACCGGAGCCCACTAAAATCCCTTCCCTGTATTTTTGCAAAACAGATCTTGGTAATCTAGGAACTCGATAAAAATATTCAAGGTGTGATATAGATACGAGTTTAAAAAGGTTTTTTAATCCCGCTTGTGTTTGGGCTAAAAGTGTACAGTGATAAGGACGTGCCCGTTGGTAGGCATTTCCTTTCCCCATATTATCATTAAACTGGTCATGGTATTCAATTCCTTTTTCGAGGGAATCCTTTAACATTTTCAATAGTAGATAACCGGTTGCCTCTGCATCATAAATGGCGCGGTGATGTTGGGTTAATTCAATATCAAACTTCTTAGTTAGTGTATTTAAACGATGGTTTTTCATCTCTGGATAGAGAAATCGTCCAAGTTCAAGTGTATCAATAACAGGATTCTTTGCCTTTTCAAAGCCTATTTTTCTATATCCGACATTGAGGAAACCCATATCAAAGGAAGCATTATGGGCTACAAGAATAGCATCACCAGCCCATTCACTAAAATTCCGAAGAACTACCTCAATTTCTGGGGCGGTTTGGACCATATCATCGGTAATTCCAGTGAGGTTGATCGTTGTTGCCGATAAACGGTGATGAGGATTGGCAAAGGATTCGAAGCGGTCAATGATTTCACCGTCATGTATTTTCACAGCAGCAAGCTCAATAATTGTATTGTACACCGCTGATAGTCCCGTAGTTTCAACGTCAAATACAACATAGGTATCCTCAGCTAGTTGACGATGTGC
This sequence comes from Neobacillus sp. BF23-41, assembly GCF_041106275.1. NCBI lineage: Bacteria > Bacillati > Bacillota > Bacilli > Caryophanales > Bacillaceae > Neobacillus > Neobacillus sp. BF23-41. The sequence continues at coordinate 161,783 of NZ_JBGBPR010000001.1, forward strand.
ATCATTATAGGCAATTGGCACCCCATCATCCACTAAATTTACTTCAACCCCATAGAGAATTTTAATATCATTTTTCTTCCCAGCACCATACGCTTCAGGGAATGATTGTGCAACCGCGTGATCGGTTACTGCAATTGCTTTATGTCCCCATTTTTTTGCCTGTGCAATCAGTGCGCTAACAGGTGTGACTGCATCCATTTGACTCATTGGTGTATGAAGATGGAGTTCTACACGTTTCTGATCTTCGGGTGCAGTATCCTTTCGGCCAACAGGCTTAATTTCATTAATATCATTTCCAATCATCACGAGGTCACGAACAAAGGTATCATTCTGAATGCTGCCTCGAACTTTTACCCACATTCCTTTTTTGACAAGCTGGAACAGGGCTGCATCCTCTTTATCGCGTGAAAACATTTTTACCATAATAGAGCTTGTGTAATCAGTTATTTTGAAGGTCAGCAGGGAACGGCCGCTCCTGAGTTCACGTATTTCCGCATCAAAGATAAACCCTTCTACAGCTATTCGTCTTTCTTCATCAACAATATCAATCAGACTTCGGAAATCATTATTATCCTTAATGGTAAGACCAATAGTAAGCGGTCCAGATGGAAGATCACCAGATGCCTGATCCTTTTCAGCTTCTTTTCTCTGCAATTCAACCATTGCTTGAAGTCCGCGTTCTTGATCTTCCTTTTGCTTAGCAAGAAGAAATTGTTGATATTCTTCATTTTTCTCGTTACTTTTTATTACTGTCTCAATCGATAAATTGGGAAATCCAAATGATTGATAGATTTTAGCGATCGTCTCGCCATATTTCCGCTTTAGTGCTTGTCCCTCAGTATCATTACGAACTGAAATTGTAAGCTTATTACCGTTCACTTCGGGAAGTTGTTCATGTAATAGTTTTAAAAGCGGCGGAGCAATTCCATCAATTTGCTGAATGCTATAACTCCAATAATCTCGTAATAATTCCGGTGAAATAATTTGATTTGTTACATTTATATGGAAGGAAATCGTTGCAATGTTTGAAAATGTCCGTTCAAGCTGTGACGTAAACATTACATAAACATTATAGGGAAGTATATTTTCAAATAAAAATTGAAAATGCCACTTTCTAGCTTTTTTTTCCACTAATAACCTTTCAATTTGCGCATTATTGAAATGCACTACAACAGCATCCTCGATCAATTGCAGCTGCTGGAGCAAGAGTTGGAATCGCTCTTTTTTGCCTAGGGCATGTTCGCTCATCGTTCTCTCTCCCATCTATTAAATATCGCTTTTTTTATCTCGTCAAAAAGTAATTATATCATATGACTCAAAATGATTCGGCTTTATTCGACAGAAAAATTTCTCCATTTTAGTTAAATAGTTTTCTTTAAACACAAGAATAGGGACCGTATTAACGGCCCCCAAAATAAATTAAAGTTTACATATTACAAGAAAAACCTTTGAATGTCATTCCAAGTTACAACAAGCATGAGCAGCATTAAGAGAGCGAATCCAATAAAATGAACCATACCTTCCTTTTGACGGTCAATCGGCTTGCCTCTAACAGCTTCGACAGCAAAAAACATTAATCTTCCACCGTCAAGAGCGGGAATAGGTAATAAGTTCATAATACCTAAGTTAATGCTTAAAATCCCTGCCCATTTCATTAAATAATAAATACCCGATTTAGCTACAGAATCTGTTGCTTGGTAAATACCAACGGGACCAGAAAGTGCATCAATTGAAAATTGGCCAGTGACTAATTTACCAACCATTACAAAAATCTGCTTCGTCCAAAAATAGGTTTCTGTGAAACCTGCCTTAATTGCTTGTATAGGAGACTTTTCAACAGGACTATAAACACCAATAAGCCCAATTTTCTTTCCTTCAACCGTTTTTTCAATTGGGGTTACCGTGATATCTAAATCCTTATTGTCACGGCGAATAGAAAAGTCGAGCTTTTCATTTGGATTTTTCCTAATGACCTCCACTACATCAGACCAACTCGAAATTTCTGAACCATTAATCGTCTGGATGAGATCACCTTTTTTAAGACCAGCAGCCATCGCTGCCCCATCAGGAGTTATTTCACCTAACTTAGGTTCATTCGTAGGTACCCCCTGTATAAAAGCAATAATAATAAATAAAATGAATGCAAGTACAAAATTCATCATCGGACCAGCAAAAATAGCCATCGTTCTTTGTCCTAATGTTTTTGATCCGAATTGACGGTCAATTGGAGCAATCTGTGACTCGATTCCATTTTCCACGATGACTGCTTTTGGGTCAATGATAAAGGTTTTTAATACTTCATCTTCATCTTCAGGAAATCCTTTAATAACTAAATCCTTTTCGATATCAGCATATTCCACTTCAACGATCCGACAATTAGGATACTTCTCTTTATTATTTAAGATGATTTTATTTACTTTTTCATCCTTATCAAACAACAAGCCAATACGATAACCAGGCTTTATTTCAATCATTTCTGGGTCTTCGCCAGCCATGCGCACAAATCCACCAATCGGAAGTAACCGAATGGTATAGGTTGTCTCCGCTCGTTTATGGGAAAATACTTTTGGGCCAAAACCAATTGCAAATTCACGGCATAATATACCAGCCCTTTTTGCGAAAATCAAATGACCTAATTCATGAAAGAATACGAGTGCGCCAAAAATCACTATAAAGGCAATAACTGTAGTCAAAATAAAACCACCTTTTTTTTCAGGATAAGAGAGATTCTTTTACTTGCGCTTCCGTTTTTCTTACAGGAGTGAATGAACATATTCTCTTGTTTCTTTGTCTATCTCTTGGATTGAAGTTAGGCTAGGGTGTTCCGTGATTTGGTGGGCGGTTAGGGCTTTCTCAATCAAATCTTCAATCTGCAAGAACCGAATTTTCCCTTCTAGAAAAGCTGCCACGGCCACTTCATTCGCTGCATTCAATACCGTTGGCATCGATCCACCTTTTTTCCCAGCCTCATAAGCAAAACCAAGACAGCGGAATCTCGCAGCATCCATTTCCTCGAAATGCAATTTCCCAATCCTTGCCAGATCCAAACGTTTTGATGAAGGCAATGGCAAACGATCAGGATAGGTGAGCGCATATTGAATTGGCACTCTCATATCTGGCGTTCCAAGCTGAGCAATGATACTGCTATCGTGAAACTCAATCATTGAATGGATGATGCTTTCTTTATGAAGCAGTACATCAATTTTTTCATATGGCATATTGAAAAGCCAATGTGCTTCAATTACTTCTAAACCTTTGTTCATCATTGATGCCGAATCAATTGTGATTTTTGCCCCCATCGACCAATTTGGATGGTTTAGTGCTTGCTCCACGGTAACATTTTTCAATTCTTGCCTGGGGAGGTCACGAAAGCTCCCGCCGGAAGCAGTTAGAATTAATCTTTCAATGTTTTTCTCCTTTTCCCCCTGCAAGGCTTGAAAAATGGCAGAATGTTCACTATCGACCGGAAGGAGTGGTACATTATTTCTTTTAGCCGCATCCATAACTAAATGACCTGCAGTAACCAGTGTTTCTTTATTGGCAATCGCGATTATCTTCCCACATTCAATCGCTTGTAAAGTCGGGTTTAACCCCACACTGCCAAGAACTGCGTTGACAAGAATATCGGCTTTTTCATAAACTGCTGTCTCGATTAGTCCTTCCTGACCAAAAGTGAATTTAATATTAGGAAATTCTGCTTTTAATGTATTACAGTCATGATAGTCTTGTACAGAAACAAGCTCAGGCTGAAATTCAACAATCATTTTTCGAGCCAAATCGATATTTTTACCCACAGAAAAGGCTGCTAATTTAAATTCAGATGGATGCTCACGGATAATATCTAAGGTTTGGGTTCCTATCGATCCGGTTGCACCCAATAAGCTAATGGTTTTCAATAAAAAGTCAACTCCTAAATGTGAAGCGCACGCGCTCTATAACCAAAGGTGAAAAAAATGTAACAAGGGCCAAACAAATAATAGGCTGTCAAATCGATCAAGAATTCCACCATGACCTGGCAAGATTGTACCAGAATCTTTGACATTAAAATGACGCTTAAAGGCTGATTCAACTAAGTCACCAATTTGTCCAAAAACGGAAAGGACGATTGTAATTCCCATTAATGTTAATAGACCGACGTTAATGTTTGAGAGGAGAACAAAGATGACAGCCACAATAACTGCACAGGCGATTCCGCCAATCGACCCTTCAACTGTCTTATTCGGGCTAATTTCGGGCCATAGCTTTGTTTTACCAAGAGCTTTTCCAATAAAATAAGCACCTGAATCAGTAGCCCAAATCATAAATAAAGAATACAAAATATAGACAAGTCCCCCATCCTGCCTCGTTTCAAAGAAAAAGTAAAAGCCAATACCTACATAAATGGCTGATAGGATAGAAAAAGAAACGTCTTCAAATGTAAATTGATTTTTGGTAATAACGGTGTAAGTTAATAACAAAAGAACTAATGCAATACATATCTCTATTTTTGAATAATAAAAGGAATCTAATATGGGATAATATTTTTCGGGAAAGAGCAACACCCACAGAAATAAAAGTGCTAACACACCATTAACCGAAAAAATAGTAAGTTTTTTCATTTTTAATAACTCATACAATCCGATCGTCGCTAAAAAGTAGGTTAATATTACAAGTGGAAATCCACCATAATAGACAATTGGTAAAAATAGTGCAGCTGCAACGACTCCTGTAATGATTCTTTGCTTCATCTAATATTTCATCACCTTTGTTGTTCTATATGCCACCAAACCGACGCTGTCGATTCTGGAACGTTTCAATTGCTTCAAGTAAATGTTCTTCATTAAAGTCTGGCCATAAGACATCTGTAAACCAAAACTCTGAGTAAGCCAACTGCCAAAGCATAAAGTTACTCAAGCGGATTTCACCACTAGTTCGGATTAAAAGATCTGGGTCTGTAAAATTAGCAGTCATTAAGTAGGAAGAAAAGACTTTTTCGTCTAACTCCGTCTCGTTTAGTTTACCACTTTTGCTGTCATTTAAGACTTGCTTCACAGCATCAAGAATCTCAGCTCTGCTCCCGTAATTTAATGCAAAGTTTAATACTAATCCATCATTATTTTTTGTTTCTTCTATAGCTTTTTCTATTGCACGCAGTGTATGTACTGGAAGTTGATTTTTATAGCCCATCATTTTCACTTGAACATTTTCCTCAATTAAATCCGGCAAAAATGTTCCTAAAAATTCATCAGGCAGACTCATAATATATTCGACTTCATTTTTTGGCCTTTTCCAATTCTCAGTTGAAAATGCATACAATGTTAAGGTTTTAATGCCGAGCTTATTTGCTAATTTCGTTGTTTTCCGAACAACCTTCATGCCCTCATGGTGACCAGCAATACGTGGTAATGCCCGTTTCTTAGCCCAACGTCCGTTGCCATCCATAATAATCGCCACATGCTCAGGAACAGGCGATTTTTTTATTTCCTCTATTTTATTTCGGAGTGTGGAAGTGTTATTTCGGTTCTTCCCAAGCCTTAATTTATTAAACATAACATTGCTCCTCCAATTAGTTAATCATTTCCTCCGAAAATTAAATCATATATCAATTCCATTGAAGCATGTGTGTTGTTATGTAATGGACATTTCGGGGTAGCATGTTTTTATCATACCAAAAAAGCAAAAAGATATCTCTAATATTTAACTTATGTAAAAAAACAGAGATTAAGAATAATGTTCAGACAACTTTCAGGGAACAATCAAAAATCCCCAAAATACATAATAAAATAGTGAAAAACCCCCTAAACAGAGGGTTCTTATTTATTAATTAAACTTCCAAAATTTCCTTTTCTTTGTCTTTTGTAATTTGATCAACTTTACTAATATATTCGTCGGTAAGTTTTTGGATATCCTCCGAATGACCGCGAAGACTATCCTCTGTAATTTCACCATTCTTCTCTAGCTTCTTTAATTCGTCATTACCATCTCGACGGATATTACGGATAGCTACCTTTGCTTCTTCTGATTCCTTTTTGACTAATTTTACTAACTCCTTGCGGCGCTCCTCAGTCAATTGTGGAATAGCAAGGCGGATTACCATACCGTCGTTGCTAGGATTTAATCCTAAATCAGATTTAAGAATTGCTTTTTCAATATCTCCAAGGGTGGTTTTATCATATGGTTGAATAACAATAAGCCTAGCTTCAGGTGTTGAAATTCCAGCCATTTGGTTGACAGGTGTTGGTGCACCATAATAATCAATTGTAATTCTGTCCAATAACGAAGCGCTTGCTCTCCCCGCACGGATGCTGGCAAGCTCACGCGAATATGACTGAATGGCTTTTGTCATACGTTCTTTAATGGTAGAGATGACTTGTTTTGGCATTAATGTTTCCCCCTAACAATTGTTCCTATTTTTTCCCCCATAACAGCTCGTTTAATATTCCCCTGCTCCATAATCGAGAAAACAATCAATGGAATATCATTATCCATGCATAAGGAGGAGGCAGTAGAGTCCATAACTGCTAATCCTTCTTTAAGAACATCTAAGAAAGACAAATCTTCATATTTAGTAGCACTTGCATCTAATCGAGGGTCTGCAGAATACACTCCATCGACATTATTCTTCGCCATTAAGATTACTTCAGCATCGATTTCCGCTGCTCGGAGTGCAGCGGTTGTATCCGTTGAGAAATATGGATTTCCTGTACCCGCTGCAAAAATGACTACCCGTTTTTTTTCTAAATGTCTAATTGCACGGCGTCGAATATAAGGCTCTGCCACCTGGCGCATTTCAATAGAGGTTTGCACCCGTGATTCAATTCCTAAGTGCTCCAAACTATCTTGCAGTGCTAAAGAATTCATAACCGTTGCAAGCATCCCCATATAATCGGCGGTTGCCCGGTCCATACCCATTTCACTGCCAATTTTTCCGCGCCAAATGTTACCGCCACCGACAACGACAGCAACTTCTACACCAAGCTCTGCTATTTCTTTAACTTGAATAGCAATCGATTTGATCACAGAAGGTTTAATTCCAAAGCTCGATTCACCAGCAAGTGCTTCTCCGCTCAACTTTAATACTACGCGTTTGTACTTAGGACCGCTCATATAAACCTCCATTTATGTAATTAATTCTTTTTAAAAAAGGGAACACACCGTGTCCCCTATTTAAAAACCTATTTCATTAACATTCCCTTAAAAACTATTTTGTTTTTATGCTAGAGAATAGTTTTTGATTATTTTTTAATTTGATTCATAACTTCTTCAGCAAAGTTATCTTCACGTTTTTCGATACCTTCTCCGACTTCGTAACGGACGAACTCACGGATTGTAGCACCCTTAGATTCAACAAACTGACGTACTTTTTGATCAGGGTTTTTAACGAAAGTTTGATCAAGTACACAAACATCTTCAAAATATTTTCCAAGACGGCCTTCAACCATTTTTTCAACGATTTTTGCAGGCTTGCCTTCGTTAAGTGCTTGTTGTGTTAATACTTGACGCTCATGCTCAACTTCTTCTTGAGAAACTTCGTCACGAGAAACATACTTTGGTTTTAGTGCTGCGATATGCATTGAAACATCCTTCGCAGCATCCGCTTCTGTTGTACCTTCAAGTACTGATAGGACAGAAATGCGGCCACCCATATGAATATATGCTCCAAATGCATCATTGTCTGTTTTTGATGTAACAGAAAAGCGGCGAAGTGTTAATTTTTCACCAATCTTAGCAATAGAAGCATTGATATGATCTGCTACAGTAGCGCCATTCTCCATTGTTTGAGCAGATGCTTCTTCAACAGTTGCAGGCTTGTTCTTTAGAAGATGTGCAGCTAGATCTTTTACAAGAGCTTGGAACGCTTCATTTTTTGCAACAAAGTCAGTTTCAGAGTTTACTTCTAGAATAACTGCATCGTTACCTTCAGTTACAACATATGTTAAACCTTCTGCAGCAATTCGGTCACCCTTCTTAGCAGCCGATGCAATCCCTTTTTCGCGTAAGAAATCAATTGCTTTATCCATATCTCCATCAGTTTCAGTTAGTGCTTTTTTACAATCCAACATACCTGCACCAGTTTTTTCACGTAGTTCTTTAACCATTTGAGCAGTAATTGCCATAATGTAAATTCCTCCTTTATTTTACTATGTATCCATATCTTAGCCAATGACAGCTATTCTAAAACTTTCCAATAAAAACCTTCTTTAAAAAAAGGTGATAAAGGGTCTCCCTCTTATCACCTTTTGATTTAATTAAGCCTGAACTTGTACTTCTTCACCTTGTTTAGCTTCAAGGATAGCATCTGCCATTTTACCTGTTAAAAGCTTAACCGCACGAATCGCATCGTCATTCGCAGGAATAACTACATCGATTTCGTCTGGATCACAGTTTGTATCAACAATACCTACGATAGGAATGTTCAATTTCTTAGCTTCTGCAACCGCGATACGCTCTTTACGAGGGTCAATAATGAAAAGTGCATCTGGAAGTTGTTTCATATCTTTGATACCGCCTAAGAATTTCTCTAGACGCTCTTGTTGTTTCTTTAATTGAACAACTTCTTTTTTAGGTAATACTTCAAAAGTTCCGTCTTCAGACATTCTTTCGATATCTTTTAAGCGGCCAATACGCTTTTGAATTGTTTCAAAGTTTGTTAAAGTACCACCTAACCAACGTTGGTTAACATAGTACATACCAGAACGGCCCGCTTCTTCTTTAACAGAATCTTGAGCTTGTTTTTTTGTACCAACAAAAAGAACTGTTCCGCCGTTACCAGCAAGTTCCTTTACCCAGTTATAAGCTTCTTCAACTTTTTTAACTGTTTTTTGAAGGTCAATGATATAGATACCGTTACGCTCTGTGAAGATATATTTCTTCATTTTAGGGTTCCAACGGCGAGTTTGGTGTCCGAAGTGTACACCAGCTTCAAGCAATTGCTTCATAGAAATGACTGACATGATTTTTCCTCCTAATGGTTTGTTTTCCTCCGCTCACCTCATCTTTAAACAGAAACTGTTATGAACAGCACCATCTGATTAAATCAATGAGCGTGTGTATTAACACCATGAAATAATATAGCATATGTAATAATAACAATCAAGCATTTGTTTAATAAAAAACAAAATCCCCAGTTAGCTGGGGATTAGTTATGATTAATTAGATCTTAATTTATCAAGTTCCATCAGAAACTTATCATTTAAAACTTTGATATATGTTCCTTTCATCCCTAGTGAACGTGATTCAATTACCCCTGCACTTTCAAGTTTTCTTAGTGCGTTAACGATAACAGAACGAGTAATACCAACACGATCAGCTATTTTCGAAGCAACCAATAAGCCTTCACGGCCATTTAATTCTTCAAAGATATGTTCAATCGCTTCAAGTTCACTATATGATAATGAACTAATAGCCATTTGAACTACTGCTTTGCTTCTAGCTTCTTCTTCAATTTCTTCAGACTTTTCTCGTAAAATCTCCATACCTACAACTGTTGCACCATATTCTGCAAGGATTAGATCATCATCGTGGAACTTTTCTTGTAATCTTGCAAGAATTAACGTGCCAAGGCGTTCCCCGCCGCCAATAATTGGAACAATCGTAGTTAAACCTTCTTTAAATAAATCTCTGTTTTCTACTGGAAAAGCAGTATATTGGCTTTCAATATCAAGATTTGATGAGGTTTCTTGAATATTAAATAAACCATTTGTATATTCCTCAGGGAATTGACGATCCTCAAACATCTTTTTCATTCTTTCATTTTCAATTTGCTGATAAATTGAAAAACCAAGTAGTTTCCCGCGACGGCTGACAATGTACACATTTGCTTCAATTGTTTCACTCAATGTCTCGGACATTTCCTTAAAGTTAACCGGTTTTCCTGCTGCCTTTTGCAATAATACGTTAATCCTTCTAGTTTTTGTAAGTAAATCCATCTGTTTCTTCCTCCTAATTAACTACAACCAATATTAAATTATTAATTAATCTTCAAATACTACATTTTAGGGTATTTAAAAATGAACATTTCTTCATACATGGGATTATCAGACGTTCATTTTTATAAGATAAACTGACTTAAATCTTTATTTTTCGAAATAGCACCAAGTTTATCGTCGACATATTGTGGTGTAATAGTTATCTTCTCCATCGAAATTTCTGGAGCTTCAAAAGATAAGTCTTCTAAAAGCTTTTCGAGAATCGTATGAAGACGTCTTGCACCAATATTATCTGTATTTTGATTCACTTCAAATGCAACTTCGGCAATTCTACGAATAGCATCGTCAGAAAATTCAATTTGTATACCTTCTGTTTCCAATAATGCCTGATATTGCTTAATAAGGGCATTATCTGGTTCGATTAAGATTCTGAAGAAATCTTCCACAGTTAGCTTTGTTAATTCTACACGAATTGGGAAACGCCCTTGAAGTTCTGGAATTAAATCGGAAGGTTTCGCCATGTGAAATGCTCCAGCAGCAATAAATAATACATGGTCGGTTTTTACTGACCCATATTTGGTCACTACTGTTGAACCTTCAACTATAGGCAAAATATCTCTTTGAACCCCTTCTCTGGATACATCTGCAGAAGAGCCTCCCGAATTTTTACTAGCGATTTTATCAATTTCATCGATAAAAATAATTCCAGCTTGTTCCGCACGATAAATGGCCTCAGAATTTACTTCATCCATATCAATAAGCTTAGAAGCCTCTTCACTAGTCAGCACCTTGCGAGCTTCACGGACAGTCAATTTTCGCTTTTTGCGTTTTTTCGGCATAAAGCTGCTTAGAGCATCCTGCATATTCATTCCCATTTGTTCAATCCCTGAGCCTTGCAGCATATCAAACATGGATGGAGCTTGCTCATCTACTTCAACCGTAACGATTTCATCCTCTAGTTGACTAAGTGCTAATTTTTCTTTGACAATTTTTCGTTTTTCAGAAATCGAAAAATCCTCTTGATGTGTTTCTGGTTCAGTTGATGTATTCCCGCCTCCGAATAACATTTCAAGCGGGTTTTTATAGTTACTCGTTTTTTTGGCTGATGGCACAAGTAAATCAACTAGCCTGCTGTTGGCATTCTCTTCTGCACGTTCCTTCACACTTTGCATCCGTTCCTCTTTTACTAAACGAACAGAGGTTTCCGCAAGATCTCTAACCATGGATTCTACATCTCGCCCAACATAGCCTACTTCAGTAAACTTTGTTGCTTCCACCTTAATAAAAGGGGCACCCACAATTTTGGCAATCCTTCTGGCAATTTCTGTTTTCCCAACTCCAGTCGGACCTATCATCAATATATTTTTGGGGATAACTTCATCCCTAAGTTTTTCATTTAACAATCCTCTTCTATAGCGATTTCTTAAGGCAACAGCAACCGCTTTCTTAGCATCCTTTTGTCCAATAATATATTGATCAAGTTTTTCAACAATTTGACGAGGGGTTAAATTAGTTGTTTTTCCCATGATAATTAGTCTCCTTCCCGTTATAGCTCTTCAACAATAATGTTATGGTTCGTATAGACACATATTTCAGCTGCTATTTCTAAAGAAGCTTTTGCTATTTCCTTTGCAGATAAATGGTCTCCTGAGTATTTCTTTAAAGCACGTCCAGCAGATAATGCATAATTTCCACCTGAACCAATCGCAAGAATTCCATCGTCAGGTTCAATTACTTCTCCAGTTCCTGAAACAAGCAGCAAATATTCACGATTCATAACAATTAGCATCGCTTCAAGCTTCCTGAGCACTTTGTCACTTCGCCACTCTTTGGCAAGCTCAACAGCAGCTCTTTGAAGGTTACCGTTAAATTCTTCTAATTTTCCCTCGAACAGTTCGAAAAGAGTAAAAGCATCTGCAACAGAACCTGCAAAACCTGCTAATACCTTTCCATTAAATATCTTTCTTACTTTTCTCGCTGTGTGCTTCATCACTACCGCATTACCAAATGTCACTTGTCCATCACCTGACATTGAATATTCACCGTTATGATGGATTGCAAAAATCGTTGTCGCATGAAATTGGTTCATTAAGATGAGCCTCCCTTTGGAGTGATTTCTATTCACATTACCTCGCAGATAAGTATGTAACAGGTGAACTACCATTTACATGAAAGTTATGAAAACTGACTATGTTAACTGGAATATTTGACCTCATTACTTTATGGGTTATTACCACCATGCAGATAAGAAATTTTACTGATGTCATGTTGATTAGGTTCAAGTGTATATTTTGAGTAATTAAAATCTATTTGTAAATACTCAATAATTAACTTTAAAAAAACATTCACATTTGTCATAATATTCACCTCGCAAGGGCTTCTAAATCGTAACATACTTCGTATCCCCTTGCAATAAACTTTACAAAACTTTCACAAAGTTCTGAATTGTTTCTAACGCTCTATTTGCGTGTTCTAAATTTCTCTCCTGTTTTCCTTTAATTCTTACCGGCAGCTCTGGAAATAAACCAAAGTTAGCATTCATTGGCTGAAAATTTTTAGCGTTCGTCGTAGTAATATATCGGGCCATGCTTCCAATCGCGGTCTCTTCTGGAAATTCAAGCGGCTCCATCCCTTGTATTAAACGTGCTGCATTTATACCAGCAACTAAACCGCTAGCAGCAGATTCAACGTATCCTTCAACTCCAGTCATTTGACCAGCAAAAAATAAATCTTCACGTTTACGAAATTGGTAAGTTGCTTTCAGTACCTTGGGAGAATTGATAAATGTATTACGGTGCATCACACCATATCGAATGATTTCCGCATTTTCTAACCCTGGTATTAATTGTAGAACTTCCTTTTGGGCACCCCACTTTAAATGTGTCTGAAAACCGACAATATTAAAAAGTGTGCCAGCGGCATCATCTTGACGGAGTTGTACTACGGCAAATGGACGTTTTCCTGTTTTGGGATCCTCTAAACCAACTGGTTTTAACGGACCGAAAAGCATTGTTTTCTTTCCCCGTGACGCCATCACTTCGATTGGCATGCACCCTTCGAAAAAGACTTCCTTTTCAAATTCTTTTACTGGAACTGTTTCAGCGGATATAAGCGCTTCATAGAAACGGTTAAATTCTTCTTCAGTCATTGGGCAGTTAAGATAGGCTGCTTCCCCTTTATCATAGCGGGATTTTAAATAAACTTTCTCTAGGTCTATGCTTTCCTTTTCAAGTATCGGTGCTGCAGCATCATAAAAATAAAGGTAATCCTCACCGGTTAGCCCTTTGAGCTGCTCTGAAAGGTCTGGACTTGTCAGCGGCCCCGTTGCAATGATTGTTGTTCCCTCTGGAATTTCGGTTACTTCTTCATTAATAACCGTAACATTTTCATGGTTTTTAACCAAATCTGTTACTTTTGCGGCAAATTCATGGCGATCAACAGCTAACGCACCGCCTGCTGGAACAGAACAAGCATCCGCTGCAGCGATAATAACGGAATCGAGCTTTCGCATTTCTTCCTTTAACACCCCTACTGCATTTGTTAGTGTGTTGGCACGTAATGAATTACTACAAACTAATTCTGCAAATTTATCTGTATGGTGTGCAGGTGTTTGCTTCACTGGTCGCATCTCATATAAGCGAACTTTTACTCCACGCTTCGCAATCTGCCATGCGGCTTCACTTCCAGCTAATCCCGCACCGATTACGTTAATTGTGACATCTTTCATTTAGAATCCTCCTAATAGATACCATGGTTTTATGTAAATAAAAGGTAGTGCACGTACCTATCAATACTTTTCCCACTTTTAAGTCCATCTTGCATTGTACTATACGAATGAAAAAGAAAAAAGTTTTATGCAAATAACGAAGAGAGTGGACTATGCCCACTCTCACTTTAACTTTGCGGTTCTTCCTTGTAATCACATTTAACGCATTGAACTTGAACACCTTTTTTTAGCTTCTTTTCAACAAGAAGCCCTTCACATTTCGGGCATTCCCTCGGTAATGGTTTATCCCAAGAGATAAACTCGCATTCAGGGTATTGTGTGCAACCGTAAAAGAGTCGCTTTTTCTTACTTTTACGCTCAATAATCTGTCCTTCTTTACAATTAGGGCAGGTAACACCGATTTCTTTAACAATCGGTTTTGTATTTCGGCAATCTGGGAAATTGCTGCAAGCCATAAATTTTCCGTAGCGACCCATTTTAAAAACCATAGGGTTTCCACAATTCTCACAGTCTTCACCAGCCGGTTCATCTTTGATTTCAACAGACTGCATTTCTTCTTCTGCTTTTTTTAAATGAATTTCAAAATCTTGATAAAACTCACCGATAATATTGACCCAAGGTACTTTTCCATCTTCGATATTATCTAAGCCCTGTTCCATTTTCGCTGTAAATTCGACATCTAGAATATCTGGAAAAAACTCTAAAATCAACTCATCGATAATTTCACCGAGCTCGGTTGGAACAAATCTTTTATTATCGAGTGCCACATAGCCCCGCTTTTGAATCGTGTCAAGGGTTGGTGCGTATGTAGACGGGCGACCAATACCAAGCTCCTCAAGTGTCTTAACAAGTCTTGCCTCCGTATACCTTGGCGGTGGCTGAGTGAAATGCTGCTTTGGCTCGATATCCTTTTTAAACACTTCATCCCCTTCTTTAAGGTCAGGAAGCATTCTGTCTTTTTCATCCACTTGGTCATCTGATCCCTCAACATAAAGCTTTATGAAACCAGGAAACTTAATTTTTGAACCATTTGCTCGGAAAAGGACATTACCATTTTGTAAATCCACGCTCATTGTATCCATGACGGCCTGAGCCATTTGACTAGCTAAAAACCGATCCCAGATTAATTTATATAATCGGTGTTGGTCTCTTGATAAAAATGTCTTTAAACTATTGGGATCCCTTAAAGTACTGGTTGGTCGAATCCCTTCATGTGCATCTTGGGCATTCGATTGCTTTTTCTCTTTTCTTTGTTCATCTTTTAAATAATCTTCACCATATTCTGAGCGGATGTAATTAGCTGCCTCTGTTTGGGCGACTTCAGAAATCCGTGTTGAATCCGTTCTCATATATGTAATGAGACCAACCGTACCCTCTTTGCCAAGCTCAATCCCTTCATAAAGCTGCTGTGCAAGCATCATCGTTTTCTTTGCTCGGAAGTTAAGTTTTCTGGCTGCTTCTTGTTGCAATGATGATGTAATGAAGGGAGGTGCCGGGTTCCTCTTTCTTTCTTTTTTGGTAACAGATACCACTTTGAATTTATTATCATCCATTTGTTTTAAAATGGTTTGGACATCTTGTTCAGATTTCAGTTCAAATTTTCCTTTGTCAGCTAAAGAAAAATATTGGGCACTAAAATGGTCTTTCCCCTTTAAAAATTCTCCATCAATCGTCCAATATTCTTCAGGGACAAAGGCTTTGATTTCCTTTTCCCTATCAATAATTAAATGGACGGCAACAGATTGAACCCGGCCTGCACTTAAACCTTTCTTTACCTTCTTCCAGAGCAACGGGCTGATATTATACCCAACTAGACGATCAAGAATCCTACGAGCCTGCTGAGCATCCACCAAATCCATATTAATTGGCCGAGGATGTTTAAACGACTCTTTTATCGCATCTTTTGTGATTTCATTAAAAACCACCCGGCAATCTGAATTAATATCGACAGATAAACTATGGGCTAAATGCCATGCAATTGCTTCCCCTTCGCGATCAGGGTCAGCTGCCAGATAGATTTTTTTTGCTTTTTTTGCCGCTGTTTTTAAGTCTTTTAAAACAGGACCTTTACCGCGTATTGTAATATATTTTGGTTCATAGCTATTTTCTACATTGACCCCCATTTGGCTCCGTGGCAAATCGCGAATATGTCCCATTGATGCTTTTACTTTATATTTATTCCCTAAATATCGTTCGATCGTTTTCGCTTTTGCTGGCGATTCAACGATTACAAGAAAATCTGCCATTTTAAAATCCTCCTTAAGAGGGAAAGTGTAGAAGCGCCCCGAATCTGGCAAATGCTGTTTCTAAGGTGCTAATCATTTGAGAAGCTTTCCTAAATTCCAGTTTTACCTAATTAGACCGGAGAAAATACTTTACAAAACTGCCCTATCCCAAGTTTTTCTTTATATATTAATATGAATATTATTTATTCCATTTCCAAATATTCTTTTTTTCGAACATCTGTTGGAAAATGTATAACAAATTAGAAAATAATGCAACCTTTTTTAGCTAAATTCTCCGTTTATTCATAAAAACCTTCAAAATTAACGATTTTTAAGCAAAATTTCTTTAGATAAGAGTCTTATCTAATTTCCTCTAAAATATCCTCTGCACCAGTTACAAGTTTAGCACCTTGTTGAATTAATTCATTGGCCCCGATAGAATATGGATTAAAAATGCTTCCAGGCAAGGAAAATACATCTCTTCCTTCATTTACTGCAAAATTCGCCGTGATGAGTGATCCGCTTTTTCGTTTTGCTTCTATAATAAATGTCCCTTTTGACAAACCGCTAATAATTCGATTTCTAGATGGAAAATGCCATCTAAGCGGCTTAGTATCTGGAGGGTATTCCGAAAGAACTAGCTGGTTTTTCATCATTTCTAGAGCTAAACTCGTATTTTCCTTTGGATAGATATGATAGAAACCACCAGCAATCACAGCTATTGTTTTTCCTCCATTTTTTATTGCATATTCATGTGCAAGTGCATCAATTCCCCGTGCTAAGCCGCTAACAATTAGAACACCTTTATCAATTAAACCTGGAAAAATCAACCGAATTGCATTTTTCCCATATTGAGTCGCTTGCCGTGAACCAACAACCGCAAGTTTGGGGTCTGTTTCAAGTAGCGAGAGATCACCCTTGGTAAACAATACCCATGGAGGCTGATATATTTCTTTTAATAATGGTGGATATTCCTTATCTAAAATAGTAATGACTGTAATCTCATTTGTTTTGTATTGACGAATTTGATCACGAATAATGTCAGGATGAAGAGGTGCGCTAGAAGACTTTTCTGAAGGGTTATTGGTGGTAGTGGGTGGAAACAAGCATGTATGCTGAGGGGATTGCTTTTGTAACTGATATAAGTTCTGCAGTGTCGGGTCTTTTTTTAGCATTTGTAAAACGGTGTTCCAGGAGATATTGGGGTAATGCAGCAAGGAAATAAGTTTTTCTTTGAATTCATCCATTTAAATATTTGCCTCCCTATAGATATAAAATTAGAATAAATAGCCCCTCGTTTTTGAGGGACTATCTGAAATTATCTAGTTGCACAATTATTAGTGGGTTTTACACTTTTCGTACAAACCTTGTTCTTTTAATACTTCAATTAATGTGTCACCCATCACAGATGGAGTGTCAGCTACTTTAATACCGCATTCGTTCATAACGCGGATTTTTTCATCTGCAGTACCTTTACCACCTGAAATAATCGCACCTGCGTGTCCCATACGTTTTCCTGGAGGCGCTGTACGTCCACCGATGAAGCCAACAACAGGCTTGGTCATGTTTGCTTTAACCCACTCAGCAGCTTCTTCTTCGGCAGTACCGCCGATTTCACCAATCATAATAACAGCATATGTTTCAGGATCTTCATTAAATGCTTTTAATACATCGATGAAGTTTGTTCCGTTAACAGGATCGCCGCCGATACCAACAGCAGTTGTTTGGCCTAATCCGGCTTGTGTTAATTGGTGAACCGCTTCGTATGTTAATGTTCCAGAGCGTGATACAACACCCACATGGCCTTTTGTATGGATATAACCAGGCATGATGCCGATTTTACACTCATCAGCTGTAATAACACCAGGACAGTTCGGACCGACTAAGCGAGTCTTTTTACCTTCCATATAACGCTTAACTTTAACCATATCCAATACCGGAATATGTTCAGTGATACAGATAGCAAGATCCAATTCTGCATCAACCGCTTCGATAATCGCATCTGCAGCAAATGGTGCCGGTACGTAAATAACGGATGCAGTTGCACCAGTTGCTTCAACAGCATCTTTAACCGTGTTAAAAACAGGCACACCTTCTACTTCCAACCCGCCTTTTCCTGGAGAGGTACCGCCAACAATCTGTGTACCATATTCAAGCATTTGCTTTGTATGAAACAGGGCTGTTGATCCTGTAATCCCTTGAACAATAACCTTTGTATCTTTATTAATAAAAACGCTCACGTTAATTCCCCTTTCTTCGATCCTATTTCACTAATGAAACGATTTTTTGTGCGCCGTCAGCCATGGATTCAGCAGCAATAATGTCTACACTTGACTCTGATAGAATTTTCTTACCTAAGTCAACATTTGTTCCCTCTAAGCGAACAACAAGTGGAACACTAAGTCCAACCTGCTTAGCTGCTTCTACTACACCCTCAGCAATAACATCACACTTCATGATTCCACCAAAGATATTGACGAAAATACCTTTTACGTTTGGATCAGAAAGGATAATTTTGAATGCCTCTGTAACCTTTTCAGCTGTCGCGCCGCCCCCAACATCAAGGAAGTTTGCGGGATCGCCGCCGTAATGTTTAATTATATCCATCGTTGACATGGCAAGTCCTGCGCCATTAACCATACAGCCAATGTTTCCATCTAAAGCAACATAGCTTAAATCATATTTAGATGCTTCAATTTCCTTTGCATCCTCTTCTTCAAGGTCACGGTACTCTAGTACATCTTTCTGACGATATAGGGCATTTGAGTCAAAGTTCAATTTTGCATCAAGTGCCATTACCTTACCGTCACCTGTAACAACGAGCGGGTTGATTTCCGCAATCGAGCAATCTTTCTCGATATAGGCGCTATACAAAGCCGTCATAAATTTTACAGCTTGATTAATTAATTCTTTTGGAATATTAATATTGAACGCAATTCGACGAGCTTGGAATGGCTGTAATCCGACTACTGGATCAATTTCTTCTTTAAAAATTTTCTCTGGAGTCTTTTCAGCAACCTCTTCGATTTCCGTTCCGCCTTCTTCAGATGCCATTAGGACAACACGTGAAGTAGCGCGGTCTAATACTAAACCAACATAATATTCTTTTTTGATGTCACAGCCTTCTTCAATAAGCAGGCGCTTGACTTCTTTTCCTTCAGGACCTGTTTGGTGTGTTACAAGTGTTTTGCCGAGGATTTCGCTTGCATATGTACGAACCTCATCAAGGTTTTTCGCAACTTTAACACCACCGGCTTTCCCCCGTCCGCCAGCATGGATTTGTGCTTTTACCACACAAACCTGTGTGCCTAGTTCTTTTGCTGCTTCCACTGCTTCTTCTACAGTGAATGCTACTTTCCCATTCGGAACTGCTACCCCGTATTTTCTGAGGATCTCTTTCCCTTGATACTCATGGATATTCATTTCCCATCCTCCTATTCAAACTCTTCTAAAAACTGACTCCGTTTTCATTTTATATAATGACAGTTACCTTGTCTACCATTATGCTAAAAAATTATATACACCTTAAAAATATTCAGAATAATCAAATGTTTGTTTTGAATAAATCAAGGGAATCTACACCTTAATTGGTATAATTTGTTTTCTACAATAATAAAAAACAAGCAGTGCCTGTTTTTTATTATCGTGTTTTATAATTAAACAAAATCCTTTACTGGTGCGAAACTTTTTCTGTGATAAGAGGTTATTCCGTGTTTTTGGATGGCTTCGATATGTTCCTTTGTTCCGTAGCCCATGTTCTGTTGAAATCCATAGACTGGATAGGTCTGTGAAATTTCCTTCATCAAATCATCTCTTGCTACTTTCGCTATAATCGAAGCGGCGGCGATAGAGATACTTTTTGAATCACCCTTAATAATAGATTCAGAGGTAAAAGGGGTTTCCAGCTTCATTGCGTCAATTAGCAATAAATCCGGCTTTGGATCTAAGGATGAGATTGCAGCTTTCATTGCTTTTTTTGTAGCTTCATAAATATTAATTTCATCTATTTCCTTGGCATGGATCATTGCAATACTGAAGGCAATCGCTTCTTTTCTAATTATCGAATCGAATTCCAAGCGTTTTTTTTCAGAGAGCTTCTTAGAGTCGTCTATCCCTGCTAAGTAAAAGTCTTCTGGCAAAATGACAGCTGCTGCAACCACCGGACCTGCAAGCGGCCCTCTACCCACTTCATCGATACCGGCAATCTTTTCATATCCTCTTTTGCGCCATTTATGCTCATAGACATTCATTTCAACAAACTTTTCTTTTAGTCGATGATTCTCCTCATATTTCTTACTCCATCTATGTACCAGCTGTTGGACACCCTTCCGCTCATCTTGAAGAATACCCAACAAGAACGGATCAGTTTCTACTGATATATTTTCCAATTGTCGTTCAATTTCTGCGATTGTTAATTGCTTCATCTTATCACCCATTGTAATTGTTATCTTGGCTATTATGTTAACAACAACAAAATAACACCCAATATTCGAGATGAACTTGGGTGTTATTTCATTCCGTTAGGATATAACTAAGTCTTTTAGTTTGAATGTTTGGCTTGTGCCAAAAATTTCTTGTTCAAGTCTTCTTCCTGTCGGAGTCGCAGCAAGACCACCTTCCGCTGTTTCCCTTAAGGCAGATGGCATGGATTGGCCAATTAAGAACATCGCATGAATGACTTCATCGCAGGGGATTCTGCTTGTAATGCCAGCAAGTGCCATATCCGCTGCCGTGATGGCATTGGAAGCACCCATTGCATTTCGTTTCACACAAGGAACTTCAACTAAGCCTGCTACAGGATCACAAACTAATCCAAGCATATTCTTCAATGTGATTGCCATCGCTTCTGCAGCTTGCTTGGGTGACCCACCAGCCAATTCTACAATCGAAGCTGCAGCCATACCACTTGCAGAGCCTACCTCTGCTTGACATCCCCCTGCCGCACCAGAAATAGAGGCATTATTTGCGACTACAAATCCAAAAGCCGCTGAGGTAAATAAAAATTCAATCATTTCTTGTCGGGTTGGATTTAATTTTTCTTTTACTGCAAATAATGTTCCTGGTACGACACCTGCTGAACCAGCTGTTGGCGTTGCACAAATTACGCCCATTGCGGCGTTCACTTCATTGGTCGCCACCGCTTTACTGACGGCATCTAATAAAATGGTTCCCCCCAGCGCCTTGCCACTTTTAATATAGTTTTGGAGCAATACTGCGTCTCCACCGGTAAGGCCTGTATGTGAGTACACACCGTTAAGTCCTCTTTCCACTGCTTGTTCCATAATCGTTAAGTTCTTATCCATTTTAGCAATTATTTCTTCTCTAGAAAGGCCAGAAACTTCTATTTCTTGCTGGATCATAATTTCCGCTATTTTTACTTGATTGCTCTCTGCCAACTGAACAAGTTCTGCTACATTTCTAAACATAATGACACCTCCCGCTGGCTAATTAATGGTCTATTCCACCATACGAATAATTTGCGATACACTTGAAAGTTGATGTAGTTCCTCTATCACTATTTCATCAATTTTCTGATCAACTTCAATAACCATTAAAGCCATTTCTCCTTTTTCTAATCGAGAAACTTCCATATGACCAATATTAATTTGATACTTTGATAAAACACTTGTTACTGCTGAGATAATACCAAATCGATCTTGATGAACAACCAAGATTGCGGGATGTTCACCGGAAAGCTTCAACGGGAAGGAGTTTAACTCTGTTATCTCAATCGTACCCCCGCCAATTGAAATCCCAACTAATTCGAGTTCGTTATCATCATTATATAAATTAATTTTTACGGTATTGGGATGATCCATCACAGCCTCTTCAATACAAAAGATTACCTCTAAACCCATTTGTTTTGCTATTTCCAAGGATTGTGGCATCCGTCCATCAAAAGTATCAAAATCTAACAGCCCTGCCACGATGGCAAAGTCTGTTCCATGTCCCTTATAGGTTTTTGCAAATGAACCGTACAATGAGATGATGGCTTTCTTTGGCAGCTGACCAAATAAGGTTCTTGCTACCCTGCCAATTCGCGCTGCGCCTGCGGTATGAGAGCTAGATGGTCCAATCATGACGGGACCAATAATATCAAATGCAGATCGATATTTCATTTAGAACGCTCCTTTACTTTCACTCAATTTATTTTACAAGATATCCGGCTAGATTGCCTACAATAAATAGTGGTAAATTATTACATAAAAAAGACTCTCCGCCTAGGAGAGCTTAAGCTATAGTTTTTCGTTATTCAACCAAAAAATCAGTCGGTCGTTCAAATGTAATCCGACCAAACTTTTCTGACCTAATTTCCTTGATGACCAATTCTGAAACCTTATCATAATCAACGATACCACCAGCCATAAGGCATCCACGCAGTACTCCTATTTTGTCAAACATCTCTACAACATCCTCAGGAAGGTTATCAAGATTGTACCGTTCTTTTAAACGATCTGGATATGCTCGTTCTAAATACTTAAGAGTATAGACAGTAAGATCCTGAAGATTTAATAACGTATCTTTGATTGCGCCTGTAACAGCAAGTTTTTTGCCGACTTCTTGGTCTTCAAATTTTGGCCATAAAATCCCCGGAGTATCAAGCAGTTCCATTTCCTTCCCCACTTTAATCCATTGTTGGGCCTTTGTTACACCAGGCGTATTTCCTGTTTTAGCGATATTTTTCTTTGCCAATCGATTGATTAACGTCGATTTACCAGCGTTAGGAATTCCAACTATCATTGCTCGGATCGCTCTTGGATTATTGACACCTCTAGCTCTTAAACGGTCAAACTTTTCCTTCAATATTTCCTTTGAAGCGTTGGCAATGTCTCTCATGCCTTCTCCCGCATGAGAATTTATAGCGAGTGCTTTAATACCTTTATTCGCAAAAAACTCAATCCATTCCCTGGTTGCTTCTTTATCCGCCATGTCAGCCTTATTTAATAAGACAAGCCTTGGCTTATGCTGAATGATTTCATCTATCATCGGATTTCTCGAGGAATAGGGAATCCTCGCGTCCACTAATTCAAAAATAATATCTACTAATTTTAACTTTTCCGTGACCTCTCTGCGAGCCTTAGCCATATGGCCTGGAAACCATTGGATCGTCATAGCTGGCCACCTCCCTTAAAAGCGTAAGCGCCTTGACCAGCCCCGACAAGCATAAGACAAACCGGCAGGAAGGTTGCTTTTTAACCTTCATGACGGATTGGCTGTAGACCATCGAGGGGCTAGGCGCTGAAGCTGGATAGTACAATTCTATTTCACTGTTACGATATGTGCATCATTTAAAGGCCAGTAAACGAAACTGGTTTTACCGATAATTTTATCATAGGAAATGGTCCCAATATGCCGACTATCTTTACTGAAGCGGCGATTGTCACCCATAACAAACAATTCACCTTCCGGAACTGTTTTTCGACCTATTTTTTCTTCCAAGGTAAATGGATCTGTTAACGGTCCATCCTCTACTTCTTTTTTATATTTATCCAAATATGGCTCTTTATACGCTTTTCCATTAACATATAATGTATCATCTTTATACTCAATTGTGTCGCCTGGCAATCCAATCACGCGCTTTATGTAATCCTTTTGTTCTGGTGCATGAAAGACAATGATATCAAATCGCTTTGGCTCACCAATATTATAACTAAACTTATTTACAATCATTCGATCCTGATCCTTCAATGTCGGCATCATCGATAAACCATCGACAACGATTGGAGCAAAAAGGAAGTACCGGATAACTGCAGCTAATATGACAGCAATCAAAAGGGCCTTTGTCCATTCCCAGAGTTCATTTTTCTTTTTTGTCATAACAATCCCCGCCATTCTACGTAAAAAAATGTTTTATAAATTTATTTTACATAACTTCAATAATTTTAACACGCTGGGATCATATTTTTAATCAAACTTTAATAATTGTTAAAAAATCAGCATCAATTTATAAACTCATAATTTAATATTACAAGGACATCAAATCAGTAATATAAAAAAAAGAGCCTGCTCCCGAGCAAGCTCTTTTTCTTTTAATATTATCGAATCTCTTTAATTCTTGCTTTTTTACCACGAAGGTTACGTAAGTAGTAAAGCTTAGCACGGCGAACTTTACCGCGACGAAGTACTTCTAGCTTCGCAATTTTTGGTGTGTGTACTGGGAAAGTACGCTCAACGCCTACTCCGTAAGAAATTTTACGAACTGTAAAAGTTTCGCTAATTCCACCACCACGACGCTTAATTACAACACCTTCAAATAACTGAATACGCTCACGAGTACCCTCGACAACTTTAACGTGTACACGTACAGTGTCACCAGGACGGAAAGCAGGAAGATCAGTACGAAGTTGTTCTTTTGTGATTTCTTCAATCAATTTTTGCATCGTTTTCAACTCCTTCCAACAGACGCTCATGCACATCAAACTCTTAATTATATTGCAGCGGAACATCGTTATAAGACCACAATCTGATTCGTATCAGCTCAAGTCACAAGTAGTATCATACCATAATTGCTAAACTCGCGCAATACTACTCGTATTCTTTTTTTACTTCTTTAAGCCATTTTTCCTGTTCATTAGTCAATTCTATTTTCTCAAGTAGGTCTGGACGTCTTAATATTGTTCGCCGTAACGCTTCTTTATTACGCCATTCTTCTATTAATTTATGATTACCTGATAATAGAACTTCTGGAACCTTTAGTCCCCGGAAATCAGCAGGTCTTGTGTAGTGAGGATGCTCAAGCAGTCCTGTGCTAAAAGAGTCCTTCATATGAGATTCTTGATTTCCCAGCACTTCTGGTAAGAGTCGGACTACACTATCAACGATAACCATCGCACCAAGTTCACCGCCAGTTAAGACATAATCACCAATTGAGATTTCATCTGTTACTACATGTTCACGAATTCGTTCGTCATAACCCTCGTAATGCCCACAGATAAAAATCAAATGCTCTTCCTTTGCCAATTCCTCCGCTTTCCGCTGCTCATATCGTTCACCCTGCGGACAAAGAAGAATCACCCGTGGATTCGTACTTTTTGTTTTTTCCTTGAGGGCTGTTACAGCATCAAAAATGGGCTGCGGTTTTAATACCATACCAGCTCCGCCGCCGTAGGGATAATCATCCACAGTTGAATGTTTATTATCAGCAAACTCGCGAAAATTGACGACGTTATAGTTGACCGCAGATTTCTCAGCAGCCTTTTGCAATATCGATTGTCCCAGTACCCCGGTAAACATCTCCGGAAATAGGGTGAGAATATCTATTTGCATCATGAAAGTAAACCTTCGATTGGATCGATTAATATGACTTTTTCTTTCACATCTACTTTCTTGACCACATCATGGATATAAGGGATTAGTATTTCTTTGCCGCCTTTACCTTTAACCACCCAAACGTCATTGGCACCAGGAGATAGAATTTCAGAAACTTTTCCAAGCTCCTCGCCTTTTGTTGTAGCAACAAGGCATCCAATAATCTCATGGTAATAAAATTCATCCTCATTTAATGTACCAAGCTGTGTTTCAGGTACTTTTAGAATTCCATCCCTAAATTTTTCTACTTCATTGATATTGTTATAACCTTCAAATGTTAGTAATTCAAAATTTTTATGGGTTCGGCGGCTTTTAACTGTTAGTTCAATCGGCGAACTAGAATTAGGCATAAACAAATATAATACATTTCCTGCCTTATAGCGTTTCTCAGGGAAGTCAGTCTTTGATATAACTCGGACTTCACCCTTTAGCCCCTGTGTGTTTACAATTTTTCCGACATTAAACCATTTTTCCATATTTTTACACCTCTAGCGAATATCTTCTATTATTCCGTCTTTTATGATAATTGTAGGTTGCCCAATCCGCCCGTTCCATATGTCACCTATCTTAATTTCAACGAGGGCTTGTACTTCCTTTTCCTTTAACTCACTGCCTAATGGCAGAATATGTAATTGTTCGATTTGAAACTCAATAAGCTTTTCTTTTTCCAAACGTTTATTGATTTCTTTTTCAAAATGATTCTTTAACTCTCCAGGGGAATATCCCTTGGTTTTTTCCAAACGCTTCAGCTCAAATTGAAGCTGACTAATCTCCCTTTGGTACTGCAGCTTTTTTGCCTCGTATTGGTCAAATATTTTTTTCTTACTATTTTCCGTTAGAATTTGTTTTACCACAACAGTTTGAATGATTTGCAAAGAGATGCCTCCCTCGTTCATTGAACTTTGAGAACTGTCTAGCTCCAGCGCCCAGCGGCTCCGCTTTTCTTATAGCAAAAAAGGGAGGAAATAATTCCTCCCTTTTATCTAGATGCAAAAAGCTATTCACCAATTTCTAGAAAAATTTTCTTTTGTTGTGATGATCCTGCTGCATAAACAACAGTTCTAATGGCCTTTGCAACGCGCCCTTGCTTACCGATAACTTTTCCCATATCTGTTTTATTAACAAATAACTGATAGGTTACACGGTTGTCGTCTTCCACAACATCCACACGAACGTCTTCTGGAAAATCAACTAGGGGCTTAACAATCGTTTCGACTAATTGTTTCATCGTCGTCCCTGAGTTACTTACTTAATTTTGCATTATGGAATTTTTCCATGATGCCTTGATTAGAGAAAAGGTTACGTACTGTATCAGATGGTTTAGCACCGTCTTGTAACCATTTAAGAGCTAATTCTTCGTTGATGTCAACTTTAGCTGGTTGCGCAACAGGATTGTAAGTTCCTACAACCTCAATGTAACGTCCATCACGTGGTGAACGAGAATCTGCTACTACGATACGATAGAAAGGAGTTTTGTTTGCTCCCATACGTTTTAAACGAATTTTTACTGCCATTTTAAATAAGCACCTCCGAATAGTTTCACACAAGATAGTATAATATCAATTCTTTTATAGTTTGTAAAGTGTTTTTTCTTTACATACAGTATTACCAATTTTCTACAGCTTAAAACGGCTTGAAAGGAAGTTTAAATCCACCTTTTTTCTTACCTTTTGCCTGCATTCCAGTCATTTGTTTCATCATTTTTTTCATATCTTCAAACTGTTTCAACAAACGGTTTACTTCAGTTACAGAACGACCGCTGCCTTTAGCAATTCGGTTTTTTCGTTTAGCGTTCAAGATTTCTGGATTATTTTTTTCAAGAGTCGTCATTGAACGGATGATTGCCTCAACATGAGCAATTTGCTTTTCATCGATTTGAAGATTATTTAACCCTTTAATCTTGTTTGCACCAGGCATCATCTTTAATAGTTCATCAAGCGGCCCTAAATTACGAACCTGACCAAGCTGATCCAAAAAATCCTCAAGCGTAAACGTAGCTGTCCGCATTTTTTGTTCCAACTCTTTAGCCTTTTCTTCATCAACATTGGCTTGTGCCTTCTCAATCAAAGTCAGCACGTCACCCATACCAAGGATTCTAGATGCCATACGTTCAGGGTGAAAAGGTTCAAGTGCATCTAACTTCTCGCCTAGACCGACAAATTTAATTGGTGTTTGCGTTACTGCCCGGATTGAAAGTGCCGCCCCGCCTCTGGTATCACCATCCAGCTTTGTTAACACAACCCCAGTTAATCCGAGCTGTTCGTTAAAGCTTTGGGCCACATTGACTGCGTCTTGACCTGTCATGGCATCAACGACTAGGAAGATTTCATCAGGTTTAGTCAGTTCCTTAATGTCCTTTAACTCACCCATTAATGCTTCATCAACATGAAGTCGGCCGGCGGTATCAATAAGGACATAGTCATGATGCTCTTCTTTTGCTTTCGCAATGGCTTGCCTTGCAATTTCGACAGGGCTTACTTGATCACCAAGTGAGAAAACTGGCATGTCTAATTGCTTTCCTAGCGTTTCAAGTTGCTTGATCGCAGCAGGCCGATAAATATCTGCAGCAACAAGCAATGGCTTACGGTTATACTTTTTGCGAAGCAAGTTGGCAAGCTTTCCGGATGTTGTTGTTTTACCAGCACCCTGTAACCCGACCATCATAATGACCGTTGGCGGACGATTAGACACGGCGATTTTGCTTTGTTCTCCACCCATTAATTCCGTCAATTCTTCATTAACGATTTTAATAATTTGCTGTCCAGGTGTTAAGCTTTTCAGTACTTCCTGCCCAACGGCACGTTCACTGACCTTTTTCACAAAATCTTTAACAACCTTGAAGTTTACGTCCGCTTCTAGTAAAGCTAGACGTACTTCACGCATCATTTCTTTTACATCCGCTTCTGAAACTTTCCCTTTTCCGCGGATTTTTTGAATTGTATTTTGCAGTCGGTCGGCTAATCCTTCAAATGCCATTCATGCCGCCTCCTAATCTAAATTCTCCAACTCGGCAACAGCTTCTAACATTGCCTGCTTTGAAGGGTGATCCTCATTGAGCAATTCTTTTACATTTCTTAAAAGTTTGCTGCGCCCTTGAAATTTCTGAAATAATAGCAGCTTTTCCTCATACTCCTCGAGCATTGCCTCCGTCCGCTTGATATTATCATAAACGGCTTGGCGGCTTATATCATACTCTTCGGCTATTTCTCCTAAAGAGTAATCATCTAGATAATAGAGAGACATATAGCTTTGCTGCTTTGGGGTTAACAACGAATGGTAAAAGTCATAAAGATAGTTCATTCGTGTCGTCTTTTCAAGCATGCAATCCCCTCCAATGCGCATGTTAAGTGAAAAGCCTTTACATAAGTAGTTTACAAGGTCAGAGATTATCTGTCAAGATAATACCTTTACATCCATTAATCTGCTTTTTCCACTTCATCTGCAAATAAACCATACACATATTTTTCCGCATCAAATTCTTGAAGGTCATCCATTTTTTCGCCAAGACCAACAAATTTCACAGGAATTTTTAATTCATTGCGGATGGCAAGGACGATTCCGCCTTTTGCCGTTCCGTCTAATTTTGAAAGAACAATTCCACTAACATTTGTCACTTCTTTAAAGGTTTTTGCCTGGATCAGGGCGTTTTGACCAGTTGTTGCGTCAAGGACTAAAATTACTTCATGAGGGGCCCCGGGAATTTCTTTTTCTATCACACGTTTTACCTTTTCAAGCTCCTTCATTAAATTTACTTTGTTTTGCAAGCGGCCAGCAGTATCACATAACAAAATATCTGTTTTCCGAGATTTAGCTGCCTGTATGGCATCGTACATAACCGCGGCAGGGTCCGACCCTTCCGATTGCTTAATAACATCGACGCCGACTCTTTCTCCCCAGACTTCAAGTTGTTCAATTGCACCAGCACGGAAAGTATCTCCTGCTGCTAATAGTACTTTCTTTCCTTCTTTCTTAAACTTGAACCCAAGCTTACCGATTGTTGTTGTTTTTCCAACCCCATTAACTCCAACAAATAGAATGACTGTCAGCCCGTCCTCTTGAATATTTAATTTTGAGGATTGTTCTTCACCCGCATTGTAGATATCAACCAACTTCTCGGATATTACACTTTGTACTTCCTGTGGGTCTTGGATGTTCCGGCGTTTAACTTCCATTTTCAACTCTTCAATCAGTTTCATCACTGTATCAAAGCCTACATCAGCCTGGATCATGATTTCTTCTAATTCTTCAAAAAAGTCTTCATCTACTTTACGGTACCTAGCAACAAGGTCGTTTACTTTTCCTGAGAAATTATCCCTTGTTTTTGTAAGACCTTCCTTAAACTTCTCTGTCACCGTATCCGTGGATTTTGTGATTTTTTCTTTTAATTTTTTAAAAAAACTCATTTTTTTCACTTCCTAATTTTAAGATTCAACAAGCTCTTTTGTTTCCTCTAAGCGAACAGATACAAGCTTTGAAACACCTGATTCTTGCATAGTTACCCCGTAAAGCACATCTGCTTCCTCCATTGTTCCTTTGCGGTGGGTAATCACAATAAATTGCGTCTCCTTACTATATCGTTTTAAATATTGGCTGAAGCGTTGGACATTGGCTTCATCCAATGCTGCTTCTACCTCATCAAGGATACAGAACGGTACAGGCCGTACCTTTAAAATAGAAAAAAGAAGCGCAATCGCAGTTAATGCACGTTCACCACCTGATAATAAACCTAAATTTTGCAGTTTTTTACCTGGTGGCTGCGCAACAATTTCGACACCTGTATTTAACAAATCACCTGGGACAGTTAGAACGAGGTCGGCTCTCCCACCACCAAAAAGGGTTCTAAATACCGGCTCAAAATGTTCACGAATTCCATTAAAGGTCTGTTCAAAGCGTTTCTTCATTTCTTCATCCATTTCGTCAATAACCATATAAAGGGTTTCTTTAGCTTCCTGGAGATCGTTCTTCTGTTCATTAAGGAACTCATACCGTTCTGAGACACGCTCATACTCTTCAATCGCACCAATGTTGACATTACCAAGTTCTTCAATGGCCAGTTTGATAAGTTTGACCTTTTTTCTCGCTTCTTCAATCGATATCGTTAATGGATATTGTACCTTCGCACCTTCAAACGATAAAAGATATTCTTCTCTTAACCGTGCAAAACGGTTTTCAAGATCGACATCCAAGCGGTTGATTTTTACTTCCTCGTCTTTTAAAACAACAATCATTCCTCGGTGGAGTCTTTTTAGTTCTTTAACTTCCAATTCTAAGTCTTCTAAGGCCGACTTTAAGGACAATCGTTCTTCTCTTCTAACCGTAATTAACTGTAATGCTGCTTCTTTATCCTGTTGTTTTCTAATTGCAGCTGTTTCTAACTGTTCTTCACCTGATGAACTGTTTGTCATTTCCGAACTTAACAGATTAAGATCTTCTGTATAAAGAGCATGCTTTTGTTCACTCTCTTCTAAATCTGCTTGCAGAAGTGTCAACCGTTCTTTTGTGCTCATATACTGTTCATTTTTAGAAGCAAACGCTACTTTTAAATCATTTATTTCAATAGTTAGAGTCTCTTTCGAGGTCAAATCACTCGACTTTTGTTCGGTAAGCTTCGCTATTTGCGCCTCAAGCTTATCTATAGTTGTTTTGTATGTCTCCATTGCAATGGCTAATTCTTTTTTTCTATTTGTTAAGGTTGTTTTCTCATCAGAAAATTGCCCTTTTTCAAGGTCATAAATAGCTAAACGTTCATTGATATTTTTTTCTTCGAGCTCTGCTTGGCGAAGGTCACCCTTCAATGAAAGTTCATTTAATCTCAACTCTTCGCCATCTTTGCGCATTTCTTCAAGTTGTTTTTCTGTACGATGAACGTCTTCTTTTAATGACTTTACAAGTTGTTCTAGATAGGTGGTTTTGTCATCCATCACAACTAACTTCTCTTTTAATTCCTCAAGTTCTCCTTTACGAGTTAATAAGGACGAGTTTTTTTGTTTAATAGCACCACCTGTCATTGAACCGCCAGGATTAACGATATCACCATCAATCGTTACCATTCGGCAGCGGTATTGAAGAATTTTCGCTAATTCATTGGCGCCTTTTAAGTCTTTTGTAATGACAACATTCCCAAGCAGACTACTCATAACCTCCGAGTACTTTTGATCAAATTTAACAAGACTTACGGCTGTTCCAATAAAGGATGAATGATTTTGGATGGAAGCTATTTGCGCGGAAGACAACGGTCTTCCCTTAATGACACTTAACGGTAAGAAGGTTGCACGGCCAAAAGAATTCTGTTTCAAATATTGAATTGCTGTCCGCCCATTTTGTTCATTATCAACGACGATATGCTGCAAAGCCCCGCCAAAAGCTGTTTCTAAGGCAGTTTCATACTGTTTCGGAACAGTCACAAGCTCGGCAACGGCTCCCTCAATTCCCTTTAGGTTTTTCCCACGTGCTTTAAGGATTTCTTTTACTCCCTGAAAAAAGCCTGAATAATCTTCTTCCATTTCTTCGAGCATTTCTTTTCTGGACTTTGCCTGTTGGAGAATTTGGTAAGCCTGATAGAGTGTCTTTTCTTGTTTTTGATAATTATTTCTTGTGGTCTCAAGCTTATGCTGCTTTTCTCGAAAAGCTCCTACTTGATCTTCTATTTTTTGTTGTACTTCGTTTAATGCAGATTGGATAGTTGCTTTTTTATCCTTTGCAATTTGCCGTTCTTCAATAAACTTGTCATTCTCAACATCAAGTCGTGAACTTCTTCTGTCCTGCTGTTCCAGTTGCTGTTCAATGTATTTTATTTCATTTTTTGCGCCCGCTTGATCGTTTAGCCATTCGATATATTCACTTTTTAAACTCTCTATTTTATCTTCAATATTTTCGGTAAATAACTGCAGTTTCGCCTGTTTTCCCTTTAATTGAGCTTGTAATTGGGTAACCTGCTTACCAAGATCCTCGGCAGACATTGAAAGGATGTCGCGATTCATTTTTAGCTGGCTAATCTTTTCCGTTAGTTCCGAAATGTTCGTTTGAAGCTGTTCTTTATTTTGTGAAGCATTTTTCTTTCGTTCCTTTAAGACTTCTTTTCGGCCTTCCAGTTTTTCTAACTCCTCTGTAGCATGAAGAAGAACATTCTGTAGGTCGGTGATAGACTCATCAAATGCTGTCATTTGATCTCTTTTTTCAACTATTTTTGCTTCCTTTACTTGCAATTCAGAAGAGATTTTAAGTTCTTCCTCCTGATGTTCGTTCAACAGCTTGGAAAGGCCCTCCCATTTTTGATGAAGATCTTCAATTTCATACACTGTTAAGGCAACTTCAAATTTTTCAAGTTCCTCTTTCTTCTCGAGAAAATCTTTTGCCATTGAGGCCTGAATTTTTAATGGTTCTACTTGGCTTTCAAGTTCGTGTAAAATATCATTTACACGGTTTAAGTTGTCTTGTGTTTCAAACAGTTTTACTTCTGCTTTTTTCTTTCGATGTTTATACTTTAGTACTCCAGCTGCCTCATCAAATATGGTTCTTCGTTCTTCTGCTTTACTATTTAAGATTTCTTCCACTTTTCCTTGGCTGATAATCGAAAATGCTTCTCTTCCCAGCCCAGAATCCATGAATAAGTCGATAATATCTTTAAGTCGACACTGTTGCTTATTTATCAAGAATTCACTGTCACCTGAACGGGATACTCTCCTTGTGACACTTACTTCGTTATAATCAAGTGACACGCCTTGATCCTGATTATCCAAGGTTAAGGTTACTTCAGCAAAATTTAGGGGTTTTCTGGTATCGCTTCCCCCAAAAATAATATCTTCCATTTTACTGCCTCTAAGCGATTTGGCCGACTGTTCACCCAATACCCAACGAATAGCGTCGGTAATATTACTTTTCCCACTGCCATTTGGACCTACCACAGCCGTTACTCCTGGAACAAAATCAACTCCAATGCGATCAGCGAAGGACTTAAAACCAATAATGTCCAACCGTTTTAAAAACATTTCTTAATCCTCCCTATGCAGGCAAGCTGGACTACTTGCAAACATTTTGTCATTTCTAAGTTGTTTTTTCCCTTAATATGTCGAGAGCCATTTGGGCGGCATGTTGTTCGGCTTCCTTCTTTGATTTTCCCGTACCTACACCTAATTCCTTGCCATTCAACGAAACTTTCGATACAAATTCTTTATTATGGGCAGGCCCAATTTCTTGAAGAACGCGATATTCAATAGCGCCTGTCCCATCCCGTTGAATGAGTTCCTGTAACTGGCTTTTATAATCCATCACATGAGAAAAAGCACCGGCATTAATTTTAGGAAAAACTATTTTCTCGAGAAATTTAATGACTGTTTCAATTCCTTGGTCTAAATAAAGAGCTCCAATGAACGCCTCAAAAACATCTGCTAGTAAGGCGGGACGCTCTCTTCCGCCTGTCATCTCTTCCCCTTTACCCAACAAAACTAATTTTCCGAAGTTCAGTTCGTTGGCAAATGATACAAGAGATGGCTCGCAAACAATTGCAGCCCGAAGTTTCGTTAATTCTCCCTCTGTCATCGTAGGATATTTTTTGTATAGGAATTGTGAAACAGTTAACTCAAGAACGGCATCTCCTAAAAACTCAAGCCTCTCATTATCTTCAAAAGGCTTTCTTCGATGCTCATTCACATAAGATGAATGAGTAAAAGCTTGTTTTAATAATTTCTCGTTTTCAATCGTTATACCAATCGTATTTTGAAAACCCTTAAATAGATTTTCTTTTGCGCGATTATTTAAATCTTTTTCATTATTATTTCTGCGCATATAAAACGTCTCCACCTTGCATTAAATAATTTACACACCACTCAAGTATAAGTTTAAAAAAAGTATTTAGCAAAACGCAAAGAAACTTGGCATCACAGTTGGAAGCCAAGTTCTATTTTACAGAATAAAGCTCCGTTTGAAAACGGAGCTTTTGTGAATAAATCCAACGATTACTTTGTGCTTTGTATGTAATTAACAGCGTCACCAACTGTGCTAATTTTTTCAGCATCATCGTCAGAAATTTCCATATCGAACTCATCTTCTAATTCCATAACTAGTTCAACTACGTCAAGGGAATCAGCTCCAAGATCATCTTTGAATGAAGCTTCAAGTTTAACTTGAGATTCATCCACGCCTAAGCGGTCAACGATGATTTTTGTTACACGTTCTAATACCTCTGCCATGCCTATTCACCTCCCCTCAAGCTATTATAGAGTATTTCAACAAAATAATACACTAAGTTTTTATTTAAATTGCTTTGAACTTTTATTACTGTCTAGCTCCAGCGCCCAACTTCTAGTGGACTTCGCTCTCCGCCCTACGATAAGTCAACATCGAATCTTGTGCAGCTCCGTGTTTCCTTTATCTCAGTTGGAGCGATCCAGTCCATACGCCGCGCAAAGGAAGCGTGCTTTTCTGATTACATTACCATGCCGCCATCAATATGAAGCGTCTGCCCTGTCATATATGCAGAATCATCAGAAGCAAGGAATGCGGTGATTTTGGCGATGTCTTTAGGCTCTCCTAATCTTGCTAAAGGAATCAGTTTTAACATTTCTGTTTTTACATCTTCAGATAATTTATCGGTCATATCCGTTGTGATGAAGCCAGGTGCAATGGCATTTACGGTAATATTGCGAGATGCCAGCTCTTTAGCCGTTGTTTTTGTTAAACCAATGACCCCAGCTTTTGCCGCCACGTAGTTTGCCTGTCCTGGATTCCCACTTACACCAACAATCGATGCAATATTAATGATGCGTCCTACCCGTTGCTTCATCATTTGTCTTGTTACTGCTTTTGTACACAGGAAGACACCTTTAAGATTGATATTAATAACGTCGTCCCATTCTTCTTCTTTCATTCTCATTAATAAATTATCTCTGGTAATACCCGCATTATTGACGAGAATGTCAAGTTTCCCAAAGCGGTCTATCGTTCCCTTAACCATTTCTGCGACTTCTCCTGAGTTTGAAACATCACATTTTACAGCGAACGCCTCTCTCCCAAGTGCCTTTATTTCATCAACAACCTCATTTGCTTTGGCTTCACTGCCGGAAAAATTAACCGCCACATTTGCTCCTTGTCGTGCAAGTTCAAGTGCGATTTCTCTGCCAATTCCTCTTGATGCACCTGTTACAAGGGCTGCTTTTCCTTCAAGATTCATAGTCTTTCCTCCTTTAACGCATCTATTACAGCTTGTGCGCTTTCCTCGTCCGATACAGAATACGTTGACACTGTTTTATCAATTTTTTTGATTAAGCCTGATAGAACTTTCCCAGAACCCACTTCAATGAATGTATCGACACCCAAATCAATCATTTTTCGAACGGAGTCTTCCCATTGTACCGGGGAATAAAGTTGTTCAATTAACTTATCCTTAATTACTGAGGCAGAACTGATTGGTTCAGCAGAAACGTTTACCACGATTGGGATCCTAGCATCCCTCATTTCAATTTCGTCCAATACTTCACGCAATTGAACTGCTGCTGGCTTCATTAACACGGAATGAAAAGGACCGCTTACATCTAATGGAAGCACTCTTTTTGCCCCTGCTTCTTTCGCTTTCACGGCTGCAAGTTCTACCCCTTTTTTCGAACCTGAAATTACAATCTGACCTGGGCAGTTTAAATTTGCTAAAGACACAGGAAAACCAGCATCACTGATTTCTGACGTCACATTTGATAGCGGAGCGCGATCAAGACCCAGCACAGCCGCCATCGATCCTTCCCCATTAGGTACAGCACTTTCCATAAACTCGCCTCGTTTTCTAACAGCATACACCCCTTCTTCGAAAGTTAAGGTGCCCGCTGCAACAAGGGCCGTATATTCACCTAAACTGTGACCAGCAACAAAATCAGCTTTAATCCCAGATTTTTGGAAATATTCCAATATAGCAATACTTGTTGTTAAAAGGGCTGGCTGTGTATTATAGGTAATTGTCAATTCTTCTTTTGGCCCCTCAAATATAAGTTTACTCAGTTGAGTGTTTAGCTTTTCATCTGCTCTCTTAAAATAATCCATTACCTCGGAGTGTTTCTCTGCTAACTCTTTCCCCATTCCTACGGCTTGTGACCCTTGCCCTGGAAACACAAATGCTATTTTCTTCATTTCAATACTCCTTTACCGTTCTACTTTGGCAATACTCGCTTCTTCTGTTGAAATTTTAATTAATCCAACAACATCGTTACTTACCATTTCCCTCGTTTGCCGGATGGCGCTAAAAATAGCTTGCCCATTCGAAGATCCGTGAGCCTTAATTACAGGTGCATTTAAACCAAACAGTGCAGCACCGCCATATTCGGAATAATCCATTGTATTCTTTAAAGTTTTAAGATTCGGTTTTAACACAGCGGCAGCTAGTTTACTTGTAAAACTGCTCATTAAAGCCGTTTTTAACATTTTAAACATGGTGAGTGCCGTTCCTTCAATCGACTTTAGCACCATGTTACCCGTAAATCCATCGGTAACAACTACATCAGCTGCACCATCAAGTAAATCCCTTGCTTCCACATTACCAATAAAATTGATATTAGCCGTTTTTAATAGTTCAAAAGCCTGCTTGGTAAGTTCATTCCCTTTCTTTTCCTCTGTGCCAATATTTAACAGACCCACTCTTGGTTGTGCAATTCCTCTTACTTTTGCACTATAAATGGAACCCATCAATGCATATTGCAATAGATGCTCTGGTTTGGCCTCTGCATTGGCCCCGACATCTAGTAAAAGGAAGCCTTCACCGCCAATGGTCGGAAGCGTTGGTGCTAAGGCCGGGCGGTGAATCCCAGTTACCCTGCCAACCACAAAAAGGCCTGCCGCAACTAAGGCACCTGTATTTCCTGCAGAGATACACGCATCTGCCAATCCATCTGCTACCTGCTGGGCCGCTAGCACCATGGAAGCATTCTTTTTGCGACGAACTGCTTTTACAGGCTCGTCTGTTCCGAGAATCACTTCGGTTGTATGTATAACAGAAATCCGTTCATGATCAGTTAACGTTTCTTTAATTTTATTTTCATCCCCGACAAGGGTAATATGTATATCAGAAAATGCTTGTACAGCTTTTAGTGCGCCTAAAACGATTTCCTTTGGAGCATTGTCGCCGCCCATTGCATCAATTGCTAGGTTCATTTTTTTCCTCATCCTTTACCGATTTTTCGAACGGTACATTTCAAATTCTCCGGTAAAAACAAGTTCATTATTTACAAAACTTGTCACTTCGACACTTGTTCTGCCTAAGTTCCCATCGATTTTTGTTACTCTGGCCTTGGCTATGACACGCTCATTTAATTTTACCAAACGTTTAAATTGAATATTCGCCTTTGCTGTCAACGCCAATTCATCGTTAATGACGGCTACTGCTAGGGAATTTGCCTGTGCGAAAACATGATG
The DNA here is from genome assembly GCF_041106275.1 of Neobacillus sp. BF23-41. NCBI lineage: Bacteria > Bacillati > Bacillota > Bacilli > Caryophanales > Bacillaceae > Neobacillus > Neobacillus sp. BF23-41. The sequence goes on from NZ_JBGBPR010000001.1 coordinate 199,342, forward strand.
GCCACGGGCAATGTTATTACGAATAAACACATGTTCTTTTTTTACATCAAAAATCGAAATGGCATTTTGATCCAATTCTATATGAATAATTTCACCAATGACTTCTTCAAGCGGAAGGGAGAGGACCTCATCATCAAATCGTTTTTCAGCAACAGTCTTAATTCGTTCCCTTAGTTCCGGGATTGATAACTCTAACCGATCAAGACGGATTGTTTGTACACTTACTTGGAATTTTTCTGCTAAATCTTCATCAGTAATAAATGGATTATCTTCTATTGTAGAGGTTAACAATTGCTGGCGCTCTTTTTTACTTTTTCTCATAAATTTTTACACCGTCCGAGATCTTATGACTAGGTACTAATAGTAGTATAAAATTTGAAATAGCAGATTGCAAGAGTTTGTTTTTTATACATAGCATCTGCTTTTTTTATTCTGGAATTCATTTAAAGGGAAAAAAACTTTATTAATCAAGCTTTTCCCCTTCTAATACACCTGATTCTTCAAGCATTTTTCTTAAAAATTGATATTCTTCCGCTGTCCAAAAGGTTTTTAATTGGATAAGCATCATCGCATCACTTCTCGCTGTTTCTAGTGCCCGATAATCATGAACCATATCTGCAACCTTAAATTCAGGAACACCGCTTTGTTTTCTGCCAAAAAAGTCGCCAGGACCTCTGAGTTCTAAATCCTTTTCACTTAGAACAAATCCATCGTTTGTTTCTGTCATGATCCGCATTCTTTCTTGGCCCACTTCTGATTTAGGACTAGCAAGCAAAATACAGTAGGATTGATCGCTGCCACGTCCAACACGTCCACGCAGCTGGTGAAGCTGAGACAGGCCAAATCTTTCAGCATCATAAATAACCATCATAGTCGCATTTGGTACATTAACACCGACCTCAACAACTGTAGTTGAGACAAGCACCTGTACTTCGTTGGTACTAAACGACTTCATTACGGAGTCTTTTTCTTCCGAACTTAAGCGCCCGTGCATAAGGCCCGCTTTATAACGGTTTTGAAAGTAGTGACTTAGAGTAGTAAATACATCAATAGCGTTTTGGACATCAAGCTTTTCGGATTCTTCAATAAGCGGGCAAATTACATAAGCTTGGTGTCCTTTTTGTAATTCTTTTTCAACAAAGGCAAGTACACGCTCAAGCATTTCCGGCTTTGCCCAGTAAGTTTCAATTGATTTTCGGCCTGCTGGCATCTCGTCAATAATGGAAACATCCATTTCACCAAACACCGTGATTGCAAGCGTTCGAGGAATCGGTGTCGCTGTCATAAATAAAACGTCAGGATTCTCGCCTTTTTCCCTGAGCACTCTTCGCTGCTCGACCCCAAATCGATGCTGTTCATCGGTAATAACAAAACCGAGTCTTTTGAAGGTGACCTCATCCTGTATGAGGGCGTGCGTACCAATTAATAGATCAACGTTCCCTTCTGCCAGTTCATGAAGGATTTCCTTTCTCCGTTTACCCTTAATAGAACTCGTTAAAAGCTCGCACCTGACATCAAATGGTTCTAGCATGCTTTTTAAGCTTTGTGCATGCTGCTCTGCTAAAATTTCTGTTGGTACCATTAGAGCACCTTGGTAACCTGCTGTTACACTGGCATATAAACCAATTGCAGCCACTACAGTTTTCCCCGAACCAACATCCCCTTGCAACAATCGATTCATACGCAGGGGTGATTTTAGTTCCTCTAACAATTCATTGACAACCCGTGTTTGAGCATTTGTTAACGGAAAAGGAAGACTATTGATAAAACCCTCTACCTGAGTAACGTTATAGTTTTGGCAAATTCCTGGGGAATGTTCCCGTTCAAATTTCCTTAAGGCCTGCATTTTTAGTTGAAACATAAGAAATTCTTCATATACAATGCGCCTTCGTGCCTGTTTCACAACCTCTTGGCTGCTCGGAAAGTGCATTGCTTCAATCGCACTCTGTCTATCAAGAAGGCGATACTTTTTTAAGAATGCTGCTGGCAGTGTTTCTTCAATAAATTGTCCATATTGCTGGAAAGCAATGCTGATAAATTTTCGTATTCCCTTTGTCGTTAATTTCCCTCTTAATGAGTATACAGGCTCAAAATCCTTTGTCTTGGCGTTTGTGCCTGACTGCATTTCATTTGCAGTGATCGTTTGCCTATGGGCATCCCATTTCCCTGTGACCGTTATCGTTTCATTAATAATGATTTTATTTTTCAAATAGGGTTGGTTAAAAAAGACTACTTTGATTAAATGAGAACCAACGAAAAGTCGGATCATTAGTTTGGATTTCTTCCTTCCATAATAGACAAGAGAAGGCTCGCTATGAACCTTCCCTTCCACTGTTACTTTCTCATCATGCTGTACCTCTGTTATTTCACGAAGGCGGTAATCTTCATAACGATAAGGAAAATATTCCAATAAATCTTGTATCGTAAAGATTTTCATTTCTGAAAAAATCTCAGCAGTCTCTTCACCAATTCCCTTAATAACAGTTATTGATTGATTAAGATGTGGATTCACTATAACACGACTCCCCCACTAAGCGCTGTTTTATCTATTGATATTTTTTTAATTTACTTTTTCTAACTTCTTTTTTACAAACAGGCTGTGTTATACTTGCCTGTTGATTTCCGCTCCAATCAACATTGCTACAAAATCAACAATGACCTGTAACACAGCCTACAAAAAAAAGAAGGGAACTCCCCTTCTATTTTAGCGGTTCATTATTCAATTGAAAAGATAAATGAATACAACGGCTGCCCGCCGTTATGGATTTCTACTTCTACATCTTCATAAGTCTCTTCCACAAACTGTGTTAGCTGATTTACTTCTTCTTCGCTAACGTCTTCCCCATAAATAATGGTCAAGATTTCTGAATCGTCCTCGAGCATTTGTGAAAGTAATTCTTCAGCTACTTTTCCTTTGTTCTTGTTCTTTACCACAATTTTCCCTTCAGCAATACCCATAAAATCATCTTTCTCGATTTCTAAACCATCAATCTGGGTATCTCGTACAGCGAAGGTTATTTGACCAGTCTTTACGTGTTTTAGGGCATCATTCATTGCAGACTCATTGGCGTGAAGTTCCGCTGACGGATTAAATGCTAAAAGAGCCGAAAGTCCTTGAGGGACAGTTTTGGATGGTATGACATAAATATCTTCTTCTGCCACATCGGCTGCCTGCTGGGCTGCCATAATAATGTTTTTATTATTAGGTAAAATAAATACCTTTTTAGCATTAACTTCCTTAACAGCCTTCACGATATCCTCTGTACTTGGATTCATCGTTTGCCCGCCTTCTATTACGGCATGGGCGCCAATACTTCTAAATAAATCTGCAATACCTGCTCCCATGGAAACCGCTACAATTCCGTATTCTTGCTGCTCTTTTGGCGGCTTCTGTTGTACAGCAACGGGTGCAATATGTGTTTCACCAACAATATTGGTATGTTGTTGACGCATGTTTTCAATCTTCATATTTATTAAATTTCCGTACTTTTGCCCGTAGCTTAGTACTTCGCCAGGCTGTTCGGAATGTATATGGACTTTTACAACGTCTTCATCCGCTATGACTAATAAAGAATCACCTAATTTGCTGAGGTCATTTCGGAAAACCCCTTCACTGAAAGGATGCTTGGCTGTCTTTTCCTGTTCAAAGCGAACCATAAATTCGGTGCAGTATCCAAATTCAATATCTGCCGTGTTAATATGTCCCTGGACATTTTTGTGGTGTTCAGTATTAACCAATTCATCCATAGAAAGAGATGCAGAAGGTGTATCGGGAAGTTTTTCGCCTTTTAGGACCGCAAGAAATCCTTCGTAAACAAACACAAGACCTTGTCCTCCACTATCGACAACACCGACTTCCTTTAACACTGGAAGCAGATCAGGAGTGCGCTTTAATGAAGCTTTTGCTTCTTGTAAAACTTCTTCCATAATTACAATAATATCATTTGAATTCAAGGCAGCTTGTACGCCCTTTTTAGCTGAATCCTTTGCTACAGTTAAAATGGTTCCTTCAACAGGTTTCATAACTGCTTTATACGCAGTTTCTACTCCAGCCTCGAGGGCATGGGCAAAATCATTCCCTGAAATTTGCGCTCTCATTTCTACTGCCTTAGAAAAACCACGGAACAACTGTGAAAGGATCACTCCTGAATTTCCGCGAGCCCCCATCAGCAATCCTTTAGAAAGGGCTACTCCAACTTTACCTATATGTTCTTGAACATTATTTTTTACTTCTTTCGCCCCTGATGTCATTGATAAATTCATGTTTGTTCCAGTATCACCATCGGGCACGGGAAAAACGTTTAGAGCATCAACCATTTTTGCATTTGCAGCCAAATGATTTGCACCTTGAATCACCATCTCGGCAAAACGTTTTCCATCTAAAGCTGTTATTGACACAAACTTTCCTCCTCTACTTGAGGTTCGTTACACGAACTTAAGGGTTCGTCACTCGAACTCCCTGAACGTAAATATTAACCGAGTCAACGGCAAGTCCAACAGTCTTATCGAGGGTGTATTTAACCTTTGATTGCACGTTGTGGGCAATTTCGGAAATTTTCGTTCCATAGCTAACAATAATGTACATATCAATATGTAATGCCTCATTTTCTTGGCGGACGATCACGCCGCGAGTGAAATTTTCTCTTCGTAGTATTTCCGTAATTCCGTCCTTAATTTGATTCTTTGAGGCCATACCGACAATTCCATAACATTCGATTGCCGCTCCTCCAGCGATGGTCGCGATTACTTCGTTTGAAATATCAATTTGTCCGAACTTTGTTTTTAATTCAATGGACATGAATCGTTCCCCCTCTTGAAAAAATTGCTCCTTGACTACAGTCATTTTACTATAGTCAATGCAATATTGAAAGTTATTCCTGACTGTTTAATATAAGTGCATTTAAATAATAGGGATGTCAAGGTTTTTTTCTTGAAAGGTAACTATTGCAATCAAATAAGTTGTATGATAAATTATTAAGGTATCTCAAGTCTAGAAAATTTGTTCAAACAATTTTCTTTTTTCAGATGAGAATCTTAAAGATAGCTGTATAAAGCTTTTGGTAGTTAAGGAGGGAAATCATTATGCCACGTCAATGTGTTGTAACTGGAAAGAAAACAACAACTGGTAACGCACGTTCTCACGCTATGAACGCAAATAAGCGTACATGGGGTGCTAACCTACAAAAAGTACGTATTCTTGTTGATGGAAAGCCTAAACGTGTTTGGGTTTCTGCAAGAGCGTTAAAATCAGGTAAAGTAGAACGCGTTTAATATGGAAAAGGCATCCGATGAGGATGTCTTTTCTTTATATACAAAAAGTACAATTACTCTACAACCCTATTGTTCCCTATTTAACCAAATAAAAAGCACCCAAATTAAACGGGTGCCATTCGTTAATGAAAGATTATCTAGATAAAATCCCATGCTATTCGTTCTTTTTAAACGCCCCAATCATCGCACGGACAAGTCCGCCTAAAAATTTCGGCAGTTTAATTGTATAGAATTTCATACTGTCCCTCCTCACAAATCTCCCCAGCTTATTCATCTCAACTTTTTTCGAACGCCCTACCATTTTATTCAAACGAACGAAATCAGTACCAAATTGTATTGCATATTAATCGTGACTTCTTATCACTATTAATATGCCTTCAGAAAATGAAAAAGTACCATATTCACTAATAAGTTCATTACTAATACATAGTGTTGACCCGATTGAAATATGACGATTTTCCAAAGGAAATTTAAAGCCCCTTAGGGTGAGATTGCTGACATTTAGCGTTAAAGGAACAAAGGAAATATATTTTTTTTTGTTTATTTTTTCAATTGTATAGTGCCCGGGTTCTTTAATAAAAATGATGTTATAGCGGTCAATCAAGCAGATATCAGCCGAATTTTTGGCTTTGAACTGATTCAGCAATAAGTGAACATTGGCAAATAAATGATCAAGTCTCCCCCCAGTTGCACCGAACATACAGATCATACTTGGATTCTGATCAATTGCCCAATTGAGGGCTAACTCCATGTCTGTTTCATCTTTTTCCGGCTTATACTTCTTCAATTCTACTACCCGTTCTTCAATAAACATTAATTCCTCAGATGATACTGAATCGAAATCCCCAAAGGCAATGACCGGAGTTATATTTCTTTTTAACAAATGATAGACACCTCGGTCAACTCCGACCCAAATTGTATCCTTCTCTAGATACTCTGTTAAATCAGGTAATAGGCTTTCAGGTCCTCCGGCTAGAATATTAATAATCATAAAACTAACTCCTTTTCCATATGCAAAAAGCCAGCGCTAAAGCTGGCTTTTATCATTAACCTCTTATTTGCGAAATTGCCTTGGCATAATCTTCTTCATTATAAATAGCCGAGCCTGCAACAAGTACATTTGCACCGGCTTCCATGCATAGCTTTGCCGTTTCTGAATTAACACCGCCGTCAATTTCAATCTCAATGTCTAAGCCTTTTTGTTCTGCCATTTCTTTAACTTTTCTTATTTTCGGAAGTACCTCTGGTATGAATTTTTGCCCACCGAACCCTGGATTAACCGACATTAATAATACCATATCAATGTCTCCAATTATGTGCTGAATGGATTCCACAGGGGTTGCTGGATTTAAAACAACACCCGCCTTGATACCAAAGGATTTAATATTTTGGACTGTGCGGTGAAGATGGCGACATGCTTCCACATGTACGGTAATAAAATCGGCTCCAGCTTTGGCAAATGCCTCAATATATTGATCAGGGTTATCAATCATTAGGTGTACATCAAGTGGCAGCTTCGTAATCGGACGAATGGCCTCAACAATGAGCGGACCAATCGTAATATTTGGTACAAAGTGACCATCCATGACATCGACATGAATATAGTCTGCTCCACCTTTTTCAACAGCAATAATCTCTTCACCTAATTTCGAAAAATCGGCGGAAAGAATCGAAGGTGCTATTTTTACCATCTTTAATACCTCGGCTTTCTATCTTTTATCTCCTGTAGGAAATCCAGATAATGTTCATATCGGTACCTAGGGATTTCACCCGATTCAACTGCATGTTTCACACCGCACTTCGGTTCGGTCCCATGCAAGCATCCTCGGAATTTACAATTCTCACTTGCTCTTTGCATTTCAGGAAAACATGAAGTCAAATCTTCGGCTTCAATATTGGTAAATTCTAATGAACTGAAGCCTGGTGTATCTGCTATTAATCCATTTCCAATCTTTATCAACTCCACATGTCTTGTCGTGTGTTTTCCACGGCCAAGATGCGACGAAATATCATTTGTTTTCAAATCAAGATCAGGTCTAAGTACATTTAGCAAAGATGATTTTCCTACACCTGACTGACCGGCAAAAACAGATATTTTATTATCAATGTGTGGACTTAACAGTTCAACCCCCGCTTCTGTTTCGGAAGAAGTTAGGATTACTTTATACCCTGAAGACGAATACTGCTCTGCATAAATCTTAATCTTCTTTTGCTGCTCTTCGTTTGTGAGGTCCATTTTAGTGATACAAATAAGCGGTTCAATCCGATTAAATTCAACTAGCACAAGGAAACGATCTAAAAGAACAGTACTGAAATCTGGTTCAACAGCCGAAAACACAAGAATCGCTTGATCTACATTCGCAATGGGAGGACGTATCAATTCGTTCTTTCGTGTCTTCACTTCCATAATGTAGCCTTCCAAGTTATTTTCTGCTTGAAAAACAACTTCGTCTCCAACAAGGGGGGTAATTTTATTCTTTCTAAATACCCCTCTACCACGGCATTGGATCAACTTGTCATCATCAAGAACATAATAGAATCCGCTTAATGCTTTAACAATTTTCCCTTCAGGCATAGCCACACTCCTTGTCATTCATTTCGAAAACATCAACTAATCATTCAAAATTCTGTTAACTGATTTGATAAAGAACATATTAATATTAATTACTCTGTTTCTGGATAGTTAATTACGTCCTCTGCTATCACCTTGCTGTCACGAATAATCTTATAGCCCGCTTTTCCGCCATATGGAATAGTGAGTTCTATTTGTTTTTTTGTCGTTTCAGTTATAAAAAATGATTCGGCAGGTTCCGTCATACTATGATTCATATCTTCGATGTAGATTAAAACCTCTTGTTTTTGTACAGGATCTCCTGGCACTGGCACTGGGACAGTCGGTTCATAATCAATTGTTATATCTTTAACTACCGTTTTTGGCGGTTTTTCTTCTTTTCCTTTTGAAATAATGACTGATACCTTATCGCCTTTTTTCAGTTCTGTTCCAGACTTTGGAGTTTGTGAAATCACCATGCCAGCAGGAATTTTTTCATCATATTTTTCTTCTGAGACATTTAAAGTCAGCCCTACTAATAAGGCATAATCCTCGGCCCCTTTTAAATTGTATTCGGTTAGGTCCCTTAGGACAATTATTTCAGGTCCTTTACTGACTTCAAATTCTAATGCAGTATCTTCAGGAATAATTTCTTCGCCTCCTGATGGGTTTTGGCTAATAATGGTTCCTGGTTCACTCTCATCGTATTTCTCAGTTTTCAGAATATCTTTAAAACCCCTGTCTTCTAATAAACGGAAAATATCATCATATATCCGGCCTACATAATTAGATAGCTCAATTTTTTCTTTACCAGTACTAATATATAAATTAACCTTTGCGTTCTCCTTGACTGTACTGCCAATTTCGGGGTCGGTCTTGATAACCTTTCCTTCAGCCACCAGATCATCAGGAATTTCAACCTGTTTGTCAACCACTATTCCGCTGAGCTGAAGCTCAGAAATCGCATCATCAACATCCATTCCACTTACGTCAGGAATTTTGACGTCCTTAGCAGACAATAAATCAGGTAAAAATGTAACCGTTAATAGTCCGAGAATGAAAAGTATAAGGAAAGTCGAAATTAAGATCATCGGCCATTTTTTCCGCTTTTTCTTACTAGTTTTCTCCTTATTAGGTGTATCATTTTTGGCAGGCAATATTTTATCATTACTATGCACTAATGTTTCATCAAGGTTTTTATGTGGACGGTCATTTGTTATGATTGGAATGGCTTTTGTTGCTTCATCATCAATTGGAATAATAAACTTTGGTTCATCCATTCTTTCAGGATTTAGCGCCGTCCTTAAATCCTCCTCCATTTCATCGACACTGTTATAACGATGGAATTGATCCTTTGCCGTTGCTTTTAGGACTATATTCTCTACACTTTGCGGTATAGTTGAATTCCACCTTCTAACAGAAGGTGTTTCTGACTGGAGATGTTTCAATGCAATCGAAACGGCTGATTCCCCTGAGAATGGAAGCCTGCCTGTTAAAATTTCGAACATGACAATCCCAAGTGAATAAATATCAGATTTCCGATTAGCCATTCCCCCACGAGCTTGTTCCGGTGATAAATAGTGGACAGAACCTAACACAGAATTTGTTTGGGTAATGCTTGTCGCACTTAAGGCCATGGCTATCCCAAAATCAGTAATTTTCACACTGCCATTAGGATCAATTAGAATGTTATGCGGCTTTATATCACGATGAATAATATGATTTTGATGGGCATGGGAAATTGCAGATGTTAATTGCATCATTATGTCTAATGCCTTTTCTACACGGAGTGACGAATGCTGGTTTATGTATTGCTTTAATGTTTGCCCATTCACATATTCCATAACAATATAGTAAAGAGAATCCTCTTCACCCACATCATAAATACTAACGATATTTGGATGGGTAAGACTTGTGGCAGATTGTGCTTCTCTATGAAAGCGTCGAATAAATTCTTCATCATTGGCAAAGTCAAGGCGGAGCATTTTCACGGCAACTTCTCTGTCCAGTATCATATCATGTGCTAAATAGACATTGGCCATTCCGCCTCCGCCTATCATTTTAAGAATTTTATAGCGGCCGCTTATTCTTTTCCCAATAATCACTGCTCATCACCCAATTCAAAATCATTAGCATATTCTAATATGATCAGGGTAATATTGTCTTCTCCACCGTTATCATTTGCAATATTAATTAATGTGGAAGCCTTTTGTTCAAGTGATTCTTCATTTTGAAGAATTTTAACCATTTCTTGTTCGTTGACTTTATTTGACAATCCATCAGAGCATAAAAGGAGAAAATCTCCTTCTTCGAACATTATCGTTTTTAAATCGATTTTTACATCCTGTTCTGTTCCTAACGCTCTTAATATCCAATTTTTCCTGGGATGATGTTCTGCATCCTCTTTAGTGATTTGTCCAGTTCGGACTAACTCATTCACAAGTGTATGGTCCTCAGTTAGCTGCTTGAAGCCGGTATCATTTAAGATATAACAACGACTATCCCCCACATGTGCAATCGTTGTAAAATTTTCAGAAGCAATCACTGCCTCTATCGTAGTACCCATACCTTCACATTCCACGTGACTTCTTGAATGGTCAAACAATAATTGATTAACCTGGAGAACATGGGTTTTCAGCCATTCTTCAGCTTGATCTGCTGTACGAATTCCTTCAGATTTCTCCCACATTTCTTGTAGATGCGAAACGCTCATGCTACTAGCAACATCACCGGCAAGGTGACCGCCCATGCCATCTGCTACGATGGCAAGACGGTGTCCATCCCGATTAACAAAAGTACCACCACTATCCTCATTATTCTGGCGAACTCTACCCTGGTCCGTTTTAAAAACAGCCTTCACTTTTGTCACCTCGTCTCCTCTTTCCGCTCCTTTGCACGAAGTTGCCCACATGCTGCAGCGATATCTGAACCTTGCTCCCTGCGAATGGTTACATTAATACCTCGGTTTTTCAATGTTTTTTCAAAGGCAAAAATTTTATCTCTTGGAGTCCGTACATAATCTCTTTCAGGAACATAGTTTACAGGAATTAGATTCACATGACATTTTAATCCTTTTAATAATATAGCTAACTCTTCAGCATGCTCGACTGAATCGTTTACACCGCCAAAAAGACCATATTCAAAGCTTATTCGACGACCTGTCTTATCGATATAATACCTTACTGATTCCATTAAGTCATCAAGTTTATAAGCCTTATTAATAGGCATTAGCCTTGAACGTAATTCCGTATTGGGAGCGTGGAGAGAAATAGCAAAATTAATTTGTGTATTTTCATCTGCAAATTGATAAATTTTCGGAACGATACCACTTGTTGATACGGTTATATGGCGTGCTCCGATATTAAGAGCCTTTTCATGATTGATTATTTTTAAAAATGATAACATGTTATCATAATTATCAAATGGCTCACCAATTCCCATGATAACAACTGAATTTACACGCTCATCTGTTTCATCAAGTGTTTGCTGAACTTTTACAACTTGTGCGACAATCTCTCCTGCCTCTAAGTGTCTTTTTAAGCCGCCTAATGTAGAGGCGCAAAAAGTACACCCTATTCGGCAGCCTACCTGTGTCGTAACACAAACGGAGTTTCCATAATCATGACGCATTAGCACCGTTTCAATCGAGTATCCATCTTGAAGTTCAAAAAGGAATTTTATGGTTCCATCAGATGATGTTTGTTGAATCGCCGTATTTAATGTTGTTAATTCAAAATGGCTATCAAGCTTATCTCTTAATCCTTTTGATACATTACTCATATCCTCAAACGATGTAATTCGTTTTTTATAAAGCCATTCATAGATTTGTTCGGCACGGAATGCCTTTTCAGCATTTTCAGTTAGCCAATTCTTTAATTCGTTAAGCTGCAATGAATAAATTGATTTCTTCTTAATTTCCTTAGCTGTGTTTGTCTCAGTTGTATTTAATTGTACCAACTGTTACACCTTCTTCCTTAAGACTGCAATATAGAACCCATCAGACCCAAGATCTTGTGGGAATATCTGTAAATCAAAACCTGTAATCAATGGTTGGATAGCTTCAGGCATCCTGTTTTTAAATGATAAATCTCCTTCGAATTCAGGGTTATTCTCTAGGAATGTCTTAACCGTGTATTCATTTTCCTCTTTATCTACAGTACAAGTACTATAGACAAGTATGCCATCCTTTTTCAATAAAGGGGATACGGACATTAATAAGTCTTGTTGAATCGTACTTAACCGTTCAATATCCTTCTCTGTTTTTGTGTATTTCATATCAGGTTTTCTCCGCATTACTCCAAGACCCGAGCACGGAGCATCCAGAAGGATACGATCAAATGATTCTTTGTTGAATTTTTCCTGTATTTGTCTGGAATCTGAAACGCTTGTTTTTATATTTTCTAACCCTAGTCGCTTGGCATTATCATTGATTAATCTGACTTTGTGCTGATGGAGATCAACCGATATGACTTCTCCCGTATTATCCATTTTTTCAGCGATATGTGTACTTTTACCACCTGGTGCTGCACAAGCATCAAGGATAAATTCGTTCTGCTTTGCCCCTAATGCATAGGCGGCGAGCATCGAGCTTTCATCTTGAATAGTAAACATTCCATATTTAAAAGCAATGGTAGACGCTAAATTCCCTTTTAACGATCTGATCGCCTCAGGAATAATTGGACTTTTTTCGATTTGAAAACCATCTTCTTCTAAAATCGCAACACATTCATCTCTTGAAATTTTCGTGAGATTAACTCTAGCTGTTTGCAATGGTGCTGTTAGGTTTACTTCACACATTTCTTTTGTTTTTTCATAGCCAAATTGGTTAACCCATCGGGTAATTAGCCATTCAGGGTGGCTAGTTTCAAGTGATAGTCTTTTGTTTGGGTCCGAGACTTCCTCCATGGATGGGAGCCCTTCTCTTTGAATACTCCGCAATACTCCATTTACCAAACTTGCTATACCCTTATGACCACGACTTTTGGCAATTTCTACTGCTTCGTAGATCGCTGCTCTATCCGGAATTCGATCGAGATAAATCATTTGATAAAGCGTTAGTCTAAGTAAATGATGAACCCAATTGGCTAATTTTTTATTATCTTTGACAAAAGGCTCTAAATAATAGTCAAGTGCCATTCTTCTTTGTAAGGTTCCATACGTCAATTCCGTTAACAGTCCGACATCTTTAGGAGACAATTCGTGTTTTTCAATTGTATTATTAAGAAGTAAATTGCTGTAAGATTGGTTTTTCTCAATAGCAACTAAACTATCCATTGCGATTGCCCGTACATTATTTATTGTTGAAGTCATTTTATTCTCCCAGCTTGGTGCCTATTGAAATTTTTGAACCCCTTAAAAATTGTTCACTCATCATTTTTGTTTTTCCAGAGGGCTGAAGCTCAATGATTTTGATTGACGTTTCATTACCGGTTGATACCGAAAAGCCATCCGATTCTATATTAATAATTGTTCCGGGTACTTCCATTTTCTGTCCAGATACCTTTTCAGCTCGCCATATCTTTAAGACCTGACCATTCAAGGTTGTAAACGCAACTGGCCATGGATTTAGAGCACGGATATGATTAAAAATTTCTTCACCTGTTTTTGTCCAATTAATTTTTTCTTGTTCTCGCTTAATATTGGCAGCAAATGTGGCTTCTTCATTGTTTTGAGGCTTAGGCGTCAGACGGCCTTCCAAAAGAAGCGGCAAGGTTTCTGCCAACAATTTAGCCCCGGCTGTACTTAATTTAATGTGCAATGTACCAACATTGTCCTCTTCAGCAATTGGGACTTCAATCCTTGTTAAAATATCCCCAGCATCTAATTTTTCAACCATATACATGATGGTAACACCTGTTTTTAGTTTCCCTTGCATAATTGCATAATGAATAGGAGCACCACCACGTAGTTCTGGGAGCAGGGATGCATGAACATTTATACAACCGTATTTAGGCGCTTCTAACAGCTTATTGGGTAGGATTTGCCCAAAAGCAGCAGTAACAATTAAATCTGGATTCAAGGAAAGGATTTTTTCAAGTTCTTCTTCTTGACGGATTTTTTCTGGTTGAAAGACAGGAATAGAATGTTTCAAGGCTTCTACCTTAACCGGGGGAGGTGTTAAAATCTTTTTTCTTCCCACTGGTCGATCTGGTTGTGTAACTACTCCAATGACATCATATCCATCTTTAATCAGTTGTTGTAAGATTGGCACAGAAAAATCTGGAGTACCCATAAAAACAATTTTGGTCATTCAACTTCTACTCCTTTTAACTCATCTTCCTCGAGATATCTCGTCACTTTAGATGTAAATAAAATCCCGTCCAGATGATCGATTTCATGTTGAATCGCCCTTGCTAGGAATTCTTCTGCTTCTAATGTGTATTTTCTTCCTTTTCGATCAAATGCTTCAATTTTAACAAAATTGGGCCTTGTCACTTCACCAAATAATCCAGGGAAACTTAAACAACCTTCTGGTCCAGTTTGTTCACCGGATGTTTCTAATATTACTGGGTTAATCATTTCGATTGTCCCTAATTCATCATCGATATCAACAATTGCGATGCGTGCTTCCAATCCAATTTGCGGAGCAGCTAGTCCCACCCCATCATATTCAATCATCGTGTCATACATATTATCAAGTATTTTTGCAAGCTTTTTATCAAACTTAATCACTGGCTTGCAAGTCTGCTCAAGTATCTCAGCAGGGTAATTTATTACTTTGAGTATAGGCAAATTATTTCCCCCATTAATTCCATTCTTATATAGGCGTTTTAAATTTATTAATTGCTTACATTTTCACCAAAAATGCGAAATAATAACCTTAATGACCAGGTTACCTTTGGCTAACTTACATTAATATAAATGGATTTACATCTATTGAAACCAATAAGCCGCTTTTAGTATCTTTCTGGTGTTGATCCAAGATGGTTTTTAACATTTTTGTCAAGTTCGGTTCCCGCTTGTATTTTATCAGACATTGATAGCGATATCTATTATTAATCCTAGGAATCGGCGAGGCTGCGGGTCCTAAAACGACGGCATCCTTTGAAACCTGCGAACGTACATAATTAACAATTTTCTCTGTCGCTGTAACGACAGTCATCAACTGGTCATGACTGACTGTTATGAGTGATAGATAATAGAAGGGTGGATAATGATGGGTTTTTCGAATCATCATTTCTCTTTGGTAAAAGAGATCATAATCCTGTGTTCCTGCAAGTTCGACACTATAGTGTTCAGGGGTGTAGGTCTGAATGATGACCTCCCCCGGCAATTGATGACGTCCCGCTCTTCCGCTTACCTGTGTTAATAATTGAAAGGTTTTTTCAGACGCACGGAAATCAGGTAAATGCAGCATCGTATCAGCCGAAAGGACACCAACTAAGGTGATATTTGGGAAATCCAGCCCTTTTGCAATCATTTGAGTCCCGAGGAGAATATCTGCTTTGCCATTCTGAAAATCAGTTAATAATCGTTCGTGTGAGCCCTTTCGACCAGTTGTATCAACATCCATCCGAATAACCCTTGCTTCTGGGAGAATTTTACCAAGCTCGTCCTCGACCTTTTGAGTACCAGTCCCAAAATACCGAATATAATCACTGGAACACTCCGGGCATTGCTTTGGAACATGGCTTTCATACCCGCAATAATGGCATTTCATTTGTTCATTTACTCGGTGGTAGGTAAGCGATATGTCGCAGTTTGGGCAGTTCATCACATAACCGCAGTCCCGGCACATCACAAATGACGAATGACCCCGTTTATTTAAAAATAAAACAGATTGTTGTTTTTTTTCTATTCGGTCCTTAAGCATATCAAAAAGCTTACGTGAAAACATTGACCGATTTCCGTCACGAAGCTCCTCACGCATATCAATGATCTCTACTGAGGGCAGGGTTTGATTATTCATCCGGTTAGGGAGCGATAATAGATGATACACCTTCTTTTGAGCCCTGGCAAACGACTCGAGTGATGGGGTAGCGCTTCCGAGCACTACCGGACAGTTATACGTTTTAGCTCTTTCAACTGCAACATCCCTAGCATGGTATCGAGGCATATCCTCCTGCTTATAACTTGTTTCGTGCTCCTCATCAATAATAATAATTCCTAAGTTCTCAAATGGGGCAAAAATCGCTGATCTTGCTCCTACAGCTACTTTTACTTCTTTACGTTGAATCTTTCGCCACTCATCATATTTTTCTCCAGCTGACAAACCGCTGTGCAAAACAGCCACTAAGTCCCCAAATCTCCCTTTAAAACGATTCACCATTTGGGGAGTTAGTGAAATTTCTGGTACAAGCACTATTGCTTCCTGTCCTCTTTCAATAACTTCTTGAATGGATTGGAGGTAAATTTCGGTTTTTCCGCTTCCTGTTACACCATAGAGCAAGAATACCTCATGTCGTTTTGATTCAATCGCGTTTAGAATCGGCCCAATCACGGTCTGTTGAGAATTTGTTAATGGTAAGGGCTTTGTTCGTTTAAAGGTCCTATGTTCAAACGGATCGCGGTAAACCTCCATTTCATACTCAGTAAGAAGTTTCTTTTCTACAAGTGCCTTAACAGTTGAGGATGTCGTATTTAATTCAGCGACAAGCTGCCTCAATTCGACTGGTTCGAAATGATTGATAAAATAGCTCAATACTAGTTTTTGCTTTTCAGCTTTTGCTGGAAATCGGGCTACTTCATCTTTCAATTCAGCAAGCGATACAAGTGGGCGGACAAACTTACGCTGTTTCTTTTTGACCTTCTCCTTAACCATGTAAAGGACTTCAAGTTTACCTTTTGCTGCTTCCTTTTGTAATAAGGGAACCACTCCATTATTCAAAGCATCTTCCCAGTCAATTATTGGATTATTTTCAAAAAGAGTTTGAAGGGGTTCTGATAAATCAGCAACCTCCACCCCTGCAGTAATCTTCACTTTTTTTTCGTATTTAGCTTTTAACGCGGCTGGAAGCATAACCTGAAAAGCAAAGATTTTAAAACAAAGTGTATTCTCAGTTAGCCAGTCACCCAGGTCAAGTAAATCCTTATTTAAGATTGGCTCAAGATCCATAGGCTCGATAATTTCTCTTAATTTTTTAAATTCAGATTGTGTTTTAAGCGATGTGACAAATCCTTGGATTTTTCTCGGACCAAACGGAACGATTACCCTCATGCCCGGCTGGATTGTTCCCCACCACTGCTCTGGAATTAAATAATCGAACGCTCTATCCGTTTGTTTTGCCGGTACATCCACAATCACACTAGCTATTTCCATTTTCATCCATATCCTTCAATAGGGAAGTAATTTCTTCGATAATCCTTTTTGCTACATCACTTTTTGACATAATCGGTAAATCTATATTTGAGCCAGACCGTTTGAAAAGTGTGACAATATTTGTATCTGTCCCAAACCCAGCCCCTTCCGCTTTCACATTGTTTGCAACGATCATATCCGCATTTTTCGCATTTAATTTTTTCCTTGCATATTCTTCAACATTTTCCGTTTCAGCTGCAAAGCCTACAAGCACTTGGTTCTTCTTTCTCTTACCCAACTCAAGCAGGATATCTTTCGTTCGTTCCAACTCAATACTCGAGTCACCTGCTTGTTTCTTTACCTTATGATCATATGCAATTTTTGGACGGTAATCGGCAACGGCGGCTGTTTTAATGACTACATCCGCTGAGTCATAATACTTCAATACTGCATTATACATTTCTTCAGCGCTCTCGACCTTCACCACTTCCATACCTAATGGAGCTGGCAACCCCACCGGTCCCGAAACTAATACAACATGGGCACCTTGTTTTTTTGCCTCAACAGCAAGGGCATAACCCATTTTCCCTGTTGAATGATTGGAAATAAAACGAACAGGATCAATCTTTTCCCGTGTTGGCCCAGCTGTAACCACAACTGTTTTTCCATTTAAGGTTTGTTGGAATTGATCGGTAAAAAATTGATGTACAAGCTGGACAATTTTTTCCGGCTCTTCCAATCTGCCCTTTCCTACATATCCACAGGCAAGATAACCTTCACTAGGTTCAATAAATTGATATCCGTACTCAGCCAATATTGAGAGGTTCTTTTTCACAGCAGGATGGTCGTACATATGCACATTCATCGCAGGGGCAATCCAGACTGGTGAGGTTGCTGCAAGCAGGACCGTTGTTATCATATTATCGGCGATTCCACCAGCTATTTTTCCAATCGTATTTGCTGTAGCAGGCGCAACAAGGATTAAATCTGCCCAATCAGCTAAATCAATATGGGCAATGACACGTGGATTTTTTTCGTCAAAGGTATCAACATATACTTCATTACGGGATAACGCCTGAAAAGTTAATGGCGTAACAAATTTCTGTGCAGATTCACTTAAAATGACTTTTACATGAGCACCAGCCTGAACAAGCTTACTTGTTAGTGCAGCTGCCTTATAGACGGCGATTCCGCCTGTAACACATAATAATATTTTTTTATCCTGTACCATTATTGGATTCCCCCGCTTCTCGTCCATTTCACTCTTTCTTTATTATGCTAGAATGAATGCAATTTTTCACCTTTTTCCACTCGTAATTCGACAAATTCTACATAACGAGAATAACCAAAATAAAAAAGGCTGACATGTAAGGATTTCCCCTTTTGTCAGGCCTTCTCTCAGAAATTTACTGTCAATTAATACCTATTTAAGACTACTCAGCAGATGTGTCTGCTTTTTTAGAAATTCGGTAGGTTAGTTCACCGCTATATATTTCCTCTAGTGCTTTTCCAACATGTTTATGGGAAACGTATTTTGGCAATCTTTCATCTCTTACCTGGGACATCACGCGAGCGCGCTTCGCAGCTACGGAAACAAGCGAGTATTTCGAATCAATTTTCTCAAGCAGCGAATCAATAGAAGGATATAACATTATAATTCAACCTCCAGCAATTTTTTATAGCGGTGTTCAACACGTTCTCTGCGGCAATGCTCCGCAGTAACAATGGATTTCACGCGTTCACAGGCGTGCTCCACTTGATCATTTTCAACAACATAATCATATAATTCCATCATTTCAATTTCTTCGCGAGCTGAAAGCAGGCGGTTTTGTATAATGTCATCTGTTT
This sequence comes from Neobacillus sp. BF23-41, assembly GCF_041106275.1. Taxonomy (NCBI): domain Bacteria; kingdom Bacillati; phylum Bacillota; class Bacilli; order Caryophanales; family Bacillaceae; genus Neobacillus; species Neobacillus sp. BF23-41. Next base: position 218,250 of record NZ_JBGBPR010000001.1, read on the forward strand.
CCGTTCCTCTTGTTACAATCCGGTTCTTTAGTTCAGATAAACTTGGCGGCATAAGGAAAATAAATAAACCTTCAGGGAACTTTTCTCGTACCTGACGGGCACCCTTTACTTCAATCTCTAAGAAGACGTCTTTTCCAGCATCCAAAGTGGAACGTACATAGTCAACAGGGGTACCGTAATAATTCCCGACAAATTCGGCATACTCTAACAATTTGCCTTGTTCAATTAATTGTTCAAACTCTTCTCTTGACTTAAAGAAGTAATCCACTCCATCAATCTCCCCATCTCGTGGTGAGCGGGTTGTCATCGAAATGGAGTATTCAAAAGCTGTATCCGGATGGGAAAAAATTTCTTTCCGAACAGTTCCTTTTCCAACCCCGGAGGGCCCAGAAAGTACAATCAGCAATCCTTTTTCCTGCATTTTCAGAAATCCTACCCTTCATCAATTATTTCATCACGATCAGCTAAGCGGTGCGCTACCGTTTCAGGTTGTACAGCTGATAGAATAACATGATCACTATCCATAACAATCACCGCTCGTGTCCGCCTACCGTATGTGGCATCAATTAATGCTCCCCGGTCCCGGGCATCTTGAATAATTCTTTTTATTGGAGCAGATTCAGGGCTGACAATTGAAATAATTCGATTGGCAGAAACGATATTTCCAAATCCAATATTAATTAATTTTATCGACATGGGACTCATCCAATCATTAATAATATATTTTGACCGTCTTAAACAGTTTCTAAACAAGGATCACTCGATATTTTGAACCTGTTCTTTTAGCTTCTCAAGTAGACTTTTAATATCTACAACCTTTTTAGCAATGTTTGAATCGTTTGCTTTTGAACCAATGGTATTTGCTTCTCTGTTCATTTCCTGGACGATAAAATCCAATTTTCTTCCAATTGGTTCCATACTCTCAAGGGTTTGCAAGAATTGTTGAAAATGGCTTTTTAATCGTGTGACTTCTTCATTTATATCTGCTTTATCAGCAAAAACGGCTACTTCCGTCAAGATCCTCGTTTCGTCCAATTGCCCATTAACAAACTCTTCCATTCTTTTTGTTAACCGCTCTTTAAAGGATTGAACAACGAGAGGAGCAAATTTCTGGAGTTCAAAAACATGTGATTCTAATTGAGATAAAATGGCGAGCAAATCCTTTTTTAATTCTTCACCTTCTGCCATCCGCATTTGTGTTAAATACTTGGCAGCTTCTTCTGTTGCAGCCAGAACTAGATTATCAAGCTCTTCATTGCCAGCTTCACTTTCTTCAATATGTAAAAGTTCACTTCTACTTAGCAAATTCTGAAGTGTTAACGTTCCTTCAACATCATATTTTTCACGAGCCTGTTTGATAAATTGATAATACTCATCAAGCAGTTTCCAATCCACGTGGACTTTGCGGGTCACGACGCCTTCACCCTCTAAGCTAACATAAACTTCTACCCTTCCACGGCGGATATACTGATTAAGTTTCTTTTTCATTCTATCTTCTATTTTTAAAAGCTGCCTTGGCATGCGGATATTCATTTCACAGAAACGGTGGTTCACTGTTTTTACTTCCACATTGACAGAGAAGCAATCTGATTCTGTTTTAGCTCTTCCAAAGCCTGTCATACTTATAACCATTTTGTGCACATCCAATCTTCTGAAAAATTGATCGGCTAGCTATATTTTTCAAAAAAGACAAAAGGTAATAGAGTGGAATCTATTACCTTTTGGATTATAACACACTTTATTTTGTTTTTCTTAACAAAAATGACCCTGCTAGTAAAAAAGTTGGTATCGATGATAATCCAACAATCAACAGCCAATCCTTAGCTTCTACCGGCAGTGTGTGAAAAATAGGCTGTAATGGCGGGTAATAAATAACGACAAACATCAATGCAAGTGAAGATAAAACTGCCCAAACAAGGTACTGATTTCCGAAAGGATTTCTCGAGAGCACTGATTTCTCACTGCGGCAATCAAACACATGAATCAGCTGAGCCATGACAAGTGTTGCAAAGGCAACGGTTTGTGCATATTGCAACTTGGCAGGATCGTTATTGTAAACAATCATAAAGGATAGTAATGTTACCAGCCCTATTAAGAAGCCACGTGACACAACCTTCCAGCCCAGCCCTCGCGAGAAAACACCTTCATTTGGACTGCGGGGTTTACGTTTCATTACATTTTCTTCAGGTCGATCGAGCCCAAGTGCCATAGCCGGCAACCCATCAGTAACCAAATTCACCCAAAGGATTTGGATAGGAATAAGCGGCAGTGGCAGCGCTAAAACCATTGCAAACAACATGACCAAAATTTCACCAACATTAGAAGCCAACAAGTATCGAACAAATTTACGAATATTTTCATAGATATTTCTGCCTTCTACTATCGCAGCCTTGATCGTGGCAAAGTTATCATCCAACAATATAAGAGAGGAAGCTTCTTTGGCGACATCTGTCCCGGTAATCCCCATTGCGACTCCAATATCAGCGGCTTTAATAGCTGGCGCATCGTTCACACCATCACCCGTCATTGCGACAATATGTCCGCGATTTTGTAATGCTTTGACAATTTTCAGTTTATGCTCTGGTGAAACCCTAGCAAAAACTGAAACATCATCGACTATTTCTTCAAGCTCTTCGACTGTCATTTCAGATAATGCATTCCCATCAATGACCTTGCTTTTATTCGTTATAATTCCAAGTTGGGAGGCAATCGCTTTTGCAGTGATGACATGGTCACCGGTAATCATGACAGTTTTAATACCTGCTTCTTTACATTCCTTTACAGCCTTTTTCACTTCAGGTCTCGGCGGGTCAATCATTCCCTGAATACCAATAAGCGTTAAATTTTTCTCAGCTTCTCGTTCACTTAAAATAATCGTATTAGCCTGTATTGGTTTAAAGGCAATCGCGATCGTTCGAAGTGCCTGTGATGCGAGTCCATTTATTGCCTCCTGAACCTTCCCTTGTGTCTCTTTATTTAAAAATTGTGTCCTCTCGTCCCAAAGAACGGATTCACTAATATCTAAAATGACGTCAGGTGCCCCTTTTGTGACAATAAAATGCCGTCCCTGCTTGTCTTTAACGTGAACACTCATCATTTTTCTGGTTGAGTCAAATGGGAATTCATTTATGATCGTAAACTCGTCTAATAATTTGGGACGATCAAAACCTGCTTTCATTGCACTTACCAACAGCGCCCCTTCGGTTGGGTCTCCGTCAAGAATATAATCATCATCCTTAATGACTAAATCTGAATGATTACATAACATCCCAAAAATCAGCATTTGTTGCAATGCCTTTTCATCTTTAGGATTAATATTGCGTTCATTTCTATAGAAATTTCCTCGCGGCTGATACCCTACCCCATCAACTGTCCAAGTTTGACCCCCACTCCATAAATGGGTAACCGTCATTTTGTTTTGTGTCATTGTTCCCGTTTTATCTGAACATATGACCGAAGCACAGCCTAGTGTTTCTACTGCGGGCAATTTCCTGACAATGGCATTTTTCTTAATCATTTTTTGCACACCGAGGGATAATGCCACTGTCACGATAGCCGGCAGCCCTTCAGGTATGGCCGCAACTGCAAGAGAAACACCTGCTAAAAACATCTCATATATGTCGTGTCCTCGCAAAACTCCAACCACTACAACCAGAACAGTTAACAGTAAAGCTACTGTAATTAGTATTTTTCCCAACTGCTCTAAGCGGCGTTGCAATGGAGTATCTTGCGCCTCTGCATTTTGAAGCAAATCTGCAATTTGTCCCATTGCTGTTTTCATACCTGTTGCAATGACGACTCCTATCCCGCTTCCCCTCGTAATCATCGTACCCATAAATGCGATATTCTCCATATCTCCTATGCCAGGGTTAGGGTTAGTCAGGATTTCTATATGCTTGGAAACAGGGACGGATTCTCCTGTAAGCGCTGATTCTTCAATTTCTAAACTTTTTGACTCAATCACACGGACGTCGGCACCGATGCGGTCCCCACTGACAAACTTCAAAATATCCCCTACCACAATTTCCTTCGAAGGAATTTTGATCCACTGACCATCCCGGAGCACAGAGACCTGTGGTGCAGATAATGCCTTTAATGCCTGAAGTGATTTCTCTGCCCGCCTTTCTTGAAAAAAACCAAGAAAGCCATTGATAATTACGATGGCAATAATAGCAATGGCATCAATATATTCGCCAAGCAATCCTGAGATTAAGGTGGCTGCGAGAAGAACTAAGACCATAAAATCCTTAAATTGACTAAAAAATAAGAGTAAAGCTGATTGCTTTTCTCCTTCGTCCAACTCATTTAGTCCGTGCAAGTTAATTCTCTTTTTTACTTCTTCCTGTGATAATCCAGAAGAAAAGTCGGTTTCTAGAGACTTTTCTACTTGTTCTATCTGCATTTCATGGAATTTCATCCGACCATCTCACTTCCCCCTTTAAATACATATAAATACCTGCTCTAAAGAAAGCTTATTCAGGGTCGTCCAAAAAAATGCTATGATATAGTGAAAGATAAATTAGAGAATAAATGGAACCCTATTGATTGGAGCGGAAATCAACGGGCACGTTTAACAGAGCAAAAATAAGACAGTATTTTTTTAGTAGGATATAATAAATTCAATGATTGTAGTAAAGGATGTTTTCCATGTCATTTGATGGTTTATTTACAAAAGCAATGGTCGATGAACTTGTTCGTTCCTTAAAGGGCGGACGGATCAATAAGGTTCATCAACCCTATAAAAATGAAGTAATTCTCACTATTCGTGCGAATGGAGTTAATCAAAAGCTGCTTTTATCAGCACACCCAAGCTACGCGCGGGTCCAATTCACGAATGAAGCTTACGATAATCCTAGTGAAGCCCCAATGTTCTGTATGCTGCTTAGGAAACATATTGAGGGGTATATTTTAGAGGATATATATCAAGTAGAAACAGACCGGATGATAGTACTAGAAATAAAGGGCAGAAATGAAATTGGCGATATCAGCTATAAACAATTAATTATTGAAATTATGGGCAGACATAGCAATATCGTCCTGGTTGATAAAACACGAAATGTCATTCTTGATAGTATCAAACATGTCTCCTTTGCCGTCAATAGCCACAGGGCCATTTTGCCAGGACAGCCTTATGTATTTCCGCCAGAACAGAATAAGCAAAATCCGTTTCATTCGAGCGAAGATGATCTATTAAGAAAAATTGATTACAATGCAGGAAAACTCGACCGCCAATTAGTTGAGCAATTTGCAGGGATCTCTCCCCTTTTTGCCAAGGAAGTTATATTCCAAAGTGGTCTTGCCAATCGTTCTACAATTCCAGGAACGTTTAATCGTATGATTAAAAAGGTGGAAACCGGTGAGATTTCTCCTTCGATTATATCGTCGGGCGGTAAGGACGCTTTTTACTTATTTCCCCTTGAGCATCTAAAAGGAGAAATAAAGACCTTCCCCACACTAAGTGAAATGCTTGACCGTTTTTATTTTGGCAAAGCGGAAAGAGACCGGGTCAAGCAGCAAGGAAATGATATAGAACGATTTATTCAAAATGAAAAAGAAAAGAATGAAAAGAAAATTAACAAACTGAAGGCAACTCTGAAAGAAGCAGAAAAGGCTGATCAATATCAACGCTCTGGCGAGTTGTTAACTGCCAATTTATATGCTGCTAAGAAAGGGATGCGTGATATTGAAGTTCTCGATTATTATGATGAATCGGGTGGAACGATATTAATTCCGCTTGACCCCAGAAAGACACCATCTGAAAATGCCCAAAAGTATTTTTCAAAATACCAAAAGGCAAAAAATGCAGTTGAAATTGTCGTTGATCAAATTGAAAAGGCACAAGTCGAAGTAGCTTATTTTGATAATTTACTACAGCAGGTACAAGCTGCCTCACCAAAGGATATTCAAGAGATTCGTGAAGAATTAGTTGAGGGTGGCTATATCCGCGAACGGCAGAAAAAGAAATTGAAAAAGGCTCAGAATGCTAAACCAATTTTAGATCACTTCTTATCTACAGATGGGACGGATATCATCGTTGGAAAAAATAATAAACAAAATGACTATTTAACAAATAAGCTGGCAGCAAGGGATGAGATTTGGCTGCATACGAAAGATATTCCCGGCTCACACGTGGTGATTCGCAGCAAGGAACCATCTGATGAGACGATTCGGGAGGCTGCCGTTTTAGCCTCTTATTATAGTAAAGCGAGGAATTCAAGCTCTGTTCCTGTCGACTTTACGAAGGTCCGGTTTGTTAAAAAACCTAGCGGTGCAAAGCCTGGATTTGTGATTTACGACAATCAACAGACGGTTTATGTAACGCCGGATGAAGAATTGGTGCTTAATTTGAAGAAATAGAAGGAAAAGAGGGCACCCGGTAGAACTTGGATGCCCTCTTTTTCTATTTATCAGCGGATATTACCTGTTTATCGGCGAATTTCACAATTCTATGGGAGAATCTCAAATTGAAAGATATCCCACTTCCTTATTTTATTAAAGAGAAACCTCATCAAATTGTTTACTCCATTCAGAAGGTGCCTGACTCCACGATAATAAACTCTCTTGATCCTTTTCCATTATGTAGCCTTTTTCAATCGCTACCTTTACTAATGCAGGAAAGTTAGTCAGTGACAGACTCTTAATATCAGCTTGTTCAAATGCTTCCTTTCCCTTTTCCAGCCCATATGTAAAAATGGAAACAACTCCAAGCACTTCACAGCCTGCTTCCCTTAATGCTTGAACTGCCGTAATCACACTGCCCCCTGTTGAAATTAAATCCTCAACAACGACAACTTTTTGACCTGATTCAACCTTGCCTTCAATCTGATTTCCTTTGCCATGCCCCTTTGCCTTTGAACGAACATAGCACATTGGTAAATCCATTAGTTCACTCACCCACGCTGCATGCGGGATCCCTGCTGTCGCCGTACCAGCAATAACTTCAGCCTCTGAAAAATTCTCAAGAATGAGTTTTTGCAAACCAGCAGCAATTTCTCTTCTAACAGCCGGGAATGAGAGAGTTAGCCGATTATCACAATAGATTGGTGACCGGAGCCCTGATGTCCAAGTAAATGGATCCTGTGGCTTTAAGGCAACCGCATTAATTTCTAATAATCTTTCAGCAATCACGTGTTTCATCGTCGTATCCCCTTCCATGCTTCCATCCATTTTTCATAGCTTTTTACTGGGTCAACTGACCGAGTAATCGAACGCCCCACAACAATAGAACTTACCCCCGAATTTCTCGCAAAATCCGGTGTAGCCACTCTCTTTTGATCTCCAACCTGATCAGACTCCATGCGAATTCCTGGGCATACGGTCAAAAACGATTGCCCAGCTTTCTCCCTAATAAAAGCAGCTTCCCATGCAGAGCAGACGATACCGTCCAGACCAGCTTCTTTTGTAAGTAACGCATAATGTAAAACGGATTCTTCCAATGAAACAGGAATGAGCTGTTCTTTATTCATTTGCTCTTCTGATGTACTCGTCAACTGTGTTACCGCGATGCAATCAGGTCGTTTCCGTCCTGCAGAAGTCCCTGCCTCCAGTCCTTCAAGTGCAGCTGCCATCATCTCTTTTCCCCCAGCAGCATGAACATTAACTAAGTCACATTCCAATCGGGCAAGCCCCTTCATCGCACTTTTCACAGTGTTCGGAATATCATGAAGCTTTAAATCCAGAAAAATATGATGACCTTTTTCTTTTAATTGATGAACGATTGAAGGGCCTTCTTGATAAAATAACTCCATGCCAACTTTCACAAAAAGCTCCTTGCCCTCAAAAGGCTGCAAAAAACGATTCACTTCGCTGCCATTGGCAAAATCAAGCGCGATGATAAGCGAGTTGTCCATCTTCCTTCCAGCTCCTTCCTGTACATTCACTGATGTGTTCAAACCCTAATTTTTCTAGTAAAGCTGGTAATTCCTCAATTATGGTCGGACATACGAAGGGGTCCACAAAATTTGCAGTCCCAACTGCTACGGCACTTGCGCCTGCATAGAAATACTCAATCACATCCGCTGCCGACTCAATTCCACCCATGCCAATAATCGGAATGGATACAGCCTGACTGACCTCATAAATCATCCGTATGGCCACAGGTTTAATAGCTGGACCTGATAAGCCGCCTGTACGATTGGCTAAAATCGGTTTGCCCGTTTTTAAATCAAGCCTCATCCCAACAAGTGTATTTATCATGGTTAAACCATCGGCGCCCCCTGCTTCCACCGCTTTCGCCATTTCTACAATATTAGTGACATTCGGTGACAGCTTTACATACACTGGCACTTCAGAAACTTCCTTTACCTTCCGGGTTAATTGCTTAGCTACTTCAGGTATTGTACCAAATGCAATCCCTCCCGTTTTTACATTTGGACAAGAGATATTTAGTTCCAATGCATGCACATTTGGTGCTTTTGAAATACGGCGAGCAACCTCCACATAATCTTCTTCGAGTGACCCTGCAACATTTGCGATAATCGGGACATCGTACTGGGAGAGCCAAGGCAGCTCCGCGTCTAGTACTTTTTCAAGGCCTGGATTTTGCAATCCGATTGCATTTAACATCCCTGATGTTGTTTCTGCTACCCTTGGGGTTGGGTTTCCGAACCGCGGTTCTACTGTTGTGGCTTTAATCATAATCGCGCCCAATACACTCAAATCATAAAATTGGCTGTACTCCCGTCCAAATCCAAAACATCCCGAGGCAGGCATGATAGGATTTTTCAGTGTTAAACCCGGTAATTCGATGTTCAAACGGCTCATATCAATACCTCCCCGGCGCGAAAAACGGGCCCATCGCTGCATACCTTTTTATAGGCAACTCCGGTTGGGTCATCTTTACTTTTACACACGCAGGCAAAGCATGCCCCAATTCCGCAGCCCATTCGTTCTTCTAATGATAAAAACATTTTTTTATCCGAATAACTTTGTTCAATCGCCTTTAACATTGGTGTTGGTCCACATGTATAAATACAATCAAATCGTAAATCTTTCATGACATCTGTTACAAATCCTTTCCTTCCATAGGAACCATCAACAGTAGTCACGTAGGTTTCACCATTTTCTAAAAATTCCTTTTCGTAAAAAACCGTCGCCTCCGTTTGAAAGCCTAGTACATGGATAACCTTTACACCTTTTTTGACTAATTGATTAGAAAGTTCATATAGTGGCGGAACACCGATTCCACCGCCAACAAGCAAGGCTGTCTCACCTCTGCTGACTTCATCGACAGGAAAGCCATTGCCGAGCGGCCCAAGGATGTCAATTAGCTTCCCTGGACCCAATTCTGCTAGCATTGTTGTTCCTCTTCCTTCCTTGCGATAGATCATGGTCATGCTCTTTTGTTTTTTATCGAAGGAAGAGATACTAATGGGCCTTCGTAAAAGCGGGTCCCACCCATTTGAGACCCTAATATGCACGAATTGACCCGGGGCACTAATTTGTCCGACCAATTCTCCTTTAACAGTAAGCTCATATATGTCTGCAGCAATTTCTTTTTGGCTGCTGATTTTGCAGAACTCTTTTCTAATCAAGCAAAGACAGCCTCCTTTTTTACTGAATCCATCGCTTCAGCCGAGAAGTTCATCGACTCAATCACTTTAAGGATAGCATCTGCTGTGTCTAATGAAGTTAAACACGGAACCCCATTTTCAACAGCTTCCCGGCGGATTCTAAACCCATCGCGTTGCGGTTGTTTTCCTTTAGTAAGTGTATTAATAATGAATTGCGCCTCTCCATGTTGAATGACATCCAAAAGCGTCTTTCCTTCCGAACCAATCTTTCCAACCTCTTTGACTCTTAGTCCAGCTGCCTCTAAGACAGATGCTGTACCGCTCGTTGCCATTAAACGATAGCCGTTAGCGGAAAATCGCTTCGCCAGCTTTAACGCTTCCTGTTTATCTTTATCTGCTACAGTAAACAATACCGTACCAAACTTTTGGATGTTCATTCCTGAAGCAACTAATCCTTTATAAAGAGCCTTTTCAAGCGTTACATCCTTACCCATTACTTCCCCTGTCGATTTCATTTCAGGTCCGAGGGTTATATCCACACTTTTGAGCTTAGCAAAGGAGAAAACAGGAACCTTTACGAAAACCCCTTCTTTTTCAGTAGCAAGACCAGGAATGTACCCTTGATCAACAATCGATACGCCTAAAATTGCTTTAGTGGCTATTTTCGCCATTGGAAGATTCGTTATTTTACTTAAGAATGGAACCGTACGGCTTGAACGCGGATTGACCTCAAGCACATAGACTTGATCCCCTGCCAGAACGTACTGGATATTTAATAATCCGATAATGTTTAAGCCCTTTGCTAATTTCTCTGTATACTCCACAAGTGTTTGTTTTACTGTCTCAGTAAGAGTTTGCGGCGGATACACAGCAATCGAATCACCAGAATGGACCCCCGCTCGCTCGATATGTTCCATAATTCCAGGTATGAGTACATTTTCTCCATCACAGATGGCATCTACTTCGATTTCTTTTCCTGTTAAATAGCGGTCAATCAACACTGGATGATCTGGATTAATTTTTACAGCATTTTTCATGTAGTGAAGTAATTCCTCTTCATGGTAGACAATTTCCATTGCCCTTCCCCCAAGAACATAGGATGGGCGGACTAGAACGGGATAGGCGATTTCGTTGGCAATTACCACCGCTTCTTCCACTGATAATGCTGTTTTCCCTAACGGCTGCGGAATATTTAATTGTTGAAGAGCATGTTCAAACTTATCTCTATTTTCAGCACGGTCTATATCTTCAAGGCTTGTTCCAAGGATTTTGACCCCATTTTCAGCAAGATCTGCGGCAAGGTTGATAGCTGTTTGCCCGCCAAATTGGACCACAACCCCAATTGGATTTTCTAACTCAATAATACTCATGACATCTTCAATCGTCAGCGGCTCGAAGTAAAGCTTATCAGAAATACTGAAATCGGTGGATACCGTTTCAGGGTTATTATTAATAATAATTGCTTCATATCCTGCTTCCTTAATAGCTTTAACCGAATGAACAGTAGCATAGTCAAACTCAATTCCTTGACCAATACGGATGGGTCCCGACCCGAGAACAATCACACTTTTTCTGTCCGTTACCACCGACTCGTTTTCCTCTTCGTACGTACCATAGTAATAAGGTGTTTCCGATTCAAATTCTGCTGCACAAGTATCAACCATTTTATAAACGGGGATAATCCCTAAGCTCTTGCGCAGGTTAATAATCTCTTTTTCAGTATTATTCCAAAGTTCAGCGATTTTTTTATCAGTAAAACCTTTTTGCTTTGCTTCAAAAAGGATTTCATTATCAAAAGGATTAGCAGCAATTTTTGCTTCCAGACATATAATCCCTTCCATTTTCTTCAAGAAAAATAAATCAATTTTACTCCATTGATGCAAGGTTTCTATGGTTAGTCCTCGTTTTAACGCTTCTGCAATGTAGAAGAGACGCTCATCTCCTGCTTTTCGAATCCGTTTCTCGAGTAATTCATCATCAATTTCCTCCGCACCATTTAATTCAAAATGGAAGACGCCCGCCTCAAGGGAGCGAATGGCTTTTAATAGGGATTCTTCAAACGTCCGGCCAATCGCCATAATTTCTCCGGTTGCTTTCATTTGTGTCCCTAGTGAACGATTCCCTGATTCAAATTTATCAAACGGCCATCTAGGGATTTTTGTTACAATATAATCGAGAGCTGGTTCAAAACTTGCGTACGTTTTCCCAGTAACCGGGTTCAACATTTCATCCAGCGTTAAGCCAACGGCAATTTTTGCAGCAAGCTTGGCAATTGGATAACCAGTGGCTTTTGATGCTAATGCCGAAGAACGGCTAACACGTGGATTAACTTCGATTATATAGTAATTGTAGCTATCTGGATCTAAGGCCAGCTGAACGTTACAGCCCCCTTCAATCCCTAGAGCACGAATGATTTTTAGTGATACATTCCTTAGCAGTTGATATTCTCGATCACTTAGGGTCTGACTTGGTGCAACCACAATGGAGTCCCCAGTATGAACACCCACCGGATCAATATTTTCCATGTTACAAACGACAATTGCATTGTCGTTTCCATCGCGCATAACTTCGTATTCAATTTCTTTGAAACCGGCAATACTTTTTTCGAGCAAACATTGATTCACAGGACTATGCTTTAGTCCGCTAGCAATGATTTCCTCAAGTTCTTCTGTATTATGACAGATGCCGCCTCCCGTTCCACCTAGAGTATAGGCAGGACGGACAATCACAGGGAAACCAATCTGTTCAACAAAAGCCTTAGCTTCAGCTAATTCATGAATGATTGCACTATCAGGTACAGGTTCGTTTAACTCATTCATTAAGCTGCGGAATAGGTCCCGATCTTCTGCTTGTTTAATCGCGGAAAGTTTAGTACCAAGAATTTCAACCTCGCACTCAGTTAAAACTCCGGATTCAGACAACTCAACGGCCAGATTAAGACCTGTTTGTCCGCCGAGAGTAGCTAGAAGGGAGTCTGGACGTTCTTTACGAATAATTCTGCTGACAAACTCTACTGTTAATGGTTCGATATACACAGCATCAGCAATTTCTGTATCTGTCATGATGGTTGCAGGATTAGAGTTTACTAGAATAACACGATAGCCTTCTTCTTTTAGAGCGATACATGCTTGAGTACCAGCATAGTCGAATTCTGCAGCCTGCCCAATGACGATTGGACCCGAACCAATTACTAAAATGGAGTTGATATCTGTACGTTTAGGCATTTGCTGTAACCTCCTGTTTGTTCTCTTCCATTAGGGCAAGAAACTGATCAAATAAGCCGTTTGCATCTTCAGGTCCTGGAGATGCTTCCGGATGATACTGAACAGTAAATGCCGGATAATCTAGGTGTTTTAGGCCCTCAACCGTTCCATCATTTATGGCAATATGAGTAATTTTTAATCTTGTGTTTTTGATTGACTCTTCTTCAACTGTATATCCATGGTTTTGTGCGGTAATCGCAACTTTCCCTGTAGATAAGTCTTTGACAGGTTGATTGGAACCGCGATGACCAAACTTCATTTTTTCGGTGTTCGCCCCGCAGGCCAGGGCAAATAATTGATGGCCAAGACAAATTCCGAATAATGGGACTCTGCCTAATACCCCTTTTAACATATCGATTGCTTCTGGTACATCCTTTGGATCCCCTGGTCCATTTGACAGCATAATTCCGTCTGGACTTAATTGAAGAATTTCTTCAGCAGTAGTGTGATATGGTACAACGATCACATCACAGCCGCGCTGATTTAATTCACGTAAAATTCCATGCTTCATTCCAAAATCAACAAGTACAACTCTTTTCCCGCGTCCAGGACTAGGATAGGCATTTTTAGTTGATACTTGGCGTACCTGATCGATTGGAAGTGATGTTCCACGCAATTTTTGCAGAACCTCATTTGCATCTTTTTCAATACTGCAAATTGCTCCTTTTAGTGTTCCGTATTGGCGGATAATTCTTGTCAATTTTCGTGTATCAATCCCAGCAATCCCAGGGATTTTTTTCATTTCAAAATATTCGTCTAACGTACATTCACTTCTCCAATTGGACGGAAATTCAGCCGCTTCTTTTACAACGAATCCCTTTACAGCCGGATTGATCGATTCGAAATCATCACGATTAATCCCATAGTTACCAATTAGCGGATAAGTTAGTGTAACAATTTGTCCACAATAGGATGGGTCAGAAAGGATTTCTTGATAGCCAGTCATACCTGTGTTAAACACCACTTCACCAATCGTTTCAGTATCACTGCCAAATCCTTTACCGATAAAAATTGTACCGTCTTCTAAGATAAGCTGTTTTTTCATGCTAGTACACATCCTTTTTCCCAAGCAATTTGCCCTCCAGCTATGGTCATATCAGGCCAGCCTTTACATTTCCAGCCGCCAAATGGAGTATTTTTTCCTTTTGATAAGAATTCTTCTGGTTTAATTTCATATTCATCATCGAGGTTCAAGATTACTAAATCTCCTGGTGCGCCTACTTCTATTCTTCCATATGGAAGCCCGAATGCTTCCGCTGGTTTTATTGTTAAAAATTCAATTAATTGGTTAAGCGTGATGATATTTTTTAATACAAAATGTGTATATAGCAGTGGGAACGCAGTTTCTAGTCCAACAATTCCGAATGGAGCGAGAACCATTCCTTCACTTTTTTCTTCTGCTGTATGCGGCGCATGATCGGTTGCAATAAAATCAATCGTTCCATCTAGAAGTCCTTCGATTAGGGCCGTTCTGTCATCTGCACCACGAAGCGGTGGGTTCATCTTAAAATTCGTATCAAGCCCTGGAATATCATCTTCAGATAATAATAAATGATGCGGCGATACTTCTGCGGTTACATTAATGCCTGCTCGTTTTGCATCCTTTACCACCCGGACGGATTCCTTAGTACTAATATGGCAGACATGATAATGACAGCCTGTGGCTTCGGCTAAGAGGACATCTCTTGCAATCTGAACTGATTCACAGATGGAAGGAATACCATTCAAGCCATGTTTCTCTGAGAAAGAACCTTCATGGACACAGCCTTTATTAATTAGCGTGTTTTCTTCGCAGTGTGCAACGATTGCCATATTATTGGCAGCCGCTTTCCGCATCGCTGCTAGCATCCTCTCAGCCGACTGAACACCGACACCATCATCGGTAAAGGCAAATGCCCCCGCTTCTTTTAATGCCTCAAAATCTGTTAGTTCCTGGCCAAGCTGTCTTGTCGTAATCGATGCATATGGCAAAACCCTTACCTTTGCTGTTTCGTTGATTCTGTTTTGCAACCATTCCATTTGTTCCTTGGTGTCAGGCACCGGTCTTGTATTCGGCATCGCTGCTATTGTTGTAAACCCGCCCCTAGCTGCGGCAAGTGTCCCTGTAGCGATGGTTTCCTTTTTTTCGCCGCCAGGCTCACGAAGATGAACATGTAGATCAATAAATCCTGGTGAAACTAACTTCCCAGCTGCATCCACTATCCGATCCACAATCGCATCAATGTTCGATTCAACTTTTGCGATAATACCATTTTCTACCAATATATCAGTTTGTTTTGTTTCCCCATTAGAGGCTATGCAGCATGCGTTCTGAATAAGAATGTTCATAATTTTTTCCTCCTTCAAGACTTTCAATTGATCTCTTAATTGCTGCCATTCTTACATATACACCGTTTTCCATTTGCTTAAAAATTCTTGACCGCTTGCACTCCACAAGACTATCAGCTATTTCTACATTTCTATTTACTGGAGCAGGATGCATAATGATACTGCCCGGCTTCATCATTTTTTCTCTTTCTAAAGTGAGCCCAAATTGTTTATGGTACTCATTTGCTGTAAAACTGCTTTTATTATGGTGCCGTTCGTGTTGAACTCGCAGCAGCATTACTACATCTGCTTCTTGTACTGCCTGATCAATAGGCCTATACCTAGATATATCTACACTCCTAGTATCAAACCATTCTTCTGGTCCAGAAAAAACCACTTCCGCTCCCAGCCTGGTCAGAACATCTGCATTGGAACGCGCCACCCTGCTATGTCGGATGTCTCCAATAATGGCAATTTTTAATCCTGCAAATTGGCAAAATTCTTGTTGGATGGTCAATAAATCTAGAAGCGATTGTGTTGGATGATGTCCGCATCCATCACCGCCATTGATGATTGGGATGTTAATCTTCCCAACTAACTCATCAAAGTATCGATCCTGATCATGACGAATGACAATCGTATTTACGCCAATTGATTCTAAGGTCTTCACAGTATCATAAAGTGTCTCCCCTTTTTGAACACTTGAGGTTAGAACTTCAAAAGGGATAACTTCTAATCCTAATCTTCTTTGTGCAACTTCAAAGCTGCTCTTAGTTCTTGTGCTTGGTTCGAAAAATAGATTGGCAGTAAACATTTGCCCTTCAGGATGCCACTTCATTCCGTTTTTGAATCCATGAGCATCTGCTAAGATTTGATTAATCTCCTCCACCTTTAATTCATTTGTGGTTAGTAAGTGATTTATCATCAGTCTTTTTCCCGCCTCTCATTTTGATAAAAAAACACCCTGACCATTGGTTGGTTCAGGGTGTAAGAATTCACGACTTAATCCATGAGATTAAAATCATGGAATCAAGCTTACACCCTTATAAATCTCACTGGATTTATTTAAAAAGTTGAAACTTTATTATGCAGTTTTCCGCTTTTCTGAGGATTGATTCTCCTCAAGCATATTTTCATTAATTGGTTCTTTGCCAGGCAGGATGAGATTTAAGAGAACCCCGCAAATTGCTGCCAATGCCATACCTTGGATTTGCAATGATTCAGATACTTTTATCACAGCGCCACCGATTCCAATCACCAGGATGACAGAAGATATGACAAGGTTACGCTTGTTTCCAAAATCAATTTTGCTATCAACCAGCATTCGCAACCCTGAAGAAGCAATAATTCCGAAAAGCAGAATCGAAACTCCGCCCATAACTGGTGTTGGAATGGTCCCGATTAAGGTCGTTATTTTTCCAATAAAACCAAAGATGATAGCGAAGACTGCTGCACCAGCAATGACATACACACTGTATACTCGTGTAATGGCAAGGACACCAATGTTTTCACCATAAGTTGTTTTTGGGGGGCCGCCAACCAAGGCAGAAATAATTGTTGCTGTTCCATCACCAAGAATCGAGCGGTGCAAGCCGGGTTCTTTAATATAATCACGACCAACTACTTTACTTAGTACTAACTGGTGTCCGATATGTTCCGATAAAGTTACAATTGCAACTGGTACCATTAACAGGACTAAATCCCAAGTGAATTTTACTTTATAACTTACAAATGGAAGGATAAATTCAGGCATTTCAAACCATTTAGCATCTAATACTGGTGTGAAATCGACGATCCCAACTAATAGTGCATAGATATATCCCACAATAATCCCAGCTAAGATAGGTATCATGCTTAACATTTTTTTGGCATATATCGAAAAAATAATTGTTGCTGCCAAGGTTACAAGTGCGACGGAGAAATGAAGCAAACTGTACTTTCCGCTTGCAGGATTATTCATCGCCATATTCACTGCAGTTCCGGATAGAGCTAATCCGATAACAATGATAACTGGTCCGACAACAATTGGCGGAAGTAGATTCATGATCCAACGATGACCTGCCTTGCTGATTACAAGTGCAACAATTCCGTAAACTAATCCTGCGAGAAAAGTACCGACCATCGCACCACCAGGGCCACCTGCTGCTTTGGCAGCAATGACAGGTGCGATAAAGGCAAAGGATGAACCAAGATAAGCTGGAACCTTGAATTTAGTTATTAATAAAAACGCCAATGTTCCAAGTCCACTTGAAATAAGTGCAATCGCTGGGCTTAAACCCACTAGGTAGGGAACAAGTATTGTTGCACCGAACATAGCAAACAAATGCTGTAAGCTTAATGTTATCCATTGAAAGGGTTTTGGAATCTCTTTTACGTCTAAGATAGGCTTATTGTTCATTTGGATTTCCCCCATTTAATCTACTGCTTTATTTTAGTATCTATTTTTTTCATAAAAAAAACCCTCTTTGCCGGTAAGGGTACAAAGAGGGTATGGAAATGCCTTAATGAAGTCTCATGTTGGCATATTCCCCTTTGTCAGCCTCACAGGACTAAATTTAAAAGGGTTGCTATTTATTTTTCAAATATACTTACTTGATCAACCTTATCCACTTCGGCTAACTCAACAACGATTTTTTCGTCACTTGAGGTTGGGATATTTTTGCCGACATAATCTGCCCGGATTGGAAGTTCACGATGTCCTCGGTCGACTAATACCGCAAGTTGGATAACTGATGGGCGTCCTATATCCATTAAGGCATCCAGTCCTGCTCTGACTGTTCTTCCCGTATATAAAACATCATCAACAAGAATTACTTTTTTATTATTTATACCAACCGGAATATCTGAGCCTTTAACAAGTGGTTCTTGACTTTCCGTCTTCTTAGTTAAATCGTCTCGATAAAGGGTAATATCTATCTCACCTATAGCAATCGACTTGCCCTCAATCTCTTCAATTTTTGCTGCAAGTCGATCCGCAAGATAGATGCCTCTCGTCCGGATACCAACCAGAATGCAGTCTTCTATACCTTTGTTTTTTTCAATAATTTGGTGGGCTATTCTAGTCAGCGCTCTACCGATTGCTTGTTCATCAAGGACAACAGCTTTTTGGTTCATATTACACCTTCTTCTTTAGTAAAAATAAAAAACCTCTCACCCAATTCTAGTGAGAGGTTAACAAGTTAATTTATAGATATGGGCATAATTCGCCCATTATCTTAACCGTTTCCTTCTCAGCCTCTCGGGACTGTTTTAAAGGCTTATTAAGCTAAAATCATCTTACTTTAAATAAACGACTGTGTCAACGATTATTTCGAAGCTGAGTTAGCAACAATTCGATATCTTCTGGAAGTGGCGCTTCAAATTCTAAATATTCGTTAGTTCTCGGGTGGTTAAATCCGAGCACACCTGCATGCAAGGCTTGTCCTTCTATGTCCAGTGTTTTTTTCGGTCCATATTTTGGATCACCAGCGAGCGGATAGCCAATATATTTCATATGAACACGAATTTGGTGTGTTCGTCCAGTTTCTAATTGGCACTCTACAAAAGTAAAGTCTTTAAACCGTTCAATCACATGGAAATGAGTGACAGCATGTTTTCCGTGGTCAACAACTGTCATGCTTTGGCGGTCTTTTGTATCCCTGCCTAATGGAGCATCAACAGTTCCAAAGTCATGTGGAATGACACCATGGACAATCGCTTTATATTTACGAGTAACAGTTTTAGCCACCAATTGATTGACAAGGCTTTCGTGAGCCATATCATTTTTGGCCACCATCAACAGCCCAGTAGTATCTTTATCAATCCGGTGAACAATCCCGGGTCTTAATACACCATTAATACCCGATAAATCCTTACAGTGGAACATTAAACCATTGACTAATGTCCCTGACAAATGCCCTGGTGCCGGATGAACAACCATCCCTCTTGGTTTATTTACAACCAATACATCTTTATCTTCATAAAAAATTTCTAAGTTTAGATCTTCAGGTAAAACATCTAGTTCTTCTGGGTCTGGTATTGTGATCTCAATTTGATCATTTGTGCTGCATTTATAATTGGTTTTAATCTGTTGTCCGTTCACAAGGACATTACCTTCTTTTATCCATTGCTGTACTTGTGTTCGGGACCATTCTTCATCAAAGCTTGAGATCACCTTATCAATCCGATCCCCTTTTTGCTCCTCAAGAATGGTGTGTTCCATTTTCTCCATATGATTTCTCCTTTGATTCTCTCTCTTCTAACAACATTTGAATCATTAACATGATGACTCCGATCACTAAAGCTGAGTCCGCGATATTAAAGACTGGGAAATTATAGCCAAAAACATACGTATGAATGAAGTCGACAACTTCCTTACGAATCACACGGTCAATAAAATTGCCTATGGCGCCTCCGAGCATTAATGCTAACGATAACCCTAGCAGCCATTTTCCTTTTACTGCTTTGTAGAGATAATACATAATAGCAACTATTACAATGACAGTAATTACATAAAAAAGCCACATTTGACCTTGTAATATCCCCCATGCAGCTCCACGGTTACGATGAGAAGTAATATAGAAAATTTTATCAATGATGGTAATACTTTCTCCTAGATACATGTTGCTTACAATTAACCATTTCGTAATTTGATCTAATAAAATAACAAAAAGAGCGATTAAGTAATAAAACACTAAGAAATACCTCCACATCAACCTAGACTTACGATTCTAGGTGCTTTCGCTTTTCATACTTCTTAAGCATTTTAGCATACTTTTTCGCTAAACGAAAATGGAACATTATTAATTAAGGATGGTAAATTGATTTTTTGAAGTAACTTTCCAAATACTCTGAGTCTCTTTGTGATTTTAATGTCGGAATCATGTTTAATAAATCAGCGGATAAAAATTCACCGGAAATTTCACATTGCCCAAAATTCCCATTTTCCAATTTTCGGATTGCTGTAATAGTATCTGACAATTCTTCTTCCAAAATGGTTGTAAACCAATTTTTTACTTGTTTATTTTTTAACGAATACTCGATTTCTTCTTTCGTTTGACGGAGTTCAAAGAACAGCTTTTCCTGCGTGGCATTCATAGTTGTTACCTCCGTTACTCATTTGTCTTATTATTTCCGTCAACTATTTCTTAACTCGGAAAAACATTTGACAACAACTACAACAATTAACGGAGAAGGAAAAAATTAAAAGCCCTGTGCATTTTGCACAGGGCTTCGTTTTATTTATGCTAAATGGGTATAGTTTTCTTTTACTACGTCGGCACAACGGTTGCAAAGTGTGGAATGTTCTGGATTTTGACCCACTTCTGGTGTAACAATCCAGCAACGCTCACATGTTTCTCCCTCAGCTTTCGTAATAACAATGGCTGCAGTTTCTAATTTCACCGCATGTTCAGGTGCTTCCTCATATGTTCCCGCCACTTCGAAGCCTGAGATAATAAACAACTGTTTCATATTTTCATCAATAGAATCTAATAGCTGTCTCGATTTTTCATTAACATAAAGGGTTACTTTTGCGGTTAACGATTTTCCAATCACCTTTTGATTACGGGCCTCTTCAAGTGCTTTTAACACATCATCACGCAGATTCATGAATTCAGTCCACTTTTCTTCCAAAGCATTTGCATTGCTCAACTCCTGGTATTCTGGAAGGTCAGTCAATTGAACACTTTCTTCTGTTACAGATGGAATGAATTTCCACACTTCATCAGCTGTATGGGACAGAATTGGCGAAACCAACTTAGTTAAAGCAAGAAGTGATTCATATAAAACTGTCTGGATCGCACGACGCTCATGATTATCTGTAGCCTCAATATAAAGGACATCTTTTGCAAAATCTAGATAGAATGAACTTAAATCAAGGGTACAGAAATTATTAATCGCATGATAAATACCTGCAAATTCATAGTTTTCATAAGCCTTACGAACATTTTTAATCAGCTTATTTAATTTAACAAGCATGAATTGATCGACTTCCCGTAGATTTTCATAAGGAACTCTATCAGCAGGGGTAAAGTCTGCTAAATTCCCCAATAAGAACCGGAAAGTATTACGAATTTTACGATACACTTCAGCAACCTGTTTCAAAATAGCATCGGAAACACGAACATCTGCTTGATAATCAACGGAAGCAACCCAAAGGCGTAAGATATCTGCGCCTAATTGATTCATCACTTTTGCAGGGATCACTACATTTCCGATTGATTTACTCATCTTTCTACCTTCACCGTCAAGAGCAAAGCCGTGGCTTAATACTCCTTTATAAGGTGCTTCACCTGTCACAGCTACCGCAGTTGATAATGACGAGTTAAACCAGCCACGATACTGATCAGAGCCTTCAAGATAAAGGTCGGCAGGTCGAACTAAATCATCTCTTTCAAGTAACACTGCTTGATGTGATGAACCTGAATCAAACCACACGTCCATGATATCCGTTTCCTTTGTAAATGTTCCGTTTGGACTACCTTGATGGGTAAAGCCCTCCGGAAGTAAATCTTTTGCCTCACGTTCAAACCAAATATTAGAACCAAACTCACGGAATAAATCTGAAACATGATTGATCGTTTCATCAGTGATAATTTCTTCCCCATTTTCTGCGTAAAAAACAGGAATTGGTACCCCCCAGACACGTTGACGGGAAATACACCAGTCCCCACGGTCACGCACCATATTAAATAACCGCGTTTCTCCCCAAGCAGGAATCCACTTGGTTTCCTTCACCGCATCGAGTAATTCATTACGGAAATCCTTAATAGAAGCAAACCACTGGGCTGTAGCACGGAAGATAACCGGCTTCTTCGTTCTCCAGTCGTGCGGATAAGAGTGAGTAATAAACGAAAGCTTAAGTAGTGCACCTGCATCTTCTAACGCTTGTGTAATTGGTTTATTAGCTTTATCGTAAAATAATCCTTCAAAGCCAGGTGCTTCACTTGTCATCACGCCTTTATCATCTACAGGGCATAATACTTCTAAACCGTATTTTTGACCTACATGGAAGTCATCTTCCCCGTGGCCTGGTGCAGTATGAACGCATCCAGTACCGGCATCAGTTGTTACGTGTTCACCTAACATGACCAATGAATCACGACCATATAGAGGATGGATGGCAAGAATATGCTCTAATTCATTTCCTTTTACCTTCTTAATAACTGTTGCTTCTTCCCAGCCAATTAGCTTCGAAACTTCTTCCAGAAGAGCTTCAGCAACTAGGTATTTGTTTTCATTTGCAGATACCACCACATATGTTAAGTCAGGATGCACTGAAATTCCTAAGTTTGCAGGAATTGTCCATGGAGTAGTCGTCCAGATAATAATTTGGGTATCCGAGTCAAGAACGCCTTTACCATCCTTCACCTTAAAGCCCACATAAATGGATGCAGACTTCTTGTCCTGATATTCAATCTCTGCTTCTGCAAGTGCTGATTCACTTGAAGGGGACCAATAGACAGGCTTAAGACCTTTATAAATATAACCTTTTTTGGCCATTTCACCGAAAACCTTAATTTGTTGTGCTTCATATGCTGGGTTAAGAGTAATATAAGGATTTTCCCAGTCACCACGTACACCAAGACGTTTAAATTGTTCACGTTGATTATCAATTTGTTCAAGAGCATATTTTGTACAAAGTTGACGGAATTCTGCAACCGTCATTTCTTTGCGTTTCACTCCCTTATTGGTTAACGCCTGCTCAATAGGGAGTCCATGTGTATCCCAGCCAGGTACGTATGGTGCATGATAACCACTCATAGATTTATAACGGACAATCATATCTTTTAAAATTTTGTTAAGGGCATGGCCCATATGGATATCACCATTGGCATACGGAGGCCCATCATGTAAAACAAACATAGGACGTCCTTTGGTCCGTTCCTGTACTTTTTTATAAATATTCATCTCTTCCCATTTTGCCTGAATCTCAGGTTCTCTTTGTGGAAGATTACCACGCATCGGAAATTCAGTTTGCGGCATTAATAACGTATTTTTATATTCCATCTTTTCTTCCTCCTGTAATCCTCTTCATATAACAAAGAATAGCCAATAGACAAACAAAAAAACCCTCTCATCCCAAAATAGGGACGAGAAGGTTTTATTCCCGCGGTACCACCCTGATAAATAGTACGAAATAATCGTTCTATCCTCTTAAACATTCGTAACGTGAATAAACCGCCTAAGCCTACTATCCTTAAAGAAGGAGGTTCGACCTGGAACTCGAGGGTGATTTTCCAATTTCCAACTTTACCGGGCTTCCACCACCCCCGACTCGCTTTTAAAAAGCCCTAGAAAATTGTACTTTCCCTTTCATCGTCATTGACCATTCTTTATAACTGTTAAGAAATTATATGCTAAAAAAACGCATTTCGTCAAGCTAATGAATCTTCTTCTTGATGAATTTTTAGCTCTGTCGCATCTACCTCATACTCTAATAAATGATCCCAATCATCCGTGTTCAACATATCAAGCTGAGCTTCAATCAACATTTTAAAACGAGTTCGGAATACTTTTGATTGTTTTTTTAAATCCTCGATTTCAAGAGCAATTTTCCTTGCTTTTGAAAGTGATTCATTGACAATTCGATCCGCGTTTTTCTCTGCTTCCTTAATGATTAACTTCGCTTCCTTTTGGGCATTACGTTTTACATCTTCCCCAGCTTCTTGAGCAATGATGATTGATTTATTCAGAGTATCCTCAATAGTAACAAAATGACCGAGACGCTCATTCATATCGTTTAAGCGTTCTTCCATTTCTTTTTTCTCTCTGAGTACTAATTCATAATCTTTGATGACTTGATCGAGAAATTCGTTCACTTCATCTTCATCATATCCTCTAAAACCCTTATTAAACTCTTTGTTATGAATATCCAACGGTGTTAACGGCATTGATGCCACCTCCATACAATGTCTATTTCTATATGTATAAGCAATTATTCGACAACATTCTTCGAATTTCCTTCTTTACTTATGTTGTTATTTTTGTTTACCGACATTTATTCGCCATTTTTCTTTTTTTGTTTTCCCTTCGATGGCAAGAATTTTTGCTCTGCCGTATCCTCTAACTGAAATCATATCACCAATATCGCATTCAAATGAAGGATTTTCGGTTAATGTCCAATTCACTTTCACGAGACCTTGTTGAATAAAAAGTTGTGATTTTTGACGTGACACATGGTAAATACCTGAAATAACAGTATCCAATCGTAGTGAAGATACTGTTAAATCACTATCGACCAATAATTCATTGGTACGGATGGCATTCTCGATATCGGTTTCAGTTAGTTTAACGCCAGCCCTGCCAATTGTTTCAACATTAGTTTTTATATAGTCGCTTATTTCCTTTGCAGCGAAAAATTGGCATTTATCATCCTTATTAAGGATATCACCAAATTTCCCTCGCTTTAGCCCTAAAGACATTAACGTACCCAATACCTGTCGATGTTCGATCGTGACGAACTTGGTTGGATAATGGATTTCAAAAAGACTGATTTGAAATTCTTCCTCCGTGGCGGTTAGATAATCTGGAAAGATTAAGGCTCTTTTTCGTTCTACATCCGGGCTGCCGCCAAAAAGTTTATAATTTACTTGGCCATGTTCACCAATTAATATTTTTAGAATATGCTGTTCCCTTGGATCAAGAAAATCTGTTAACTTAGGAGTATATTGCGTCTCGACATAATCCTTCCAATTTAACACTTGGTCAATATATTCTCGTTCTTCTGGCCGGAAATGCTGGTAAATATTCATTTTTCAAAACACAACCTAGTTTCAGTATTCTTATGCAAGCCAGCGATATACACTGCCTAAACCACTGCTAGCGAAGTTTAAAACAAGAAATGCAACTATAGGTGATATATCCATCATACCAAGAGGTGGGATGATTTTTCTAAATGGCTCTAAATAAGGTTCACAAACTTTTGCTAAAAATTGACCAATAGAGGACTCTCTAGCATTTGGAAACCAAGACATTAAAATATAAATAATTAATGCCCACGAATAAACTTGAATTAACTGTTGTAATAAACTAAATACAAATGCCATTTAACATTACCACCTCATATTTTGATTATCAAAGTCAGGAATCAAATCGGATATATTTCCTGACACCTCAACATTATCAGGAGTACATAAAAATATACTTAAACCAATTTTTTGAATGTCACCACCGAGGGCATAGACAACTCCGCTTAGAAAATCAACAATTTGCCTGCCTTGTTCACTATCAATCCGCTGCAGGTTCACGACAACTGCCCGGCGATTTTTTAAATGGTCTGCAATATCAGTTGACTCAGAATATGTCCGTGGTTCAACTAATATTACCTTGGATGACTTTGATGAAGTGGTAGTTTTTTGGACGCTTTGCAAGCTAACAACATTTTGGTTTTTTACCACTGGCAGATGCTGTTGCTGTTGCTGTTGCTTTTGCTTTACGGGAGCCGGTTCAACTGTTTGTGCATAATCATCATTATTATCATCATATTCATCATCTAAAAAGAAAAATGTTTTTAATTTTGATTTAATCGTCATTATCTTCTCTCCTAACCATCTTCACCAACAAGCGCTGTGCCTATTCTTACCATTGTTGACCCTTCTTCAATAGCAATTACATAATCATTAGACATACCCATCGAAAGCTCTGTGCATGGGGCGTAATCCAAATTTAGGGCTTGAACTTGATCGCGAAGTTCTCTTAATTTGCGAAAACATTCTCGAATTTGGTCTTCATCATCCGTTAACGGGGCCATTGTCATTAAACCTTCCACGCTAATTCTCTCAAATTTGCGAAGCGATTCAATAAAAACTATCGCATCTTCAGGAGTTAAGCCGTGCTTAGATTCTTCCCCAGAGACGTTGACTTGAACCAGGCATTTTACCTTTTGTTCTGCTCGTTTATTGATTTCTTCTGCAAGAGAAATCCGGTCCAAAGAATGAATATATTCAACTATATTAATAATATTTTTTACTTTTCGCGTCTGAAGCGATCCGATGTAATGCCAATTAGGCTTGTCCTTAAGTACTTCCCACTTTTGAAGGAGCCCCTCATCACGATTTTCACCTAAATTTATTATGCCAGCTTGTAACGCTTCGATAGCTCTCTCCGTACTAACATATTTCGTAACTCCTATCACTTTCACTTCTTCAGGGTCCCGCTCTACTCGAAGGCATGTCTCAATAATTTGTTGTTTTATTTGTTCAAACTTTACTGCAACCCTCATAAACTTTTCATAATCTCCTTCCAGCCAATAAAACTTACCATTCTTCCTGTCCTACCTTGATCACGGCGGTGGGAAAAAAACTCTTTATCACAACTAGAACAAAAACCAGTCATCTGAATATTAGTATCAGGTACACCTGAATTGACAATAATTTGTCTATTTACTTCACGTAAATCTAAAGAGTATTGGCCATCATTAATTAAATTATAGGGTAATGTTTCGACATCTACTAGAGTATTTTCAACTAAATTTATAACTCGTTGATCAACAATATAACATTTTTCACAAATTGATGGGCCAATTGCCACAAAAATCTGTTGGGGATTAATTCCTTCTCTTCCCCATGCGTTTATCATTTCCTTGGCAATTTGACCCACAGTCCCTTTCCAGCCAGCATGGGCAATTCCAATCATCCTTGATTCAGGTGCAATAAAAAAAAGAGGGACGCAGTCGGCAAAGCAAAGCGATAAAAGAATACCCTCCTCATTCGTATAAAAACCATCAGTGTCTTTAAAAGAATCTTCATAGGAATTGGACCCTTTACCTCGATCTGCTTTTGAAATTTTCTTAAGATGAATACCATGTGTTTGTTCTGCCCCAACCCAGGTGTTTAGAGGAAACTTCAGAAGTTCAGAAACTTTTCCTCGGTTGATGCAAACATCGCTTCTGTCATCTCCAACATGTAAGCCAAGGTTTAGGGTTTTGTAATTCCCTTTACTCGCTCCTCCATTTTTGGTTGTCATACCCGCAGCCAAACCAGGAAACTGCCTTATCCAGCTTTCTATTGAAAAAAATGACTCATTCTTTAAAACAAAGGGTTCCATTTCCATACCTCTTTTGTTTTTTTCTATAGTTTACCATGAAACGAAAAAATGGTCACCGCAAATAACTATTGTCAATCCTCTGTTTCCGATGAAAATCTCTCTTCACTTCCTTTATACCTTACCAAAATTACGTCCTGACCAATTTTAATGATATTTTTCCACGGAATAACCACGTCATCATCTTTTCCAAAAAAGCCGAGTACTCTGCCGCTGCCACTAATCACGACGGCATCAATTTTACCTGTGGTTAAATTGATCTCTATATCACCTATATTACCAAGCCTTTTTCCGTCTGATACATTAACCACATCTTTTATTTGGAATTCGGAAATTTTCACCATCATCTCTCACTCCCAGTTTTATTACTATAGAAAATATATGATTGTTCATATCATTTTAGTAAAAAGAATAAAAATAAAGCTGCCCAAAGGACAGCTTAACTTTGAATATTTTTATTCATTTGCCTTATGGCCGCTTTCTCTAGTCGAGAAACCTGAGCTTGAGATATCCCGATTTCATCCGCGACTTCCATTTGTGTTTTTCCTTGAAAAAATCGTTTACGTAAAATTAATTTTTCACGATCGTTTAACCTTCGCATTCCTTCTTTTAAAGCAATTTCTTCAATCCAGTGGATATCTTTATTTTTCTCGTCGCTTAATTGGTCCATTACATAAATTGGGTCGCCGCCATCATTATAAATTGGCTCGAAAAGGGACACTGGGTCCTGTATGGCATCAAGAGCGAACACGATTTCTTCGTGTGGAACTTCTAAGACCTTTGCGATTTCTTCTGCAGTGGGTTCACGTGAAGTTTCGCTCATCAATCGCTCCCTTACTTGGAGGGCCTTATAAGCTATATCCCTCAAGGACCTTGAAACCCGAATTGGATTATTATCACGTAGATACCTTCGAATTTCTCCAATAATCATTGGTACGGCATAAGTCGAAAACTTTACGTTTTGACCTAAATCAAAGTTATCGATTGATTTCATCAGTCCAATACAGCCAACCTGAAACAAGTCGTCAACAAACTCGCCTCGATTGTTAAATCGTTGAATGACACTTAATACGAGTCGTAAATTACCGTTGACGAGCTTTTCTCTGGCATAAATATCGCCCTCTTGCATTTGCTTGAAGAGTATTCTCATTTCTTCATTTTTTAATACAGGAAGTTTTGCTGTGTCCACACCGCAAATTTCAACTTTATTTCGAGTCAATCCTTTTCCCTCCTCACAGGAGTTGCTGTACAAAAAACAGTATTTCCTTGAGAAGGAAAAATATGCACTTATCCACGATGGTGGACAAGTGCATATTTGTCGAAAAATGTAATTAAGTCGCGAAATTCTTAGGTTTTTCGAATGAAAAAAATTTTCTTTTCTTTACACCATCTTATTAAATTCTTTCCGTAATCTTTTTATGATTCTTTTTTCTAATCGTGAAATATAGGATTGGGAAATTCCCAGCATGTCGGCTACATCTTTTTGGGTTTTTTCTTCCCCGTTTGTCAGACCAAACCGAAGCTCCATTATTTGTTTTTCACGGTCTGTAAGCTGATGCAGTGCCTTTGTCAATAACTTTCGGTCCACATTGGCCTCTAGGTCTTTTGTGATAATATCATCATCTGTTCCTAATACATCAGATAATAAAAGCTCATTTCCATCCCAATCAATGTTCAAAGGTTCATCAAAGGATACCTCTGATCTGATCTTATTATTACGTCGTAAGTACATGAGAATCTCATTCTCGATACATCTAGAGGCGTATGTAGCAAGTTTTATTTTTTTCTCAGGATTAAAGGTATTTACGGCTTTAATCAATCCAATGGTCCCGATACTAATTAAATCCTCGATATTAATACCTGTATTCTCAAATTTTCTAGCAATATAAACAACTAGACGGAGATTACGTTCAATTAAAATCGACCTTGCGGCTTTATCACCACCCGGTAGTTTTTTTAACAACAACTCTTCTTCATCTTTACTCAAAGGAGGCGGTAATGCTTCGCTGCCACCAATATAATAAACTTCATCTGTTTTTAAGCCCAATTTCATTAATAGTTTATACCAGTAGTAGGATAGGCGAATCCTCCATTTTTTCATGCGTGTTCCTCCTTCTAAAATATGTTTTTCTGAGTATAGTAATATTAACTCACCTTAACGGTTTCAGTTTGCTGTTTATGCCCAGTTAGCATTTTTGGATGAACAATACATTGAAATGCATCCTCACTAGAGAGTTGCTTTATTGTGAAAGATACAAGGCCTTTTTCACATAAATACTGAGTGCCGTTATGTTCGATCAATATGCTTTCAGGTTTAACCGCTATAATAAGCTGATGCTCTTGTCCAATCACGCGAGTAGGGATGATCCTGAGCCTGCTTTGCCATTCATCTGGGATTTCTCCACTCCCTTTTAAAAGTATTTCTGGATCATCCGCAAGTTTCTGTATCGTTTCTGGGATTGTATCTAGTTGGTTTTTAATTGAGACGAACATAACAGGAAGCTTTGACAACGGATCATAAAGTTGGTTTCCACTATCCACTAATCCTTTAAAAGTAAGTGTTTCATTGTCAATTTCCACGGTTACTTTAACAATTTGATCAAATTGAATTTTGGTCATCTCCATACTTTCTACATTTTTTCTTGAGAAATGCCAGGCAATTGGAAAACCAATAAGAACGAATACCCAACTAATTGGGTCTCCAAAACCTTTTACACTGGTCATTAGGACCTTAGTTGTCAATTCAGAGTCATATTGAATAAAATAATGTGCCCCCATTAATGCCCCGCCAATTAAAAAAGTTGAAACATATAGCGTCATTAAGGCTTTAATGAAAAAAGTCATTCGCTTATACCCAAAGGTAGTTAACACCATCAAGATTGAAAACATGAATTTTGAAATTGGATGGCTTGTATAGACATTTAATGGTGTAAAGGATAATAAAATTATCATTGAACCAATAAAACCGCCAACAAGTAGTCTCCCTAATTTAATTTCTCTTTTTAGAAAAATAGCTGTTAAATACAGAAGCAGGCTATCAAATAACAAATTTAGTGCCCAAATCACATCTAAATAAATAGTCAACCAGCTTCCTCCCTTTAAATTGTCAGCTTTTCCTTTCTGTTTACGAAAAAGTATAACGTACTTGCATGGCTGAAGTGTGTCACTTTCTGTAATCAAAAAAACAGAATTTTCCACTATTCACAACGGATTTTGTCAGATAGATTTTGTTGCAATAAATAAAAAAAGACATGACCCATAATTGGCCATGCCTTTCTTAGATGATTCGTTATTTATCTTCTCCGATTTCGGTTACGTAAGAAGGTTGGAATATCCAAAGTTTCTTCTTGGGAAACTTGGGTGTGGCGAACGGGTTCTTGCTGAACCTCTTCGCGTTTTGGCTGCTCTCTCTTAACATTGCCAATTGTCGGCTTGGCTTGTCCAAAAGTAGGACGAGTAGCTTTTGGCTGCACTCCTTCTTCTTTAAAGCCGGTTGCGATGACAGTAACAATAATTTCATCTTTAAGCGTTTCATTGATAACAGAACCAAAAATCATGTTAACTTCCTGGTCTGATGCGGTTGCTACAATATCGGCAGCTTCTTGCACTTCGTAAAGGCTTAAGTTTGTGCCGCCTGTAATGTTCATTAGTACTCCTTGTGCTCCATCAATAGAAGTTTCTAATAAAGGAGAACTTATTGCTTTCTTAGCGGCTTCTGCTGCACGATTTTCACCGGCAGATACACCGATACCCATTAATGCTGAACCCTTATTAGACATAATTGTTTTTACGTCTGCAAAGTCCAAGTTAATAAGACCAGGGACAGCAATTAAATCTGAAATACCTTGTACACCCTGTCTGAGGACATTGTCTGCTTCACGGAAAGCTTCAAGCATTGGCGTACTTTTGTCAACGATTTCTAGAAGACGATCATTAGGAATCACAATTAGTGTATCTACAGCTTCCTTCAT
Source organism: Neobacillus sp. BF23-41 (assembly GCF_041106275.1). NCBI lineage: Bacteria > Bacillati > Bacillota > Bacilli > Caryophanales > Bacillaceae > Neobacillus > Neobacillus sp. BF23-41. Next base: position 249,327 of record NZ_JBGBPR010000001.1, read on the forward strand.
CGCACCGATTCCGCCTGAAGCTTGACCAGATCGTTTTTTACCTTCAAATGTAAACGGACGTGTGACAACACCCACCGTCAATGCACCTAAGTCACGGGCAATCTGAGCAATAACTGGTGCAGCACCAGTTCCTGTGCCTCCGCCCATTCCAGCTGTTACAAATACCATATCTGCTCCGCTTAATGCTGCTTCAAGCTGTTCTTTACTTTCTTCGGCTGCTTTCTTCCCCACATCAGGATTAGCACCTGCACCTAGTCCACGAGTAAGTTTTGCGCCAATCTGCATCTTAACTTCTGCTTTAGAAAGATTTAATGCTTGAGCATCAGTATTTACAGCGATAAATTCTACCCCTTGAACGCCATGTTCAATCATTCGGTTTACCGCGTTATTACCACCGCCGCCTACACCGATTACTTTTATTGTTGCAAGAGAATCTAAATTTGTATCAAATTCTAACATGACAATCCTCCTAATTCGTCGCTTCCTTTTTTGATTTTCCTATTCAAAAAAGTAACCAAGGAATTTTTTTACTTTTGATGACATCTTTTCTTCCGGATGTTTTTCTACTTTTGCTTTAGGTTGTTGTTGATGTTGTTGTTGTTTTGGTACTCTCTTTTCTACAGGTTCAGAAATGGTCGATGAACCAATGGTACCACCTGGTAATCTAGCATTCTTGTAGGCATATTTAATTAAACCGACAGCTGTAGTATATTGTGGTTCTCTCACACCAATATAGTCAGGGACTGCAATCCGAACTCGATTTTGTAAAATCACCTGGGCAAGTTCTAGAACACCTTGCATATTTGCCATGCCGCCAGTTAAAACATAACCGCCAGGAAGGTCACTTAATCCTAGGCGTTTCATTTCATGTAAAACTAGTTCAAAAATTTCTTCCATTCTTGCTTCAATAATATCAGAAATCTCAAGCTGATTAAATTGTTGATGCTGATCACTGCCGATTATAGGAACACTGAATACTTCATCTTCTGAAGCCTCATCATAAAATGCGTGTCCATGTTTTACTTTGATTTTTTCTGCATCTTCTGTAGAAGTCCGTAACCCTACAGAAAGATCTTTCGTGATATAATCTCCGCCAACTGGAATGACACTCGTTTGTGTGATAAATCCTTCTTCGAAAACAGCGATCGTTGTAGATCCTCCACCAAGGTCAATAAGAGCTACCCCGAGGTTCTTCTCATCCTTTGACAATGCATAATCTCCAGCTGCCAAAGGCTGAAGGACAATGTCTACAATCTCAAGTCCAGCGCGTTCTACACAGCGAAGTGTATTAATGATGATCGATTTGGATCCGGTAATGAGTGTTCCATCCATTTCCAAGCGAACCCCAATCATACCGCGGGGATCATTGATTTCATCTTTACCATCCAGTATGAATTGTTTTCGAATAACGCCAATGTTCTCTCTCTCAGGCGGGATAGAACCAACGTGGGATGCTTCAATGACACGAATGACATCCTCATTCGTAATCTCTCGGTTTTGGCTTGAAACAGCTACAATACCATGACATTGTTGAAGCATAACATTGTTTCCAGAAATGCCAACTACCACATCTCTGATTTCCATCCCAATCATTCTTTCTGCTTGCTCAATTGCCCTTCTAATCGAATGAACGGTGTCGTCCATGTCCACGATCGACCCTTTGCGCAATCCTTCAGATAGCACATTTCCAACACCAATTATATTTAACGAGTCTTTACCCGAGTCATTGACCATTTCACCAATGATAACTTTCACACTGGATGTACCGATGTCAAGACTAACATATATTTCATTGCTGTTCATTCTTTGGCACCTCCTTTAGATTTCCTTAAGTTGAACAACAACTATTTTTTTGTTCAATAAAAGTTTCCATAGTAATATTTAAATTATTCGTCACAACTAAATGATTCCCTTTAAAAAATTTCAATTTTTTTCTACTTTTTCTTTGTTTGTTGACCATTTCGTCAATATTATTCGCCTTATTACGGCAATATTCTGAAATAATCTGACACCAAACGCGAAAACTGCCGCTAAATACAAGTCTACACCAAGATGAACACCGAGAAAAGCTAAACTTGCAGCCAGCATTATATTAAAAAAGAATCCTGAAACAAACACCTTTTCATCATATATATTTTGCAGGTATGCCCTTATGCCGCCGAAAAGCGTGTCGAATGCTGCTAAGACAGCAATCGACAAATAATTGGAATATTCTTCAGGTATTCGAATCTCCGTTAACAAACCAAGTATGATTCCAATTATTAATCCAATGAATGGAAGCCACATTAAGAATCGCCTCCTTCTATTGTCGGTTCCATGTAGCGGATACGAATGGAATTATCATAGGCAGGTACCGTGACGTTCGGATTTGGTTTTGAAATGGAAAGTCTGAGATTTTCAATAAAAAATTCTTCCGTAGATTTAGAAACTTTCATCCGATTGTATAATTTTTCAGCTGTATTATTATCATCTACACCCACGATAACTTCTATCGGCAAACTATTAATTGTATGTCCATCGATTTTTGTTTCCCGATTGATGTCCCGAATGACAGTCGTATTAATAATTCTTCGTCCATCAATCGCTACATATTTTGCTTCGTACATATTCAATTCATTGAGTAATCTTTTTAAAAGTTCTGGTGAAACCACCCTATTAACTGGAGTACCCGGCTTTATTTCTTCGATTACTGGCTCAATATGTAAGGTAATTCCAGGAACAGTAATTTTGGATAATCCAGCTTCAATCTTTAATTCATCTAATGTATCCTTTAAAGCTTGTTCCTTACTTTGTTTTCGCTTAGATTCATAGGCTGCCAGCTTTTCTTCATTTGAACGAATTTCACTTAATAAATTGGATTGAAGTTCTTTTTCTTTAAGTAACGCTTCACGAAGCTGCCAAATATCGCGTGTGTCACGTTCAGCAGGTTTTTTTACTGTTTGAAATTGGATCGCAATCATGAAACCAACCAAGATTGCTATCAATGTAAAACTTGCATTAATTTTTTGGTTGTCCACATTTTTTCACCTAACCTTTTATATAATCATCCCGTGGACACTACTTTGAAAATGGCTAACTTCCTAGAATTGGATTTAGGACAATTTCATCATTTTTTTCTAATGTAAAAACAATATTATCGTTAACTAGTTGATCCTTAACTCCTCCAACTAAGTTTATTGATGATGAAAGGACGTCAGGGTCTCCGATTGCTGTAATAATAAATGGTGCTGGATGTTCAATTCCATCCACAGTAATAACCGGTCCATTACAAATAATATAGGAATGACTTGTCAGCCTTTGGCCATTTATAGCAACAGCTGCTGCTCCTGATATATATAGTTCATTCACCACTTTAAATACATGGTGTTCATGAACAAGGTAATTATTAATATTGTCTTCTTTTGGGTCGTATGCACCGTCAGTGAGAGTAATCTTAACCCCTTTCCCCTGTACCTTCACCTTCCCCAAGAACATACGATATTTTTCGGCATCCTCAGCAAGATTAAGAAAGACCTGTGCTTCCTTTGAGAGATCTTTTTCATTTTTAAGAACCAAATCTTGTTTTTGATGTAACTCCTTTTGCAGTTCTCGATTACTCTTTTCTTCTGCAATTAATTGATTTCTTAATGCAAGTGTCTTTTCCCACTGTTTACCCGATACATTTGGCTTCTCATTTTTATTTTCTATTTGCGTCAAATGATAAGAAAAGGCAATCATAAATCCTAATACAAGGCAGACGAGGGACAAGATAACATGTTTACCCTTCACCTTTATCTTGCTCAACTTCTTTTTCCTCCCCTTCTGTTTCAAAAGCCTTAAAGTAAGATCCTACTTCTAAGTCAATAATTCCCTTTTTGTTAGGATCTAATTGGGAGATAATTGAGGGATAATGCACCATTTTTTCTGAAAAACTTCTTAATGTCGCACTCACCTCAAATCCGTCATTCATAAATAAGGATATATGAAATGGATCTGTTTTCTTGGGAGTATAATGGATTTCAGAGATCGAGTTTGAAATTTCTCTAGGAAGTTTTTCTAACTCTTTAACCAATTGATTGAGGGCTGCCCCTTCTTTAAACTCAAATAAAATTGGAGAATTAACAGGAATTTTATTTGCTTCTCGATTTTTTAAAATTTCCCCATTGTCCATAACTGGAAGGAAATTATTCCCTTGTTTTAGATAGGCAATTCTTTTATATTCTTTTACTTGAATAATAACTGTACTAGGCCAGTGAATCTGAATATCAGCTTTTTTGATCTCGGATAATCGCTGTAATTTTACAATGGTTTCTTCCTTCTTTATTTTCCAAATATTCGTATTATTCGAAAGGCCGCTCTGACGGACTAATTCTTCAGCGGAATACACTCCATTGCCTTTTATTGTTATCGTCTTTACATGACTTAATGGTGATTGTGAGTAGGCGATAACTACTATCATTGTAAAAAACAGAATTAACAGGAGCACAAGGCGTCTATTCGCTTTTCGTCGTCTTTGCTCTTTAAGTTTAGGGATACGATCCTCGAGAGCAACGATTTTACCTTTTTCCATTTATTATTCCTCCAAATAAAAAGCAGCTGCCTCAGGAATAGCTAACTAAGCCTGTCCAAACATTCGATAGTGTTACCTTGAAAAGAGAAACAACGGCACGAAAAATCATGCCGTCAGTTACTTTTCGAGGTTGCACCTATAATATTATCAGTAATTATAACACAATATTTGTCATTCGTACGATTATTTTCTTTCTTATTTCCGTCCGATTATTTCTACCTCTGTTTCCATTTTTACATTATAAAGGCTGTAAATGGTATCCTTTACATGTTGAATTAAGGCAAGCACATCTTCTGCAGTAGCATTTCCAGCATTTACTATAAAATTCCCGTGCATTTCTGATATTTTTGCACCGCCAATACTATATCCCTTTAACCCAGCATCTTCTATTAATTTTCCTGCGTAATTCGGAAGCGGGTTCCTAAATATACTGCCAGCACAGGGAAAATTCCATGGTTGGGTATCTTTTCGATAATCCTTATTCTTGATCATTTTTGATACAATGACGGATTTATCACCTTCGACAAGTTGAAATGCAGCTTCTACAACAATGCCTGGTCTAATTTTCTGCAAGACAGATGTTCTATAAGAGAATTTCATTTCGTCATTCGAAAGCCACTCCATCGTCCCATCTTCAAATAAAATATGAGCCCTTGTCAGTATTTTGCTAATATCTGAGCCGTGTGCACCAGCATTCATATACACAGCACCGCCAACAGATCCAGGGATTCCACTGGCAAATTCTAATCCGGCCATCCCTTTCTTGCTAATAAGTGTAGCCAAACTTATCAGGGAATGTCCGCCTCCCACTGTAATCTCTGTGCCATTAATTTTAAGTCCATCCACTCCAGAGCCAAGTTTAATTACCGCTCCTTCGATGCCTTTGTCAGAGACTAAAAGATTAGAACCTCTGCCAATCGCCCGCCAATTTAAGCTGTGCTTTTTTACCAAACCCATCGCCTGTTTTAAATTTTCAACTGATGAAGGCTCAATAAAGAGATCAGCAGGACCGCCTATTTTGATTGTGGTGTGGTTGACAAGAGGTTCACTTATTTTCACTTTTCCTATATTTGAATTTTGCAATTCCGTTATTATTGCGTCCATATTTACCACCTATCTTTCGAAGATGCATTTATTTCAGTTTATGCTAAAAACGATTATGGGCTACCTTTGATTTGTATCTACAAGCTCTTGCATTAAGGAATACAGTCTAATAGCTGAATCAGGCACACCCATTTTTTTAGCTTTTAGCTTCATTTCCTTTAAATTTTCTTTATTTAAGAGAATACGATCGATGTGGTTCACAAGACTTTTATTATTTAAATCTTTTTCTAATAGTAATTCTGCCGCACCATGGTCACTTAAAGATTTAGCGTTTTTCTCTTGATGATTATTTGTAACATACGGGCTAGGAATAAGAATGCTTGGAATACCGAGCGAGGTAATCTCTGCTAGTGTCGTTGCTCCTGCTCTTGAAACGACTAGATCAATCCCCGCAAGAACCTCTGGCATATTATGAATAAATGGCTTAATTACTACATTTTTTGGGTTTCCAATTAGATCTACTTCTTTTTTAACATCCTCAAAATGAACGTCTCCTGTAATATAAAGAATTTGATATGGCTTTTCAGCCAATTCCCCAAAGGCCTTTACAACAGCCTCATTAATTGGCCTGGCACCACGGCTGCCGCCAAAAATTAAAACTGCTGGTATTGTTGTACTAAGCCCAGCTGCAAGACGTCCTTGAATCCCATCCTTGCCAATTACTTCGGATGCACGAGGATTACCTGTGAAAACAGTCTTCTCTTTCGGAAAGAATTCTTTGGCTTCTTCAAAACAAATCGCAATTTTATTTACATAACGGCTTAAAAATTTATTGGTAAGTCCAGGAACACTATTTTGTTCGTGGATAATCGTTGGGATACCGAGCTTTGATGCAGCATAAACAACAGGTCCGCATACATATCCGCCTGTTCCAATGACAATATCAGGTTTGAACTCTTTTAACATTCTTTTACTGTCTTTTACCCCTTTTAGAAAACGTAGGACAGTTTTTATATTTTCAAAGGAAAGCTTTCTTTGAAAACCAGTAATATGAATTGCTTTAAAAGAAATATTCTCCATCGGAACAAGCTTACTTTCCAAACCATTTTTAGTCCCAATATATAAAAATTGTGCATCCTTATTCTGTTTTTGAATTTCTCTAATTAGTGCGAGAGCAGGATAGATATGTCCGCCAGTCCCTCCACCGCTAACAACTATTTTCATTTTTCCACCTCATTAACTATTTAACACCTGATTGCCATAACTATCTTACTATAAAAACGAACGAAATAATGCATATGAAAAAAGAATGTTATCTAATTGTAACCTTATGAATTAGATATCGCTTAAAAATAAAAAGAACCCTGCTGCTAAACAGGGGTAAGGTTCAAAATCGAGAATACCTGCTAATATTAAGAAGAACACCGACCGCCATCAACATCAAGGTCAATGAAGAACCCCCATAGCTCAAAAATGGCAAGGTAATGCCCGTAACGGGCATTAGCCCTGTGACAACTCCAATATTAATCATTACCTGAATAGCTACCATGGCGATGATCCCTACGGCTAAAAAACTGCCATATAAATCCGGTGCACCTAGGGCGATTCGAATACCTCTCCATAACAACAGTGCAAATAATAGTAATATAAATGAACCACCGATAAAACCTAATTCTTCAGATAGTATTGCAAAGATAAAGTCGGTCTGTGGTTCTGGTAAGTAAAAAAACTTTTGTCGGCTTTCACCAAGTCCAAGTCCAAACAATCCGCCAGGTCCAATTGCAAAAAGCGATTGAATCATTTGAAAGCCACTTCCCTGCGGGTCGGACCATGGATCTAAAAAGGAAGTTATCCTTTTCATTCGATAAGGTGCGGAAGCAATTAAGCCGACAAACCCTGCTATACCCAACAGTCCAAGGAAAGAAAAATGGCTAATCCGTGCACCAGCAATAAAAATCATGACGACACAGGTTCCCATCATAACTGTTCCCGTACCTAAATCAGGTTGGAGCATGATCATTGAAAAGGCTAAAAAGGCAAGCCCTAATGATGGAACAAGACCTTTCTTAAATGAAGTAATGAGCTTTTGCCGTTCGGACAGATATTTTGCCAAAAAAGCTATCATCGCCAGTTTCATAAATTCTGAAGGTTGAATTGAAAAAGCCCCTACACCAATCCAACTTCGAGAACCATTTCTTTCATTACCTATTCCCGGAATTAAAACAAGAATAAGTAGGACAAAACAAATAATGATAAAGGTTTTCGACCAAGTCCTCCACGTCCAATAGTTGATGTTCATAATAAAAAACATAGCAGCGACTCCTACCCCTGCAAAAAGAGTTTGTCTTTTCGCAAAGAAAAAGGAATCATTAAATTTATATTCGGCCCAGATAGCACTTGCGCTGTAAACCATGATAAGCCCTATTGCCAGAAGCGTGAATGTTACGATCATTAAAATAAAATCGGGAGTTGTTCTTTTTGTCGGCACTACAATACACCTCAACTGCTAGTTTTAGGGCTTTGCAGAACCACGCGAGGTACAAGCCCTTACTTAAGCTTATGCACCGCTTCGATAAAAATGTCTCCCCTGACCTCAAAAGTTTTATATTGATCCCAGCTCGCACAAGCAGGAGATAACAAGATTACGTCACCTGATTCGGAGTATCGATAAGCTTCAGGCACTGCCTTGTCAACATTATCGACACGGATGATTGTTTTTATTCCAGCCAATGTCCCGATCCGTTCCATCTTAGGAGCGGTTTGCCCAAATGTAATCATTGCTTTTACATTTTTTAAATAAGGCAGGAGCTCATCAAACTCGTTACCGCGATCCAAACCGCCTGCTAGCAGAATAACTGGAGCTTCAAACGCAGCTAAAGCATTAATGGATGCCAGAATATTCGTCGCTTTAGAATCATTATAGAATTTTCTACCGTTCACTTCTGTAACGAATTGCAGGCGGTGCCTGACACCAGTAAATGTACGAAGAACCCTTTGAATCGCGCTATTTTCTACGCCTGAAAGCTTTGCCGCAGCCATAGCAGATAATATATTTTCAAGATTGTGGTTGCCGGGTAGAGCTATTTTCTCAATTTCCATCACTTTTTCTCTATTAAATATAATCCAGCCATCGGAAATATAAGCACCTTCCGACAGTCTCTTCTTTGTAGAAAAAGGAATGATGCTGGCCTTAGAGTGACGAGCAACTTCTAAAGTTTCTTCTTGATCCGCATTGACAATTAGATATTCAAGTTCTGTTTGATTTTTTGTGATGTTTGCCTTTGCTGTAATATATTCTTTTTTTGTCCTATGATAATCCAAATGGGCATCATATAGGTTTGTAAGAATGGCAATTTTAGGATTAAAATTGACAATTCCCATTAATTGAAACGAAGATAATTCAATGACAATCGTATTGTCTGCTGTTGCTTCCTCCGCAACACCTGATGCCACTGTACCAATATTCCCTGCAATTAGCGGGTTCTTTTCATCCTCTTTCAACATTTCATAGACTAATGTTGTCGTTGTTGTTTTCCCGTTTGTTCCTGTAATAGCAATAAACGGGGCTTCCGAAACCTCATACGCAAGCTCTACCTCGGTGATTACCGGAATTCCTTTTTCAATAGCTCCAGCAATCATTGGGTTGTTATAAGGAATACCTGGATTCTTAACGATCAGCTCGAAGCCTTCATCAAGAAGTTCAATAGGATGTTCACCACAAATCACTTTAATCCCTTGTTCTAATAGCCCTTGTGCCTCAGGATTTTCCGAGAATGGCTTTTTATCATTAACCGTCACAAATGCTCCAAGCTTATGTAATAGAGCGGCTGCTGTTACCCCGCTTTTCGCCAAACCAAGGACAAGAATTTTTTTATGACTGAAAGTTTTAATCTGTTTCAATTTATAACCACACCTCTATATAGATTCCTAGTATCGCAAGGATTAATCCAACACTCCAAAAAGTGACGACAACACGCCATTCCGACCAACCTACTAATTCATAATGGTGATGCAATGGGCTCATACGGAAAATCCGTTTACCGGTTGTTTTGAAGGAGATAACCTGTAAAATAACGGATAATGTTTCAATGACAAATACTCCTCCGATAATGATCAGCAAAATTTCAAGTTTGGTAAGAATTGCGATAGTGGCAATTGCCCCTCCAAGAGCAAGTGAACCGGTATCTCCCATGAAAACCTTGGCAGGATGGGCGTTAAACACCAAGAACCCTAACACAGCTCCTACAACCGCCACAGAAAATATCGCAATTTCTATCTGTGATTGATTCCAAGCAAGTACTGCTAGTGCACCAAAAGCAATTGCTGCGGTACCTGACACCAGGCCATCAAGTCCATCTGTTAAGTTGACCGCATTTGAAAAGCCAACTAACCAGAATATGATGAAAAAGATGAAAAACCAGCCTAAATCAAATGTTGTATCAGTAAATGGGATACTAATTTCGGTCGAGAAACCTTGTTGTTTATAGATAAGATAAAAGATAATTGAAATAATGATTTGACCTGCTAGCTTTTGTTTAGAGGTTAATCCTAAATTCCGTTTTAACGCGACTTTGATAAAATCGTCTAAAAATCCAAGCAATCCAAAACCGAGCGTTACAAGAAGCAGCAAATATGTTTTAACGGTCGGTTCAGAAAATTTTCCAGTCATTACAAGTGTCGTAATAACGATCGAAAACAAGATCATCACACCGCCCATGGTAGGTGTGCCAGATTTTTTCTGGTGGGATTTTGGCCCTTCTTCACGAATGCTTTGTCCAAATTTCAACCTTCTTAAGAAGGGAATAAATACAGGAGAAAGCAATACTGATATAAGAAAGCCCATAATTATTGTGAAAAAAATAACTTGCTCGAGCATTTTATTCCCTCCTTTTAGGTTCGTTTTTATTAATTACCTCGTTTAATAACACAGATATATCATATGTTTCGTTATTTTTATTAAGAAGTTTTTTATTTGAAAATTTAAAGTTAGTTATCGCCATAATTTTGTCTGTTTCTCCATTTAATTTTTCAATATATCTTTTTAAAATTGTTACAATTGCATCAGCAGGATCGTTTGTAAAAAATACTGGAAAATGGTTCGGAGTATACCTTGGAAGATCGTGTTCTTGATTCCAAATAGCTGCAATTGCTCCATTTGCAATCGCTTCTGAAAGCTCACCGTACATTCCGTTAAATGACACAAATAATCCTTTTGGCTGCGCTTCGTTTGCTTGGTCGCTAACCGAAGTAAACAAAAAATCATCTTGGATTCCACGGCTAGAATCAAATAGACCTTCCAAGTCTTTCAAAGCTAAATACATAGCTATCTCCCCTCAATCGCTTCCCGTGCTACTAGCCTGTCATCAAAATCGTGAACGACATTGCCAATAATTTGATATGTTTCATGGCCCTTACCGGCTATTAAGATCACATCTCCTGTTGTTGCCTGTTGTATTGCTGTATGAATCGCTTCTTTACGGTCAGGTATGGTCATATATTTTTCACCCTCAACCCCCGCTTCCATTTCCTTCAATATTGCTAATGGGTCTTCACTTCTAGGGTTATCTGAAGTGAGGATAGGATCTGTGGCCAATTGACAGGCTATCTGAGCCATCAATGGCCGCTTCGTACGATCTCGATCTCCACCGCAGCCTACGATGACGAAGATTCTTTTTTTGGCAAAATGCTGAACCGTCTTTAATACATTTTCAAGGCTGTCAGGTGTATGAGCATAATCCACAATAACCGTGAAATCTTGTCCTGCATTTACAAGTTCAAACCTTCCTGATACACCTTCTACACTTTCAATGGACTTGATAATTTCATTAATTTCGACTCCGGACACAAGTGAAGCAGCAATACTTGCTAAAACATTATAAACACTGAATTTCCCAATTAATTGCATTTGGATCGGAAATTTTTCCGTTTCGACAAAGAGATTGAAATGAGTACCAGAGGAAGTCATTTGGATGTTTTTCGCTTGAATATCGGCCTTGTTGTCGATTCCATATGTAATTACATGTGCGGCAGTTGACCTGCTATACATATCAGAGGCAGGGTCGTCTGCATTTAAAACGGCAAATTTTGGTTTATGATGATCAAATGTATTACCGAGCTGGGCAAATAATAAGCTCTTCGCACGCTTATATTCATCCATTGTCTTATGATAATCCAGGTGGTCTTGCGTTAGATTTGTAAACACAGCCACATCATAATCGCAGCCATGGACCCTGCCAAGGTCTAAGGCATGCGAAGAAACCTCCATTACGGCAGTATTTACCCCTGCTTCAACCATTTGCTGAAAGGTTTTTTGAAGTGTCAAGCTTTCAGGTGTGGTGTTTTTGGTTTCAATCGTCTTTTCAGCTATTTTAGTGTACATCGTGCCAATCAAACCGGTTTTTTGACCAGCATCTACCATTATTTTTTCAATTAAATGACTGGTGGTTGTTTTTCCGTTTGTTCCTGTGATCCCAATTAAATGCAGCTTTTTAGTTGGCTGCCCATAAAGAGTATCAGCTAACACAGCCATTGCCCTTGTTGTATCTTTTACAAGAATAACAGGCACATCAAGTGATAACGGTCGTTCCGCAAGTATGGCTGCTGCGCCGTTTTTTACAGCTGATTCTGCAAAATCATGACCATCAACTGTATAACCTTTAATACAAATAAATAAGCTCCCTTTTTGCACCTTCCGATTATCGTTTTCGATCGATGTAATTTCTAGATCTTCACCTTTAAAAGGAACTAAAAGATGCAAATTCTTAAGCAGCTTTTGTAGCTTCATTTCTCTCAAATCCTCTCATGACCGTACATACATATTACCAGTATTTACCTCAAAATTCTTCTTAACGAAAGTTCCATCTTATTTTACATTAAAATATTTTATTTTGCTATTTAGTTATATAAGCTTAAAGAAAAAATTAGGCGGCGGAAAACATTCCGACCGCCCTAGCAATAAGAAATTCAACCCGAGTTATTCTTCTTTACCAAAATAAAGCCTAATTTTTGACCCTTCCTTTACTTTGGTTCCGGCTACAGGAGATTGCCTAATAACCACATCTCCCTCCCCGCTGGCATCTACCTTTAAGTTAATAAGCTGATCCATTAACTCCATTTTTGTTAAACCGGTAAAATCAGGAAGTTTTATTAAAGGAGTATCTGGCCATTTTAGTTCTTTTTCAATTTGATCCTTTCTCGGCTCAACCCCCATTGCTTTCATGCTATCCTTCATAATATTACCTACAATTGGAGCGGTAATGGTTCCCCCAAATGCCGTTACTCCTTTTGGGTTATCAACAGCAACATAAACGACAATCTGTGGGTCATCAGCAGGGGCAAAGCCCATAAAAGAAACAATAAAGTTATTTTCTAAGTATCTGCCGTTTTGTGCTTTTTGTGCAGTCCCTGTTTTACCACCAACACGATAGCCTTCAACAAATGCCCTGCCACCTGTCCCTTGGGCCACTACACTTTCAAGTGCATGGCGGATTTCCTTTGAAGTCTTCTCGGAAATTACTCTTCTTTTTTCAACAGGAGAATTCCTCATTACAATCTCTTTGGTTACAGGATCAATTAACTCTTTCGCAATGAACGGCTTGTATAATATTCCACCATTGACCGCTGCTGACACTGCAGTTACCTGCTGAATCGGTGTTACAGATACTCCTTGTCCAAAAGCAGTTGTTGCCTGTTCAACAGGACCTACTCGGTTCAAATTAAATAAAATCCCTGTTCCTTCACCTTGTAAATCAATTCCAGTTTTCTGCCCAAATCCAAAATCCTTAACATATTTAAAAAGCTTTTCTTTTCCTAGTCGTTCGCCTAATTCAACAAATCCAGGGTTACACGAGTTTTCAACAACCTCTAAAAATGTTTGATCACCATGCCCGCCCCGCTTCCAGCATTTTAACCTTGCACCTGCTACTTGAACCGACCCAGAATCATGGAAATGTTCCTTTTCCAAGTTAACCTTTCCTTCATTCAATGCTGCAGCAAGAGTAATAATTTTAAAAGTTGAACCAGGTTCATAGGTTGACCAAACTGGCAGGTTCCGATTATAGACCTCTTGGGGTACATTCCGGAAATTAGCAGGATCAAAAGTTGGTCTGCTCGACATCGCTAAAATTTCACCACTATTTGGGTTCATTGCAATGGCGATAATTCCATCTGGGTTGTATTTTGCCTCAGCAATATCTAGTTCTCTTTCGACAATGGTTTGTATTTTTGAATCAATTGTCAGCTTCAAATCGAGACCGTTGATCGGCTGCTCATAATCATCTGCCATATCGTTCATTCTTTCACCTTTAGCATTCGCATAGAACTTAACTGAGCCCCTTTCACCACTTAGCTCTTTATCATAATATTGCTCTAGTCCCATCAACCCCTGGTTGTCCACTCCTGCAAACCCAAGTACATGTGAGAGATAACTCCCCATGGGATAATGCCGCTTGGAGTCTTCCCCAATATAGACCCCTTCAAGACCCAGGGATCTGATTTCCTTAGCCTTTTCATGAGAAATTTTTCTGCCTTCCTTAATACGAACAATTCTCTCCCTTAATGTGATATCCCGGTATGCCTTTTCTTTTGACATATTTAAAACGGAAGCCAGCTTTTCCGCGGTTGTTGCTGGGTCCTTTATTTGTCTTGGTACTACCCAAACAGTGGGGGTACTTATATTCGTTGCCAACGGCACCCCATTACGGTCTACAATTTCTCCTCGTTCAGGTTCGAAAGGGATATTACGGCTCCAAGAGTCTTTTGCTCCTGCGGTCAACCAATCACCCAAAACAAATTGAACATACCCAAGCCGTACATCAATAATTAAGAAGGTTAGAATACCAACGAATAGAGCAATCATTAATCGTTTACGGACAGTTACATTTGAAACTCGCATATTTTGAACGACCCTCCTTTTTCTATCGTTCATTTATATGCTTGTACTTTTTTTATTAGAACGCAGACAACCGTTAATAAATAAGAGAAAATCCCGCATTAGAAGCGGAATTTTCTTAGGCTATCGAAAAAACTTTCGATAGCCTTTTAATTCACCCAATTCCTTTATCAGCTCACCGCGTAGTATATATTGGCTTTTCAACATGTCTGTTGATTGGCGCTCCAGGCACTTCGCTTTCCGCGGGCGTGCCGGAGGACCTCCCCGCGGAAAGCGAGTGCCAGGAGCGGAAATTAACAGGCCAGTTAGCAGAGACAATCAATCAATTAATAAAAAATCGGTAATTTAGATTAGACAAAATAAATAAATTGCCGAGAAATATACCCTTTCTCGACATTATGACAAAATCCCGCTCTAGTAAGCGGGATTAACGTTTAATCTTGAACTATTTCTTCAATGTTTTCTTCTGATTGGTCTTGGCCATTTGAATTAGCCTGATTTTCTTGAGTCCACTGTTCTTCAGGGGTTTTTAAATCAACTATTAAGAAATCACCGTTTCGCATAATCGTTTTTGGTTTGATATTTTGCTGAGTTACGTAGCCTTGTCCCTTTGAATTTAGTTTTAAGCCAGCTATATTAGCTACTTTCATTACATCTCTAAGTGACCAGCCTGTCATATCTGGGGCTAGTTTATCTCCATTTGTTTGGATGATTACCTTTTCTCCCTCTAAAACAGTCGTACCTGACTCTGGTAGTTGTCTGACAACTTTTGTTCCTTTGCCTATTACAACGGTTTCAATGTCCTTTGCCTTAAGTTCTTTTTCTGTTGCCTCGACCGACTTCCCGATAAAATCTGATAGTTTATTTAATTGTGCTTTTTGACTCTTAGAAGGTTGGATATTTAAATATTGCAAGCTGTTTTTCATGACAGGATTAAAAATTGCCGAGACAGGAAGGGCACCTAAGCCGGTTCCATCAAGATCAGGCTGCTGAACAGCAACATATACAATCAACTTCGGATCATCCTTAGGTGCCATGCCTAGAAACGAAAACATATAGTTATCTGCCCCTTGTAAATATCCTCCGTTCGGTCCTGGGATATTAGCTGTCCCCGTTTTACCAGCGACACTGTAACCATCAATTTTGTAACGGCCACCCGTTCCTTTAGGTGAGGTAACCACGGTTTCAAGGATATCACGAACCTGTTTGGCAGTCTCTTTTGATATAGGAGTTGAAACGACCTCAGGAGTGGTTGATTTAATCGTTTCTCCTGTGTCATGATTGACAATTTTTTTGACTACATGCGGCTTTATCATTTTCCCACCATTAGCTATCGCTGTTGCCGCTTGAATTTGTTGAATCGGTGTAATTGCCGTTCCCTGTCCGTATGCAGTTGTAATTTTTTCAATCGGATAAGTAAACTGAATCTTTCCTGAGGTTTCATCGGGAAGATCAATACCCGTAGGTTTATCAAAACCAAATTTTGTTAAATATTCTCTTAACTTTTCAAAACCCAACTTCTCCTTCGCAATCTTAGCAAATGCAACGTTTGATGAACGTTGAACACCTTCAAGATAGGTGATGGTTCCCCAGCCGGAGTAATTATGGTCATGAATTGCTTTATCCTTTTTGGTAACTTGATACGAACCAGATTGATAGGTTTCATTCGGATTAAAAACCTTTTCTTGCACCGCTGCTGCAAGTGTAAATATTTTCATTGTCGATCCAGGTTCAAATGAGGTTTCAATCGCTTCATTATGCCAGCCTTTATCAATTCCTTCTTTTGTTTTTGGATGAAAGGACGGTCGTTGCCCCATCGCTAATATTTCTCCTGTTTTCGGATCGGCTACAATCGCAATAATTTTTTGAGGTTTATATTCCTTATCTACCTTGTTCATTGCATCTTCTAAAAAGGTTTGAATTTTTTGGTCAATGGTCAAATAGACATCATTACCATTTTGAGCAGGAGTAATTTTTTCCTTCTCGTCCGGAAGTATATAGCCCCACAAATCACTCTCAAAATTTAATTTACCATTTTTTCCTGTTAATTCATCATTTAGAATTTTCTCGATTCCCATTTTCCCAATTGATTTAATCGTTTTATCCTTTTGCTCAATCCGGTCTGCATAACCAACTAAATGTGAAGCAAAAACTCCGTTTGGGTAAAAGCGTTTGGACTCACGGAGAAAAGTTATTCCAGGCAACTTTAAATCTTCTATCTTTTTCTTTGTCTGATTAGTAATATCTTTGCCTTCCTTGCCAAACTCAACCTGAAATTTCTTATTTCTTATTCCTGTAGTTAAAATACTATAAATCTCTGACTCATCCATTTCTAAGTATTTAGCTAATTCCTTTGCTGTTTTGTCTGGGTTTTTTACGTGTTGCGGTTTTTTGGGATTCGTCGTCATCTTCTTATCCAAAATAGCGATTAATTTATAGGCATTCGTATCTTCAGCAATTACCCCGCCATTCCGGTCTAAGATATTGCCTCTTAATGCCGCCAAATTCCCTTCCCTGCTATATTTTTCTTGAGCTTTCGCTGCAAGAGGCTGCCCGTCTACTTCTCCAGAGATTTGAATCGAAAAATACCTGAAGAGTAATACAAAAAAGAGCAAGCCAAATAATCCAAATAAAATGGCTGCTCCTGCATTCATATATGGTTGTTTCTTGTTCATTTTAATGCACTACCTTGACATTATTTTCATTTTTAATAAGGCCCATTTCCTTGGCCTTTTCATAAATTCGATCGTAGGCACTTAATTCGCTTACCTGAACCTGTAAATCACTATTTACCTTCTGTTGTTCGGACACCTTTGCTTCGATAACCTGGATGTCCTTATTGACCTCGTAAATTTTAGATTGGTTCGAAATAATGTGAATGGCCCCAAAACATACAAATCCAGCAAAGGCTAATCCAATTATTTTTTCTCCTGGAGTAAGCCAGGATTTTTTGATAATTACTTGACCTTTTTTTTGGACTTTCTGCTCTGTTTGTTGCTGCTCTAGATACTTCCTGGCAAGATTACTCAAACGCTTCCCCTCCAGATTTTATTCATTTTCTACCACCAATGCCTAGGTGATGGTATTTTTTATAATTTTTCTGCAATACGGAGCTTTGCAGATCGGGCACGATTGTTTTGTTCTAACTCTTCTTCAGATGGAAGAATTGGTTTCCGTGAGATTAGCTTTAAGATCGGTTTATACTCATCTGGAATGATTGGTAAACCTGGAGGTAAATTAGGGGTTTCACTTGCTTTCTTAAGGGCTGCCTTGCAAATCCTGTCCTCTAGAGAATGAAAGGTAATAACACTTATTCTCCCCTCTGGGTTTAATAAGTCAATTGCCTGATTTATCGACTTTTCAAACACAGCTAATTCATCATTAACAGCAATTCTTACTGCTTGAAAAACTCGCTTGGCAGGATGTCCACCTTTTCTTCTAGCAGGTGCTGGAATAGCATCCTTAATCAATTCAACTAATTCTGCCGTTGTTTCAATTGGTTTTGCAAGTCTTGCCGCTTCAATTTTACGTGCTATTTGTTTAGAGAATTTTTCTTCGCCATAGCGGAAAAAGATGCGGACCAAGTCTTCATATGCCCAATGATTAATCACATCATAGGCAGAAACATCAGCATCATTATCCATCCTCATATCGAGTGGTGCATCATGATGATAGCTAAAACCTCTTTCTGGTGTATCCAATTGTGGTGAGGATACCCCAAGATCGTAAAGGACTCCGTCAACTTTAGCAATTCCTCGATCATTAAGCTCTTCTTTTAAATATAAGAAATTGCTTTTTATTATCTCTAAACGGTCTCCATATTGTGCCAACTTCTCTTTAGCATGTGCAATAGCTGTTTCATCCTGGTCAAATGCAAATAGTTTACCGCGGGCTCCGAGTTTTGAAAGGATCAAGGAGCTGTGTCCCGCCCCACCCAAAGTACAATCAACATAAATACCATCTGACTTAATATTTAATCCATCAACAGCTTCCTTTAACAACACAGTTGTATGTTCAAACATGTAGTAACCACCTTTTCCAATCGAACGATATATAACAGAAAATATATTAACATAATTTATCCATTATATATCAAAGCCAATCATATTTTCTGCAATTTCCGCAAAAGATTCTTCAGACTGTGAAAAATAGTCTTCCCAAATCTGTTTGCTCCAAATTTCAATTCGATTGGAAACACCCAAAATTACACATTCTTTTTCTAGCTTTGCATATTGCAATAGTGGTGCTGGGATATTAATTCTTCCTTGCTTATCAAGTTCACTCTCTGTTGCTCCAGAAAAGAAGAAGCGGGTAAAAGCACGGGCATCTTTTTTTGTCAGAGGTAAGCCTTTTAACTTTTCTTCAATAAGCTCCCACTCTGATATGGGGTAACCAAATAAACATTGATCCAATCCACGTGTGATAATAAACATTTCACCAAGCTCATCACGGAATTTGGAGGGCACAATCATGCGGCCTTTATTATCAATGCTGTGATGGTATTCACCCATGAACATACCCATGACCCCCACTTTCTATTAAAAATGTACCACATTCCCCCACTTTCCACCACCTATTTTATAACTATTCGCGTTAATTCTTAATAATCCTGTTTCATGATGTTATTTTTTTACAAAAAAAAGAAAAACTCCACAATGTAAGTGAAGTTTTTCTATATTTTCATGACCTTGTGCCTTCCATCAAATTCGAATCTTCCTGTCATTAAGTCATTAATAAAATTCAATCCATATTGATTTAGATAATAAAATACATTCCAAACCCTCTCTTGCGGAAAACCATCAGGTCTTAAAGCAAGATCAACACGCGCATATTTTTTGATCATATTATCGTGCTTTAATCTTACTGCTTCATCAAGTTTCTTTTTCAAAAAATCGATTTCTTTTAATAGGTAATCTTCGTTTTTCTTAAATAATGGTAAGAGGCCGCGGTCTAACTCAGCTGTTTTTGCTTCAATTTGTCTATATTGCTTTACTAATTGTTCTTTAGTAATTGAAAATAGTGACTCCACTTCTTTGTCTTTTATCGCTTCTAGAAATTGGTGTCTTCCTTTGTCCGTTCCATTGCTCAAAACCTCTGCTAAATTTAGATGCAATTCTGCAACATCTGTTTCCACCGATCGATCAAGGATGGTAATATTCAAACGGGGAACGATCGGCGGCATCTTCATATCAAAATGCTCAAAAACTAGTTTGAGTTCTGCCCAATATGATATTTCACCTGGCCCCGCAATGAACGCAACAGTTGGAAAGAGCCATTCCTGCATTAACGGACGCGTCACCACATTATTGCTTAAATTTGCCGGATTCTCCTCAGCTAGCACCACTAATTGTTCTCTCGTAAATGCCAAGGTCCCATTTTTCCCCACAAAACGATCATTTCCTCTATCGTACTCAAGTAGAATCCGTTCACTCATTTTCTGATCATAGTAGAATAGGTTGGCATTTTCTTCACTTGCATCAAGCGTAATCGGAAAACCCTTTTTTCCAATTTCCCTTTGTTGTTCCAATAATTTGTTTGTTATCGCTTCATGGTGAAGAATTTGACTTTTTAAAAATTCTTTCTGCAGCAAACGAAACTCTCTGTTACCTGAATCAACAATTAATAACCCATAATCCTTGAACAATTCCATAATAATATTTGCGAAGAAATCGACGAAGGTGGTTGATATGGATATTTGTTCTTTCGCAAATTCTAATAGTGTATTCGTATGCTCTGTCTCACCGAAATTCTCAATTAGATTATTAACCCATGCTAGACAGCTTTCTTTGTTTAACTGAATATCGGAGACCATTTTCTTATTAACTACTCTCTCCGGATAGGTCCATTTATCTACCTTTCGATTAACTGGCACAAACACATGATTAACTTCTTGGAAATCATGATCTTCGCCTGCAATCCAAAATACTGGAACGACTGGTACTCCAAGCTGCTCTTCCTTTTGCTCTGCTAATTTAATAATCGAAATGACTTTATGTATTGAATAAAGCGGTCCTGTGAGGATACCTGCCTGCTGACCACCAATAACTACGAGGCTATTATTTGTTTTAAGTTTATCTACTGACTTGATAACAGCTTCAGACGATGGAAACTGCTTCATAAAGCTCTCAATGTGTTCAGCAACCTCTATGCGAGGAAATGACCGGTTACTTAGTTCAGAAACCCTTTTGGCATCATCGGTTAATTCATTATACCTGTAATGAAAAAAAGACTCGATTTCAGTAGACTGTTCCAAATAATTCGAAGCAAACCGATTTGTTGCTGGTAAAGAGAGATTTAAAATCTCCATTCATGTACTTCCTTTCTGATCACCCAAATTCATTCTTTTAAGAGTATACCACTACCAACCGGATTTGAAAAAAACTTTGGCTTGAAATCAGTTGGAAAAGGTAAATATTAATGCACGATGAATTAATCCATATAGCGTTAAGGTGATGTATGCAAGGAGAAAGAGGATAAAATTAAAACGCCAAAAACCCTTCATCACTTTTTTCAAAACAATTTCTTCTTTTACCTTCCAATGAACAAATACAAAAATCATCGCTATTAAAAGCATTATTAGTATTATTAACCAAAAAAGTGATTTACCCCAAATAGTAGCGATTAAAAAATGAACGGAAATAATAAATAAAATCGTTGTATAATCAAGTGCCCTGTGGACTGATTTTCGCGTATTGTTTGTCACCAGTTTTGTTATAAAAAAAACGATGAATAATCCTAAAAATGGTAAAGTGAAGAAAATAGTTATAATGGAGGATAGAAAAGTAATCAAGGATTTGCCCCCTTTATCATTTCTTTCCCTTTTATTAAATAATAAAAGTTCTCTAACTGAGGTGCTGCCATTTTCTTGCATTGTGCTTCTTCTAAAATATACCCTAAGATTGCATCTACTTCTGTCATTCTGTTCGCTTCAATATCTCTAAGCATGGAGGAGCGGTTTTCGGAGGTGTTTTTACAAATATCAATAATTTGTAGGAGATGTTCTTCAGCATTTTTCAAATTTAATACTGTAGAAATTTCGGAATATAAATTTTTTAATACTTGAAAATAGTATTGATTATTTATTAATTCGCCATTTTTAACCTGAAGAATTGCCGTTAATGGATTAATGACTGCGTTGACAATTAATTTATTTTGCAGCATTTGAAAGTAATCCTCTTTGAGAACAAGTGGAAATTCGATGGGTGCTGAAAAAACAAATTCACTCAAAAGTGTTATATCTCCCTTGAAAACAGCAACATTAGTTATACCTTCACCATTATGGGATACAGTATATGAATTTTCTTTAAGGGCTCCGTGCTCCACTGAGCCCACATAAATATTAGTAAACGGGATTGTTTCAAGCTGTTTTAAATGCCCCATGCCATTCTGTAAAAATAATAGATTGTTAGGAATTACCGGTAATTGATTTATTTTCTCAATGATTGGATAAAGTTGATACTGTTTGACCGTGATAATTGTTAAATCCTCTACTCCCTTCCACTCTGTAATTGGCAGGGCCTGTACAAAGGATTTCGTTTGTTCTCCTTTTTTCTTTAGTACGATTCCATTTTTATTTATCTCAGATGTTTGCTCTGTTGATCTACAGTATATCGTAACCTCAAACGCCCTACTAATATAAGCGGCAAATAATAAGCCAATTGATCCAGCACCTATAATTCCAACCCTCATGGTAACCCCTCTTTTTAGTCATCTTTACCCATATTTTATCAGATGCTGTCGATAGTTTGTTAGAAAGATTAGAAAAAATAAGCCCTATTCGACAACCGCCGAATAGGGTCTATAAAATTATACGGGGTAAACCGGATGCTTACGCACGCTGAAATTTAATTCTTTCGTTTCATAGTAAGCAAAGCGTTGAATAAGTATATTTCGTAATTCAGACGGAGCGACGATTTCATCGATAATAAGCTCTGAAGCAAGCTTGTAAATGTCGATATGCTCTTTGTATTCTTTCTGTTTTTCTTGTACAAAAGCAATTTTTTCTTTCGGGTCGGTTATTTCATTAATTTTGTTTGAATAGACCGCATTGACAGCGGCTTCTGGACCCATAACGGCAATTTGTGCGGTCGGCAACGCGATGCAGCAATCAGGTTCAAAAGCGGGACCTGCCATCGCATATAGACCAGCACCATAAGCTTTCCTAACAATTACAGATATTTTCGGAACAGTAGCTGAGCTCATAGCAGCAATTAATTTTGCCCCATGACGGATAATTCCTGCACGTTCAACCTTTGTTCCAATCATGAAACCAGGTACATCTGCCAAAAATAATAGCGGAATATGAAAAGCATCGCAAAGCTGAATAAATTTTGCGGCTTTATCAGCGGAATCAACAAACAAAACGCCGCCTTTTACTTTTGGCTGATTAGCAATAATTCCAATAGCTCTTCCATCGATTCTAACTAATCCCGTTATCAATTCCGGGGCAAATAATTTTTTAATTTCATAAAAGCTATCTTGGTCCACAAGTCTATCAATACATTCATACATATCAAACGGTGCGTTTTGGTTTTCTGGAATGATCGCTTCTAGTTCACGGCCTTGTTTCGCTGAAGTGCCTTCAGTCATCTTTGGTTTTTCTTTAAAACTGCTTGGAAAGAAACTGATATACTTTTTAGCTGATTCAATCGCATCTTCCTCACTATAACTGAGAACATCTCCACAGCCGCTGACAGAACAATGCATCCTGGCACCGCCCATTTCCTCAAGCGTTACTTTTTCGCCGATAACCTTTTCTGCCATACGTGGTGATCCCAAATACATCGAAGCATTTTGATCGACCATAATGACAATATCGCAAAATGCCGGGATATAAGCCCCACCAGCAGCGGATGGGCCAAACAGAATACAAACTTGGGGAATCATCCCGGAAAGCTTCACTTGATTATAAAAAATTTTTCCCGCACCTCTTCGATTTGGAAACATCTCTAATTGATCTGTTATTCTTGCTCCTGCTGAATCGACCAGATAAAATAACGGAACTTTTAATTTCTCCGCTACTTCTTGAATGCGGATTATTTTTTCAACCGTTCTTGCTCCCCATGACCCTGCTTTGATTGTTGAATCATTTGCCATGACACAGACAGTCTGACCTTTAACTTTACCAATCGCTGTTACGACACCATCTGCAGGAAGGTCACCAGCCTTAAAATTGGCGAATTTACCATCTTCTTCGTATTTTCCTTCATCAAACAATAATACAAGACGCTCACGAACAAAGAGCTTTTTTTGTTCTTTAGCCTTCTCATGATATTTTGGATGTCCGCCCGATTCAATTATTTTACGGTTCTCGTTTAATTGATTATTCAATAATTCTCCTCCTCAAAAAACGTCCGTTAATATGTTTCTACATCATTTTCTAAATTTCCTGCAATCTTTGAAAACGCTCTCTGAACTTATTTGAAGAATTTTTTGAGGTTTTGTTATATAATGAAGGTAATTCATTTGAATAATGCTAAATTAATTTCATATCATGATATTCAGGAACAAATGAATATATACAAGATTATGAGGTTTTCATATTTAGGAGGTCGACTATGGCAGTTAAAGTGGAAAGACTTAAAGTAAACTTTAAAACACTAGAAGAGTTTAAAAAGTTTAAAGAATATGGGATTCAAGAATTGTCTATGCTTGAAGATCTTGAAGCAAATATGGTTGATAACAATAGCGACTCACCATTCTACGGGATTTATTTCGGGGACAAACTAGTAGCACGAATGAGTTTATATCAAATTGATGCAAAATTTGACCGCTACTTCTATCCGCCGCAAAGTTACTTAGAAATATGGAAGCTCGAGGTATTGCCTGATTATCAAAGTAAGGGGTATGGCAAAGTGCTTGTAGAATTTGCGATGAGCTTTGGTCTCCCGATTAAGACGAATCCTAGAGTTCAATCAAGGAGTTTCTGGGAAAAAATGGACTTTGCCAATGTAGAATACGATATGGAGCGTGACCGTGGAGAAAATCCATTGGTTTGGTATCCTAAAGGCGTCGAACCACAACATCATAATTAAAAAAAATGAAAAAGCGGACATTAGGTCCGCTTTTTCTACTTTTCTACTCTTTCAAGGTTCCCGTTTTTATCCATTTGGAATTTAACCTTTTGTTGTCGGTCCTCATCCTGAAGGACGACCATTTTTCGAGCTCTTTCCATAATTTCAATTAATGATCGATAATCCTCTTCGATTGCCTTTAAATTTTTGGATAATCTTTCATTTTCTGCTGCTAAATAGAATGCCTTCTTTTCCAACTCTTTGATTTTTTCAAAAGATCTCTTCCTGTCTGCTTCATAATCGGATGAAGCTTGCGCTTTATGATGGAGACCCTCTAAAAATTGAATAACAGCCGAAAATGTAATTGTGCTGTTTGGCTCATTTCCCATTGATGAAGGAACGGTTTCTACTTTAACTGCTTCCTGAATAGTCTCTCCTTCATTCGAGACAGGTTGCTTTTTCAACTCTTTACGCTGCTTTTTGGCAAGCTCTATTCCTGATTTATATTGTTTTCTAACAAATGAATTCCAGCGAAAGCCACAGGCTGCAGAGGTACGCGAAAGCTGCTTCCCTACTTCCTCAAACGCTTGCAGCTGTGTCCCGCCTTCACGGATGTGCCGTAACACAACTTCAGCAAGCAACAAGTCTTCGTCTTGGGACCATGCATCTTGTCGAGTTGGTGACATTAAATCATCCCTCCTAGTGTTTTTATAATACATATGCATCTACTAGAAAAGATAGACTTAATCAAAAGCGCTGTTTTAATCTTTATTCATTGTTTTTACCTATAAAAGTTTTTACATATTGATGATGGGCATCACTTTCCCACAGTAAGGAACAATTTCTTACCTCTTCCTCTATTCTTTCACGCAGTTTAGTTTCCTCCCACTTTCTAACCCAAAGCATTTTATAGGATTTCAGCACACTTCGATCATTTGTTAACATTTTCTCAAGGTATGCTTCACAAGCCTGAAGAGAGTTACCCCTATATAAAGCATCTATAAAACCGATTTCGTTTAAATATGATGCTGTTTGCAGTTCAGCTTCTATTAAAAGCTTCATAGCAGCTGAGACTGTGAACTTTTCTGATAAAATTGAACCTCCGCCCCAGCCTGTTGTTATCGCTTGCTTACCTTGTACAAACCCTGCCTTTATACCCTCTCGCGCAATACGAAAGTCGCAAGCTGCTGCAAGTTCACACCCGCCTCCAATCGCTGTTCCATTTATGAGTGCAATGGTTGGAACCGCTAAGGTTAGCAGCGAATAAAGAATATTAGCCATTTTAGAAAGCATTGGGTACGCTTCTTCCTTTGTATGAAGCTTGTGAAAAACAGATAAATCTCCTCCCGAACAAAAAGCACGGTCGTCTTTTCCAGTAATCACAAGTGCCTTTATATCTGGTTCAGAGGCTCTTTTTATAGCTTCAGCTAAGCCTTCCATCACGTCAAAATTAATAGCATTTCTTTTTTCAGTTCTATTAATCGTAAATAATAAATAACCCTTTTCCTGTTTTTCAATCGAATAAGACAATCTATCTCAACCTTTCATTACTTATTTAGAGTATGTATTTTTTTTAAAACGACAAAAGCACAAGGGCTTTAACACCCTTGTGCTTTCTATCTTACCTTAAAATTAGTCGTTCACTACGTCTTTTCCTTTGTATGTTCCGCAAGCTTTACATACGCGGTGTGAAAGTTTCATTTCACCACAGTTTGGGCAGCTTACCATACCAGGTACGTTTAATTTAAAATGAGTACGACGTTTTCTTTTTGCAGTTTTAGAAGTCCTTCTAAAAGGTACAGCCATTCTTCCCACCTCCTTAAAGAGTATTAAGAAAGTAATGAAGGCCAGGAATGCTGGGTCTTCACTTTGCTTCTTAGATTTGTCGATTATGATTCGGAAGAAGAATTGTTTTCGTCAAAAAACTTTGCGAGAACAGCTAGTCTCGGATCCATTTTTTTAGATTGATCTTCCTCATGAACAACTTCCCAATCCTTGCCAGACTGTGGAGCAGCGTCTTCATGATTAACATCGTCACAAAAAACTTGCATTGGAACTTCAAGTAAAAGAATTTCTCGAAGGATTGGCATTACATCAATCACATCACTATTTACTTGATATGCTTCCTCTTCAGTTTCATAAACTGAACCTTGCAAGAGGAACGTTTCAGTTGTTTCGACATTAATTGGAAGTTTTACATCCACTAAAGTACGAGAACAAGGAAGTATTAAGTAACCTTCGATTTGTAAATGGAATGTCACTTTTGTTGAATCGATATCTCCCCGACCAGTAATATGCATCGGAGAAACTTCTCGGATGGTTGGATCATCTTGTTTGATCTCATCCACACGAACCATCTCATCAATCATAAAATCCTTGTTTCGATATTTTTGTAATTGACTTAATGTCCATTTCAATTGAATCACCCCAAGGCAACAAAGGTAATTATAGCCTTCGATAAATTTTTTGTCAATGTTTTTTCTTTACACCCCGTCAGGTGATTAAAAGCAATCGCTCATATAGGTTTCCCATACTAGTTTAACCAGATAAGCTATTTGCAAACATCTTTAATATCTTATCATATAATTTGATTGGTTTCCTTAAATTATTGATATAATGTTAGTAGTTAAAAAAAAAAGGGAGAAAATAAATGAAATCTGTTGGTTTAATAGTGGAATACAACCCTTTTCATAATGGACATGCCTTTCATTTACAAGCATCAAAGGAGGCTGCAGAGGCAGATGTTGTCATTGCAGTAATGAGCGGAAACTTTTTACAACGTGGAGAACCGGCACTTGTTTCCAAATGGCAGCGCACCAAGATGGCATTGTTAAATGGGGTAGATATTGTCTTTGAGCTTCCCTATCGCTTCGCTACTCAGAAAGCGGAAACGTTCGCAAACGGTGCTGTGTCAATTTTAGATGCAGTCGGCTGCAACTCTCTCTGTTTTGGCAGTGAAAGTGGAGATTTACCCTCCTTCATTCAAACTATCGATTACTTAAAAGAACAACAAAACTCATTTAATGAAAACATCAAATGGCACTTAGATACTGGTGTCAGCTATCCTAAAGCTCTTTCCTTAGCTTTTAAACAATTGCCTGATGCAAATAATTATTTGGATTTAGCAAAACCAAATAATATTCTTGGACTTGAATACATAAAAGCAATCCAACGACAAAAGAGTTCAGTCAGACCGATGACAATCGCACGAAAAAACGCTGACTATCACGATGAACATTTTGCTTCTGCAACAATTGCAAGTGCGACGAGTATTCGAAAAGCCATTTTTACAGATAACGAAGGCCAAGCAGAAATTGATCAATATGTACCAGAGCAAACAAAATTTTTATTAAAAGAGTATGAACAACAATTTCAGAGATTTCACCAATGGGAAAATTATTGGAGCTACCTTCAATTTCGCTTGATTCATTCTAGCCCAAGTGAACTCAGGGAAATTTATGAGATGGAAGAGGGACTTGAGAACCGACTTCAAGCAGCAGCTCTTGTAACTGATAACTTTCATAAATTTATGCAGCAAATTAAAACAAAAAGATATACATGGACAAGGCTGCAAAGGTTATGTGTTCATATTTTAACGAACACAAAAAAGGGGGAAATAACGAGACACTCGGAAAAAGCCTCTTATCTAAGACTTTTAGGAATGACCAGTATGGGCAGAGAATACTTAAATAAGATGAAGTCTCACCTTAGTCTCCCCCTTATTTCAAAACTAGCCTCATTTAAAGAAAAAGAAATAAACCTTGATATTAAGGCAGCTCGGATTTATTCTCTAGGGATTCCTAGTCATTTAAAAAACAAAATGCTTCGTCAGGAATTTGAGCAACCGCCAATTTATATACAGGAAAAATAAAAATGATGATGCAGACGCACCATCATTTTTATTTTTCCTGTAGTTTTTCTAAATACCTAACTGCGTCGTCAAATGTATCAATTGGAACGATCTTCATTTTGGTTTTTATGTCCCTTGCAGTTTTTACTGCATTCCGGTAATTGGAATTCTTTATCCCTTTTTCATTAGGAGCTAAAAAGTACTCCGCCCCAGCCTTGTCAGCAGCTACGATTTTTTGTTCAATTCCTCCAATAGGTCCAACCGTTCCATCCACATCAATCGTCCCGGTACCGGCAATTTGATAGCCCTTAGTTAAGTCTCCTTCTGTTAACTGGTTATAGATTTCTAATGAAAACATGAATCCAGCAGATGGTCCCCCAATTTCATCTGTTTTTACTTTAACCTTTGGATTGACAACTATTTCTTTATCGTCCACTAGAGAAATCCCTATCCCCACCTTTTGAGGATTCTCTTTAAAAGGCTGAAGTTCTAATGTAACAGTCTTTGTACTTTTATTTCGTAAGTAGGTTAATTTCACCTTGTCCCCAGCTTGTTTTTTGCTTACGTAATCAATAAATTTTTCCGAAGAAGGCAATTGCTGCCCATCGACCTTAAAAATTCGGTCACCCGTGGAAAGCTTTCCGTCCGCAGGCATTTCTGGAATCACCTGCATGACATAGATCCCCTTATATTTATAATTTACAGGTAATCCCGCCTTACGGTAGGCAACTTCTATCGCATTAAGTTTTGAGCCTGCCATCAGATGGAGCTGTCTTGCATTATATTCTTCCTCTGTTTCTTTTTTATTTAAAATCATATCTAATGGATAAAGTTCTTCATAATTTCGTATCTTTGCTTCTAAATAGGAGTAAATATTTGCTCTACCCATTCTAACTGTTGTAAGCATAAAATTACCTTTATCTTTATCGCCGCCATCAACCATAATGATTGGTCCAAGTTCTTTCGCCATTCCAGGTTTTGAAACATAATAAGGCAATGAATAGAACATTCCCCAGATAAAAAGAATGGCAACGATTAGTGCAGAACCTATATATAATTTTTTGCGCATCGCATTTTCTACCCCTTCCACTGTTCAATCACGGTTTTTATTTGCTTTAGATGTTTTTTCGCTTCTTCCTCACCAAGATTAATGATCTCATCAATATTTGTGAAGGCTCGTGAACTATAAATTTCAACAGGGGGTCGAATCATTACACTAGCAGCGATCTCTCTATTGTTAATTATTTCCGCTTGCATAATGTCTATACTCTGCATAATCACATCGTAAATAGAGGTAATTTCTGCGTTCCGTTTCACTCTGGAGACATCTACTGCGATAACTATATCCGCCCCCATCTCTTTAGCCACAGAAACAGGAATACGGTCAGATACACCACCATCAACAAGGATTCTCCCATTATATTTTTCTGGAACAAAAATCCCCGGGATGGAAATACTTGCTCTTACAGCATTAGCAACCGGCCCCGTTTGAAAAACAACCTTTTCTCCTGTCAATAAATCAGTTGCGACGATACCTATTGGAATAGACAAGTCCTCAATGTTTTTTCCATGAGTAAAAACCTTAATAAATTCCTTTACTTTTTTTCCTGAGATAAATCCCATTTTCGGAACAGTAAAATCCAAAAAGTATTTTCTTTTAAAAGCTGTGGATAATTTATATAACCGATCCATGTCAATTCCTGCCCCGTAAAAACTTGCAACCAGCGCCCCCATGCTGCTGCCTGCAATCAGATGAATCGGAATTCCAGCATCTTTCAATGCTTTTATGACTCCTAAATGAGCAAACCCGCGTGCACCACCCGAACCAAGCGCCAAGCCTATTTTAGGGTGCTCCATTACTAAAGACCTCCTATTTAAACCTATTAGATGTTTTTTCTACGTAACAGACAGGACTTCCTGAAGCCAATCCACAGAAATAAGAAATCTCGTTCAATCTTATGGTCTAAATAAACGTTCTATGAGTATATTTGTTTTATATGAGGACAAGTCAGGATAAGAATATTTCTTATTTTACCATTCAATTAATTGATTGCACAGTTTCATCGATCCCTCTCGGAAGGAGGTTCCTTCATTGTTTCGTTCCAAACTAAAAACTATTTTTTTATCTATATCCGTCACTATTTTAGCTGCCTCCCTTATTTCTTTTCCTCAAGAGTCATTAGACGCTTCTATACGAGGGCTAAATATGTGGTGGGAAATTGTCTTTCCATCCCTATTACCTTTTTTTATTGTTTCTGAAATGTTAATTGGCTTTGGGGTTGTCAAATTTATCGGCGTATTATTGGAGCCATTAATGAGGCCTCTCTTTAAGGTACCTGGTGTTGGAGGGTTCGTTTGGGCGATGGGTATGGCTTCAGGATTCCCTGCTGGAGCAAAGTTTACCGCAAGATTACGTCAGGAAGGCCACTTAACACGAATTGAAGCAGAAAGACTTGTTTCTTTCACAAATTCTTCTAACCCTTTATTTATCTTTGGGGCAGTATCTGTAGGTTTTTTCTATAATCCTCATTTAGGTGTTATTCTTGCATTAGCCCACTATTTAGGAAATATTTGTGTTGGATTAATCATGCGTTTTTATGGGAATGAATCCCCTGACGAAATTAGTAAGAAAAATAAAAAGTTCAAAATCCGATTGGCTTTATCCGCTTTGCATCAAACAAGATTAAAAGATAATCGACCAATTGGTAAACTTCTTGGTGATGCAGTTAATTCTTCTATTCAAACTTTATTAATGGTTGGCGGGTTTATTATTTTATTTTCTGTGATTAACAAATTACTTTATCATTTACATATCACAGCGACACTTGCAAAATCAGTGGAGATCTTGTTATCCTCATTGTCTTTCCCTGAAATGTTAAGCATTCCTTTTATATCTGGTTTATTTGAAATCACATTAGGCAGCCAACTAACGAGTCTGGTTCAAGATGCTACTCTATTACAAAAAGCAATGATTACCAGCTTTATCCTGGCATTTAGTGGATTTAGTGTCCAAGCACAGGTTGCAAGCATCCTGGCACAAACAGATATCCGATTTAAACCATTTTTTATTGCAAGAATCCTTCAAGGTATATTTGCAAGCTTGTTTGCATTGATTTTGTGGAAGCCAGTTTACTTGCGTTTCAATAATCAAGAGCAACCTTCTAACGCTTTACCTGTTGGTTTTTTTGAAGACGGTTCATGGGCAGATCATTTTTATCATAAAATGATAGAAGTTGGTCCGCTTATCACCATTTTCTCCCTTTTAGTGTATGTGCTAATTTTGTTTTCCCGCGTAAAAAAACAATAAAAAAGAGCTGCCAAAGCTCTTTTTTATTGTTTTTTGAATTTCTTTTGTAATTCTTTTTCAACAATTGGTGGGACGAGCGTTGATATGTTCCCATTATATTTTGCCACTTCTTTTACAATACTGGAGCTTAAGAAGGAATATTGATTATTGGTCATAATAAAAAAGGTCTCGATATCTTCATTTAGCACTCTATTCATCGAAGTGATTTGCATTTCGTACTCAAAATCTGAAACTGCCCGCAATCCACGGATGATAGCATTAGCATTAACAGCCTTTGCATAATCAACAAGTAAGCCAGAATGGACATCTACCTTAACATTAGGAAGATCTTTTGTTACAGCCTTGATTAGATTCATTCGCTCTTCAACACTGAATAATGGATTTTTAGATGAATTGTTTAAAACACTCACATAGACAGTATCAAATACTTTGGCACCTCTTCTAATAATATCTAAATGACCATATGTAATTGGATCAAAGCTTCCTGGACAAACGGCTATTCCTGTCAAATTGACTCCCCCTCACTCAATATCTGTTCGTATATAAATAGTTATCGCGATCATTCCATACTTTTCATGTTTTATTTGGATAAACCGCCCTAATGATTTTGGTAATTCAACATCGAAGCTATGCTCACAGACAACGCATCCATCTATTTTTACTACATCCTGTTTATCCATTTTTTCCATTAAACTGACGAGTTGTTGTTTTTTGTACGGCGGGTCTAAAAATATGTAATCAAAGCAGATTTCTCTTTTTATGAGAGCCTTTAATGCTCTATCGGCATCATTGCGATAGACTTCCGTTTGGTCCTCAAATTTACAAGCTTTAATATTTTCCTGGATCACTTGAATGGCCTTTAATTCTCTGTCAATAAAAATAACTTTATCCAAGCCCCTACTAAGTGCCTCCAAACCTAATCCACCGCTTCCAGCAAATAGGTCCAATCCAATGCCGCCATCAAAATAAGGACCAATCATATTAAATAAAGCCTCTTTTACCTTATCAGTTGTCGGCCTCGTTGTATTACCTGGAACAGCTTTCAAAGGTCTACCTTTGCAAATCCCTGAAACCACTCTCACTACCATATCACCACATTTTTTCAGAAATAATTTCTTAATCCATCCTACCATAATATACAAAAAGGAGACAATTAGTAAGTGAATATCTTTTCATTAGAGTAATGATTTACAGAATATGATTCTTTCATCAGGAAAATTTATTCGAAAGTACGTATAAGCTTTTAGGTTGTGGAAATAATGTAATTAACAACATCAATTCGAGGATGTTGTTGCCAACCGCGGAGAAGACTTACGTTTCCCCATAAGTTCTTCCTCCGGTTTCTCCTCTCCCTTTGCCTTCTATCCTTTATGAGGATATGGAAGGAACCTGCAGAATTTTCTGCAGGTTTTTTTTTACTTATTATTCAAAAGATCGGAAATTAGTGGTAGAGTATTCTTGAAATAAGCCATTTTAAAGGAGAGTTTTCATTGATCCAGCGTTTTATTGAATTAGGAGAAGGATATTCAGATATATATGAACTGATTGAGCTTACAAATGCAAATCAACACCGACTTCAACATATGCTCGCACTGCACACAAAGATTGATGATCAGGAACGAACCTCATTGGTTGTCGTATTAAAGCCAACAGACCCAGGAAAATTTCAAGCCCTATATATTTGTCGGGAGGGTATTCCAAACCCAAAATTTATTTCAAATAAGAGGTATGATATCTTTGCTTCTACTGCTGTAAAACATGGTAAGCAAATACATGAGCTATCTGTTAAGCCGTCAACCATTTTTTATGAAAAAGAGCTGTATTACCAGCACTTAATCGGCATTCTCCGTCTTAATCATTATTTACTTCCGCTTCAATAGGAAAAGGTGAGGGGAATAAATATCCCTCACCTTTTTAAATACCCATTTTATAATCATATTCCTTTGCTTTATCTGGCGCCGAATTCTCATACTCCATTCTTAAAAATGGTTTATATGAAGGTTCTACTTTCTTTACAAACGAAAAAGAATTCAACTTTTCCATTATTTCATTCAGCTCTTCTTGATTACAATACAGAACAACATACTTCAACTTTTTTGAAACGTAATGAACGTTTCCGAAACGCCGAAGCATTTTAGCTTGTTTTAACGAGTAAAGCCAAACAACCAATCCTTGTCTTTGAACAAACATACTTTTTTCCCCTTCAACAAACCATCATTTTACATAAGTCTAGCATATTAAAACGTTCCTTTTCAATTCAAACTTTGCTACTTATTCCAGATAAGTGCTTAAAATCTGAAAAAATTGAAATTACAAAAAAAAATCAGCACAATTCGCTGATTTTTCAGCCGCACCCACAGCTTCCTCCACCGCCACAACCACTAACGTGGCTGGTTTTCGTTTCAAAAAACTGATTTCCTGTTGGAACTTTTATATGTTCAGAGACCGCACCGCCTACAATAATACTAATTGCATCTAGTAGGTCTTGCAAATCATTCTCAGCCAATTTGAATTCTGCTACCAGGGGATCCATATCCATTTCCCTTTTATTTTCGCGGATTTGTGTCATTACCTTTTTATAATCAGGATGGTATTTACCAAACCGCTGGACCTCGTCATATAACTCCTTTAGACGAACGAATTGATTTATTTTCCGCTGTGTTTCCTTGTTATTTTGCAATTTATATAAACATATTTGATATTGTTCAGCTATTTCAGATTCTAAAACCATCTTTGCCAATTGCTCAGCTTGTTCCAATAATTCAATTCTCTCTAACGTTGCAAGCATTTTACGCCCACCTCCAAAGATATTTTAACATGAAAGTGGCAGTAATGTGAAAATTTCATTTTATCTAGGGATATTTACCATAAATTCTTTCGCTAATCCATACGGTTCATTATTTGGATTGACAACTTCTAACTTTACCTTATGGGTTCCCGGTGAAAAACCTTTAATTATAAAAGCTGCCGCTTTAACCTCGCTATTTTTCTTTCCATCCACCCAAACAACAATCTTCCCGATTCTTCCTTTTGAAGGGTCTGCGTCACGGAAGCTGATTCCTGTAACAATACAATTAATTAAAACTGTATCACTTTCGATCTGGTGGTGGACATATAGTGAAGGAATTTCAGTTCTAGGTAAGACATTATTAAATCCAGTAAGGATTCCAATCAAAAAGATCATTAGGACTAATTGCGGAACTAGCTTTTTCATTTAAATTCACTCCTTCTTTTGCTTGTATTGTTCGCCTCCTTTTCTTTTTTTAGTCTTACTCCGCTATGACAAATAAAAAAAGCCACAAAATAAATCCTGTGACTTTGTTTAATTTTGATTTTTCATCGCCTGAAACATGTTATACATCATCGAAGCCATTTGTACACTATTCGAAAATTTATTCACTTGGTCAGGAATTGTTTTCTTATAATAGTGTAAGGATTCAATTTCAAGCGATTGCAAATCATATGGATTTCTTGACAGCTTTCTATACCATATTGGTTGTTCGCGAATGAATTGTTTTAAGTCCTTTTGACTTTCAATATATTGCAGTATATCTCTTCGCATAAGTTAAAGTTCCTTTCCATCAATCTTTTCTAAATAGAAATGGATGTTTAGGTCCTTCTGACGGCTTAACAGGACCTGTACCAGGGTTTTCTCCTTGAAATTGTGAAATTACACCTTGGATCGCCCCCAGAGCCTGACTTAGGTTATTCATGTGGTTTTGCATTTGATTCGGATCCATTTTCTTAACCATTCCCATAATATTAGAAAGCCAATCACCTTTAGACTCTGTGCTCGTTTCATCCACTGATCCAGTATCAGATCCCATCGATTCCCAGCGGCTATCTTCTTCACCCAATAAATACCAGTCTTCATATAGTTCCTGCCAAGTTGCCTGCCCTTTCCGTACTTCTTTAATTAGTTTTGGATTGTTTTTAACAAATTCTTTGAATTGTGACACGGAAGGGTGTAATTTTTTTTGTGTCATTTATCTCACCTCAGCCCAAATTAGTCCCAATAATACAATATGAAAGAATTTTACAAATGTGAAAGAACACCGAGATTAAAATATTTAATATTTGCCTTGTAAATGGTAAGATGTCAAAAGACAAAGAAATGAAAGAGGTAAGTATAATGAAAGATGAATTACGTCGATTATTAGAAACATGTATTGAAACTGGTTCAGAGGCTGATTTAAATTCTCTTGCCTACCTTTTATCGGGATTCCAAGTAAAAATTAAACAAAAGCGAAGTACATATATTGACGGAATTCTACAAATGGATAGAAAACTAAATGAGAAAACCTGCGAAATTACGATTCCTTTAGACCCAACTCTTAATAACAACCTAGATATTGTCCATGGCGGGATTACTGCGACGGTTCTTGATACAGCAATGGGGAGTCTGGCTAATTATCTTCAACCAGAAGGTTATGGAGCCGTAACAAATCAATTGAATATCCATTACACAGCACCAGGTATCGGAGAAACACTCTACTGTAAAGCGGAAATTGTTCATAGAGGCAGCAAAACAATGGTCATCTCAGGTGAAGCATATCGGAGTGACGGAAAAAAAATCGCCTATGCCACAGGTACATTCTTTATTATAAAAAAATAATAAGCGGAGGTGTGATCAATAATGGTCACCGCCATCGTAATCCCAATTATTTGCCTTTACTTTTTTTGGCTTACAAAAAAAGAGATGAAGGAGCACGATGCAAAGTGGCTTGATACTGGCCAAGTACAGCAAGAAGCAATCATAACAGGTGAAATTAAAAGTATTGTCGAAGAAAAGCAACGGTTTTATTATCATCGCTACATTTATGTTCAATCCTTAAAACTACAAACAGAAACAAAACTAGTCACCGCCCAAAAGATCACACCCATTACTAACAATTTCAATAAAGTGTCTTTTAATGTGGGGGATGTGATCCGATTATACGGGAAATGGGAGCAAAACAGATTTATATTTAATCAATATAAGATTGAAAAAAGGTGACATATTCGTCACCTTTTTCATTGTTCTGTTTTTGATATAAAATTTTGGGTATAGTACTTTTGGAACACCCCTACACCAAGATGAGAGTATTCCTTGTTTAACAGTGACTCACGGTGTCCTTTACTATTTAGCCAACCCTCGACAACAGCTGGTCCATCTGTATAATTTGCCGCAATATTCTCGCCTGCAGCCTGGTAAACCACATGGGCCGTTTTTAATCGTTTGGTAAGATCTCCAAATTTCTTGGAAGTGTGTGAAAAGTCGTTATTTACTGACATATCCTTACTGTGCTCAAACGCGGCCTCTGCCGTATTCTCATCCCATTTTAATTTCTTTAAATTATGTCTTACTCGTAAGACATTCGTTAGGTCAAATATCTCTTGTTCTGTATCTTCTTCAATGGCACGCCCCATTTCTTCACTAGGTTCAGGTGCTTTGATTAAATATCCACTATAAACAAGTTCATATGGCCTTTGTTTAATTAGTGTTTCTGCATTAAGGAACCGAACACTTGAAAGATTGCCAGTAAATTTATCTATGTAGAGCTGGACAAAGACATCACCCAATTGCACCATTGGCCGTAGATTTAAATCAGCATCATTCAATTCAAAATGATACGAATTACCATTAAAGTCAATCTTAATATTTGTATCAATATAATGCGTATTAAAGATTTCCTCAACCGGCTCTCCTATTTCAAAAGGTGCTACATCAAGATTTTGGCCTATGGCGAAAATCGTAACTACACGTTTATTTTCAACACCCACTTGGACATACTTTTTATCTTCTTGATTATAAATATACCACTGGTAACCATACATTGACTCATCGATCCGATCTGGTGAACCAAGTATTTTTTCTAATTCCCCTTCATTTTTCCCAATTAATAAAGCC
The DNA here is from genome assembly GCF_041106275.1 of Neobacillus sp. BF23-41. NCBI lineage: Bacteria > Bacillati > Bacillota > Bacilli > Caryophanales > Bacillaceae > Neobacillus > Neobacillus sp. BF23-41. The sequence continues at coordinate 286,870 of NZ_JBGBPR010000001.1, forward strand.
AAACCTTCTTTCGGTTTTTCCGAGATTATTTTTTTACTTGGCTTATTATCAGGATTTTGTGAAATAGGTTGTTTCATTTCTGAAGTACGATCTTCTTTAATTAAAATATTACTATCGTTATTTTCGTTTATACTCACATAAAAACCGATAGTTAAGAAAACTGCTGAAAGAATAAGAATTCTAGTCAGTGTACGCAGAGGCATTCACCCTCTCTATTACTTTCATGTATCATTATATATATAGATAAAATTATTATATCATCAATATCTTGAATAGTAATAGTCATTATCAAAAATGTCAGACAAATGAACTGACGAAAAGAAAACAGGCACAATGAGTACCTGTTTTCTAATGGTAAAACTATTTTTTTATATAATAATTTTTAATGTTGTGCTCCATTATAATTTTGCTCAGATATTTCCGTTAATGCCTCTTTTGCTTGGTCGTCAGTCAATTCGCGGATCGCGAAATCACCAAGGGAAACAATTCCTATTAACTTACCTTCCTCTACCACAGGTAAACGTCGGATTTGATGCTTTGCCATTAATTTTGCTGCATCTTTACTGGAAGAATCAGGAGTAACAGTAATAAGGTCATTACTCATGATATCTTCTACTTTTGTTGAACCAGGATGTTTTTCAGCAACACCTCGAACAACAATATCACGGTCTGTAATCATTCCGACAAGCTTTTCCTGGTCAATAATTGGTATAGCCCCAACATTTAATTGCTTCATCTTTAAGGAGACTTCATAAACATTATCCAGTAACGTACAGCATTCTACCTCTTCAGTCATTATATCTCGGATTTTTTCCATTTTGCTGCCCCCTAAGTTTATTTAATTCCTCTTACCATTATTTTAGGGTTTCCTACCAAGATTGTTTTATTCGCTGAAGGTATTCATTGCAAGTTGAAACATTTTCAACTATTATTAAATTGAATTATTATTGCTTTCCTACTTAAATAGGAAACATAGGGGCAATGGTATTGTTTTTAGGAGGGATTCATTATGAAATTCGAGAATACTGAAATTGAAAAGTTAAGGGCTGACTTAAACCGTTTAGATGAAGTAATGTTAGATCACGGTTTAGTTCGCGAAGGACAATGGGACTACGAACGAGTTACATACGACCGCAAGTTTGAATTAAAAGAAGGGGTATTTTACTTGCGTGTACGTGGTCATGCGGTTGAGGGCGATATTGGCGCTGATAAAGCAACTATTCAATTAATGACACCGCTTTTAGGCAAACATTATTACCCGCATGGTGTAGAATATGGTGAAGGCGAAAGCTTCCCAACCTCTCTTGTGAATCAATGTAAAAAAATTCTCGATGAGGTAAAAGCTGAAGTAAGTAAGTTTGCATTATAATCGAAAAAAGACGCATGGTTCTCATGCGTCTTTTTATTATTAGGAAGCGATTAATTTTTACAGTCCAAGTATTGCTTTTAGCAAAGATGTTGTCTGCCCGCCTCGATAAAATACATAAAGCAATAAGTATACGGCAACACCCGTGATCGCAGTAAAAAACCAAATGAAACTAGTTATCGGGCCCAGCTTACGATGGATAGAAAGTTTGTTTTTGTATCCTGTCAGGATAGAGACTATGCCGAATACAGCTCCAGTCGTCGCAAGTGTAATATGGAAGATTAAAAATATTGTATAATAAATTTTAATATTATCTGGCCCACCAAACGAAGTATTTCCAATAAAGAGGGTTCTAGAAGCATAGATAACAAAAAAGATTACAGCAAAAATAGCTGCCAAAAACATTGTCTTTTTGTGGGCCTCAATATGTCTTTGCTTAATTTGCCACCATCCAATAGCAACAGTTATAGCACTTAAAACAATAAATGAGGTACTAATAGTAGGTAAAATAGGTAAGGAATTCATTTAGGCGTCCTCTCTTTTCTTTTATTCTACAATAATAGTAGTTCAACGATCCTTATTTTTCAAACGATACCCAAGAAATTAAGGCTTATCAGTAAAAAAATCTCCCAGGAGTATGGGAGATTATTTAATGAGCAACGGATTTAATGGTTGCTTCATTTCCTTTTCAGAGTCTGATTGATCTTTACGATACCATTCGAAGAAAACATGACCAAGAATGACACCATATATAATTTCTTGAATAATTTTCATCAAAACTCCACCAAGCTGCTGATCATGTAGTAATGACATCGAACTAAAAAGTTGTGGACCACTCAAATTTAAGCTATCGAAGTTAGCTGGTCCAACACATAGGCTCATCACTTGTCCCCAAACATGGGGATCAGAATAAGTTGCATACATAGGTGTATCTGCAAAAATGATTAAGGCACAAGCTGGTGTTAACAGAATCCCATCCGCAAAAATATAACCAACCTTTTTCAGTCCGCTTAAGGTCTGATGTTCTGGGAGCTGATTAAGTAAAGGCCACCACATAAAGGTTGCTACAACAAATAAAAGGATAGAGTAGCCAGCATGCATCCACCCATTTTGCATAACATGATCGAAAATAATAGGTACATGATAAAAGGAAAATAATCCATTAAAGACTACCAATGCAATAAGTGGCTTTGTTAATACAGTAAATACGGAATTAATTGCTCCGATACTAAAAAATTTTCTCCAAACCCAGGTAGGGATACTTATGATAAAAATAGGTGGAACGGCTAAAACTAAAGCAGCCATTTGAATCATATGGACCCAAAACATTAGGTGTGCTAATAAATCAAGAGGAGATCCTTTAATGGCATAAAGGAGAACCATCGATAAAATAAACAAAGCACTTTGTGTTTTCTTTAATGGTTCACTATCTGGAAACAAACTTCTGTATTTTGTGGTAAGGACAAAATACCCTACAGTTATGACTATTAAGATTAGTAAAAAATACGGGCTCCAAAGTGCTTTAAAACCGAATATATCTAATGCAAGCACCCAAATCACCTCATTATGATTTAAAAGTATTATTCGCTAAATTATACCCTTGTCCAAAACGAAACGCAAAGAAAATGGAAACAACCCTTAGATAGGTCTAAAAAAGAAAATCGGCCATAAGCCGATTTTCTTTTTTGAACATATTACCACCAAATAATTGTAGTAAAGGCAAGGATGGTTATTGCTCCTACCAATACTCCAGAGTAAAGAAATAACGATGGAGCTTCATGACCTTTATGACTCATATGCATGAAATAATATAGTTGGAATATTACTTGGACCACTGCTAAAAGGATGATAAATGGAACAGTAAACCATGCAGTAAACCCTTTAATAGCTACGGCTGCAAACGCAATGAGAGTTAAAAAAATCATCAATGCAAAAGAAACCACTTGATATTTCATCTCTTCTGCATTTTTCTTGCGACGATATTCAATGTCAACTCTTGGGTTACCTGAATTTAGTTGTTGATTAGCCATCAGTTTATCCCACCATTCCCATTAAATATACTACTGTAAAGATAAATACCCAAACAACATCGATAAAATGCCAGTATAAACTAAATACATAGAATTTTGGAGCGTTGTAAAGGTCTAAGCCTCGTCTGGAATTTCTAAACATTAATGTTAAACACCAAAGTAAACCAAATGCAACGTGGCCTCCATGAAAACCAACTAGTGTGTAGAAGGCAGATCCGAAAGCACTGCTTGTAAATGTATGTCCTTCATGAACATAATGGGAAAACTCGTAAACCTCAAGTCCTAAGAAACCTGCACCTAATAGAGCAGTAAGACCGAGCCAGACCATCATTTTTTTGAAGGCAAAGTTCTTCATGTGGTACATTGCGTAAACACTTGTTAATGAACTCGTTAAAAGGAGCATTGTCGCTACAAATGTTAATGGTAATTCAAATAAATCCTTAGCTAGATGGTGACTTGAATCAGGAACTTTATCCTTCAATGCAAGGTAAGTAGCAAATAGGGAGGCAAAAAGAACAGTCTCTCCCCCTAAGAAAAACCAAAAACCTAAGAATTTGTTTTTTGATTCAAGGGTTGATTTTTCCGGCGCAGCAGGCCATGTTTCATAAGTAAATTTTTCATCTGCGTGCATTATGCCTTAACCCCCTTATCATCCTCATCAATTAAATCCTCTTTATGAATATGGAATCCATGATCATCCTTCACTGAACGTAAGAACATGGAGCCAAAGGTTACTAATAATCCGATGATCAATACTGGTAAAGCCCAAGCCTTATCATTCACATGGTACATTGCACCAAAGGCTGCAATGAATAATCCTAGTGCCATCATAAACGGTAAAAATGATGAATTTGGCATATGAATATCACCAAGCGGCTCTGCCGGAGTCATCCCTTTTTTACCATCCATTTTTTCTAACCAGTAAGCATCTAAACCGCGAACGAGTGGAAGTTGCTTAAAATTATAAAACGGTGGTGGAGAAGGGATTGCCCATTCAAGTGTTCTTCCGTCTCCCCATGGATCATTTCCAACTTTGACATTTTTCACAGAAGTAATAATGATGTTATATAACATTACGATAACACCTAAGCCCATAAACGCAGCACCTATAGAACTAACCATGTTAGCAGTGTCAAATCCTTGACCAGGAAGGTATGTGAAAACGCGTCGCGGCATTCCCCATAAACCTAAGAAATGTTGGATAAAGAATGTTAAGTGGAACCCGATGAAGAACAACCAGAAAGTAATTTTACCTAAAACTTCATTCAACATTGTTCCAAACATTTTTGGCCAATATAGATGTGTACCTGCAAAGACTGCAAATACCACACCACCCACAATTACATAATGGAAGTGTGCAACAACGAAATAAGTATCATGATATTGATAGTCGGCTGCTGCGGAGGCAAGCATTACCCCTGTTACCCCACCAGCAAGAAATGATGGAATAAACGCCATTGCCCAATGCATAGGAGTGGTAAATTTTACACTTCCTCCCCACATTGTTAAAAGCCAGTTAAAAATTTTAATTCCAGTCGGTACACCAATCGCCATTGTAGCAACTGCGAAAATGGCATTTGCAACAGGACCTAAACCTGTTGTAAACATATGGTGAGCCCATACCATGAAGCCTAAGAAACCGATTAATACAGTTGCAAATACCATGGAAGAGTATCCAAATAAACGCTTTCTTGAGAAAATTGGGAAAATCTCAGAGAAAATCCCGAAAGCTGGAAGTATTAAAATATATACTTCTGGGTGACCGAAGATCCAGAAAAGATGTTCCCAAATAACTGTATTTCCACCCAGAGTAGGATCAAAGAAATTCGCTCCAAACAAACGGTCAAACATCATTAAAACTAAACCAACTGTTAATGGAGGAAATGCAAACAAAATGAGTGCTGAAGTGACAAAAGTTGTCCAAGTAAACAACGGCATTCTCATATAGGTCATACCTGGTGCACGCATGTTAATGATAGTGACTAGGAAGTTAATACCACCAATCAAGGTTCCAATACCAGATATCTGTAAACCTAAGATATAAAAGTCTACACCATGTCCTTGTGAATGAAGTGCAAGTGACGCGTAAGATGTCCATCCTGCATCAGGTGCTCCTCCTAAGAACCAAGAGAGGTTTAGGAATATTCCTCCAAAAAAGAACAACCAAAATCCTAATGCATTAACAAATGGAAACGCTACATCGCGTGCTCCAATCTGTAATGGCATTACTGCATTCATAAAAGCGAAAACCAGCGGCATCGCAGCTAAGAAAATCATTGTTGTTCCGTGCATTGTTATAATTTCATTAAATAATCCGGCACTCACAAAATCATTATTAGGCACTGCAAGTTGGATACGGATAAATACTGCTTCAAGTCCGCCCACTAAGAAGAAAAATCCACCTGCAATGAGATATAGGATGGCAATTTTTTTATGGTCAACAGTTGTTAAAAAGTCCCATAAAGTTGCGCCAAATCCCTTTTTTTGAGCATAGGTACTCACAATTTTACCTCCCTTTCAACCAATTCCCCATTTATTGCTGGGCCTTTAAGCCCATTAAATAGTCTGCTAAAGCATCTAGCTGTTTTTCAGACATTTCCGGGTATTTTCCTGTCATCATGTTACCTGGTTTGTATGTTTCTGGATTACGAATCCAATTTTTTAACTCTTCTTTATTATGATCCAAAACACCGGCTACACGAGATCGTTCACCAAAGTTTGATAAGTTTGGTGCTAGACGTGCTGTTTCAGGCATTTTGTTTGATGGTGTTACAGCATGACAGCCAATACAGCTTTTATTAAATAGTTCTTGTCCTTGTGCCGCAGAAGCTGTCTGGGCTTTTTGTGGTTCTTTAACATTCTGCATCGAAGTTACCCAAGCATCAAATTTGTCCCGGCTAATAGCTTTTACTTTAAAATCCATTAAAGCATGGGATGGACCACAAAGTTCTGCACATTTTCCATAGAAAAGATTTCCTGCTTCGTTTGCTTTTTTATCGTCAAACTCTAACCAGAATTTATTAATATTCTCAGTATTAGTATCTAACTTTCCACCCACTGCTGGAATCCAAAATGAGTGTTTCACATCAGATGACTTCAAGTTAAAATATACCTTTTCATTTGTAGGAACAACAAGTTCCTGGCTTGTAACAATCTTTTTACCTGGATATTCAAAGTCCCACCAATATAAGTGTGACCGAACATTAATTACAAGTGCCTTTGTATTTTTCTTGTCCATTGGAGATACATCTGCAAGTTTAAATGTTGCGGCCACAGTCGGAACAGCAAGAATTAATAATAAAAGAATCGGCACAACAGTCCAAATAATTTCTAATTTGTGACTTCCTTCTACTTGTTTTGGTATTCTGTCATCCCTTCTTTTAAAACGAACCAAAATCAAAACGAAAATAATCGCAACAATAACAATAACCCCAACCATGATTAAAGTACTTAACTTCATTAAATCATATTGCGTTTCCGCAACTTCACCGGCAGGACTTAACGTGGAAAGGAACGGTTCGCCACATCCGGAGAGTACAAGCGCTAAAATCGCAAATAACGATATTAAACGCCACTTTGCAAGCCTTTTCATAGCTTAATCAAACCCCTCTTTCACTAATAAAATTATTTAAAACATTTGGTTGATCAAAGAAGTATGTAGTATGATTGCTTCCATTTAAGCAAGAAACAATCATATGCAAAACTAAATTAATGTAACTATAACCATTGCTACAAAAATAATAGTTAAATATTGCAAAGAGTAAACAAACATTAGTTTTGCCCACTTTATGTCATCTTTGATTCTATATCCATAAATCCCTAATGCAAGCCACCCGATATTTAGTACGATAGCAAGTATTAGAAATGGGATTCCTAATTTGGTAAGAAAAAATGGGATTGGCTGAAGTGCTGCAACCCAAAGGATGATGTGAATTTTTGTGGTTTTAAAACCTTTCACTACTGGTAACATTGGGATCCCAGCTGCTTTATATTCTTTAACCCTTCTCATCGCAAGCGCATAAAAATGCGGAGGCTGCCAAACAAACATTAGCACAAACAATGACCACGCCATGATATCAAGATTAGCATCTACGGCTGCCCATCCGATTAGTGGTGGAACTGCTCCTGATATGCTCCCAATAATAGTGTTGGACACCAATTGCCGCTTTGACCATAATGTGTACAGGAAAACATAGCTAAAAACTCCAAGCAGTCCAATTACTGTTGCAGTCAACGTAGTAAAGAATAAAGACAGTGTTCCCAGTCCAATAAGTAAAATACCTAATACGAGAACTTTTATCGGAACTACTTTCCCGGTTACAGTAGGTCTTTCTTTTGTTCTTTCCATTAAATGGTCAATGTCACGATCAACATAATTATTGATTGCACATGAGCCTGCAATGATCAGTGAAGATCCTGCTACAGTAAAAAACACGATATCTAAATTATTTAGAAAGCTTTGTCCTGAAAAGTGAAGCGCAAGCCATAACCCCGTAAAGGTAGTAATAAGGTTGGAATTTACAATTCCAATTTTGATAAGAGCCATAAAGTCTTTCCATGCAGAGGTTTTTATATTGGCTTGCAAGCTCGCAGCGCCATTATCAATAGCAGCTTCTCCGAAGGCCTTAGAGTTCGACATTTGGTTTCTCCTCCTAAACCTAAATAACAAATATTCATCATTTAAGTAAGTGATAATTGATACTTAATTTATATATGCCCTCATTTGTAAAAAAAAGGAACGATGATAGAAAAGTTATATTAATTTTTTTCGATTTAATAAACAATAACTTAAAAAGATAGTGATAATTAAAACACTTTCTCTGTATATTAAATCACACTTTTAGATATTTTTGTGAACTTTTTTTGAATAATTTTAGACTAAATTGTTACAAAGTTCATTTTATCGTTACTATCTTAGATTTTTATGGATTTAAAGTTCCATTTATACAAATTATCCCCTAAATTTATAAAAAATCCTTGTATTCACATGATTTAAAGTTAATTCCTCTTACACCAAAAAAGGAATAATTCAAATTAAACTACCACTAATATATTTCTAACAGACCATTTGCTAAGTTTCTACGGTTTTCACAATAATAATAGTGAAAACTATTTATTATTCCGCATCTGTTTTTATTGATTTTAGTTATCTTAAAATCTATACTTAATTTCTGTTCTTTTTCAACTTTATTCGTTATGATTAATAGGGAATTTAATAATCAAATTACTTTCCAATCTATTATACTGTCAGGTTTATCCAATGACAAATTATTGTACTTTTTTAAGAGGTGAATTTTTTGCGACGATCTTTGAAATGGTTGGCTGTTGCTACTACCATCGGAATGATATTTATCTTAATTGGCGGAGCACTAGTCACAAAGACTGGTTCTGGAATGGGATGCGGGAGATCTTGGCCACTTTGTAACGGAAAATTTCTTCCGTTGGAAATCACTCCAGAATTAGTTATTGAGCTTGCCCATAGACTTGTTACTGGAGTAGTAGGAATGATGGTTCTCGTTCTTTCTGTTTGGTCATGGAAGGCGATAGGACATATTAGAGAAACGAAATTTCTTTCCTTCCTTTCCTTTTTCTTTTTGCTTTTACAAGCATTAATCGGGGCTGCTGCAGTAAAATGGGGACAATCTGGTTTTGTACTCGCTTTACATTTTGGTATTTCACTTATATCTTTTTCTGCAGTGTTATTATTAACACTTCTAATTTTTGAAATTGATAAAAGGTTTGATGCAGAGAAACTATATATCGATAAGAGAATGGGATTTCATATTGTTGGTGTTTCCATTTATAGTTATCTTGTCATCTACACTGGCGCACTAGTACGCCACACTAAGTCAAGTCTTGTTTGTCGAGACTGGCCGCTTTGTTTAAATGACTCTCCTTCCTTGCCTACTAACATGTACGAATGGGTGCAAATGGGACACAGAGCCGCTGCTGGATTAATCTTTATCTGGATTACTTATATTCTTTATTTGACTGTTCGCCATTACAAAAACCAAAAAGTTCTTTATTGGGGCTGGATTATTTCATTCATCCTTGTTTCATTACAAGTGATTGCAGGAGCATTGATTATTTTTAGCAGCTTAAATCTGTATATCGCCCTGCTGCACGCCTTCTTTATTACTTGTTTGTTTGGCGTCCTAAGTTATTTTCTTTTGTTATATTCTAGATCTAAAAAAAATAATCTATAAAAAAACTGCCAGGGATACCCACTCCCTGGCAGCTTTTTTTATTACGCTTTTGTTAATTCAATTAAAAGGTCACCGGTTAATATTGCCTCACCACTTGTGACATAGATATCCTTTACAACGCCTGAAAAAGGTGCTTGAACCGTAGTTTCCATTTTCATCGCTTCAGTAATCATTAGATGATCGCCACGTTCAACCTTTTCCCCTTTTTCAACGACAACTTTGACCACAGTTCCCGGCATCGATGCAGCAAGGTGATTTTCGTTTTTGGGGTCTGCCTTCAGCCTAGATACCACCGTAGATTTTATATTCTCATCTTTAATGAAGACTTCACGCGGTTGACCATTTAACTCAAAATAAACGACCCTTGTGCCATCAGCTTGAGGATGACCCATAGAGACAAGTTTAACAATTAATGTTTTTCCCGTTTCTATTTCTACCTCTATTTCTTCACCCAATCGCATTCCATAAAGAAACGTAGGAGTGTCTAGTACTGAAATATTTCCATACTGTTCATCCGTTTTAATGTACTCCATAAATACCTTTGGATATAAAGCATACGAAATAATCTCAAAAGCCGTTACCTGTCTGCCAAGTTCTTTATACAATTTTTCCTTCAATTTTTCAAAATCAACCGGTTCAAGCAATTCACCCGGACGAACTTCGAGTGGTTTTTTACCTTTTAATATAATTTTTTGAAGTTCCGCTGGAAAACCTCCATATGGCCTGCCAAGAAATCCTTCAAATAATTCAACGACAGAATCAGGGAAATCTAACATGTGCCCCTTTAAAAGCACATCTTTCTCACTTAAATCATTTTGAACCATAAATAAAGCCATATCACCTACGACCTTTGATGAAGGCGTCACTTTTACAATATCACCGAACATAATATTAACTCGTGAATACATTTCTTTAACTTCATCCCAACGCTCACCAAGGCTTACTGCTCTTGCTTGTTGTTGGAGATTGCTATATTGCCCACCCGGCATTTCATGTTGATATACTTCAGTGTGAGGGGAAATCATTCCGCTTTCAAAATCCTGATAATACTTACGGACATCCTCCCAATAATACGACAATTTTTCCAGTGCTTGGATATTTACTTTTGGTTTCCGAGGATTCCCTTCAAGTGCATAAAATAACGAATTAGCACTAGGCTGAGAAGTTAAGGCTGCCATTGTACCCAATGCTGTATCAACAATATCCACTCCACCATCAATTGCACGAGCATAGGTATAGAGACCATTTCCACTTGTGTCATGAGTATGGAGATGTATAGGAATATCGACGGTTTCCTTTAACTCAGAAACCAGTCTGTACGCTGCTTCAGGCTTCAATAAGCCTGCCATATCCTTAATTCCTAGGATGTGGGCACCTTGTTGTTCCAGCTCTTTGGCCAAGCTTTTATAATAGTGAAGATTATATTTCGTCCTTGTCTCATCTAAAATGTCCCCTGTATAACATATCGATGCTTCGGCAATTTTACCGCTTTGACGTACCGCATCAATTGCAACTTCCATACCTTTTACCCAGTTTAAGCTATCGAAAATTCGAAAAACATCAATTCCAGCTGAAGCAGATTGGTCAACAAATTCACGAATCAAATTATCAGGATAATTTTTATATCCCACAGCATTGGCCCCACGTATTAACATTTGGAACAGTACATTTGGAATTTTCCTGCGTAGAGTTACCAATCTGTCCCAAGGATCTTCTTTTAAAAACCTGTAGGCAACATCAAAAGTTGCTCCGCCCCACATTTCAAAAGAGAATAAATCAGGTAAAAGTTTTGCAGAGGGCTCAGCTATATGAAGAATATCGGTCGTCCGCATACGGGTTGCTAATAGTGACTGATGAGCATCTCGAAATGTTGTATCCGTTAATAAGACCTGCTTTTGATTCTTGACCCATTCCACAAGTCCATTGGCACCATACTTATCAAGAATTTGCTTCGTCCCCTCTTGATACGTTAAATCATAGGGTAAATTAGGAATTCTTGGCTTCGGAAATACTGGTCTTTTCTTCTTTTCAATACCTGGAAACCCATTAACAGTGACCGTGCCGATGTATGACAGCATTTTAGTTCCGCGGTCCTTTCGGAATGGGAAAATGAACAGTTCCGGTGTTGTATCAATGAATGAAGTATCATATTCGCCATTCCTAAACTTCTCATGCTTCACAACATTCTCTAAGAACGGGATATTTGTTTTGATCCCTCTAATCCTGAATTCCTGTAAATTTCGAACCATTTTTGATGCAGCTTGTTCAAAGGTTAACGCCCATGTAGAAAGCTTTACTAATAAAGAGTCATAATACGGTGTAATAACAGCACCTTGAAATCCATTTCCAGCATCAAGACGCACCCCAAAGCCACCCCCTGAGCGATAGGCCATAATTTTACCGGTATCAGGCATAAAATTATTAAGCGGGTCTTCTGTTGTTACCCTTGACTGTATAGCAAATCCATTCATTTGAATTTTTTCTTGCGGTGGTATACCGATAATTGGACCATGTAATTCGTGCCCTTCTGATACCAAAATTTGCGTCTGCACGATGTCGACTCCTGTTATCATCTCTGTTACAGTATGTTCCACTTGTACACGTGGATTTACTTCTATAAAATAAAAGTCATTTCCTGAAACCAGAAACTCTACCGTACCTGCATTTAGGTAATCAACATTTTTCATCAATTTTACGGCCGATGCACAAATCCTTTCTCGCAACTCATCAGAAATAGATACACTTGGAGCAACTTCCACTACCTTTTGATGGCGTCTTTGAACAGAACAATCGCGGTCAAAAAGATGAACAATATTCCCATGCCGATCACCAATGATTTGCACTTCGATATGCTTAGGACTTTCAATTAATTTTTCAAGATAAACTTCATCATTCCCAAAAGCGGCTTTCGCTTCCGACTTTGCTCGTTCAAATGATTCTCGGATTTCCTCTATGCGTTTAACAATTCTCATCCCGCGCCCGCCTCCGCCAAGAGAGGCCTTTATGATTATTGGTAGCTTGTGTACTTCCACAAAGTCTTCAACATCACTTACCTCAGTTACGGGACCAGGACTACCAGGAATCACTGGAATTCCAGCAAGCTCTGCTTGATGCCTCGCTTTTACCTTATCTCCAAACATATCAAGTTGTGTAATGGACGGACCGATAAAAATAATTCCTTCTTCTTCACAGCGCTTGGCAAAATGAATATTTTCTGACATAAACCCATAACCTGGATGTATGGCATTTGCACCGCTTTTTTTGGCAATAGCAATTATGCCATCAATGTCTAAATAGGCATCGATTGGTTTTTTCCCTTCCCCAACCAAATAAGCCTCATCCGCCTTATAACGATGATAGGACCCAGAATCCTCTTTCGAATAAATTGCAACTGTTCGAATATTCAGTTCAGTACACGCGCGAAAAACCCTTATCGCTATTTCTCCCCTATTGGCAACCAATACTTTATTTATCTGTCTTGTCATTTAATGCACCTCATATTCTATGTATTTTTAAAAACGCGAAGAAGCAAATATTGTCCTTCGCGTTTTGATTAAATATAGAAAACCTTGCCATCTTTTGATTGATTCCTATTAGTGACTTGATCCTGTTTATTTTTATATTTTTTTTCATATTTCGTGAACATAGAAACATTTACAAGTATTCCTGTCGCTCCCGCAAGCATCAAGAGTGATGATCCTCCGTAACTAATATATGGCAGCGGTACACCAGTCAGTGGAATTAGCCCAGAAACTCCTGCTAGATTGATAAAGGTCTGAATCCCAATCATACTCGAAATACCAATAGCAAGCAGACTACCAAAAGGGTCCTTACATTGTAAGCCAATATAAATTCCCCTTAATACAATATAAAAAAGGAGAATGAGAACGAATCCTACACCCCAAATCCCTAATTCTTCCGCAATTACAGCCATAATAAAATCCGTATGTGATTCCGGCAGATAACCAAGCTTTTGAATACTTTTCCCGAGTCCCAAACCATTTATTCCACCAGAACCGATGGCGATATAGGAGTTTGCCAAGTGAAAACCTTCATTATTTACATATTTATCATTAAATGGATTATCTAATACAGCAAAACGACTTAGTTGTTCGTCTGAAAAAAACTTCCCCCAGGAAACTAGAATAAGCGGCAGAAGGACGATAAGCGCCAAAATAAGTAATTTACCGATACTTTTAAAATTCATCCCAGAGCATAAAACAATCATACAAGCTATGGCTATGATAATAGATGCTGTACCGAAGTCAGGTTGAAAAATGATAAGTGCACATATGATAAAAAGATATACTAAAGGCGGGAGAACACCTTTGTTGAATTGATTGATATAGGCTTGCTTTTTCGCATAAACGGCTGCTAAATAAATGATGGCTGCAAGCTTGACAAACTCCGATGGTTGGAATAAGAAAGTGCCAATTGAGTACCAGCTTTGCGCATTATTTTTTTCTACCCCAAATACAAATAATCCTAATAGAGATAAAATAGATGATAGCACTATCAATACCAGAACTTTTTTGAACATCATGATCTTATATGGAATAATTGCTGCGATAAGGAAGATCACAGTAAAAATCATCAGCCATACTTTTTGTTTTTGGTAAAAATAATCAGGTGGATAACCATACCTTTGAACTGCGGAAGCCATGCTTGAGCTATAGATCATAACAAGTCCAAATAAACACAAAAGGATGGTGGCAATAATTAATGAATAATCATATGATTTCAATATTTTTTTCAGCATTTAAAAAGTCCTCATTTTCAATATTGATTTATATCACTCTATTATAATAGAAAATAAACAATTTTACTTGAGGAAAAGTTAATTTGTTACAACAATTTAATAAAGAATATTCTGAAATAAGGAAGGTGATTGAGCCCGTTTTTGTTTTCTTGAAATAATAAAAAACCCAAACAATAAACATGGATTGTTTGAGTTCTTTGCTACTATTTCCTTAACGATGAATCGTGAAGCGCTGATAATTCTCTTTCTAATGTATCTAGAATTGCCTTACCGTCTTTACTATCTATTAAGCCTAACCGAACAGCAAAATCTATTTCTCTTGATAAACCAAACATTTGTGTATCCAATACCTCTTCATAAAGAGGGCATTGAGGCATCGTGAGATTGTCCATTTGCACTTTGATTAGCTTTAATATTTTTTCAGCGTCAGCCTGAAGTATGGCATATGCTTTTTCCTGGTGATTCACGATCATTTCAGACGCCAACATTGATCCCCCCATTTCAGAGCGATAATTCAACTTATCTATAAATTTTACCGTTTACAAAGGAAAATTGCAAGAACTATGAAGTGGATTGCACAAAGGAGTTTGTTTAAAACGGCAGCTATTCAGACAAGTTCTATCTTCTTACGGAACCTGCTTTTACTATTATGACATTTTGCCCAAAAAAAGTTATACTTATTATGCAAGGGTTTAGGGGGAATGAAAAATGGAAAATATCATTATCATATCTGGAAAAGTGAAATATTCGATCACGCTTGATCCAGGTGTGTGGATTTTCGACGACCGACGAGTTGATTTAACGACCTTTTTTTCAACAAAATTAGAGAGTACCAATCCATTAGATGAATACACTAAAGCTGTTTCTAAGCATTGGGACCGTGAAATTATGGAGGGTGCAATTTATCCTCCTACATTGAAATCTGAAAAGAAATTCGAGAAGGAAAAGGTGTTAACTGGTACCTTTGGTATTCCATTGAAGCCTTTTTTATTAAATTCCGAGCCTGCTCGTGATGCTCACACTTTTGTAATTCAGAGCACTGAGGGTGAGTATGAATACCCTCTTGAAACAGCCTATGATTTTATATTGGGTTTCTCCGATAAAGGTAAACCACTTACGTTAGATGGTCCCGTTCATGTCTATTTAGGTGATGGTTCAAATCAACAAAGTCCCATTAAAAATATAAAGAGTTTTATCATAAAATAAGACGGGTGCCTTGGGCGCCCGTTTTACTTTTAAGGATTATTTACAGCAAATCAGCTGCCAACAGTGCCAATCCTGACCTTTCCCCTTTCATTAATTTAACATGTCCGGAAATGACTTGATCCTTGAACTTTTCTACAACATACGTTAAACCGTTGTTATAGGCATCAAGATATGGATGATCTATCTGTTCTGGGTCACCCATTAAAACAATTTTACTTCCTTCTCCGACACGGGTAAGGATGGTCTTTACTTCATGCTTCGTTAAGTTTTGTGCTTCATCAATAATGATAAACTGCTTTGGCAAACTTCTGCCTCGAATATACGTTAATGCCTCTACCTCAATCGAACCCATTCCTGCTAAAATCGCATCAAGTTCACCAGGCTTTTTAGTATTGAAAAGATATTCTAGATTATCAAAGATTGGCTGCATCCATGGTCTTAATTTCTCTTGTTTTTCTCCCGGTAAAAACCCTAAATCTTTTCCCACAGGTACAATTGGTCTAGCCACTAATAGTTTTTTATATTCCCTGAAATCTTCCGTTTGCATTAATCCTGAGGCTAAAGCAAGAAGCGTTTTCCCTGTGCCTGCCTTCCCCGTTAATGTAACTAGATGAATATCCTTACGAAGTAATAATTCAATAGCCATTGTTTGTTGTACATTTCTTGAATGGATCCCCCAAACATGCTCTTGGTTTAATGCTAATTTTTTTACCTTCTTACTCGTTTTATCTACCATTCCTATCGCTGAAGCAGAACTACCTAGAGCATCTTTCATTACTAGAAATTGGTTTGGATAAAATGGGTGATTGGCGATCTCAGAAAGATTTAACTCCCCTTTTTCATAAAAACGACCTAGTAATTCTATTGGAAGAAATACTTCAAAAAAACCTGTGTAAATATGATCGATTTCTACAACACGGTCATTTAAAAAATCTTCAGCATCTAAACCTATGGCATCTGCTTTTACCCTAACTAGGGCATCCTTACTAACGAGAATGACTGGCTTTCCATTTTCCTTTGTTTGTTCTTCTAAAAATAAATTTTTTGCCACAGCAAGAATACGATTATCATTTGTTTTTTCAACAAATATATCCTGAAGCTCATGAAAGGTACGATGATTCAATTCAATTCTGATGGTTCCACCGTTTTCAAGCGGGATTTTCTCGTGGAGTTTTCCTGAGGCCCTTAGGCCATCAATTAATCTCGAAACATGTCTTGCATTTCTCCCAACTTCATCCATATATCTTTTCTTTGAGTCCACTTCTTCAAGAACCACTGCAGGAATAACAACTTCATTATCTTCAAAGGAGAAGAGGGAATACGGGTCTTGTAACAAAACATTTGTATCTAACACGTATATCTTACTCAAAGCAACGCCTCCTGCTTTCCTTGTTGTTAGGTTTGTTAAATTGCGGAACAACCCTTTTGCTAGATTGGACTTTGGTAAAATATATGTTTATTGGAATAAAGATAGAAGGAGTTCCGCACAATAAATGTTAGTGAGACCATTCAATAATTCGTATGAAGAGGTTTAATTTCAATTATTTATAAGTAATGCGGAGGTGGATAATAAATGAAGAAAACCTTAATTATTACTGCGTTATGTCTGATCCTAACCGGCTGCAGTACAAAAAGGGAACTAACAAACAATGAGAACGCATCATATGTTAAGGTAAAAAACAGCTACATTGAAAGTGTTGACAGAAAAACGGGGCAGGAAATCTCCAAACGTTTAGTTAAGCTGGCGACAAGTATTCCAAATGTTAACGATGCAACTGCAGTGGTATTAGGAAGATATGCAATTGTCGGAATTGATGTAAATGCGAAAATTGATCGTTCCCAAGTTGGATCCATAAAATATTCTGTAGCAGAAAGCTTAAAAAAGGATCCTTACGGGGCAAAAGCAGTGGTTGTTGCTGACGCTGATACAACACAGCGTTTAAAAGAAATACAAGTAGATATAAATAAAGGCAGGCCTATTCAGGGCATTATGGAGGAACTAGCAGATGTAGCAGGTCGATTAATGCCAGAGATACCTGGAGATTTAATTACTCCAAGCCCTAAGAATGCCACCGAAAAACCTGATAAAAAGCTTCCTGAAAAGGATAAAAAGAAACTAGAAAAGGAACAAGAAGACCAATCTAATCACTATAAGTAAAAATGAGAAAAGCTTAGGGATTCCTAAGCTTTTCTCATTGCTTCCATAACTTGATTGTCTAACTTTTGGGCAGCGTTTTTATCATATGTTTTATCATATTGAACTTCAGAGACTATTTTAGATCCATAAAACATAACATCCCTTACTGCTGTTATCGCTACTTGTATCAAAGCCAGCTTTAATGGTACATCTTTAAGTCTCTCTTCTATTATTTGGGCTGTCCCATGAATTGCGTATGTAGATTCATTAGCAATTATATTAATAACGACTTGATTGTTATTAATTAAATTTTCAAGAATTCTGGAACGATTATCTACTGCAAAATAAATGGTACTTTCATCTTTCGCTAATACCCAAGAAATAGAACTAATATTTGGGCCCCCTGTTTCATGATCTACGGTTGCCACTGTCACGAAACGTTCCTTTTGCAGTTCATCATATAAAGGCTTGATTAGCCTTGGTTCCACTTGGTTTGCCATTAAAACATCCCCTTTACTTATTCCTTCACCCTGTTAAAAAACAGATATTCTCATATTACTACTATCCCATGCTTTCATCAAATTAAACCAATTGATTACATTCAAACTTTCTGCCATGATATACTAGAGGAAACAGTCGGTTATTAGAAATAGTTAAAGAGGTGTCTTAATGAGAGTTAAATGCGTAATTTGCGATAAAATTGAAGCGATTGAAGATGAATCGTTTGAGGCCAAGCGTCTACGTAATCGTCCCATCCATACATATATGTGTAAAGAATGTAAGACAAGAATAACTGAAAAAACAAATGCCAGATTTGAAACAGGCAATTTTCGATTATATCGTGCTAAATCTGAAGAAGATGATTGGTAAAACGAATAGCGGAAGCGTCCCTAGGCGCTGGTGCTGGACAAGAAAAAACCATCATGCTCATTCCAAAGTGGAATGAACATGATGGTTTTTTTAATCTTCGATTGGGTAATTCTCGTACTTTTCTGGCTCTTGATTGATTTGGTTTAGCATAACCTCAATTAATTCCTGAGGATAACGCGTTTTTTTTGTTTCTTCTCCTTGCTGATAGGAAACATAATACATGACATCATCTTTTGTTACCTCAATGTTTAAGAGCTGAAGATCAGCTATCATTTCTTCAAAAAGGTTTAGTGTATCTCGTGCTGCTGTGTCATCAGGCCTTGCGTCGCATACAACCTTAATAGTAAGCCAATTATATAGTGTATCCTGTACGGATTTCATTTAATTAAACCCCCGTTATTTCGCTTCAGCCTGATGCTTTTTCGTTTGATGTAATCGTATTTTATAGATGATCAATAACACCGCCGCACCTGCAAGTCCTTCTGCAATTGGTAAGGCATAAGAAAAAATAAGCATTACAAAGCATCCAATTAAGAGGCAAATATAGATCACGATGTTTTTCAAAAGAGGCAGTTTTTTTGCAAAGCCTAACTTATATACAATTGCCGCTAAAATTACAATATATAAATACTGTAACCACACAGCAGTTTTTACATCTGTTAGTTCAATGAAAAATCTAAGACTAGGAGAGAATCCTTCCATCTTCTTGCACTCCTTTTACTTAACTCTGTTCAGCATATTTTTTCTTTTTAGCTGCTCTTTCACGTTCGTTTTTATCAAGAATTTTTTTACGAAGACGAATCGATTCTGGAGTAACCTCACAATATTCGTCATCATTTAAATATTCTAATGACTCTTCTAATGTCATGATACGTGGTTTTTTAATAACAGATGTTTGGTCTTTGTTAGCTGAACGAACATTTGTCGCCTGTTTCATTTTTGTAATATTAACGGTGATGTCATTTTCACGAGTGTTTTCGCCAACGATCATCCCCTCGTAAATTTCCGTACCTGGCTCAACGAAAATGGTTCCGCGGTCTTCAATTTGCATGATACCATAAGTCGAAGCTTTTCCTGATTCCATTGACACTAGAACACCTTGGTGTCTTCCGCCGACTTGACCTGGCAACATTGGCTGATAGCTGTCAAAGGTATGATTAATAATTCCATAACCGCGAGTCATTGTTAAGAACTCGGTTGTGTAACCAATTAACCCACGTGCTGGTACATTAAAGATTAAGCGAACTTGACCAGAACCATTGTTTATCATATCAATCATTTCACCTTTACGGGCACCGATTGATTCCATCACTGAACCAGTATGTTCTTCTGGGACATCTATTTGAACTCTTTCAACTGGTTCGCTGCGAACACCATCAACAACCCTAACAATTACTTCAGGTTTTGAAACTTGAAGCTCATAGCCTTCACGGCGCATGTTTTCAATCAGAATTGATAAATGGAGTTCCCCACGGCCAGAAACGATCCATGCATCTGGTGAATCTGTATTTTCAACACGTAAGCTGACATCTGTTTGCAATTGGGCAAGAAGTCTTTCTTCAATTTTTCTTGAAGTTAGATACTTACCTTCTCTACCAGCAAATGGGCTATTGTTTACAACAAAAGTCATTTGTAGTGTCGGTTCGTCAATTCGTAAAATTGGTAGTGCTTCCTGATGTTCAACAGGACAAACTGTTTCACCAACATTAATGTCCTCCATGCCAGAGACAGCGATTAAGTCCCCAGCTACTGCTTCTTGTATTTCTTGGCGTTTTAATCCAAAGAAACCAAAAATTTTAGTTACACGGAATTGTTTAACCGTACCGTCTATTTTCATTAGTGCTACTTGTTGGCCAACTTGCATTGTCCCACGGAATACACGTCCAATTCCGATTCTGCCAACATAATCATTATAATCGAGAAGGGCAACCTGGAATTGCAACGGTTCTTCACGATTATCAACAGGGGCAGGGATATATTCAACAATTGCATCATACAAGGATTGCATGTTTTCGTCTTGCTTTTCAGGATCAGTACTTGCAGTACCATTAATCGCTGACGCGTAAATAACTGGGAACTCTAACTGATCTTCATTTGCGCCAAGTTCGATAAACAAATCGATCACTTCATCGATTACCTCTGCAGGTCGAGCGAAGTCACGGTCAATTTTATTAACAACAACAATTGGAGTTAAATTCTGCTCTAACGCCTTTTTAAGAACAAAACGAGTTTGTGGCATACAGCCTTCATAGGCATCAACTACTAACAATACACCATCAACCATTTTCATAATCCGTTCAACTTCTCCGCCAAAATCAGCGTGTCCCGGTGTATCCAATATATTGATTCGTTTATCTTTGTATTGAATAGCTGTGTTTTTCGCCAAAATGGTGATTCCGCGTTCTCTTTCTAAATCATTGGAATCCATTGCACGTTCTTCTACATGTTCATTAGTACGAAATGTACCTGACTGTTTTAACAATTGGTCAACCAATGTTGTTTTACCGTGGTCAACGTGGGCAATAATTGCAATATTACGTATATCATCTCTTAATTTCAAACAATTCCACTCCTACCTATATTTTAAAAATTAAACTATTTATAGTTTCTCATTTATAACTAAAACATTATACCACAAATAAAGTGGAAACCCCTAACCATTTTATTGTAGAATAAAAATATACTTAAAACAGTGGGCCTTTAACTAGCTGTATTTCAATGATAAGGGGTATAAAATAATGAAAAACGTAAAGTGGCCTTTACTTGTGTATGCCATCCTTGCAGCCGCAAGTATAATGGGGATTGGAATCGCAATAAGCGAAAAAAGCTTAGTAGGAGCAATCGGTTGTTTCGTTGCAATTATTGTAATAATGGGAATGGGCTTTAAAACAAAAAGAAAAATGCGCGAGAACGGTGAGTTATAAAAAGAAGCCTCGATTGGCTTCTTTTTTACCATTTTCCCTCTTTTAAGTAATCCTTTAAGATTGATTGGTGTAGGCCAGGTTTAGCTGTTAGTAATGAATCCTGCGAAAGGAAATTCAGCTTATCTCCCTTTAAATTTGTCACTATACCACCTAGTTCTTCAATTATTACTGCACCAGCAGCAATATCCCATGGTGATAAACGCATAGAAATATAGGCATCCACTCTTCCTGTTGCCACAAAAACCATTTCGAGCGCAGCAGAACCATAAGACCTTGTTCCTCTCGCTGCTTTAACAAGTGGAATCATTAAATTGTGATCGATCCGATGATTTTCCATCACCCATGTGGCATTGAGTGCGATGATGGATTCCTTAACGGTTGTTTCCTTTAGTACATCTAGAGGCTTTTCATTTAAATAGGCCCCATTTCCTCTTTTAGCATGATACAATTCGTCATAAACCACATCATATATGAGTCCTATCTTTCCAACACCATTTTCATACACGCCAACGGAAATAGCAAAATTTCTTTGTTGATGGACGAAATTCATCGTCCCATCGATTGGATCAATCATCCAAACAATTCCCTCAAGACTATCAAGTGAATCACCAAATCCCTCTTCGCCCATTATTTTATGATCTGGATACACTTCTCTAATTTTACTAATAAAAAATTGTTCAATTTCTTTATCGATATTTGTCACAAGATCATTAGCGTTCGTTTTTGTTTCAATACTTAATGTTTCATTAAAAGATAACCTGATTTTAACCCCTGCCTCATTTACCCATTCATTTGCATGAGCATATATTTGATCCCAATTCATAATTCTCCTCCAAATATCTTATTTCCTCATTAGATTTCATGTATGTAGTTTGATGCTTGACAAATTAGATGATGTACCTTTAGCTTAATCAAATTGTTGTAACACAGCAACTTTTTGGCGTATTATAAGTTCCAATTATAGAAAAGGACAATAATAAACGAACCCCCCTCTTTTTTGCTGGAGTTCGTTTTAGATAAGTTCAGGATGTATTCTATTTCGATTCATTCTTATTTATTTCTCCTTGGATAAAAAAACCGTCTTATTTATCAAAGAGCTTTTAATCGTAATAATTCTTGGCGGATTTTTTCTAATTTTTGTTTGCAATCCTTCATTTTTTTCTCGTTCTTTTCCTCAATCGCTTCGAATAATGTAGCTAATTCATAATCCATTTCCAATCGCAAAACTGCAGTTCTTTCCTTTTCGCCTGCTTTTTTAAGTGAGGTATTCATAAGTTGTTTCACGTTTCTCCTCCCCTTCCTAAATTTAACTATTTTTTCAGATTGTTTTTTTTACTGTATAATATGAGTCAGGGAGATATGTTGCAACAAATATGTGCTTTAACCTAGAAAGCATCTCACTACTCGTCTGGTAAGCGGTATGCTACAATTAAGTACAATTGTTTTGTTGGAGGTTTAGTAAATGAGCTTTAAGGGATTTACAAATGAGGATTTTGATGTTTTTTTAATAGATGGTTTAGAGGCTAGAATGGCAGCTCTTAAAGAAATAATTCGTCCAAAATTAGAAGATTTGGGAGAATACTTTGCCCCTTCAATATCTTTATTATCAGATGATGAAATGTTTGTCCATGTCGCCAAACATGCAAGGCGCACTATTAATCCACCAAAGGATACTTGGGTCGCATTTTCAAATAGTCCTCGAGGTTATAAAATGCTTCCGCATTTTCAAATTGGCTTGTGGAATACCCATTTATTTATATGGTTTGCCGTTATTTATGAAGCACCCCAAAAAGATAAGATTGCTGCAAGATTTTCAAAAAAAATCACTAAAATTTTCAAAGATACACCAAAAGATTTTGTTTGGTCTATTGATCATACAAAACCAGAAACAATTGAACACCGTCAACTAACAAAGGATGATCTTCATTCGCTGTTTGATCGGCTGCAAAACGTTAAGAAAGCAGAATTGTTATGCGGCTATACAATCGATAGGGAACAAGTCATCCAATTAGGTTCAGATGGGCTAATTCAACAAATTGAGGACGTTTTTAATAAAGTAGCCACACTCTATAAAATCTCTCTTAATAAAAAGTAATAAGAAGAAGCTCCCAGACCAAATAGTTCGGGAGCTTCTTCTTATTTCATTTTAATTTTATCCCCAGATGAAGCCTCTTTTGCTTTTTTTATGGTCCGATAAGACGAATAGCCACTCATTTCTTCAAATTCACCACAAATAGTTTTTTCTTCCGCCTTGCTTGGGACGATTTCTTTAAAGCGACGATACGACTTCATTACCGCATCACGTTCAACACCGTTTTCATACGCCTTCTCAATGGTTTCAAAAAATGCAATTACATCAACAATTTCATCTGTGCTCCAATGATAATCAATGGGATATTGGTATTCCATTCTTTCACCTACTAACTATTTTAACTAAAATGAATCATACATTTAATTTCCCCACTTTGCACGAATTTGTTCAGCATCTTTCATCATTCGATCGAATAACTCATGAACCGAAGGGACATCTTTAATTAATCCCATCACTTGCCCTGCCCACGCAAAGCCTTCTTCAGGAACACCATCATATATGTAGCGTTGGTTAGCCATTCCACTAATAAAATCTTTTAACTGACCATAACCTCCATTGTTCTTTTCTAACTCGAGAATTTTTTCTGTCCAGCTGTTAGCAAGTGCCCTGGCGGGAGCTCCTAGAGTTCTCTTGATGACAACCGTTCCAGATTCATTTCCTTCCACTAAAGTCTTCTTATATATCTCGTTGGCATGAACACATTCCTTAGTCGCAATAAATCTCGTACCCATTTCAATCCCTTCAGCACCTAAGCTAAGGGCTGCCATGAGCCCTCTGCCATCACCTATTCCCCCAGATGCAATAACAGGTATAGAAACGGCATCTACCACTTGAGGAACTAAAACAATCGTGCCGACATCATCTCGTCCTAGGTGGCCTCCCCCTTCTTGACCGACGACCATAACTGCATCTGCACCGAGTTCTTCTGCTTTCACAGCCTGTCTTCTTGCCGCTACAAGGACAAGCGTTTTAATCTGCGTGCCTTTTAATTGTTCAAATATGGGGGCAGGATTCCCTCCTGTCATTGAAACAACCGGGACCTTTTCATCAATAGCCACTTGGAGAAAATCAGCAAATGGCCTCCCATGCTGTCCAATCGCAAAATTAACCCCAAAAGGATTTTTCGTCAACTGCTTCACCTTTCGTATTTCGGCTCTAAGCTGTTCAGGTTCACCTAAAGACATAGCTGTGATTTGACCAAGACCTCCGGCATTAGATACCGCTGCGGCCAATTCAGAATAGGCTAGATAAGCTAGACCCCCTTGAACAATAGGAAATCGTATATTTAATAATTCAGTAACACGTGTTTTCCATTCCATTTTAAACCCTCCTAAAAACTTTCTATTTGTTATTTCGTCTCTTTAGGGTAATTTTCCTTTCTAAATGGGAAACTATCGTAAACCGACTAAGTAAAAACATTTATTTCTTTGCAATGAAAGGTATTAGTGCTATAATTCCTTTGTTTTTATGTTTTTGGATGACATTATTAGAGTATTTTTTATAAAGAGGTGTGGTTATAAATTGTCTCAAAATCAAACACCGCTATTTAGCGGTTTATTAGCACATGCGAAAAAGAACCCAATTCAATTTCATATTCCTGGTCATAAAAAAGGAGCTGGGATTGACCCTGAGTTTCGAAACTTTATCGGTGATAACGCCCTGTCTATTGACCTAATTAATATTGGTCCACTAGATGACCTTCATCAGCCAAAAGGAATCATTAAGCAGGCTCAGGATTTAGCAGCTGAGGCCTTCGGAGCTGATCGAACATTTTTTTCAGTACAAGGAACAAGCGGAGCAATCATTGCCATGATTATGGCTGTTTGTGGTCCAGATGATAAAATTATCGTTCCAAGAAATGTTCATAAGTCAATTATGTCTGCTATTGTCTTTTCTGGTGCCATCCCTGTATTTATCCAGCCTGAGATTGATAAGGAATTAGGAATTTCTCACGGAATAACACCCGATGCAGTAGGAAGGGCTCTAGAGCAACATCCAGACGCCAAAGCTGTTTTAGTAATCAACCCAACATATTTTGGCATCTCCGGAGATTTAAAAAAGATTGTTGAAATTTCTCATTCCTATCATATTCCTGTTCTAGTTGACGAAGCCCATGGTGTTCATATTCATTTCCATGATGACCTTCCACTTTCAGCTATGCAAGCCGGTGCAGATATGGCGGCTACTAGTGTCCACAAACTAGGTGGATCGATGACCCAAAGCTCGATTCTAAATGTGAAAGAAGGACTTGTTTCCGCAAAACATGTTCAGTCGATTCTAAGCATGCTTACTACTACCTCCACTTCGTATTTATTACTTGCATCACTTGATGTCGCACGGAAGCAATTGGCTACGAAAGGAAGGGATTTGATCGATAAAACCATCAATTTAGCGCAATCCATGCGGAAAAGAATTAATGAGATTGAAAATCTGCATTGTATCGGTGAGGAAATTCTAGGGTCAGAAGCTACCTTTGATTATGATCCAACCAAGCTTATCATTTCGGTTAAAGAACTAGGATTAACTGGATACGATGTTGAAAAATGGTTAAGAGAAAAACACAATATTGAAGTGGAACTTTCTGATCTTTATAACATTCTTTGTATCATCACGCTTGGAGACACAGATGTGGAAGCCGACTTGTTAATTAATGCCTTAAAAGAATTGGCAGACGAGTGTGAACATCGCACCGAAAGAATTGAACCTGTTGAAGTTCTTCTTCCTGAAATTCCTGTCCTTGCCTTAACACCAAGAGATGCGTTTTATTCTGAAACAGAAGTTATTCCTTTTGAAGAATCTGAAGGAAGAATTATTGCAGAATTTATTATGGTATACCCACCCGGTATCCCAATTTTTATTCCTGGTGAGATTATTACTAAGGAAAACCTCCATTACATTCGAAAAAACCTTGAGGCAGGTTTACCTGTACAAGGTCCAGAAGATGATGAAATTAAGTCAATCCTTGTCATTAAAGAGTACAAGGCAATAAAATAAAACAACAAAAATACAGGATTCCGATATCGGAATCCTGTTTTAATTTATGTTTAGTTATTATAAATCTTCCTCTGTATGATGATCCACGCAACAATTGCATTTAGAATAAAGCACCGTTACCTTTTCATCTTCAAAATGATCAATAGTAGAGTTACAAGTTTGACATACTAAAGTACCCATTTGTTCAACCCCCTTTTCATCATTGAATAATCACAAAACGAAGTATTTATATATCATTAATGTAATAATAATATATCACATTAGAAATATCAAGCCTAAATTGTATGTCACATTTAAAAAAATAATAAAAAAAAAGACCCTATAGGGCCTTCTTTTGATAAATTATTCGTACTGAGTCTCAAACGGGATGGTTGGTAGTGTTTCGCTGAAAAACTCAGCTAAATCTGCTGCTTGCTGTTGATCAGGGATACGGAATACGGTTTGAAGGTAATCAATATCTTCGATGTCTTTTGGGTCGAGGAGAGTGGAACGGCCAGTCTGCATGCAGACAACTAGAGGTTTTCCGAAAAACATGCTGGTGTAAATTATGCCGAAATCATAACGGGTATGTTCCGTTGTAAATCCAATAAACCTTACCTTCGCATTTTCATGTTCATCATAGAGCTTATCAAATAATTCCATAAGGCTCCTCCTTTTTTCTGAGAATGTTTAGAATATTATTATAATTCATTTTTACTAAAGAAACAAGAATACTTCTACTTTTATTTAAAGCTATAGTTGTCATAAGATTTTATTAAATGCTAGAATAGAGGGGCATATATAATGGACTAATAGGGGGGAATGATGATGGCTGTTAATGCATATATTAAGCTAGTGCCTTCATCTGCTAAACAAACAGTAACAATTGAAGAAGTTAAAGAATTATTTCATGAGTATAAAAATAACACTACAAAAACTGGTAATCAAATAGGTTGGCAATATGGAGAGTCAGCTTTTCCCTATGTAATTAAAGAAACAGCAGAAGCGGACGGAAAATGGTTCTATTTACACTCAAACGATGACCGCTACTATGCCATTTTATTAGGTGTAGACCGGGAAACTATTCTAAATGAAGAAGGACAAGAACTAGAACAAACATACATACAAGTGACATTACCCGAACAATCTACCTATGGAGATAAGGGTAAAGCAAATGAATTTTGTAAATACCTTGCGAAAAAGCTGCAAGGGGAACTCCACCTTTTTAATGAGAGAATCATGTATTATTATCCTCGTAAATAAAAAAAGCTCCTGTTGGGGCTGCTCAGATTGTCGAGAAAGGTTCATTTTCTCGACAATTTTTCATTTTGTCTGATCCAAAATCCCGATTTTTATTAATTAATTGTCCCTGCTAACTGCCCTGTTGATTGGAGCGAAGCGACGAGGAGGCTCCCCGGCACGCCCGCGAACCGTACGCGCCTGGAGCGCAAATCAACAGACAAGTTGAAAATCCTATTAATCAATGTGATCCTAACAAATTAATGCGGTGTATTATTAAAGAAAGAGAATAAAATAAAAGGGCTATCGAAAGTTTTTCGACAGCAAGAAGAGCTCCTTCAGGGGCTTTTTTTAGTGAATAAACAATTCCATGGTATAGTGAATCGAAGTATATATAACAAGGCTTAAAGTAGTGATAAAAAGCGTTTTACGCACTGATTTTGTGACCTGGTTTCCTATTAAAAATGCTAAATAAAAGAACACAAAAAACATAATGACTTTATAAATTAGCTGGTCATGCTTTGATAACCATTCAATAAATGTATATCCGCTCCAAATGATAAATTGCAGTATCACCACAATATAGACCCTCATATTTATCACCACTCTTAATACATTCACTTCTTTTCAGAATGCTCGTTCTTAAGTATATGTTCTAAAAGCGAGAGATATATTTTGTTTTTAAGTTGACAAGGATTTTTTTGCTTTTATCTTTGTATAAATACAATTCGGTAAAAATAGTAAAAGTCCTTTCCGTTAGTTAACGAAAAGGACTATATATTTATGAATTATTTCATAATGTGGATTGGGCTTCCTAAGGCAACTTCCGCCGCTTCCATTGTGATTTCTCCAAGTGTTGGATGAGCATGAATAGTCATGGCAAGATCTTCAGCAGTCATTCCAGCTTCAATCGCAAGTCCCAATTCTGCAATCATATCTGATGCATTTGTTCCGGCAATCTGCGCCCCGATGACAAGTCCATCCTCTTTACGAGTAATTAATTTCATGAATCCATCACCACTGTCGAGTGATAATGCACGACCATTAGCTGCAAATGGGAATTTAGCCGCATTTACAACAATTCCTTCTTCTTTTGCTTGGGCTTCTGTATATCCAACTGAAGCTAATTCAGGATCAGAGAAGACAACAGCAGGAATACCTAAGTAATCAATTTCAGACGTGTGACCAGCAATTGCCTCTGCGGCAATTTTAGCTTCATATGAAGCTTTATGTGCCAATTGAGGGCCAGCAACTACATCACCAATAGCATAAATATTGCTAAGATTTGTGCGACATTGTTTATCGATTTCAACTAGTCCACGCTCAGTTAATTTAACACCAACTTGTTCTAAGCCCATTTCATCTGTGTTAGGACGTCGTCCGACCATTACAAAAACGTAATCAGCTTCGATTTTCTTTTCTTCGCCTTTTGTTTCAAACGTTACTACCACGCCATTTTCAGTTTCTTCAACGCCCTTGGCAAACGCCTTTGTAAAGAAGTCTGCACCTTTTTTCTTCATGCTTCGTTTTACGAGAGCAGCCATTTGCTTATCAAAAACACCAAGACCTAATATTTCTTCTGCACCTTCTAAAATGGTAACCTGACTGCCAAAGTTTGCATATGCACCGCCAAGCTCAATCCCGATTACTCCGCCGCCAATAACGACGATTTTTTCAGGAATTTCATTTAAGTTAAGTGCCCCAGTAGAATTCAAAACACGTTTTGAATATTTAAAGGCAGGCAACTCAATCGGACGGGATCCAGTAGCAATAATAGCATTTTTAAAGGTATAAGTTTGAGCTGAATTTTCATCCATTACACGCAGCGTATTGGCATCAACAAAATATGCTTCACCACGGACAATGTTTACTTTGTTTCCTTTTAATAATCCTTCAACGCCGCCAGTTAATTTATTTACAATTCCTGATTTAAACTCTTGAACTTTTGTGAAATCCACTTTTACATTTTCAGCAGTAATCCCGAAGGATTCAGAATGCATCGCTGTTTCATAGCGGTGACCTGCTGAAATTAGTGCTTTAGAAGGGATACATCCAACATTTAAACAAACGCCGCCAACATATTCTTTTTCAACAATTGTTACTTTTTGTCCCAACTGCGCTGCACGAATAGCTGCAACATATCCCCCTGGGCCTGCTCCGATGACTATAGTATCTGTTTCAATTGGGAAATCTCCAACGACCATTATATTACGCCTCCATTAACAATAGTTCTGGATCGTTCAATAAACGTTTAATATGATTTAATGCATTTTGTGCTGTTGCACCGTCAATCATGCGGTGGTCAAAACTTAATGAAAGTGCTAAAACCGGTGCAGCAACAATTTCACCGTTTCTAACGATTGGTTTTTCTGCAATCCGGCCAACGCCCAAAATTGCTACTTCAGGATGGTTAATAACTGGTGTAAACCATTGCCCGCCAGCTGAACCGATGTTTGAAATTGTACAAGATGCGCCCTTCATTTCGTTAGGTGCAAGTTTGCCGTCACGTGCTTTTACAGCTAATTCATTAATTTCATTTGAAATTGAGAATACTGACTTACGGTCTGCATCTTTTACTACAGGAACCATCAAGCCTTTTTCTGTGTCTGCTGCAATTCCAATATTATAATAATGTTTATGAATGATTTCACTAGTAGCATCATCAAGTGAAGTGTTTAAAGCTGGGAATTCGCGTAATGCACTTGTTAATGCTTTAACGATGTATGGTAAGAAGGTAAGCTTAATGCCTTTAGCAGCTGCCACTTCTTTGAATTTCTTCCGGTGTGTAACAAGTTTAGTTACATCGATTTCATCCATTAATGTAACGTGAGGAGCAGTGTGTTTGGAATTAACCATTGCTTTAGCAATTGCCTTCCTGATCCCACTCATTTTTTCGCGAGTTTCTGGATATTCACCTTGTGGAATAGCCACGGCTGTTGCTTGCGGTGCCTCCACTTTAGCTGTTTCAACTTCTACAGCTACATTTGTCGCAGCTTGTGGTGCAGGTGCTGCTCCACCGCTTACAAATAGATCGATATCACCCTTCAGTATCCGTCCATTATTTCCTGTTCCAGCTATTAAATTGATACTAATACCTTTTTCGCGGGCATATTTACGAACAGATGGCATAGCAATAATCCGACGATTTGGATCAACATCTGCTTGTGGTGCCACTGCTACTGCAGCTGCTGCAGCTGGTTGTGGTGCTGCATCTTGTTTAACCTCAGGTGCTGGAGCTGATACTGCTGCTTTTTCTTCTTGTTTCGGTTCATCAGCATGTTCATCGCCTTTAAATTGTAGGTTTTCGTACCCTGGGGCATCAAAAGTGACTAAAACCTGTCCAACTGTAGCGACAGTTCCTTCTCCAACTAGTACTTCAAGAACTGTCCCTTCAACTGGGGACGGAATTTCTACCACTGCTTTATCATTTTGAATCTCGCAAAGTACATCATCTTCTTGAATTTTGTCGCCTGGCTTTACAAACCATTTAACAATTTCGCCTTCATGAATACCTTCACCGATGTCAGGCATTTTAAATTGAAATGACACTAGGATTCATCCTCCTAAATTACATGTATTTTTGAGCATCGAAATTATAGTAATTAGAGCGGCCAATTACATATTTAATTAAAATGTTAAAACTTTTTTAGCTGTTTCAATTACATCCTTATAATTCGGCAGCCATGAAGCTTCCGCTTGCGGGAATGCAAAAACGGTATCAGGTGCAGCCACACGCAATACAGGTGCTTCTAAGCTTAAAATTGCGCGGTCGTTAATTTCAGCAACAACGTTTGCAGCAATTCCTGCTTGTTTTTGAGCTTCTTGAACAACGATCGCACGACCTGTTTTTTCAACTGAAGCAATAATCGTTTCAATATCGATAGGACTTACTGTTCTTAAGTCAATAACTTCTGCAGAATGACCTTCTTTTTCTAGTTCCTCTGCGGCTTTTAATGACTCGTGAACCATTGCTCCATAAGTAACGATAGTAATATCAGTTCCTTCACGTTTTACTTCGGCTTTTCCTAGTGGAATTGTATATTCCCCTTCTGGAACTTCCTGACGGAACGAACGGTATAACTTCATATGCTCAAGGAAAATAACTGGGTCATTATCACGGATTGATGAAATGAGAAGTCCTTTAGCATCATATGGAGTTGATGGAATAACGACCTTTAAGCCAGGCTGTTGTGCCATAAGTCCTTCTAAACTGTCTGCGTGCATATCAGGTGTATGTACGCCGCCTCCAAATGGCGAACGAAATGTTACTGGAGCATTAAATTTGCCTCCGGTACGATAACGAAGACGAGCTGCCTGACCAGAAATTGAATCCATTACTTCATAAACGAAACCAAAGAATTGAATTTCTGGAACAGGACGGAAGCCTTGTAAACTAAGACCAACCGCTAATCCACCAATTCCAGATTCAGCAAGTGGCGTGTCAAAAACACGATCTTCGCCAAATTCATTTTGCAACCCTTCGGTTGCGCGGAAAACACCACCGTTTACACCCACGTCTTCACCGAAAACTAATACATTCGGATCATTGCTTAATTCCACACGCAATGCATCTGTAATTGCTTGAATCATTGTCATTTGAGCCATGGCTTACTTCGACTCCTTTTCTTTATATATTTCATATTGCTCTTTTAAGTTTTGCGGCATTTCTTCATACATAATTGACATTAAATCAGTAACCTTTTGTTTAGGCGCTGCATCAGCTTTTTTAATTGCTTCTTTAATGTCTTCTTTTGCTTGTTCGATTACTTCATTTTCTTTTTCTTCCGTCCATAGACCCTTGTTTTCAAGGAATTTTCGGAAACGTACTAATGGATCTTTCTTTTCCCACTCATTGTCAAGGTCTGCTGTACGATAACGTGTTGGGTCATCACCAGCCATGGTATGAGGACCATATCTGTAAGTTAATGTTTCAATGAATGTTGGGCCTTCACCGTTAATTGCACGCTCACGTGCATCACGAGTTGCAGCATATACCGCTAAAGGATCCATACCGTCAACTTGAATACCAGGAATACCTGCTGCAACTGCTTTTTGAGCTAGAGTTTTGGCAGCTGTTTGCTTGTCAACAGGAGTTGAGATTGCGAAACGGTTATTTTGAGCAATAAAGATGGCTGGAGCTTTATATGCGCCTGCAAAATTCATTCCTTCATAGAAATCCCCTTGAGATGTACCACCGTCACCTGTATACGTAATTGCAACTGCTTTTACTCCACGTTTTTTCATTCCTAGTGCTACACCAGCTGTCTGAACATACTGTGCACCGATAATGATTTGCGGGATAGCTATATTAACTCCCTCAGGAATTTGTCCACCTTCAAAATGACCTCTGGACCATAAAAAGGCTTGGTATAAAGGTAATCCATGCCAGATAATTTGTGGAACATCACGATATCCCGGTAGGATAAAATCTTCTTTTTCTAATGCAAACTGTGAAGCTAATTGAGATGCCTCTTGTCCTGCAGTGGGAGCGTAGAATCCTAATCTTCCTTGGCGATTTAAAGAGATAGAGCGCTGGTCAAGAATTCGTGAATAAACCATACGGCGCATTAATTCCTGAAGCTGTTCATCTGTAAGGTCTGGCATCGCAGCTTCGTTTACGACTTCACCAACTTCATTAAGAATTTGAAGTGTTTGAAATTGTTCCTCTACAACTTCTAGTGTTTTCTTCGCATCAAGCTTGGCGTTCTGAGTTTTAGAAACCATTTAGGTCACCTCTTCCTTTCAATTCAAAACTTAATTTTTTTAAATATTATCCACTAAGTTAGAATACCCAAAAACTTAAGAATAAAAGACAGATGGACAATGTCATCCATTTTTCTTTATCATTTGGATAAACTCTTGATATTACACTCGATTTTGGTAAGGATTGTACATGAAACATACTTTCAAATAGTTTTTCACATAAACAAAAAGTTAAAACAAAATATCTTTCACCTTACCATCATCTTATTCTGTACCACTATTTTATGTAACATCATTGATACAATTAATTAATACTTTTTAAGTTTACATCATTAGTTTTTGCACGTCAAATTCTATGTTTTAATATTTTTCACCACGTTCATATTGCTAATATTATAAACATTTTTTTCTTCTGTATTACTTTTTTTCAACATCTGTTATATATAAAACCTCATTTAATTTATTTGTTATAATATACAAAAAATCGGCCTATTCAGCCGATTATTTTGATGAGATAATATTTATTTGCTTGATTTAAGCCCTGCCTGCTTATAAAATGACAACTTTTTATCATTGTATTGTTCTGTTAACATATTAAATTTTTCATTGGCATTAAAGACTCTATTATACGTTGCATTTAACTTATTTACTTGTGATTCAAGGTCTTCAAGTGGAAGATTTTTATTTTTAAACATTTCGTACAATTCTTTATCATTTTTCAGCGCTTCATTATACTCTAGGTATAACGCTTCATGCGCTTTATATCTTTCCATCATTATCTCATATAGTTCATTAGCTAATTTCGTTAAATCGCGATCTTCTAATTTATCCTTAATATCCCTGGCCTTTATGAATTCTTTCTGGGATTCTTTAATGCTGTTCGTTTCTTTCTCCATCAGCGCTTTTCTTTCATCAGCTAATAATATTGCTTCATCTGAAAGTTTTACGATTTGAGCATATTCTTTCATGCCAAGTTTGATAATCTGGTCATAAATTTCTTTTTCTTTTTTTTCATGTGTAACAAGGGGATTCTGTTGTTCCTCAAATTCTTTTTCGGCTGAAACGACTTTTTCTAACACATCATACATTTTTTCGACTGGAGACTTTTCTTTCGTACACCCAGCAAAAATAACAATCAAAACGGATAAACATAAAATCAAACCATACTTTTCTTTTAATGACACATTATAAACCTCCTACCTATTCCAATTCCTACTATATCGACACCTGGTTTGTTTGACAATACAATACCCCATAAAAAAAGAATGCAAATCAGTTACCTGAATCAAATATTAACTTTTTATCAATTGTCTGATAGACTATTTATTATTAATAATTTTAGTTTAAGCACAGGAGTGAGTGGAATCATGATTACGATGGAAGATATCATTCGAGATGGTCATCCTTCCCTTAGAAAAGTGGCTGCAGAAGTATCCATGCCGCCATCAGAAGAGGATAAACAAATATTATTTAGCTTATTAGAATATGTAATTAATAGTCAAAATCCTGAAAAGTCGGTACAATTTGGTTTACGCCCTGGAATAGGATTGGCTGCCCCACAAATAAATGTTCTAAAACGGATGATAGCCGTGCATCTTACTGATGACACAGGCACTCTTTATAGTTACGCATTATTTAATCCTAAAATTATCAGCCATTCTGTTGAAAAGTCGTATTTACAAGCTGGTGAAGGCTGCCTTTCAGTAGATAGTGCCATTCCAGGATACGTCCCTAGATATGCAAGGATTACTGTAAAGGGAACAAACCTTAACGGTGAAGAAGTGAAACTACGATTAAAGGGACTTCCTTCTATCTGCTTTCAACACGAAATCGATCATTTAAATGGTGTTATGTTTTATGATTATATCAATCATGAAGACCCGTTAAAACCAATCCAAGGTGCCATAGCTATCGAAAGGTAATCAAACAGGAGCTACATTGATTTTGGGCTTCAGATGTATAAAGAACCGGCCCTTACTTGGGTCGGTTCATAATTTATATTAGCTGTAGTTCCTTTAACCCATTCCAGATACCATCTTCGGAAACATCGCTTGTAATAAGATCTGCAAGTTCTCTGGCTTCAGGGACACCATTTCCCATGGCAACGCCTGTTCCAACTGCCTTCAACATTTCTAAATCATTTAAACCATCTCCGAATGCATAAACATCCTTCAGCTCAAACCCCAAACGTTCGATCATTTTTTTTATTCCTTCTGCTTTTGAACCACCCTTTGGTAAAACATCGACAGAAAATGGATGCCATCTGATAAAATCAAATTGGGGATAGTCAGAGAAATATAAACTTTCATCTTTATTTTCACAAAAAAGTAGGCTTTGATACATTTTTCGATTGACATAAAAAGAATCATCTTCCTCAGGATGAGGGAAATTTAGGCTCCCCATGCTTTTTTCAACAAATGGATGATGCTTAACACTTGCCTTCATTGTTTTTTCATTCATAAACACTAATGGATGATTGTTTGACTTCGTATGGTTAAATAATTTATTTAGCTCATTTTCATTCAAAGGTTTCTCATATATAACTTCATTCTCAAAAACTACAAATTGACCGTTAAAGCTCACATAGGAGTCAATTCCAAGTACATTCCGCAGGCCTTCAAACATAAACGGAGCTCTGCCAGTGGCAATTGCGACAAATACATCATTCTTCTTAAGTAAATTGATGGCTTTTAACGTGCTTTCGGGTAGGTTTTTTTCATGATCGAGCAATGTGCCATCTATGTCAAAAAATACAATTTTCTTCATTTAATATGTACTCCTTTTTGTCGAATCCTCTAAACTGTGAAAATATACTCCCCGCAGTTCTTTATTCTTTAAAACACTAAACTTTATATTAAAAAAAGTCAATTTATAATTTGTCAATGTAATTCCATGTTTAACCATGATTGAATCACCAATTTCATCATATAATATAGTAAAAATACTCTTATTTTAAAAAAACTTCAATAATCTGCCATCGCTTACTTTACTTTGGACAAGGATTGTATAAAATAAGAGGTAAGGAGATGATCCACTATGTTAAAGAAGCTAAGGAAGAAGCTTTTAAAACAGTGGAAAGAATTACTGCGAAAGAAATCCATTGCCTAAATTTTTTTAGGGCCCTTCAAACTTGCGAAGGGCTCCTTCATTATTGTAAATTGTAAAAACAACGATTCTTTTTTACATACTTTTCATATAAGACTGATGGTTTCCAAAGAAAATAAATGAAAAAGATGAAAATGTTTTATATAATAGAAAAAGTTATGATTCAGTTAGGAGCGAAATTGTAATGATATTTAAAGTATATTATCAGGAAAACATCAAAGAAGTACCAGTCAGAGAGAATACAAAAACCCTATTTATTGAGGGAGAATCGGTAAGAGATGTCCGCTCAAAAATTGCCGACCGTGGGTTTAATGTTGAATTTGTTCAAGAAGTTAAAGGAGCTCATTTAAAATATGAACTTCAAAATGAAGACTATAAAGTATTGGAGAAATGATAATTTATGAAATTTGTTAAGAATGATCAAACTGCGGTTTTTGCCCTAGGTGGTTTAGGCGAAATTGGCAAAAACACGTATGCGGTTCAGTTTCAGGATGAAATAATATTAATTGATGCCGGAATAAAATTTCCTGAGGATGAGCTATTAGGTATTGATTATGTTATTCCTGATTATACCTATTTGGTAAAGAATCAAGATAAAATAAAAGGATTATTTGTTACACACGGACACGAAGATCACATTGGCGGTATTCCCTATTTATTACGCGAGATTAATGTTCCAATTTATGGTGGGAAACTCGCTCTTGGATTAATTAAAAATAAACTAGAAGAACACGGCTTATTAAGAAATGCTAAGTTGATAGACATTAAAGAAGACGATATCATCAAATTCCGCAAAACATCGGTTACTTTTTTCCGCACCACCCACAGTATTCCTGATTCTTATGGGATTGTAGTTAAAACTCCGCCAGGTCAAATTGTCCATACTGGAGATTTTAAATTTGATTTTACCCCTGTAGGTGAACCTGCCAATCTAACCAAAATGGCTGAAATAGGTAAAGAAGGCGTTTTATGTTTACTATCAGATAGTACAAATAGTGAAATACCTGAATTCACCATGTCAGAACGTCGGGTAGGCGACAGCATCAATGATATTTTCCGCAAAGTGGACGGGCGTATTATTTTTGCTACCTTTGCATCTAATATCCATAGATTGCAGCAAGTGGTAGAGGCAGCAGTAGAATACGGAAGAAAAGTAGCGGTTTTTGGCCGAAGCATGGAAGCAGCTATCAATATCGGACTTGAATTAGGGTATATTAATGCACCTAAAGAGACTTTTATTGAAGCGAATCAAATAAACCGTCTTCCTGCTGATAAAGTTACGATCCTTTGTACCGGAAGTCAGGGCGAAGCTATGGCTGCTCTTTCAAGAATTGCTAATGGCACACACAGACAAATTCAAATCATTCCTGGTGACACAGTGGTATTTTCATCTTCACCTATTCCAGGGAACACAATTAGTGTGAGTCGAACGATTAATATGCTCTATAGAGCCGGCGCGGAAGTTATTCACGGTAAACTAAGTAATATTCATACTTCTGGTCATGGTGGGCAGGAAGAACAAAAACTAATGCTGCGTTTAATTAAACCAAAGTTCTTTATGCCAATCCACGGTGAATATCGAATGCAAAGAATGCACGCTAAGATCGCGGTTGATTGCGGAGTACAAGAAGAAAATTGTTTTATTATGGACAATGGTGAAGTGTTAGCTCTTTCTGAGGATACTGCTCAGGTTGCTGGAAAGATTCCATCTGGTTCTGTTTATATCGACGGCAGTGGAGTAGGCGATATTGGAAATATTGTCTTACGTGACCGTAGAATTCTTTCTGAGGAAGGATTAGTTGTTGTGGTCGTAAGTATTAATATGAAAGAATTTAAAATTGCTTCAGGACCTGACCTAATTTCTCGAGGATTTGTTTATATGAGAGAATCCGGTGATTTAATTAACGATGCTCAAAATCTAATCACAAAGCACTTAAATAAAGTGATGGAAAGAAAGACAAGCCAATGGTCTGAAATTAAAAATGAAATTACAGATACATTAGCGCCTTTCCTATACGAAAAAACAAAGCGCAGACCAATGATTTTACCAATCATAATGGAAGTGTAAGAATAAATAAAGCGGAAGCGCTTCTAGCGCTTCCGCTTTTCTTATTGTCTAGCGCCAGCGCCTAGGCGCTTCCGCTTTCCTTATTCTAATACTTTTTTTTCAAATCGATTGATGTCTTGGTCGGTTCCAATCACGATTAAAACATCATTAACTTGAAAAGTTTCTTTGGCTTGTGGAGAAACAATAATTTCTTCTCCTCTTTTTATGGCGACAATATTCAAACCATATTTCTTGCGAATATCCAAATCCATAATCGTATGACCACTAAGTTTTCCATTCGCAACAATTTCAACGATACTGTGTTCATCAGATAGTTCAAGATAGTCGACCACATTACTCGAAGCCATATTGTTAGCAATCCGTTTTCCCATGTCTCTTTCTGGGTGAACAACACTATCTGCACCAATTTTCCTCAAAACTTTTTCATGGTAATCGTTTTGAGCCTTAGCTGTAATACGCACTACACCCAATTCCTTAAGAATTAGAGTTGTAAGTATACTTGATTGAATATCATCGCCAATTGCTACAATCACATGATCGAAGTTACGAATCCCAAGGCTTTTCAAAACTGCTTCGTCTGTTGTATCCCCTACAACCGCATGAGAAGCAATCATTGCATATTCATTTACTCGTTCTTCATTTTTATCGATAGCAAGAACTTCCATTCCCTCATCGGTAAGAGTTCGGCAAATACTTCCACCGAATCGACCAAGCCCAATGACTGCGAAACTTTTCTTCATAAATAACTCCCCCGGTAAAATTAAAATCATTATCTTATTATGATTTTAGCATCATTCGTCAGATTTAAATAGAGAGAGCTATCCCTTCTTATTCCTGCCTCTGTCTGGACTTCCTCTTTTTAAGATAGTAAAGTAGTAAAAATACTATAATAAATAATATGGCTAGAACTGGCAGGTTACCAACGATAAAAACAACCAAGCCTGATAAACCAACTAATAACATATTGATGCTGTTCATGAATTGTTTTTTGGTTTTCTCCCAAGTATTTAATTTATCTTTATTAATAGTAGGTACAACTACGCTTTTTTCGTAAAGGGTTATGTTAACTGTCGAAAGGGAGGTTTGGTTTTCTAAAAACTTCATCTTTCCTTCAATGAGTTCAATTTCCTCTTGTACTGATGCTAAATCAGCAGAAATTTTCAATAAATCTTCTGTTTTTACTGCACTTTTCATAAAAGTGAGTAACCGTTCTTCCACCACCTTTTTTGATTTTAATCTGGACTCAAGATCAACATATTCCTCGGTTACATCCTGCCCTGTTATACTTCTTTGCAAAACCTCTGCCGCTTGACTCTCAGCATCATGTAAAAAGGTCTGAAAGTGCTTTTGTGGTATTCTAATTTTAATGCTGCCACTTACCTGCTCGTTGCCCTCTTTTGACACATTGGACTCTGCTATATAGCCCCCATATTTTAATACTTTTTCTTCAAGGATACGGACAGTCTGATCAAATTTCTTTACTCGCAATTGTAGATCAGCTTGATAAATGACCATTTGGTTTTGAATTTTTATATTTTCAGTTACGGAACTTTTTTCAGCCTTTTCTGTTTCACCCGAGTAAAAGTCTGCTTGCTCCCCGCTGTCAGATTCTGCTGTATCCTTAGATACATCATTACTTTCACTCATTTTTGCACTTTTATCTTCGCTGTTGGAACTGCACCCAGTAATAAAAATTAATAGGATAATGAAAAAAATAGAAAACAAACGTTTTGGCTTTTTCAACTTTTGACACCCCTTTTTTCTCTAATGGTTAAAGCTGGGTATATATAAATACCGACGATTAAAAGGAG
Organism: Neobacillus sp. BF23-41; assembly: GCF_041106275.1. NCBI lineage: Bacteria > Bacillati > Bacillota > Bacilli > Caryophanales > Bacillaceae > Neobacillus > Neobacillus sp. BF23-41. The sequence continues at coordinate 327,359 of NZ_JBGBPR010000001.1, forward strand.
GCAAGGTTACAGGTTAAAAAAAATAAAAATGCCGCCCGTTGAATATAACGGACAGCACTTAGGTTGTTTTTTATTCTGTTTTTTCCAATTCATCCAACACTCGGTTTACACGCTTCTCGAGCATTTTCATGCCACTTCCGCCTGCTTGGAAATGGCGGAGCTTGCCTTCTTTGTCAAATACATAATAAGCTGGTACATATTGATTTTCAAGGGCTTCTGTCAACTTGTGATCACTGTCGACAAAAATCGGTTGATTGATTCCATGCTCAGCTGCCACTTGTTTAATTTCATCTAGGTTAAGGTCGTTTTCAGAACGCGGCATATGAACAGCAACCACATTTAACTTGTCCTTAAAATCATCCCGGAATTGATTTACCTGAGGCATCGCTTCCTTACAAAGATGGCAGCTTATCGACCAAAAATGAAGCAATGTTGGTTTTTCTCCGATTAGGTCTGCTCTTGTCACTTCACCGTTTAACCATTCAGTTGCCCCAGTTAACTCTGGCATTGGTTCACGTAATTTCATCGATAATCCCCCTATTAAAAAGACCTAACACTTTAAAAGGTTAGGTCTATCTGTTTTGTACAAATTATACATTCAATGTAGCTTGTCCAGGCTTCCAGTTTGCTGGGCAAAGACCGCCAGTTTGTAATGCTTGAAGAACACGTAAAGTTTCATCCACGTCTCGGCCAATATTGTTGTGATTTACAACAGAATACTTTAATTCACCCTCAGGATCGATAATGAATAAACCGCGAAGTGCGATACCTTCTTCTTCAATTAATACTCCATAATCACGAGCTACCACGTGGTTAGTATCTGCAGCAAGAGGATAGTTTAAATCGCCAAGACCATTTTCTTTGCGATCTGTTTTAATCCAAGCAAGATGAGTGTGGATTGTGTCAGTAGAAGCACCAACGATAACTGCATCTAAATCATCAAACTCTTCAAAACGATCGGACATCGCTGTAATTTCAGTTGGACAAACAAATGTAAAGTCCATTGGATAAAAGAACAACACAGTCCATTTATCGTTTTTCATGTTTTCTTCTAAACTTACTTTTTTAAATTCTTTGTTTGGCATTACAGCATCCATTTCAAAGCGTGGTGCTTGTTTACCTACCATACGTTCTGGCATTCAAATCCCTCCAAATAATTAATAAATGAGTATTTATAGCATTTCTCATTTGCTATCCTTTTCACAATTCTAATTATAGGACACATCTTATTTTGAGTCAATGTTAAATTATAATTAATTTAATTAAATACTTATTATTAATTATAACCTTATTTCCCCTTCATAAGTTTTCCCTAATTGTGTGAGAATAATCGACGATATGTAACAATTTCCCTTTTAATTCTCTTTAATTTTATCATGATTGCTAATCAGAACAAAATAAAACGCCTTCTTATTTAAGATTTAATCTATTCCCTAGATTAGAGATATAGCTTGTCATTACTTTAACAGCTACTTCAATCGCACCTTCTTGTGGATTTAATTTTGAATGGTGTAAACCATAGGGCGAATCCACACCCAGCCAAAACATAAGCCCAGGAATCTCTTTAAGCATATACCCAAAGTCTTCTCCCGTCATCGCTTCCTTGCACTCGATTACTTCAACATTTGTTTCGTTTTGAAGATATTTCATAAAATCTCTTGTAATAGATTCAGTATTATAGACTTGATGATACATCGAACCATAATCAATGACAGCTTCACATTCAAAACCTGCCTCGATTCCCTTCACAAGCGCCTCAATGCGATGTTTAACCTTTTTCATCGATTCAGCAGAAAGCGTCCTGATGGTTCCCTCAAGCCTTGCATTTTCAGCAATAATATTTTGAACGGTACCGCCAGTGATTTTTCCAATCGTTATAACCGCACTATCTAAGGGGTCGACATTCCTTGACACAACCGTTTGCAGCTGATTTACCAATGTACATGCTGCGACAACCATATCATTCGTTTCGTGTGGTCTAGCGGCATGCCCCCCCTTACCCTTTAGATCAATAAACAGTTCAGAAGTATTAGCAAATAGTAACCCTTCCTTAAGCGCGATAGTTCCAACAGGATACTCTGGTGCAATATGTAAGGCAAAAATCAGGTCAGGCATCCATTCAAGCATTTCTTCTGATTTTAACATCGGTTCCGCTCCGCCAGGTCCTTCCTCTGCAGGTTGAAAAACAAACAAAAGGTCGTCTGCAATTGGGTTATTCGTAAAATAAGTTAGTACCCCAAGAGCGATGCTCATGTGGAAATCATGCCCACATGCATGCATCTTTTCATCGTGGGTCGATGAGAAAGGTAATCCTGTTTCTTCGCTAATTGGAAGTCCATCGATGTCTGTTCTATAACCAATCGTTTTTTGGGGATTTAAGCCATGAACCTTTACAAACAACCCTGTCTTCCATTTTTTTATCGTGATACGATCTTGTGGTAAAGACTCAAGGTAAGACAATAAATAGGCTTGTGTCTCAAACTCTTGAAATCCTATTTCTGGAATTTGATGAAGGTCACGGCGGATTTTAATCAATGGATTCATTTATTAACTCTCCTTTTAAAAAAGAAGCGTGGATATGCTCCACGCTTTTCTGCTTATACTTAGAGAACTATCTAGCTCCAGCGCCCAGCAGCTAGAGTACTTCGGGCAAAGGAAGCGGGCTTTTAAAGTTGACGAAGTTCTTGCATTATTTCAGTTTTTGACTTCGTTTTTTCATCAATATCTTTAATTTTTCTTGCTGGCATCCCTGCTACAACTGTATAAGGAGCAACATCTTGAGTGACTACTGCACCTGCAGCGACTACTGAACCTGTTCCAACTGTAACCCCTTCAAGAACAACGGCATTCGCTCCAATAAGAACATCATCCTCAATAATAACAGGCTTCGCAGATGGTGGTTCAATAACACCGGCCAAGACAGTTCCCGCCCCAATATGACAATTCTTCCCGACAGTAGCCCTTCCACCTAGAACAACACCCATATCAATCATCGATTTTTCACCAATAACGGCACCGATATTGATAACGGCTCCCATCATAATAACGGCATTATCACCGATTTCCACTTGGTCACGAATAGTAACACCTGGTTCAATTCGGGCATTAATATACTTATTATCTAACAATGGGATTGCAGAATTACGACGGTCATTTTCAACCACTTGATCTTCAATTTTTTCTTTATGTGCTTCTAACACTTCATTAATTTCAGACCATTCACCAAAAATGATACCCGTATTTCCATTAATAAAAGTTTTTGTATTGTTTCCAAAATCAATTCCTGCTAATTCACCTTTTAAATAAACCTTTACAGGTGTAGATTTTTTACTATTTTGAATAAAAGAAATAATTTCATTTGCATCCATCATCTTCATTATTTTACCCCCTATGTATTCGTACTAAAAAATACTTTAACAAACAAAAGAAACGAAAACAAGAAAAACTACCCTAATCTCCTGAAGATTCAGCGATATGCTCCTTAATTAATTCCACAAAGGCTGAAACTTGCTTTAATTGAAAGGCCGATTCATAGCCTAGTAGCCATGTATCACGATTTAGAGGTTCATTATTCTCATTTAAAAGCGGTATTTTGAAAATTTCCTTTTCTGCTTTAGTTAATGTTATGGCGGGCAGGATGGCGTAGCCAATGCCATTGAAAGCCATCTGCTTGCATGTCTCAATTTGATCAACCACAACGGTCCTCTTGGGTGAAGTCTTAAAATTGCGCATCCACCAATCTTGAATTTCTTGGAAATAATTAGAATCACTTTTAAATTGAATGAAGGGGCGGTCCGTATTTAAAACTTGTTCCGGACTGGTAATTTCCCTGTCAACTAAATAAAGAGGATCTTTAAATAAATGAACCTTAATTCCTTTCCAATCGGGTGTACCACGGATAATCCCAATATGAACTTGATCATCATATAAGCATTTTAAAATTTCGCTGCTCCATCCAGTTACTAATGAAATTTTGGCTTGAGGATATCGATCAATAAATTTCTTTAAAACCTGTGGGAGCCAGTTTTGGCCTACAATCGAAGCAACAGCAATCTTCAAAGTACCTGACACACCTGATTGAAGGGAATGAATGGTTTCACGCACCTTTTCTTGCTTAGTTAGTACTTCATTTGCAAATTGGATGACATGCTCACCTGAGGGGGTTAGAGCTAGACCTTTTTGCGAGCGAATAAATAATTTCGTTCCCCAATCTTTTTCGATAGTTTGCAATCGTTGCGAAAGGGCTGGCTGTGAAACAAACAGCCGTTCCGATGCCTTCCGCATATTCATCTCCTGAGCTAAAACGGATAATAATTGAAATTCTGATAATGAGGACAAGATTGTTCCCCTCCTTAAAAAAGCTCTGTGAAGTTACACAGAGCTATCGTTCTTTTTCGGTATAAAAAATATTAACAGTAAACTTATGATTGCCAAGGCGAAGACAACATAATAAACAGAGTGAAGGGAAAAGGTTAGCCCATTCTGCAAGAAACTCCGGACTGATTCAGAGAGATTTTCTCGCTCAGCAGATTTTAAGAGTAAATTGACATCATCTATTGATAAGGAATGATCATTCTCGCTTAAATATTGACTCAACCTGTTATTAAGGATTCCCCCCAGTAATGCTGCACCAATTGTATTTCCAAGATTTCTCATAAACATATTAGATGCAGTTGCGATGCCTCTCTGTTCCCAACCTACCGTACTTTGAATCGAGACAATAAAGGCAGTGGATGTTAAGCCCATCCCTAATCCAACGAAAAAAGAACCCACTGCTGCCCATAAAGGCCCTGATGCGGCTGACATCGTCAAGAAGGCAATGCTGCCAATGATTAACGAGACACCACCGATAATAGATGTTTTTCGATAACCCATCGTTATCAATAACCGTCCCGCAAGTGTGGATGCTATTGGCCAACCAATTGACATAGCTGTCAACGTAAAACCAGCAACAATGGGTGTTTGTTCCATAACACCTTGCACAAATGTAGGTAAAAAGCTCGATATTCCAATTAACATGATTCCCGTAGTAAGCGACGTAGTATTGGCAATAAGAATGGAGCGTTCCTTCCAAATTGAAAATGGCATAACCGGTTCACTAGCGCGTCCTTCCTGAAGTAAAAACCCAACTAATGTGACAGCGCTGAAAGCAAAAAAGCATATTGACTGCCAAGATCCCCATGGAAAGCGACTTCCCCCTTCTACAAGGATAAACATTAACGAAGAAATAGTCATCGTTAACAAAACAGCACCTAAATAATCTATTTGATGTTTTTTCCTTTGGACATTTTCATGTAGAAACAGCCATAGGCCTACTAAAGAAAGAATCCCCAGCGGAATGTTAATCCAGAAAACATAATGCCAACTTACGTATTGGACAAGTAAACCACCGACAGCAGGTCCAGTAATTGCCGAAACACCCCATACACTTGCTAGGTATCCCTGAATTTTAGCCCTTTCTTCTGCAGTATAGATATCGCCAATTATTGTTGTTGCAATCGACGTGACAGCACCTGCTCCAACCCCTTGAATCAAACGAAAAATAATCAACATTTTCATTGATGTGGCGAATCCACAAAGAATGGATCCTAATAAAAAAATTAATATTCCAATCGTAAGAATTGGTTTTCGACCAAATAAGTCAGATAATTTACCATAAATAAGAACGGTTACAGAATTCATTAACAAGTACGCAGAAAATACCCAACTATATAGTGTAAACCCGCCTAAATCAGCGACAATTGCAGGCATTGCGGTTGAAACAATCGTTGCTTCAATCGCCCCCATAAACATCGCTAACATTACGGCGGCTAGAACTAGTGGTTTTTTCGTTTGCCTGCTGTTGGACTTTCCTTCGGATATCTTCTCAGTAGATGTACTCATATTCACACCTCTAACTTAAAAAAAATCAAGCCCCCTTCTTGGGAGCCTAAATGCATCATTTTTCATTTTTTTTTATTATCTTATTTAATTGATTTAATAACGTACTTCTTGGCAAAATTCCTTCGAAGTAACCATCTTCAGTCTCAACACAAAGAAAAGGCTGGTTAACAAGTAATTCAAGGCATTCTTGTATGGATGCAGTAATTTTAACTCGTGGAATAGAGCTTTTCATTACCTCTTCGACTCGTTTTTTCTCAAGTTGTTCAAATTCAATTCTTTCAAGCCCAAGGATAGAATCCATAATTATCGGGGTGCTAATTAACCCATTAAGCTTGTAATGAGGGTCTAAGACCGGTATAGCCGTATACCCGCTTTTAGTTAAAACTAATAAGGCATGTTCGAGATTATTCCCCATTTGGACATGCGCTACCCTTTCGGAAGGGATCATTAATTCTTTTATCGTTAATTTTAAAAATTCACCGTTGGGAAGACTGATCATCGCCGAAAACTCCTCAAAATTTGTTTTTCTACAGTTACATTCTACCATAGTATTCGGGAGTCTGTGCTAATTTTGGTAACGTATAGTTAGAAACCTAAATACAACCTCCGCAATCGTAGACACGAAAAAGAAAGGAACCCAAAAGGTCCCTTATTGAATCAAATCAAAAATTTCAATTGTAATCATATCAACATTATCAAATTGATATCTTTTTGGTTTTTCCTTCTCATTATATACTTCTAATTCAAATGTCTCCGTTTTCGGATGAAATGTTACTTGACACTTTCTATCACCGTTTACCTCGAAATAGCGTTGTGCTGGCTCACCACTATTAGCTTGTTCCTGAAGATTTTTTAATCTTGTTAATATACCTTGAAGCTGTGACATATGCTCCGTCTCCTTTCAAACCCAAAAAAACATCTACAATTATGTTTCTCATTTGGCATTTTTCTATCCGAGTGGATTACTTTCATAATTTTCCAACCGCAATATTTTTATGCCAATATTAAAAGAATAAAATAACGCTGTCCATTTGTCCAAGTAAAAATAAAAAAATAAGGAATTTTTTAATACACTTCCCTAAAAAAGAAGATAAAAGCTAGCAATTTCTGTCTATTTTAAAGTAATTGATCATGTTGGAATAAATATTGGTAGGATATATCGATAAACAAATAATCCTCCCCATTCATTGGGAATGAAAAAGTACGAATCGTTTCCCCAGTATCAATATCACAATATAAATCAGATAAGATTCCTTTTCGTTCATTTCTCATTTTGATAATATTTTCTAAAAAGTAAGGCCGCCAGCTCCAATTTTTTTGAATGTACTCGGATTGAATACTCCAACCCTCTTTTCCTTTAAATATATTGGCAGATTTCTGGAAGCCGTCCTCATCACAAACATACATTCTAAAGGCAATCTGATCCAATTCTTTTATTAGTACTTGAAAAAGGTTTTGATAAGTTGCATTTCTGTTCTTAATCACAATTTCTTGAACTTTTGCTTGAAAAAATTCTGCAGTTGTATAAACTGCTTCTAATTTCTTTTTTTCATATGAGATAAAGTCATGAAACTTCTCTTTTAAGCGATCCTTTAGGAAATCACGTTGAATGAACTCTGCTGCTGGCGGGTGTAAATAATAACCTTGATAATAACGACCGCCATTTTTCCATGCAAACTGCAGTTGGTAACTCATCTCAATATTTTCAAACAAGAGTGTGGCACCTATTTTCCTTGCCAAAAGAGACAACGTAAACAAGACATCGTGATAATTTATACCAGTTGACGTCGATTTTAAGGCCTGTAGGTTAATTTTCAGTATATCTGGTTCAAGTTGTCCTATTCGTTCAAAATAGTTACTTTCACTGTCAATTCTTGCTATCGCTATTTTAATCCCATATGTTCGATAATATTGCAATAAGTGATCAAATTGGTCTAAATCCCCTGTATAATTTCGATCTGAAATTTCTAGAACAATTCGATTTAACATCAAGCCCTTTTTTTCAAATGAGAGGAGCTCTTGTAAAAAAGGTTCACCATGTCCATACATTAATAAATCAGCATTCCGGTTCAGAAAAATACTTACATCCTCATCTAGATCTAATGCTTTTTCAAGTGCCATTTTGACTATTAACAAATCCACTTCATACTTATATTCATCAGGAATTTGATCATCCTGAAAAAAGTTCCCTAAACTAATAATATTCCCTTCTGATTCATATCTCCCCAATACCTCATAAGCAATTATGCGTTGTTCATCGGCACTAATAATCGGTTGAAAATAGGGAAATACATTTTCAAGATCCGATAGTATTTCCAATGCGTCCATCCAAGTACCTCCAAAATTTTTTTCTCATTATACCATACGCTCAATGACGGTTTCTCGTTCTTTTCCAAAAGGATACCATTATAGTCGCTTATAAACAATCATATCCTATACCTACGCTGTTATATAAGGAGGATAAGTATTGAAAAAACTTTGCTTATTAGCTTCGATCCTTCCCATGCTTGGATGCAGCCACTTTAATGCTGATACACATTCTAGCACAGAAAGTAAACAGCCTCTTTCCACGATATCCGTGAAAGAGAATTCTCAATCCACATCATCCGTCGATTTTGAAAATAAACGATTTACAATAAAAGAACTTAATCAACAAGTGATTTACGGAAAAAATGAAGCCAATAAGAGTGATTCGGTTAGTACTACTCCAAAAAAGAATTCTGCTATGCTAAATGTGGTATTAATTAAGCAAAACCCTGAACTTAGATACGGCTGTGAAGTCACAAGCCTAGCAATGGTGCTAAATTTTGCAGGTGTTAAAACAAGTAAAATGGATTTATACCGGTCTATCCGGAAGGATGTTGACCCGCTCATTAGATCTCCAAAGGGAGATATAGTACGTTGGGGAAACCCAGCATATGGTTTTGTTGGGGATATGACAGGCAGAAGAGCAGGGTATGCAGTCTTTGACCAACCGATGATTGCCCTAATCAACCAAAAGCTCCCTGGAAGAGCCATTAATTTAACAAATATGCCCTTTGAACGGGTCTTAGAGCATGTTTCTGCCGGATATCCAGTGGTTGTATGGACAACTGGGGATTACCGTCTTCCAGACCGTTGGGAGGGCTGGTATCACGGGAAACAATACATTAAAACACCGCTTGATCTACATGCTGTCGTCTTAGTTGGTTATGACACGAATTATATCTATTTAAACGATCCACTTTCTGGAAAAAAACAAGTAAGAGTAGGTAAACAACAATTTATTTCTTCTTGGAAAGCATTAAAAAGCCGTGCCGTAAGCTATAAGTAGGAAAAGCAGCCACATTGTTGGCTGCTTTTTATGCATGTTTTATTTTTTATTGAATAAGAAATAACAATGGACCTTTTCACTTGCATTATCGAAAGTTTTTAATGAAAATACAAAGGGACCCTTCTTTTTTTGAAGGTGAATAAAAGATAGGTTGGTTGAAAAAATGGCTAAAAATCAGACGAGGAGAACCTTTCTAAAACGAACATTGGGTTCATTTCTTACCGTTCTCGGATTAAGTTCGGGAGGCTATCTTTATGCCAATCGAATTGAACCCTCATTACTCGATATTCAAGAACATCAAATCAAACATCCACTAATCCCTAACAGCTTTGATGGAATAAAAATGATTCAATTTAGTGATACCCACCTTGGTTTTCAATATAATCTTCATCAATTTAATCAATTAGTTAAAAAAATTAATAGTCTTAAGCCAGACATTATTTTATTTACTGGAGATTTAATGGACGAGCCAAACCAATATACAGAAATTAATAAACTGATGCCTATTTTGAAGAAATTACAGGCTCCGCTTGGAAAATACTGCATTTTTGGTAATCATGATCATGGCGGCTATGGGTCTGATATTTACCGGAATATTATGGAAACAACTGATTTTTCCGTACTTTTGAATGATTCAGCACCAATTAAATTAAGTGATGGAAGCATAATCTATCTGCTTGGGATTGATGATGCGATGTTAGGGAATCCTAATTTACCTTTGACTTTAAAAAATGTTCCTAAAAATTCGTTTAAAATATTATTATCCCATGCACCCGATCTTGCAGAAACAGCTTCATTGTATCCAGTCCAATGGCAGCTAAGTGGTCATAGCCATGGAGGACAGATTAAAATCCCATTTTTAGGGGCTCTTGTGACTCCTCCCTTTGGCCAAATATATCCAGAGGGTCTTTATTCAATCGGCGAGCATAATCCCCTCTCACTATATGTAAATAGAGGAATTGGCACAACACGTCTCCCCTTTCGCTTTATGTCAAAACCTGAATTAACTGTCTTTACTCTAAAATCAGAAAAGTAGAAAACGAAAAAACCTTATCAGCTATAGATAAGGTTTTTTTATACAGCCTAGCATTCTATTCCATCGGTGCTTTCACAAAAAGAGCTTTCTTGAAAAGATCTTATAATATACAAATAATGTTTTTACTTTCTTTTATTTCTATTTTACAATTAAATTTTCTGAAAGAAAGTAATTTATAGAAAATAAAGATTATTTCACGAAAATTTCTTTTAATTCTTTTTATAGTGTAGGATTAGGTTAACAGTCTAAACTTTCTTTTATTCGTAAGATTAGAAGAATTTTTATCATTTTCTTATCATAGTAGCCAAAAAGATGCACTGGATTATTCCTATTTCTTAAAAAAAGGGGTATAATATAGATGTTTTATATAACTGAAAGGAGAACATATTTTGAATTATGATCAGAAAGGCCCCCTAATAAATTTAAATCTAACCATCGAAAACCTCGCTCAAGCTATCTTTATTGTGAATCGCCATGCAAAAACGGCTACAAATCCCAAATTATTGTACAGATTGAAACAAGAAACGTTAAAAAAATTGATTGAAGAAGGCAAAGCAAAAAAAGTTGGTCTTCATTTTTCAGGAAATCCGCGCAATAGTCAGCAGCAGTCTGATGTCCTTGTTGAATGTGGAAGATACACATTTCATATTCCTCCAACTAAATCAGATTTTCTTGAACTACCTCATTTTGGAAAGTTAGATGAACGGGTGCGAAATCCAAAGGCAACACTCTCACTTAATTCATCAAAAGCCTTACTTCAACTATATACTGGCATCTCAGAACTCGATCAACCCCCAAGCAATCATAAAAAGAGCAAAACTTACCAAAAACCTATTTTTAAAAAATTAGGCGAAAGGTACTCTTAAAAATCAAAAAAGCCATCCTTGGCTTTTTTGATTTGTCTTATTTTTGCTCATGCTTCGTGATGATTTTGTGAACAACCTCACTAATATATAGACGGTAAATAAATGCAGATTTACAATATAGTTATAAGTCAATTAATCTTTAGTTGAATATACTTTTAAAAGAGGTGCTTGACCAATGAAAGGAACAGCGATTCTTTTTCAGGAACAAAATGTTACATTTATTGAAGATGTTGATCATTCTATTTATGAAGAAATTAAAGAGCAATGTGGCTGCGAGCATTGTACTTGTATGCTGGAAAGTAAAATAGTTAATTTTGGTTCTGTGTCACCCGTTTTTTGGCACGAGGACGAAGTTGATTGGGACTATGGTTATTAAAAAACTTTAATTTGAATGAAACTCCCTTTCCCCAAAAAGCGGTCTGATAAAAACTCAGATCGTTTTTTATTTCTACATAGTGGTAACTTTAGATAAAAATAGTCTATAATCATTATATTCATAACAGATAAAACCCTGTCGGAAGGATGGACAATATTGGAGCATTTAATTAATCAACGAGTAAAAGATATTGAAATCTCGGGAATTAGAAAGTTTTTTAATATGGTTGCGCATGTTGATGACCTGATTTCATTTACAATTGGACAACCTGATTTCCCGACCCCAGAACATGTAAAAAATGCAGGTATTGCAGCAATTGAACAAAACTTTACTTCCTATACCCATAATGCAGGGACGATTGAATTAAGGGAAGCGGCGTGCAATTTTGTAGAAAAAAAATATGGCTTGCATTATAAGCCTGAATCAGAAGTGATTGTTACTGCAGGGGCAAGTGAGGCAATTGATATTGCTTTTCGGTCTATTTTAATAGAAGGTTCCGAGGTCATATTACCTGGTCCAATTTATCCAGGCTATGAACCAATTATTCGAATGATGGGGGCAACTCCAGTGCATGTCGATATTCGCCGAAACCAGTTTCGCTTTACATTAGAAATGATCAAACCATTTATTACTGAGAAAACTCGCTGCATTGTACTCCCGTACCCTTCGAACCCGACTGGAGTCAGTCTCTCAGAGTCAGAGCTAATAGAAATAGCAGAATATATTAAGAATAAAGATATCTTTATCCTTGCTGATGAAATATACAGCGAACTTACTTATGATCAGCCGCATCAATCGATTGCTTCCTTTCTAAAAGAACAAACCATCGTAATAAATGGGTTATCCAAGTCCCACTCAATGACAGGATGGAGAATTGGCTTTTTATTTGCACCTGAAGGTATCACCAAACATATTTTAAAAGTCCATCAATATAACATTTCTTGTGCCACTTCGATTGCGCAAAAGGCAGCTTTGGCGGCCGTTACAACAGGTATTGATGATGCGCTTGTGATGAAAAAGGAATATTTAAAAAGAAGGGATTATGTTTTCAAGCGATTATCTGCTATGGGACTTGATGCCGTCAAACCGGACGGAGCGTTTTATTTCTTTGTGAAAATCCCTGATACCATCGCATTAAACAGCTTTGACTTTGCCCTTAAGCTTGTTCAAGAAACAAAAGTGGCCGTCGTACCTGGCAGTGCTTTTTCTGAATATGGAGAAGGCTATTTCCGGTTATCGTTTGCTTGTTCTATGGAATTATTAGAACTTGGCCTAAATCGGCTGGAACAATATTTACGAAATTGGAATTAAACGAATTTTACCCTCACATTTAAGGTGAGGGTTTAATTTTAAAAATTATTGGCCTTTATATTTCCCATTGTTTTTAGGAGCCTTTTCTTTTTTAGCCTTTTCTTTATGTGCTTGATTTGCTGCAGCTGATCCAAATTCATTGGCGAATTCTTCGTTCGCTACTGCAGAATCAAACCCCTTTTTGTTTTTTTGTTCCGCGTCGTTCTTTTTTGTCCGTTTAGCCATTAACAATTCCTCCTAATTCAAGGTTTCTCTTATAGTTTCAAGAAGATAGGAGGAATTTATTCAACTATTAGTTCTTCCAATATTTATAAAGCGCATGTGTGCCGCTATTTTCTTCTCCCATTTCGGATAATTGGTCGTATAAAGATTTAGCTAATGAGAGACCTGGTACTTCCATTCCCATTCGTTCAGCTTCATCTATCGCTATTTTCATATCCTTTATAAAATGCTTTATGTAAAAACCAGGTTCAAAATTTCCGGCTAACATTCTTGGTGCAAGATTGCTTAGAGACCAGCTTCCAGCAGCTCCAGTTGTTATACTTTTCAGGACATTTTCTGGATCCAGCCCAGCTTTTTCAGCATATATAATTGCTTCACAAACACCTATCATGTTAGAAGCAATTGCAATTTGATTGCACATTTTTGTATGCTGGCCAGCACCTGGTTTGCCTTGGTAGACCACGTTAGTTCCAAGCAACTCCAATATAGGACGAACCCCTTCAAACGCTTCACTTTCACCGCCAACCATGATGGAGAGCTTAGCTTCCTTTGCACCTACATCTCCACCAGAAACAGGTGCATCAATCGCCTGAATTCCTTTCCTTTTAGCCTGTTCATAAATTTTAATGGCAAGTGACGGAGAAGAGGTTGTCATATCGATAAGATAGCTTCCAGATGTCCCATTGTGAATTAAGCCATTTTCGCCGAAATATATTTCCTCCACATCGGTTGGATAGCCGACCATTGTGAAAGTTACAGATGCTTTTTCAGCTACCTCTTTCGGCGTTGCGGCCCAGTCGGCGCCATTATCCAATAGGTCTTGTGCTTTTTCCTTTGTCCTTGAATAAACAACTGCAGAGTAGCCCGCCTTTAATAAATGTCCTGCCATACTTTTTCCCATTACACCTGTGCCAATAAATCCAATTACCGTATTTTCTGGAGTAAGCAAATTAATCTTCCCTCTCTTTGGAATTTTCCTTATATATTTTAGCATTTAAATTTAGTTTGATAAAAAATTATGCATAAAAAAACCGGAACGTCCCAGTCGCTCCGGTTTTCGTGCTCCATCTCCAAAATTATGCACAAATATATTTTGCCCTTTCAACCGAGAACATAATCACTTTTTATAACTCTGAAGAAAAATTTGTTAAATAAGCTCGACCGAATACTTCTTGATTATTAAATACTTCAATCGAAACAGCATTATCCTTTTCAATCATGTTTTTAAGGTCAAGAATATGTAAATCTTCTCTTAGGGGCAACGGTTCCATAAAAATATATTTCTCACCTTTTCCTTTTACTTCTAAATATTCACCGTTCAACACTTGATCATCTCCGTATACTATTTCTCGTTTACCGATTGCGGCAGCTAATTTGTCATCGTGAATCGTAACTTTCACTTTATATAATTGTTGCCCTGCTAATATTTCATTGTTAATTCGAAAACGGAATTGAAGTTCATTATTTTTTGTTAACAAGGCGTCGGCATAGCGGTTAACAATTAATTCATTGGAAAAGAGCAAACTACAGCCGCTTAGCAGAGAAAAACTGCATACTATTAAGATCAATACAGTAATGAATCGAATATTTTTCAGCATCTATAACACTCCCTTAATATTTTTACCATAGCCAAAATACATCGGTAATAAACGTAAAGAAAGGTTAATATAGGAAAAAATAATTGGCTTATTATATCGCTTTGATCATCCCTCCATCTACTAAAAACGAACTGCCTGTCATATAGGAATTAGCATCAGATAATAGGAAAGCTGCAACATTTGCAAATTCCTCTGGTGTTCCGTATCTCTTTAATGGAATTCCCTCCTTTGCTTGCAATGCGACAGTTTCCCGATCGACTCCAAGTTTATCTGCATTTACTTGATCTAAATGATTGACGCGGTCAGTTGCAATCCGGCCAGGAGCAATGGTATTAATAAGAATATTATATTGAGCCAGTTCTGAAGCAAGAGTTTTTGCTAGTCCAACTATTCCCGTCCGAAATGTATTCGAGAGTATTAAGCCTGGAATTGGTTCTTTAATCGAAGTAGAGGCGATGTTCAAAATTTTCCCGCCCTGCTCTTTTAAATAGGGCAATGAAGCCCGGATCATTCGAACATATGATAATAAATTCAATTCAAAGGACTTTTGCCATTCCTCATCTGATAACTCCTCAAACGCCCCTGCAGGAGGGCCTCCAGCATTATTAACTAGTAAATCAATTCTTTGAAACGATTCTGCTGTTACTTTTACCAGCTGATTAATATCATTTACATTAGTTATATCAGTTTTTTGGTAGGCTATCTTTCCCATACCAAGAGATTCAAGCTGACTTGCTTTATGTTTCAGCTTTTCCTCTTCCCGGCCAGAAATCATAACATTTGCTCCCTCTCTTACTAATCGTTCAGCTATTGCAAACCCTAAGCCCTGGCTGGAAGCAACCACCAAAGCTGTTTTACCAGTTAAATTCAACTCCATTGTTTACAATTCCTCCTTCATAAATATATTCTTAGTATACAGGATAAATTGAGGAAATACTTGCCAAAAAATCATACAAAAAGAGACAGATTTAATCTGCCTCTGTACCTATACTGAGTTTTTAGAATGTATGTGCAAAATCCCTTGCACGTGCCATCGCATTTTCTTTTATTTCTTCAGCCTTGTCAGGCATTGCATTATGGCCTTCCACAAACAACCCATCTAGGGATGGAACTCCAAAGAAACTCATCATCACACTGATATATCGGTGTCCCATTTCCATCTGTGCTGCAGGCCCCTCTGAGTAAAATCCACCCCGGGCTTGAATATGCAATGCTTTTTTATCCGTTAAAAGACCTATTGGGCCCTGTTCCGTATATTTAAATGTCTTGCCAGCAACTGATACAGAATCAAGATATGCCTTCATAATTGGCGGAAATGAGAAATTCCATAAAGGCGTGACAAACACATATTTATCCGCACTAACAAACTGCTCACTTAACTCGTTAAGCCGACCAACCTTTTGCTTTTCTTCCGCTGTTAATTCATCAAAGCTTTGACCAGAACGAAGTTTTCCCCAGCCGCTAAACACATCTGCATCAATGTGAGGTATATGTTCTTTATACAAATCTAGATGTATTACCTCATCGCTGGAATTGATTTGTTTATAGCTATCAATAAATTCCTTACCTACCGCCATACTATAGGACTGTGTTTCATTGTGAGGATGTGCCGTGATATACAAAACACGTACCATTTAAGCTCCACCTTTCCTTTGAATAAAGACAATAATATTATTAGTTAAAATAAGAGAAAATAATCAAAAAGGATTTGCCCGAAGACAAATCCTTTTCATGCATCATTTATTCATTTGTATCAAGAGAGTAAGGGTTGTGACCAATGTTAATTCTCATTTCATCAGTCAACTGGAATGGTTCATTTAACAATGCTTCATTGGTTGCTTGACCTAGTAGTGAACTTCCATCAAAATGTACAGGTTTTTGTTCCATACTTTCATTCACCTCCA
The DNA here is from genome assembly GCF_041106275.1 of Neobacillus sp. BF23-41. NCBI lineage: Bacteria > Bacillati > Bacillota > Bacilli > Caryophanales > Bacillaceae > Neobacillus > Neobacillus sp. BF23-41. The sequence continues at coordinate 343,868 of NZ_JBGBPR010000001.1, forward strand.
CCATTTCAAATTTACCATGTCCAATAAAATACTTGCCTATTCCTGTCCATCTATCATTCTAAAGTACTGGTCAAAAAATAGGTACTATGTATCACTTATTATTATACTCAAAAATCCATAATAAAAAAGAAAATACTGTGAAAAATCAAAAAATAAATGAACGACAGAAAAAGACCGGCTAATCATCAGCCGGTCTTTTTTGAGTATTGTGTTTACTTTGTGGCACCATTTACTGCTTCAATAACCTGAGCAGTTGTTTGCATATTTAAAACTTGTTGAGCAAGCTTTTCCATATCAGATTTTTTCAAATTCCTGATTTGTGAGCGAGCTTTTAAAATTGAAGTTGCACTCATAGAAAATTCATCAAGTCCAAGACCTAAAAGAACCGGAATGGCCGTTTCATCTCCTGCCATTTCTCCACACATCCCTGTCCATTTTCCTTCTGCATGTGCTGCATCAATAACCATTTTTACTAATCGTAAAATGGATGGGCTATAGGGCTGATACAGATATGAAACACGTTGGTTCATGCGGTCGGCAGCCATCGTATATTGAATCAAATCATTAGTTCCAATACTAAAGAAGTCAACTTCTTTTGCAAATTGATCAGCTAAGATAGCAGTTGAAGGAATTTCAACCATTATTCCAAGTTCAATTTCATCGGAAACTTTTTGACCTTCAGCAAGAAGCTTTTGCTTTTCTTCTTCAAGAATCGTTTTTGCTGCACGGAATTCATCCAGGGTTGCAATCATCGGGAACATGATTTTTAAATTCCCAAAGGTACTTGCCCGTAACAAGGCTCTAAGCTGGGTGCGGAATATATCCTGCTCTTCTAAGCATAATCGAATTGCCCGGAAGCCTAAGAATGGATTCATTTCCTTTGGTAAGTCCAAATATGGCAGTTCTTTATCCCCACCAATATCTAAGGTACGAACTACAACAGGTTTTCCTTTTAATCCTTCTAAAACGGCTTTATAGGACTCAAACTGTTCTTCCTCAGTTGGAAGCTGGTCTCTTCCCATATATAGGAACTCGGTCCTGTAAAGACCAACTCCTTCTCCGCCATTTTCAATTACTCCCTTTAAATCCTTGGGAGTACCAATATTGGCGACCAATTCTACATGATGATCATCATTCGTTACCGTTGGTTCGTTAACAAGCTTGGCCCATTCAGCTTTTTGTACTTCATACTCATCATGAACTTTACGGTATTGTTCAACAAGCTCTGGAGTAGGATTTATATGTACTTCACCTTTTAAACCGTCAACAATAACTAGATCCCCATTATTGATTTCCTCAGTAGCCGTTTTTGTTCCAACTACTGCTGGAATTTCCATAGAGCGAGCCATAATTGCTGAATGTGAGGTACGTCCACCAATATTTGTTGTAAATCCTAAGACATATTGTCTGTTTAATTGTGCTGTATCTGAAGGTGTTAAGTCCTCTGCAACAATGATAACTTCCTCAGCAATCATGCTTGGATTAACCAGTTGAACACTTAATAAATGGGCTAATACACGCTTCGTTACATCACGAATATCTGCTGCACGTTCTTTCATATATTCATTATCCATTTGTTCGAACATCATAATGAACATATCTGCCGTTTCCTTTAAAGCAGATTCAGCATTCACTTTATCAGACTGAATTTTTTCTTCAATAGGTGTATTTAATTCAGGATCACTTAGGACAAGTAAATGTGCTTCAAAAATTGCTGCTTTATCCGCACCCAAGTCAACTTTGGCACGGTCACGAATTGCTTCGAGTTCTGCTTTAGATTTTTCCATTGCCCGTCGAAAACGGTCAACCTCTGCAGCAGCATCGTCAATTGTTTTTTGTTCAAAAGATAAATCTGGTTCAACAAGACGGTAAGCTTTCGCAATTGCGATACCGTTTGATGCTGCGATCCCATGTAAAAAAGTCATTATTCAGCCAATCCTTCTTTTTTCAATGTCTCTTCAAGGCTATTTAAAGCATCGTTTGCATCGTTTCCTTCTGCTGAAATCGTAATATCTGCACCTTGGCCAACACCTAGAGACATAACACCCATAATTGATTTTAAATTAACTTTTTTACCTTTATATTCTAAATGAATCTCAGAATCAAATCGGCTAGCCGTTTGTACTAATAAAGTTGCTGGTCTTGCATGTATCCCTGTTTCTGCGATTACCTTAAATTGCTTTTCTGACATGATCATCAAACTCCTTTAATATATATAAAAATATAAACTTGCTTCATTAAAAATAAACATTTCTCATCATTTAGTCAACTAAATCTTTAATTGGCTAAAGAGTTAAATTCAAATCTTTTTAGCTTTTTTTTCCAAAAGGAAAACAAATATGTTATGAATTTACACTCTCATGATAATGTTTTTTTGTTTATTCAATTGATAGAATAGCACTTTCCACTTATTCAAACAACTGAAAAATCAATTTTATATCATTTGTCACAATTCTGTCAAAAACATTCATAAACTATCATATTTCCCCCAAGAAAAACATTAAAATCTGTCACTTTCGACAGCTTTTGATTATTTCAACAATTCTAATGGAAAGTTCTTGGGAAAAATTGCGATTAGCTTCTAGGTTCTTTTAGATAATGATACAAAACATCCCCGCCCCTCTGACCAATTCCGCGGAAATGCTTAAAATCATTCCTTTTTACCAGGACCTGACGAAATTCCATGAAATCATCATTTGTTACATAATACTCTGAAATTTCACCTGTCATTAGTCGATCCAAGATTTCAGTGATCATTTCTTCCTTCATTCTGTCGCACCACCTTTACCTGTTTATATTAACGTATATGACTTTTATTAAGCCAATTTTCGAAACTTAAGATACCTTTTGAAAGCGTTTCCGATTCTTTTATGGCCTTTTTTCTCATATAATTATAATGTTTATAAAGAATTAACATAATTGTCAAATAAAAGCCTTTACGAAATGAATAAAGTAGTGCAAACTGTTATTTAACTGGATTTTATTATAGTTTTTTGAGGTAAAGGAGAGAGACTAAAATGAGAAAAGCAGAAGTAGGAAATATCATAGAATTCCGCGGTGGTCTAAAGGGGATTGTTGAAAAGGTAAATGAAAATTCTGTCATAGTCGACCTAACATTTATGGACAATTATCGTGATTTAGAATTGGATCAACGAACAGTTGTTAATCACAAAAACTATAAGGTTGTAAAAGAAAGCGCTTATTAATTAATAGAATTATAGAAAAGGCAGTCTAACCATGGCTGCCTTTTTTTTTAAACCGTTATTCGCCTTTTCCAGCTTCCTTTGATAACTGCTTTAAACTTTTGACTTTCCCATGAGGATTTTGATCTTGTTTCCTAACTGTCCATTCTCGTTCTTGTTCACTCTTTGATTTGCTCATCCCTTTCACTCCCTTCTTTATTATTTTTTTCTTTTCTTGGTGTTCTAACCTATAAAAATGGGGAATGGGGTGATGTAATGATTTCCATTTGAAAAACTAATTTGATAAAATAAATTTTATTGTTTCGAAAAGGAGATCGCGATAATGAAAAAATTCTTCCTAGACCCTCGCATACTTATTGGTTTTATTATTGCTCACGTTCTTTTATTTTTTTCATTTCATGATAGAGCGATCTTTTGGTATATATTTTCAGGATCAGTTCTGGTACTCATCGCATACTCAACCTTTCAAGAGGAGGTGGATGATGAAGTATCATTTATTCAATTTATCCTACTAGGATCAATATCCGGTTTCTTATTATATTTTGTCTTTCGGGCTGGTATATGGGGAATGGAAATACTTCAGCTGCCAATTGGTACAAGCATTAAAAATCTCTATTATTGGTATGCCCCATCCTTATTTTGGCAGTACCTTGCACTTGTTTTAGTTGCGGCACCTGGCGAAGAACTTTTCTGGCGTGGATTTATCCAAAAAAGACTCTCGAAATACTTAAATCCGGTTGTAAGTATTTTGTCTGCATCAATTCTGTACGCTTCCGTCCATATTTATTCTGGCTCATTTTTATTAGTTCTTGCTGCCTTTATTTCTGGTTTTGTGTGGGGATATCTTTATTTTTTAAAAAAGAGTATGCCTTTGGTTATTGTTTCTCATATCATTTTTGACCTTTTGATTTTTATTATTTTGCCTTTTAAATAGAAAAGCAGTGTGTCTGGTGGACACCTGCTTTTCTATTTTCTTATACATGGTGTAAATGGTTTCATCCATAGTAAAATAAAAAAAATCATGCAGATGTAACCAAACAATGGATACAAATAGGATAGCAACGTACCGTAATTCACAAGACTAATCAGGTAGGAAACAATAAAAATAAGCGTAACCGACACCATTGTCGGAATGGGCAAATATTGCTTCAATTGTCGGTCCAGTCCAAAGACATTTCCAATCACAGAAGTAAAAATCTCTCCATAAATAACGAGAACAAAAATCCAATAAAAAAAAGGGGCTAAGTTTTTCATAACAATTGCCATTGGAATATTATACTGTTCCAAATTAGGAAGCATGATTAAAGTGAAATGACCAGCAATCAATATCACGGTTAAAGCAGCACCCCCAAGAATCCCTCCCCATTTGATCGTCCAATCATCCTTTACCTCTGTTGCAATCGGTACTAAAACGGCTTGTGATAGCCCCAGATTCAATGCCACATATGAAAATGGTGCTATCACACTTTTCCAGCCATCGTCGGAATGAGGAACAAATAATAATTGATTGAGGAAGTTGGGCATTTGAATGGAATAGAACATTAAAATTATGCTGAATGTGATCATTACCGGAACAACAAACGTGTTGACAGCAAAAAGACCTTTTGTTCCAACTAGCATGACTAAAAAGGATAAAAAAATTGTCAGGAAAACACCGACTGCTTTGGGCAGATTTAACTGTTCCTCAAAAATAGCCCCAGCCCCTGAAAGCATCACAGCACTAACACCAAGAAGCATAAATAGCATAAAGACGTTAATGACACGACCAGGCCATTTGCCAAACAAGTACTCATTAAACTCTTGATAAGATTTTGCATCTATAAGTGCAGCCATTCTCATTAATTTTGAACCCAATGAAATAAAGAGATATCCGCTCATCAATATACTTATTAAGCCAAAGAAACCAAACCGCGAAAAAAATTCAACGATTTCTTTTCCCGTGGCGAATCCAGCGCCTACTACAGTGCCTACATAGACCGCCGCAATCTGAAATGCTTGAGTCCAATCCCTTTTCACATCATCTCCTCCTTAACATCAATATATGATGATAAGGACAAACAAAGACGAGCTTTTTTCCTGAAATAGAAAGCATTACCAAAAACAAATTTCTTGAAAGTCAAAAAAGGTCAGAGTATACTATCGTCATAAGGTCAAATATAGTCAAAGTCAAAGTGAAAATATGAATCTTTACAAGGAGGTAATTTGCTTATGCTTTGTCAACAATGTAATGAGAACCATGCAAACATTCAATTAAATATGATTATTAACGGACAACGTAAGGAAATCAAACTCTGTCACGAATGCTATACAAAAGAAAAGCAAACTTTAGGTGCAGGTTTTGGTCCAAAGATGAATTCTTATCCAAGCTTCCCATTTGAAAATCTGTTCATGAATAACGCTTCTCAGGATAAGGATGATAGCATTCAACCTACACAACAAACAGGAAGAAAAACCGGAAAAGGTGGCTTTATTGACCAATTCGGACGTAATTTAACCCAAATGGCAAAAGCGGGGTTGATAGATCCTGTCATCGGCCGCGATGGAGAAGTAATGCGTGTCATTGAAATACTAAACAGACGAAATAAGAATAATCCGGTTTTAATTGGTGAACCAGGGGTCGGGAAGACTGCAATTGCTGAAGGTCTTGCCCAGAAAATTGCTGAAGGAGATGTCCCAGGTAAGTTACGGGGGAAAGAGGTATATTTGCTTGACGTCGCTTCTCTTGTTGCCAATACAGGAATCCGTGGCCAATTTGAGGAAAGAATGAAGCAAATCATTTCCGAATTACAGGAGCGGAAAAATATTATCCTTTTCATCGATGAGATTCATCTGCTAGTAGGTGCTGGCTCTGCTGAAGGCTCTATGGATGCCGGCAACATTTTAAAGCCTGCCCTTGCTCGTGGAGAACTTCAGGTGGTTGGTGCAACCACATTAAAAGAATATCGCCAAATCGAAAAAGATTCTGCTCTGGAACGGCGCTTCCAACCAGTTCATGTACTTGAACCGACTGCCGAAGCTGCGATTGATATATTAAAAGGGATACAAAAGAAGTATGAGGATTATCATGAAGTCGTCTATTCTGATGAAGCAATCCTTTCCTGTGTTCAATTGTCTCAGCGCTATATTCAAGACCGCTTTTTACCTGACAAAGCCATCGATTTGCTTGATGAAGCTGGCTCGAAATTAAACCTAGTTTCGGATTATAAGAGCAATGAACAAATTGAAATACGTCTAAAAGAGATTGCTGCTGAGAAGGAAGAAGCACTTAGAAATGAGCAGTATGAAAAGGCAGCATCCCTTCGCGATGAAGAAACAAACCTTGAAAAGTCTTTACATTTAATATCAAGCTCTGAAAGACCCATCGTTGATGTAGAGCTTATACAAGAAATCATCGAACAAAAAACAGGGATACCTGTTGGAAAGCTGCAACAAGATGAGCAGCTAAAAATGAAGGCATTAGAAGAAAATCTTAACCAAAAGGTTATTGGCCAGGAAAAGGCTGTAAATAAAGTTTCTAAAGCGATTAGACGTAGTCGAGCCGGCTTAAAATCAAAGCATCGCCCAATTGGTTCCTTTCTATTTGTTGGACCAACCGGCGTCGGAAAAACAGAGTTGACCAAAAACCTTGCTGAGGAATTATTTGGATCTAAGGATTCGATGATCCGCCTTGATATGAGCGAATACATGGAAAAACACAGCGTCTCCAAATTAATCGGCTCACCTCCTGGCTATGTAGGTCATGAAGAGGCCGGACAGCTAACCGAAAAAGTGAGGAGAAATCCATATAGCATTATTTTATTAGATGAAATTGAAAAGGCACATCCAGATGTCCAGCATCTGTTCCTGCAAATTCTTGAAGATGGCCGACTCACAGACAGTCAAGGAAGAATTGTCAGCTTTAAGGATACTGTTATCATTATGACAAGCAATGCTGGTGTGGGCCACAAGACAGTACATGTTGGATTTGGTACAACAGAGGCGATCGAAGAAGCAAGTATACTTGACTCGTTAGGCGGCTTCTTTAAGCCAGAATTCTTAAATCGTTTCGATAGTATCATTGAATTCAATTCACTCGGTAAAGAGCATATCCTCTATATTGTCGATTTAATGATTAGTGAATTACAAGAAACACTTACTGAGCAAAAGATTGAATTAACCATTACAACAGAAGCAAAAGAAAAGCTAGCTATGCTTGGGTACCACCCCGCATTTGGGGCACGCCCGCTCCGCCGCGTAATCCAAGAAGAACTTGAAGATAAAATTGCTGATTTTATCTTAGAGGAACCAGATACTAAAAAATTATCTGCCGTTGTTGAAGAAAATCAGCTCAAAGTAGTTTCTAAAGTAACTTCTCCTAAATAGGTCAAAAGCGAAGCCATTTCTTGAACGGCTTCGCTTTTTTCATTTAACTATAGATTTTTATCATCCACAGATTTTAACCAATCATCAATTACACCCACAACTGACTCTACACAACCAACTTCAAAAGGAGAGATTAGATTTGCTGCCTCGACTAACTTTGTGAATGACATACTCCCGCCTAGCTTACAAAGCTTCACATAATCTGCCCAAGCTTCATCTTGATTCTCTCTTGAACGCTTCCAGAATTGGAAAGCACAAATTTGGGCGAGCGTATAATCTATATAGTAAAATGGCGAATTATAGATATGCCCTTGGCGCTGCCAGAAGCCGCCATTCTCTAAGTATTCATTTCCGTCATAATCTTTATGCGGCAAATATTTTTTCTCAATCTCACGCCACTGGAGCTTACGCTCTTTTGGAGTAGCTTCTGGGTTTTCATAGACCCAATGTTGAAATTCATCAACCGAAACCCCATATGGCAAGAATAATAGGGCATCACTTAAATGTGAAAACTTGTATTTATCGGTGTCTTCCTTAAAGAACAAGTCCATCCATGGCCATGTGAAAAATTCCATACTCATCGAATGAATTTCACATGCTTCATAGGTTGGCCATGCGTATTCGGGAATCTCAAAATGACGGCTTGAATACACTTGGAAAGCATGACCTGCCTCATGTGTCAGGACATCAATATCCCCGGACGTTCCGTTAAAATTAGAAAAAATGAAAGGTGCTTTATAATTTTCTATAAACGTACAGTAGCCTCCGCCGGCTTTACCCTTCTTGGCAACAAGATCCATCAAATGATTATCTTGCATATAGCGAAAAAATGCCCCCGTATCTTCTGAAAGATCTTCATACATTTTTTGTCCATTTTCTATGATCCATTCCGGAGTACCTTTTGGAGTGGCATTACCAGTTTGAAAATTAAAGCTTTCATCATAGTACTTTAATTTATCCAGTCCGATTCTTTCTTGTTGACGTACTTTTAATTTTGTCGCAATCGGAACAATGAAATCCTGTACTTGACTACGGAAATTGGCGACCATCTCAGCATTATAATCTGTTCTCATCATTCTGTAATAACCAAGTTCAACAAAGTTATTAAATCCAAGTGATTCGGCAATTTCTGTCCTTACTTTCACCAGATCATCATAAATTCGATCAAACTCTGCTTCATGTTCAACCATAAAACCAAATTTCGCTTCATTGGCTCGTTTTCTCATTTTTCTGTCAGTCGACTGCGCGAATGGTTCTAATTGTGCTAATGTTCTCTCTTCCCCTTCAAATTCTATCTTTGCCGAAGCCATTAGCTTCGTATATTCCGTTGATAGGCGATTTTCCTTCTGAAGTAAGGGCACAATTTCAGGTTTAAATGTTTTAAGTTGTCCTTCAGCTAGGGCAAATAGCTGCTTTCCCCATTTCTCTTCTAATTCAGGACGGAACTTAGAATTTACAAGCACTTGATAATACTTAGTTACTAACCCTTCAACTTCAGGCTGGATTTCATCCATAAAATCCTGTTCATCCTTATAAAACTCATCATTTGTATCAATAGAATGACGAATATAACAAAGGTTGAACATAGTACCTAGATCATTTCTTAGCTTATTAATCTCATTCATTACCCTGCTTTGATCTTCAACCGATTCAGCATTTTTTAGGCTCTCAAGTGCTAAATGAAATTTTTCTGTTACCTCATCTAAATCCGGTCGTATGTATGTATAGTTCTCAAACCCCATTGAACCATCCCCTTTTTGTACTTTGCTAATATTTCCAATCTATTTTATTATATACTATCCACTAACATTCCTAACAACAAAAAAAATACGACCCTAATGGCCGTATTAGAACTTACCAGCAGGCAACCCTAGTTTTTTTAACAGATCAATTGCTTCCAGTTTTTCAGTTTCAGTCAGTGATGACATGAGTTTATCAATTTGCTCAGCATGTTCAGGAAAAATATCCTGAATAAACTTTTTCCCATCTTCAGTTATTTGTGCATAAGTGACTCGTCGGTCCTTCGGACAGGCAATTCTTCTTAACATCCCTTTTTGTTCAAGTTTGTCGACCACGTAAGTAATGCTTCCGCTTGCAAGTAATATTTTCCCGCCTATTTGCTGCATTGGCTGATCACCTTTATGGTAAAGGAGCTCCAAAACTGCAAATTCAGTTGGATTTAAACCACTGGCCTGGATCACTTTATTTACATGCTCGTTAATTGCTTTATACGCTCTTGAAAGGACTATAAAAAGCTTTAATGAATTAGCCGTTGAATTATTTTCCATAAAAAACTCATCCTTTTAGGTTTATAAATTAGACTTACTTTGAGGTATCAATATGAATAAAATATCTTGATTTCAAGATTATTATAAAAAAATTTTTAAGAAATGTCAATTCACCCTAAAAAAATCAGGAATATTTCGTATCCAAGAGAAATAGATGCATGATAGGAATTTTTTTATTAAATGGCTTTGTTAAAGGTCATTGTTGATTTTAAGCCTACGTTGATTGGAGCGGAAGGCGCGAGGACGGGTCAGGGGAGACCCCGCAGGCGCTTAGCGCCGAGGAGGCTCCCCTGACCCGCCCGCGGAAAGCGAAGCGCCCTTCGCTGCAATCAACGGCCAAGTTAGACAGAGCCTATAAAATTAATTATAAATAAAATATTTCTTATTTTTATGGTTCGGTAGTAAAATATGGTTATAAAAAAATTTAGTATTTTTAATAAAGAAGGGATTATTATGAGTTCACAAGCTGTTTTACCTGCAAAGGCTCCAAAGTCTTCTGAATCAACCATGTATAAAATTCTTTTTATTATTGGATTGTGCCATTTATTGAATGATGCAATTCAAGCTGTGGTGCCAGCCATGTTCCCTATTTTAGAAAAATCAATGGGGCTAAGTTTTACCCAGCTTGGTATTATTGCTTTTTCCCTAAATATGGTCTCATCTGTTTTGCAGCCAATGGTCGGCTACATAACTGACAAGAAACCTATGCCTTTCGCACTGCCGATCGGACTGACTTTCACGCTAGTCGGTATTCTTGGATTAGGGTTTGCTTCAAACTTTGGACTAATTGTCTTGTCAGTCCTTTTCATCGGTCTTGGTTCAGCAGTATTTCACCCGGAAGGTTCCCGGGTTGCATATATGGCTGCAGGAAATCGACGCGGACTGGCACAGTCGATTTATCAGGTCGGTGGAAACACGGGTCAAGCATTGGCTCCACTAATAACTGCACTAATATTGGTTCCATTGGGGCAGATTGGTGCATCCTGGTTTACGATTGTCGCAGCACTAGCAGTGATTTTATTAATTTATATTGCAAATTGGTATAATCACAGGTTGATAGCTTCACCAAATATACTAAAGAAAAAGAGAACTAGCTTGTCTAACAATGTAGCAATAACTAAAGAGGTAAAAAATACCTTAGCATTGATTTTATTATTAATTTTTGCAAGGACTTGGTATTCTTCTGGAATTACCAACTTTTATACCTTTTATGCGATAAAAGAATATGCCCTTACGATTAAGCAATCCCAATTATTCCTGTTCGCTTTTTTAGTTTCCGGTGCCGTCGGTACTTTTTTTGGAGGTCCTCTTTCAGATCGGTTTGGTAAAAAAACAATCATTTCCTTTTCCATGTTAGCAACGATTCCTTTTTCAATTTTAATTCCACAGGTACCACCAACGTTGGCATTTATTTTCTTAATACTTACTGGGTTTATTTTAATGACTAGTTTTTCTGTAACGGTAGTATATGCACAGGAATTAGTCCCGGGGAAAATTGGGACGATGTCTGGGTTAACAGTAGGACTTGCGTTTGGAATGGGTGCAATTGGTTCTGTAGGACTCGGTTATATAGCAGACTGGATTGGATTACAGTCGATGATTACATGGCTCGGTGTACTTCCGATTCTAGGCTTAATTGCGTTTCTCCTTCCAACTGACCAAAAGGTTAAAGAATGGAATCAAAAGTAAAATAGGATGGGCCAGAGGCCCATCCTTTATTTTATGTCTTGGATTTTACGGTATAATTCTTCCTTTTCCTCTTCTGTAAGCATTCTTTCTGCCATTGGGAACAAAACATTTTCCTCTTTGGAGAAATGCTCTGTTAAAATAAAGTAGGCATTTTGAATTAGTTCAGCTGTTTTTTTAGTTTCTTCCGTAGTCGCAAGACCACTTTCTGCTTTTTCAAGAAATTCTCCAATATTTGCTTTTGCCTGATCATGTTCATATTCCATAACAGCTATTGGTCCAGATGTCGTCCCGATATATACACCCATCATAGGGAAAAGAACGCCTTCTTCTCTTTCTGAATGAGGGTCCAATGCTGCTTTAAATTCTTTTACTTTTGTAATTAATCCAGCAAAGTTAGTTTCTACATCTATTTCTTGATCAATTTTTTGTGTTAGGTCATACAATCCTTCTAATTGTCCTAATAACGGAGGATGTTCACTTTTTAAATGCTTAAGTCCTTTACTTAGTTCAGCTTGGTCCATTCCACCAAGAGCACTCATACAGCCACTCATCAACAATCACCTCTATCTCATTCTATTGCTTCAAGTATAAAATCAACCATTAATTTATGTAGTGACTTAGGTCACAATTACGATTAGGTTATGAATTTTTGTCAGTTTCATGAAAACTCGTTAATTTTTTTTAAAATTTTAACATTTATCACACAAAAAAAGTTTAAATGTTTCATATAATAGAGATAGAACATAAAAGGGAGGGAAAAAAATATGAAAACCCCAAATTATCACGACTTTTATCAAAAGGCATTAATACCCATTGGTGTAAATGACCTAATTTCCTTACAGGAATCCGCAGCATACTACCCTAACTCACCTTCGACACATTGGCTTATTGCCGTAGAAGGGGTACAACTCCCACAGTCAAAAATATACTATCATTGGAAAGTAAGTATATATCCTGCCGATAGTGAAGGTGATTTCAATTGGAAAAAACCATATTATTGCTCACCGAGTATGGAGTTAATGGATCATGCGAACTCATTTGCATCTTCGCTTGTCACAGCCAGCAAAAACGATAAACTTTCCTCAGCTACCATACTAGAGAAAATAAGCTAACCCCCTAAAAACTTACCTTCTGCTTCACCTTCTTTTTACGTTCACTTGTGAAAAAACCCACATATAGTATTATTAAAATATCTACATAAATTAAGGAGCTGTTTGCATAAAACGCAAACAGCTCCTTTTTTATTTCCAATTTACGCTAAACGGAATACAATCCCGTGTCCGCCTTTTGGATATTCCCATTTAATGTTCTGGTATGGGCAGCCGATCCGGCAGCTTCCACATTCATGGCATCCTTCGTAGCCTACCTGCATCCGTGTTCCTTCCCACTTATAAACCTCAGCAGGGCAAAATACTGTACAAATTTTATCGGGACATTTTGTCATGCATACATCATGATCCAGTACGGTCAAATGAGACTTTGTATCACACTTAAAACGGAGGAGATACTGTTTTTCCTCGATATTCTTCGTTGACATTATTTCACCGCCTTCCAAGCACGATAGATATCTTGCAATACTCTAATTGTTCCTCTTTCCGCAGTTACACTCTTCATTATTTGTTTTTGTTTTTCACGCTTAGGAGTCCCATCAACTGTAAAGAATTTGCTCATCGCTTTATTCATCATTGGAACATAGTCATTAAAGTATTGTGGGTATTTCTCAAACGTATGTGCCGCATCCTTGTACTTCTCTAAATCCTTCATTATGAAACTACTATTAAGCGCGTCACGGTAGCTATTTAAGCTTGATTCACTGAAGTCCCCACTTTTATGTGCCTGAACTACGGCTTCAGCAGCCATCTTTCCTGATGACATCGCCATGTTCGAACCTTCCCGATGAATGGCATTTACTAGCTGTGCTGCATCACCGACGACAATAACTCCATTACCAGCTACTTTCGGTACCGAACGATAACCACCTTCAGGAATAAGATGAGCAAGATACTCAGCAGATTCCCCACCAGCAAGCATTGGCTTGACCATCGGGTGAGTTTTTAAGTAGTCTAGAAGCTCATATGGCTTGATTTTCGCTTTTATCATGCTTGATAGTGTTGTACCAACTCCGATATTCAAGCTCTCTTTATTCGTGTAAACAAAAGCGGTTCCAAGATTACCCTTTGTTGAATCACCAAAGATTTCAATTGTACAACCCTGGTTATCTTCCAAATTAAAACGGTCATTTATTTTTTCTTTTGGTAAATTAACAACTTCCATTACTGTTAAGGCTACTTCATCTGGACGAAATTCTTTATGAAAGCCTAACTGTTTTGAAAGAAGAGAGTTAACACCGTCGGCAAGCACCACGACATCCGCATATACCTCTCCATTCGGACGATCGGTACGAACCCCGACTACCTTGCCATTTTCAACGATACATTCAGTTACTACTGTTTCATTAATAAGTAATGCCCCAGCGTCTACTGCCTTTTTTGCAAACCATTGGTCAAACTGGGCCCGAAGGACTGTAAAGTTATTATATGGTTCCATACCCCATTCAAGACCTTTATAGCCGAATTGAACGACAGATTCCTTATCCATCATCCAAAAGCGCTGTTCAATGACAGGTCTCTCAAGTGGTGCTTCCTTCCAAAATTCAGGAACTAATTCTTCCATTTGTTTGCGGTACAATACCCCGCCCATTACGTTTTTTGCTCCTGGGTATTCTCCACGTTCAATAAGCAAAACGTTTAGTCCATTTTTGGCACACGTGAGGGCACATGCACTTCCTGCTGGACCTGCCCCAACGACAATCACATCAAATTTTTCATGCATAGCTTATTTCACCACCTTTTTCAGTTCTAAGCTGCTTAAATTCCTCGATAAGTTTTGGGAGAATTTCCATTGCATCTCCTACGATTCCATATGTGGCAACATCAAAAATTGGTGCATTTGGATCTTTGTTTATAGCGATAATTAAATCCGAATTTTTCATGCCGACAACGTGCTGAATTGCACCAGAAAGTGCAATAGCAAAATAAATTTTTGGTGTAACTGTTTCACCAGTTTGGCCAATTTGAAGATGGTGTGGCAGCCAGCCTGCTTCAACCACATCACGAGTACCTCCAACAGTCGCTCCAATCGTTTCCGCAAATTCATATAGGCGCTGGAAGTTTTGCACATCTCCCATTCCTTTTCCTCCACAGACGATAACATGTGCATCAGCTAAATTGGCTTTTTTTGTTACGTCATTCACAATTTGTAACACTTTTGTACGCATATCTTCTTCTTGCAGTGATATTTTTTCTTCAATAATTTTACCTGTTCTTCCTGATACCGGTTCTAGTGCCTTCATTACCTTTGGTCTAACGGTTGCCATTTGCGGGCGATGTTTTTTACATAGGATTGTCGCCATGATATTACCGCCAAAGGCAGGTCTGCTTGCTTCTAGTAATCTATTATCAACATCCACATCAAGCATTGTAGTATCCGCAGTTAATCCTGTGTTTAAATCTGTTGCTACGGCACTAGCTAAATCTTTACCGTTTGGTGTTGCGCCATAAAGGATAATTTCTGGCTTATATTTTTCAGCGAGGAGCATTACGCCCTTCATATATGATTCAGTACGGTAATTTTTCAATACAGGGTGGTCGACCATGTATACGATATCTGCACCATAAGAAATAATTTTATTTGCTAAAGGTTTTACTTCATTGCCTAGTAAAAAGCCCGCTAAAGGAACTTGTAATTTATCCGCTAGTTTCCTTCCAGCACCAAGTAATTCCATAGAAACGCCTTCTACTTTACCATCGTTTTGTTCGATGAATACCCAGACTCCCCGATAATCGTCTAGATTCATGTATATTCCCCCCCATGACAAAAGATAATCGTTATTATTTAGATGATTGGATTGTTAACAGGTCCTTTTTCTCCATCAACAGCGCCATTAGCTGGTTAACCTGTTCATCACTAGTACCCTCTAGTCTTTTCCCGCCTTCTGGACGTGGTGGCGTAAACATTTTTCCAACAATGGTTGGTGAACCTTTTAGTCCTAGTTGTGACCGTTCTACATTTTCAAAGTCACTTACTGCCCAAATAATTGGTTCGTACCTTGCCGCTTTAATCATGTTCGGCATTGGCGAATAGTCGATGTCATTAATTTCTTTTTCAACCGTCAATAAACATGGAAGATTGGATTGAATCAATTCATAGCCATTGGTTAATTTCCGTTTAATGAGAACGGTGTTTTCTTTCTGATTGACTTCAGACACTTCAATTACATTAGTTATTGGCGGGATATCCATTCTTCTTGCAATACCAGGTCCAACTTGTCCCGTATCACCATCAATCGCGTGCTTCCCACAAATAATCATGTCAACTGGGTGTTCCTTATTGATTTTTTCTAAAGCTTTCGAAAGCGCATAACTAGTTGCCAGTGTATCTGCCCCTGCAAAGGCACGGTCAGAAATTAAATATCCTTTATCAGCACCTATTTCCACACTCTTCTTGATAATATCAGTCGCTTGCGGTGGTCCCATTGATAAGACGGAAATGGTACCTCCTGTTTTTTCCCTAATTTTTACGGCCTCCTGAACTGCATGGGCATCGTAAGGGTTCAAGATGGCTGGTGCACTGCGACGGTCGAGTGTGTTGGTTTTAGGATTAATTTTAATAATTTTTGTATCTGGTACTTGTTTGACACATACGACAATATGCATGTAGGACTTTCCCTCCTCCATATGATCTGAGATTATTGAAAGCGTTTGCTTCCTGTGGTTTAAAAATGCTTTTATTTACGATATATGAATCGCAACACAAGCATAGTACCAAACATTGATAGTTTTCTTTTTTTCTTTCTCGATTTAACCTAAAACTAGTGATCATTTAACATTCTTAAAAATCTTATGCAGTAGCTAAGTAGTGGTTTGTAAAAGTTGAAGTTATTACAGTTTGTGGTAAGATATGTAGTTAATCGTGATGTGAATATTAGATAAAGTAGTACTAATATAACTATATGAAATATTAAGATATAAACAATGATAAAAATCACAGCTACTGTCTAATATTGTAGATATTTGATTTGGATTAATTGGACAAGAAAGGAGATGTGTAATGTCTGAAGTTATTTTTGGAAGTGTTCTTTCGGCGTTATCTACGGGGGCAGGTGCACTAATTATACTATTTATACCTCATTCCATTACACATCGTTGGAAAGATGTTTTATTAGCATTTAGTGCAGGAATTATGATGGCAGCTTCTACGATTGGGTTGATCCCTGAGGCATTAAGAACAGGAGGCTTTGGTTCACTTTTTGTTGGAGTTTGTTTAGGGGTATGGGTGCTGACTACTTTGGAAAAAAAAATCCCTCATATTGACTTACAGCATAACAAAAAGGGAATTCAATTTGATGAGAAGGCGTTGTTAATTATATCTGCAATTACCCTTCATAATATTCCTGAGGGATTGTCAGTTGGCGTAAGCTATGCATCCGAACAGGGGGATACTGGAAATTTAATTGCTTTAGCTATTGGGTTTCAAAATGCGCCGGAAGGCCTACTTGTCGCATTATTTTTAATCAATCAGCGAATTAGTAAACTGAAGGCCTTCATTATTGCAACCTTAACTGGAGCCATTGAAATCATTACTTCCTTATTAGGGTATTTTTTAACCTCATTTGTTCAAGGGCTAGTCCCCTATGGTCTATCATTTGCTGCTGGTGCCATGTTATTTATTATTTATAAAGAATTAATTCCTGAAAGCCATGGCGACGGAAATGAGCGCGTTTCCACCTATGCATTTATCTTGGGGTTGCTTGTCATGGTGTACATAATTGATATTTTTTCATAAGAAATTTTTATCTTTAACTAAGCGGGTGAACAAATTTAAACTTATCACTCTCTTACTTAATTATCGTTAGACTAAAATCTTCGGCCAAACCATGATCATTTGTTTAAAGGCAAATTTAATTTCTTCATTTGGCCTAGAGATTTGGTCCATTACTTTTTGATACTCATTTATTAATTCATCTAGCTCCTGGCTGTATTTTATTGTCATCTCATTGGTAAACCCCTGTGTATTCGCGCTATTTATCATTAATTCCCTTTTAGCCTTTATCTCTTCAATCATTTCAATCTGTGTATTACTATACTCGCACACGATTATCCCCCTACCTCTTACTCTATTACTGTAAACAACAAAAAATTAGACTACTTGATGAATTATGACAAGAATTATTATAAATGTAAACACAATCGCAAAAGTAGACAAAACATCCTATTTCTTTTGTTATTCGACAAATCCCTCAAATAAATTCTTGGTTTTTCGACAAAATTCTTCTAGTTTGCAAGCGTTTTATTCCATTTCACCATACTTATAGACACAATAAAAAAAACTGGTTTGCAATAATCTGCAGCCAGTTTTAGTATCCGTTATTGATTTACTTCTTCTTTTTCGTAAATAGGTACCCATCCCTCGGTGGTAACAAAAATCCTTACAGCAACCACTTTCCGATCTTCTTCAAGGGTAAAATAGTGCCTTGTATTTTCAGGTACAGAAATCAAGTCTCCTGGATTGAGATGTACTTCAAAGAACTCACCATCTTTACCTTGGATGACAAAGACACCATGGCCGCTGACTATGAAACGAACTTCATCATCTGTATGATGATGCTCATTTTTAAAGTTTGTCAGTAATACATCCAAATTTGGAGTATTTTCTGATAAAGAAATGACATCTTGAGCTTTGTAGCCACGTCTAGCAGAAATATCTGCGATTTCGCCTTCAAATGCAGCTAGAATTTCTACCTTTTCTTCATCGCTTAAAAGATACTTTTCTACGAGTTCAGCGGGAAGTTTACTAATATCCCAATTTTCATAAATAACTTCCTGCGACTCCAGAAAGCTTGCAACCTCTTCTAGTTCATGAATTTGCTCTTCTCTGGTTTGAAAAGTAATATATGCCATTCTTCATCATCCTCTCATTATTAATATTTTTTACACGACTTTAAATAATTGATATGGTTTATGCTCTAGTAAACGTAACTGGTAGCGGAATAAAAACTCTGAGGCTTCAAGGATTTTTTTAGCCTCAAAGGCATTTCTCCCCCATACCGTTATTCCATGGTTGCGAATCAAGATAGCTCCAGTATCTCCTGAAACATGTTCAGAAAACTTATTAGCAAGTGTCGGGATATGGGCATAATTGTGAATAATTGGTATTGTTAAGACTGCGTCCTCTTCCCACTTATCAAAAGCCTTGATCAACTCTTGGCCTTTAAATGTGACCTCACCATTATCACCATAAACTTCTGAGATCACATTATTATCAATCGTATGCACATGGAGACTGCAGCCAGCATTGGTTCGACGGTAAATTTCGACATGAAGAAGTGTCTCTGCTGAGGGCTTTAAATGTGTTTCTTCAACTGCACGGCCAAATTCATCAACGAGTAAAAAATCTTCATCTGTTCGCTTGCGTTTATCTTTTCCACTTGCTGTTACTAAAAATTGAAGCGGATGATTACTTACTTTAATCGCCAGGTTACCGCTCGTACCCATAAACCAATCACGCTCAGCTAACTCATCCTTTACATCGGCTAATTCGTTCCATCTTTCATTTAGCATGTTAGTTCATCCACCTCAATTCTTTTGTTAATTTCCTCGATACAATCGAAAAAAGATGTAAATCCTTGATGATTGATTCCCCATTCCACACATTTTTCCTGAAGTAAATCTCTTGCTAACACAAAGTCCGCATGTTTTGCTGCCTCGAGATCAGTTACCGAATCTCCAATAACAATTTTGAAACGGTTTTCCTGAGTGTTTAATTTACGAATAATACTTGGTTTACAACATCCGCAATCATTGTTACATAATGAATCACATTCATTCGGCCATAGAATTTTTATTCTCTCGTCTGTAAAATCCGATTCATTGCAATAAACTCCATCAAATGGACCATATTTCTCCAAGATTGGATAAACAAAGAAGTCAATACCGCCACTAACAATATAAAATGGAATACCTTTTGCACGCGCAAATTCAACAAACTCTCCAAATCCTGGGCGAATCTTTGCATTTTTAATCGCAAACTCAGTCAGTTCATCCTTTAACTTACTTGGTAATAAGGAGAATAGTTTCCCGACTCCTTCATTGATCGAAATCTCACGTGAGAGGATTTGATCTTTGATCCGTTCCCACCCTTGAGGAGCAAACTTTTCCATCATGCTAATGATGTTATCACTTTCAGTTACCGTTCCGTCAAAATCACAAAAAATCACTGGTTTTGTCATACGGTCACCTCTGCATTACCCCATAGTTTTAGTGCCGTATGGAGCTCAGGATGCTGTTTTGCACCTTCGGCTAATAACTTTCCTTTAAGGTTGGTATCAATCGCTTGACGGAACGCAAGGCCCCCTCCACGTGCACCATCTGGATGGCCATGGACCCCTCCGCCTGCATTAATGACAGAATCAATACCGAAGTCACGAATTAATAAAGGAACCAAGCCTGGATGAATTCCCGCTGATGGAACTGGGAATGACTTTTTAAAGACATCTTCTACGGTTAACTCACTTGCAATCGACAGTGCTTTCGTCTTCTCTAACGCCACGGTTCCATATGGGGATGGGAACAATGATAAATCAGCACCAGCATAACGAAGCAACTTTCCAAGCAATAATGAATGGGATAATCCATAAACTGGAGATGATGTAAAAGCACCACTAACTGCAGGGTGTGCCATAAGTGGTAAGGCAATTTCATCGTCTTCTCTTAATTCCTGCAGGGCGTCTATGCCATAGGAAAACACATTAAACAGTAAGAGGTCCGCTCCAAGCTCTGCAGCCTTCCTTGCTTTTTCCTTCAGCTGCGATGTTCTACCCGTTAGGTTAACTGCATACAAAGTTCGATGTCCTGTTTGGTCAAATACTTCTTGCAATGCCTTTTTTCCTTCGACAATTCTTTTTTCAAATGGTGTCAGCTCATTTTCAAAAAGGATTTCATCATCCTTCACAAAATCTACACCACCAAGGGCTTGTTGCTTTAATTGCTCAACTAAAAATGCGAGATCTTTACCGAGCACTCCTTTAAAGATACTCATTAAAAGCGGTCTATTATAAACGTTTAATTTCTTCCGAAGACCTTCAATTCCAAACCTTGGGCCAGGGAACTGACTCTTTAATCCATCATCAAACTGTAAATCTAGTAATTTTATTTTTCCATCTAATGAAAGCTTACCGAAAACGGTTGTTAAAATAGCAGGCAGGTCATTAGAAAAATTAATCGCTGGATAGGCTATGCAGATTAAAGATTGGTCACCTTTTTCTGCAGGTATCGTTTCAACTGATACCACACTGCCTTTATGCTTGCGTAATTGGCTTTGCTCTAGTTCAGGTAAGTTCGTCCATGAACCTACAGTTAATCCAAGTGCAATCTCTTCAGCCTTTTTGGTTGGCTTTTTTTCATCATGCAGTAAATATGTAGCAATTATTTTAGACATTCCAAAACACGTCCTTTCAAAAAACATAAAAAACCTCTTCAACAAAGAAGAGGTTAGCCGCAAACTAACATCTTCTCATCTATCAGCTTGTTGCTGCAAGAATTAGCACCGTGCCTAAAACTGGTTTAAGTCGGTTGCCGGGCTTCATCGGGCTTTTCCCTCCGCCTGCTCTTGATAAGAAAACGATTCGTATTTTATTAAATTTATAATGTTGTTTAACTTTAATTTGGATTATCGCAAGAAAAATAAAAAATGTCAATCGATTTAACAGAATATTTCCAAACGACTAATTCTTTCAACAGCTTCGGCTAATCGTTGTTCTGATGTTAATAACCCAACACGGACATATCCTTCTCCAAATTCTCCAAAGCCAATTCCCGGTGCAACCATGATATGTGCTTGTTCAAGTAAAATGTTAGCAAATTCCTCAGATGTTTTGCCCTCAGGAACTTTGAGCCACGCGAAAAAGGAACCCTTTGGCGCGGTGACATTCCATCCCAATGAACGAAGCCCATCAATCAATACATTACGTCTTCTCTCATAAAGATCGTTTAGTTCCCGTACACAATCCTGAGGGCCCATTAAAGCCTCAGCCGCTGCCTCTTGTACAGCCCCAAATAAACTAACATAAAGATGGTCCTGTAAAAGTTCGATGCTTGAAATCACACTCTCATTCCCAACAGCAAAACCAACACGCCAGCCTGCCATATTAAAGGTTTTTGATAAAGTATATATCTCTATCCCAACCTCTTTAGCCCCTTCAACCTGCATAAAACTTATTGGTTTTTCACCATCGAAACCAATAGCACCATAGGCAAAATCATGAATAACACAAATATCATGATCACTCGCTAGCTTAATAGTCTCATCAAAAAATTCATGAGTAGCTGTAGATCCTGTTGGATTATTAGGATAATTGAGGAACATTAACTTTGCTTTTGATAAAACAGACTTATCCAGTTCGCAATAATCCGGCAGAAAGTTATTTTCCTCTCGTAACGGCATCGTAACCATTTCAGCTTTTGCAAGAGCAACCCCAGACCAATAATCTGGGTAACCGGGGTCAGGTACGAGGATGGTATCCCCCGGATTTAATAAGCATTGAGGGATTTCGACAAGTCCTGCTTTACCCCCAAACAAAATTGCCACTTCTTTATCCGGATCAATGGTCACTCCATATTCTCTTAAATAAAAATCAGCGGCAGCCTGTTTTAAATAACGATGTCCCTGAAAAGGAGAATATTTATGATTTAATGGATTCACTGCTGCATCTTGAAGTTTTTTAACAATATGAGAAGGCGTTGGCTGATCGGGATTGCCTTGCCCTAAATTAATCACATCAAACCCTTGTGAAATATACTCACCCACTTTTTTAACAAGTGAAGCAAAAAATTGCTTCGGAAGACTAGTTAATAGTTCTGATGGTGGAAATTGCTTCATTATTCTCACCTGCTTAATTATTTATAAGAATCATTATGAATTTCTAGTCACAAATGATATAACTTTTATAATGGCTTGTAAAGAAAAAATTCCGAAATTTCAAACGAGGTGAAGATTCGTGAAATTAAAAATTTCATGTCTGCAAATGGATATCGTCTTTGGCAATCCCAATAAAAACTACCAAACTGCCGAAAGACTCATTGAAAAAGCACTGATTGAACAACCCGATATCATTGTCCTTCCAGAACTATGGACAACGGGTTATGACTTGACCCGCCTGAATGAAATTGCAGACCCAAAAGCACTACAAACGATTGAATTTCTGAGAAATGCAGCACAAAAAAATCAGGTTCATTTCGTTGGCGGCTCAGTTGCGAACCGAGAAGAAACAGGAGTAAAAAATACTCTCCTCATCATCAATAAAGATGGCACGCTTGTGCACCAGTATAGTAAACTACATCTTTTTAAACTCATGAATGAGCATGTTTTCTTAGAGCCTGGCGCTGAGAAGGGACTTTTCCAACTTGATAATCACCAGTTTGCTGGGTCGATCTGTTATGATATCCGGTTTCCAGAGTGGATACGCGCTCACACATCAGATGGTGCAGAAGCACTGTTTGTTGTGGCCGAATGGCCTGCACCCAGATTGTCCCACTGGAGGGCCCTTTTAATTGCCAGAGCAATTGAAAATCAATGTTATGTAATTGCCTGTAACCGTTCTGGAAATGACCCAAAAAACCATTTTGCTGGTCACTCAATGATTATTGACCCGTGGGGTGAGGTCATTGCTGAGGCTGGAATGAAGGAAGAAATCCTATCGGCTGAAATTGAGATGGACTTAGTCAAGGAGGTCCGTAAGCAAATTCCTATTTTCACGGATAGAAAACCAGAATTCTATAAATAATAATTTTCAAAAAATATTGACACTTTCTCTTTGTTACTGATATGATTTTTACCAGTTAAATAGATTTTCTCTTATCACGAGCTGGCTGAGGGATTTGGCCCTTTGAAGCCCAGCAACCGACCGGAAACCCATTGAAATGGGGCGCTTTTTGCGCTGGGGATCCCCCCTTTAAGGCACGGTGCTAATTCCAACAGAAGGATTATCTTTCTGAGAGATAAGAGGTGAGACAGACAATATTGTCTATCAGCCTCTTTCAGATGAGAAAGAGGCTTTTTTAGTGCCTGCGTGCATAATTAAGCCTCCCAAAAACGAGGAGGAACCATAATGAGTCTACTAAAACAAAAAACATACCAGCCTTTAACAAACGGGAGTGCAGTTGAACTGGCACTTGAATTGAAAATTTTTGACCAGCATGCAAAACTTTCCTGCAAGGAGATTGGCGATGGGAATCTCAATCTAGTCTTTCATATTGTTGATAAATTAAAAGGAAAAAGTGTTATTATCAAACAAGCTCTCCCTTATGCAAAGGTAGTTGGCGAAAGCTGGCCATTAACTTTGAAAAGAGCAAAGATTGAAGCGGATGCCTTAAAAATTTTCGGACAGATTGCTCCAGATTATGTACCCCAAGTTTTTTTCACAGATGATGTCCTAGCTGTAACCGTAATGGAGGACCTTTCCCATCTTTCGATCGCAAGAACTGGCTTTATCAAAGGAGAAACCTATCCATTAATTTCAAAGCATCTAGGTGAATATCTTGCAAAAACACTATTTTACACTTCCGATTACGGATTAGGCCTTTCCTTAAAAAAGGAATATGTACAACAGTTTATCAATCCCGAGCTTTGCAAAATAACTGAAGATTTAATCTTTACCGATCCTTTTATTGATGCAGAAACCAACGATTTCGAGGAAGGACTGCATCCTGTAGTCGAAGAGCTTTGGCAGGATGAAGAACTAAAGTTTCATGTAAATATTTTGAAGAAACGCTTTTTAACAGAAGCTGAAGTTCTCCTCCATGGTGATCTTCATACCGGAAGTGTTTTTGCCGATAATTATGAAACAAAAGTAATCGATCCTGAATTTGCTTTTTACGGACCAGCTGGATTTGATATCGGCCAAGTATTTGCAAATCTTCTCTTTCAGGTAATAGCAAATGTTGAACAACGTGATCTTTTCCTCAATCATATTGAAACGGTATGGAATGTATTTGAGGATCAATTTACACAATTATGGAATACGGAGAATAAAGACGATTACGCTAAATCCACTAGATTTTTAAACTATAATTTAACTAAGTTTTTTGAGGACTCGATCGGCTTTGCAGGCTGCGAATTAATCAGAAGAACAATTGGTCTTGCTCATGTTGCTGATTTAGATGGGATCGAGGAAGATCAAACTAGAATTACTGCTAAGCAGAGAACATTAGATCTCGGTACAATCCTAATTAAACAACGAAAAGAAATAAAGAACCTTTCTTCTTTCATAACGACGGTAAAAGGAGCATTATAATAGGAAAAGCAATCCGAACTTTCGGATTGCTTTTCTAGTCAAGTTTTGCCCACAGTTCTTCTGGATTTAGTTCATAAATACCATTTTCGCGGAACATGTAATGATTTATGATAAACTCTCTGCGAATAGTTGCATAATCATCATGGAATTGTTTTATATACTCGTTTAATTGTTTTTCTTCGTACTTTTCACCTATTTTTAACCCACGTACCATGTGTTCGAACACGATTAATTTCTTCTTCCTTTGGGCAGGAATGTTCTTTAGTTTCCCATTTTTCATAAAGAAGTTCTCGATAATTTTTTGTCTCTCGATACTTGACTCGACCATTTCATCCAACTCCTTCCCCTTTTTTTCTAACAGCTCTGTAAACACCTTTGCCTGCTGGTTAATCAACGATTCATTTAGGTAAAAGTAAATCGTATTCTTGACTCTTCTGTCATACACCACATGGATCTCTCGTAATTTCTTTAAATGATGGGTAATCGTAGGTGCGGACAAGCCAAGCTTTCCTGCTATTGCCTGCCCATGGAGTGGACCTTTTGCTAATATAGCAACGATTCTAATCCGTGTGGGATCCCCCATCGTTTTATAAAACGCAACAACACGGTCTAATTGTATCAATGCACTACCTCCTCTTCATTCCACTTCGATATACATCTAATTAGATATATATCAAATTTAATCTCCCCTGTCAATAACCAACAAAAAAACACTACCTATAAGGAAGTGTTTTTTTGAATTGCTTTTTTTACAGCATAGGATTTTCATTCTTTGCTTTGAGTCTCTGCCATCTTTTCTCAACTTCTGCTTCAAATTCTTCTAGCATTGGCTTGTTTTCATCTTTAAGTAGGTGTTTTGTTTTCCCCATATATTTTAACCAATCAGAAAGTGGAATTCGTTTGCTCTTCTCTTCTGGATTGTAAGTTATGGTTGTAACACCTTGTTCTACTTCATAAAGCGGGAAGAAGCAAGAATCTACAGCAGCTTCGATAATTTTTGTACCAAAACGGTCATCAGATTTCCAGTTAAGTGGGCATGTGATGAGAAGTTTTCCATATACTGTTCCAACATTTTGGGCATACCATTGTGCTTTTGCACCTTTTTTAACTAAGTCCTGTGGAAAGGCTTCCGAACCGGTAAACACATAAGGAATATTGGTAGCAGCCATAATTTGCGGAGTATCTTTATGATGGAAGGCTTTTCCTCGCTGTGCTTTTCCAACTCCTGATGTACTTGTCATATGACCCAGTGGTGTTGAATAAGACATTTGTGAGCCTGTATTCATGTAGCCCTCATTATCATATTCAAGCATAATTAGTTTATGTCCGCGAAGAGCAGTACCAATCGCTGAACCCATACCAATATCCATACCACCATCACCAGTAATCATAACAAATGTGGCGTCATCCGATACTTCAATTTCGCCGCGTCGTTTTAATTCCATGAATGCTTCAACAGTACCTGAAAGCGTAGCGGCACCGTTTTGGAACAAATTGTGCATCATCGTTTGCTTATGGGAGGTGCTAGGATAAGATGTTGTTGTTACATAAGCGCATCCCGTTTGGAATAGAGTAACAATGTCTCCCTCAATCCCTTTAAAGAATAACTCGAGTCCAGCAAAAATTCCGCACCCTGGACATGCCCCGTGACCGGAGGCAATCCGTTTCGGTTTACAAGTTAAAGCACGTAACGGCGGGATTTTCACCTTTAATTTATTGGTTTCTTCATCCATTTTCACATCAATTAAACCTGTTTTAAAAACATCCCCGTGCTGTGGCAAAATAACGGGCTTAAGGATTTTTTCAGGATTACCTGGAATATGACCATAGTAATCAAATGGCTTTTCAGCATAGCCTTTTTCCTTTGCATCAAGCGCCATATCAAAAAAAGCCTGTGCATCAGTTGCATAGAAATCTTTACCGCCGAGACCAAATACGCGGCTTAACACGATAGTCTTGTTGTCTTTGTCATCTTGAAGTGCAGATTTCACTTCATGTGTAAGGTTAGGACCATTTGCTCCGTAAGAATCCGCACGTTCCCCAACTAATAATGATCTTACATTCTTAAGGGCTTCGCGAATTTCCTTTGCAGGGAATGGACGGATAATATTCGGGCTAATTACACCTGC
Source organism: Neobacillus sp. BF23-41 (assembly GCF_041106275.1). NCBI lineage: Bacteria > Bacillati > Bacillota > Bacilli > Caryophanales > Bacillaceae > Neobacillus > Neobacillus sp. BF23-41. The sequence goes on from NZ_JBGBPR010000001.1 coordinate 370,887, forward strand.
TTTAATTCCTTTTGCTCGAAGTTGATCCACTACATCCTTAGCAGATTCTGCCGCAGAGTTTAATAGGAATAATGCTACATCCGCATCTTCCATTTTATATAAATCTAGAACTGGATATTCTCTTCCAGAAAGCTTAGCATATTCCGCTGCCACTTCCTTAAATACCTCACCAGCATTGTACATTGCTTCTGATTGTTGGTAGTGATTGTTAATGAAATCATCACCACTCATATGAGCGCCAATCGTTACTGGCTTCCTCAAGTCTCTAACAAAGTTGTAATCGGTTGGACATTCACCTACAAATTGCTGTACAACACTGCGGTCCTTAAAGAATTCCACTCGACGCTTTTGGTGGGATGTAAAGAAGCCATCATAAGCAACAATAACTGGTAAGCGGACCTTTGAATGTTCGGCAATTTTAAGCGCCATAATATTCATATCATATACAGCTTGCGGTGTTTTTGCTGTTAAGATTACCCAGCCTGTATTTAATGCATAATAGAGATCCGAGTGATCGCCACGAATATCAAGCGGACCACTGACGGCACGAGTAACTAGATTCATAACCATTGGAAAACGAGTCCCTGATTGGACAGGCATTTGTTCAATCATATATAAGAATCCGTTTGCACTGGTTGCATTGATAACACGTGCACCAGTTGCCGCCGCACCGTAGCAAATACCCGCTGAACCGTGCTCGCCATCTGCAGGAATCAGTTTAATATCATGCTCCCCGCGCGTTTTCATTTGATCTAAAAATTGAGCAACCTCTGTTGAGGGTGTAATTGGGAAATATCCCATAATATGATAATTGATTTGTGCTGCCGCCATAGCAGCCATTTCATTTCCAGATTCAAAAGTAGAAATTTGTTCTGCTACACCTTTTGTTGTTAATTTATCTTCTAAAATAGCCATTATTGGATTCCTCCTGCAATATAAGGAAAGTTTTGCTTTACGCGGTTATTATCTGCATACCCAAGCATTTCACGAAGATCACCGAGTGCGTCGGTTGGGCAGGCTTCCACGCATTTCAGGCAGCCTTTACAGTATTGGTAATCAATACCTTGAAGGAACATTTGTTTTCTTCCACGCTTATCTTCTCCTTCTTCCCAAACGAAGCAAAAGTCAGGACAAACGTTGTCACATGCAGCACAGTGAATACATTTTTCTTGTTGGAACTCCGGAAGGAATCCTTGGCGTGAACCACTTAAATCTTTAAGAATACTATTTGCTTGAGAAACCATGACACCACCGATTTCCTGAGTCAAGTATCCAAGCTGTGGAAGTGGGCGTGTGAAGGCTTTTCCTTCAGCCCTTTCTGGCACTTCATATGTTTTAAACTGAACCTCATTATAACCGCGGTCAAAAGTGCGGATATTTGGTTCAACAAGATGCGGGTATTTCTTCGTAAACGTTTTCCGAATCACGTCTCTCATGGATTCAGGATCTAGAAAATCACAAATACGATATAATGCTCCAAGCATTGCCGTATTTACTTTAGTTTTTTCCTCTACGGCTATCTGTAGGGCATCAACAATCGCTAGTGTACCATAATCTAATTGTAAATCCGTTTTAACTTCATCAAAATCCCTTGCTGTATTTACTAGGACTATACTATCAGCATTCAAACCGCTAACAACATCAACCGTTCTATATAAGGCTTCATGGAAAACACCAACAATATGTGGTTGTTCAATTGGACTATGATCTCTAATTTCTACATCTGGTTCACAAAAGCGAATGAAACTCTTTACAGGAGACCCTTTTTTCTCAGAGCCGTAGGATGAAAAATTGGATCCTTTCAAGCCAAGACTTAAAGCACCAGCCTCCGCTAACATTTTTCCAGCTAGGTTAGCTCCTAGCCCCCCAATTGATTCAAGACGGATTTCAAAAAATCCCAATTCATTTTTTTTCGGTAAAATAGACATAATGTCCCTCCCTAACTTCGTTCAATAAGCTAACACGAAATAGACATAAAAATTTAACTTCCCAAAAACTATTGTAAGACAACTATTTTTATTACGCTGTGATAAAAGTCAAACATAACGATAATTATTTTGAAACACATAAAATTTTTATTGAATAAGCCTTACCATATATGACTTTAAAGAGCTTTCATAATTATATAACAGGCATATTTATGTTATATAACAGAATATAAAAAAATGATCTGCATCCATTTCCGGATACAGACCATTTCATTTTGTTTAAAGATCGTTAATAACAATATAGGAGGCTTTTACTGGCCCATGGACACCAACAACTAGATTCAATTCAATATCCGCAGAGTTACTTGGTCCGGTAATAAAATTGATGCATGAAGCAACATGCCCCGTTTCCTTGTGAATCTCCCTCATCTTTTGAGCAGCTTGCGTAATCCGTGGAACTAAAGTGCTTTTCGGTACAAGTGCAATATAGGTTGCTGGTAAAAAGCTAACCGTTCTTCCTTTATTCTCATTGCTAAACAAAACCACCGTTCCGGATTCTGCAAGTGTTATTTCACTTATGGTAATCCCGACATTAGCCTTTTCCGCTTTCGCGATATTTTCTTTCCCTTTGGTGTGATTCCATTCATATACTTCCATTTTCCGGCTAGGCCATTCCTGCTTAAATAGCGGATCCAGCCCCCACTGAGAAAAGCGCTCATCTTTCCAGGTTACAATTGGGCCGCCACCATAGCCTGAAACCACTTTGTTAAGCGTAGTTGCTAAATCTTTCCTGTCAGTTACATAGAGGTTTGTATGGATTTTCTTACATTGTTCTGTTAATACCTCTAACAAATCGTCCTGAGTAGCATCCTTTAACACCTCATATTGGGGCTGGAATTTCCAAGTCGGCCTTTCAACCGCAGAGGAAATTCGTGGGCGTTCAAGGCGGCCGGCAATTTGATTTAAAAATTTATCCCGATTTTGAATCGTCCCTACCATGATTATTTGCCTCCTTTTTCACGGTTTTTAAACCAATCTCTGAATCGCTCTTTATTTGGTGCCGGAAACTCACGAATATCTGTCCAAGCCTTTAATGGACCTGGCCCTTTTGATATTTTCTCTCCAACCGTAAACGGGTTCATTGCAGCTGGTGCCATTTTCGAACCAAGCTTGTATAAGAGTGGTGATGCTGCCCCTAAACCAAACGCCTTCATCGCCAGTTTCTCGGAAATAGGTGCTTTTCCTTCTTTTTCGACAATGATTTCACGGTGTTTGTGGAGAAGGTTATGTAACGGTATTTTTACCGGACATACCTCAGTACAAGCACCACATAGAGTTGATGCGTAAGGCAATTCTTTGAATTCGTCATATCCACCTAATAAAGGAGACAGGACCGCACCTATTGGGCCAGAATAGATCGAGCCGTAGGAGTGTCCGCCCACATGACGATACACAGGGCATACATTAATACATGCAGCACAACGGATACATTGCAATACCGACTGGAATTCCCCGCCAAGTATGTTGGATCTGCCATTATCGACAATGACAAGGTGGAATTCCTCCGGACCATCCGCATCCAATGCTTCTTTTGGTCCTGTTAACACGGTAATATAACTTGTTAATTTTTGCCCTACGGCGCTTCTCGTTAATAAACTAACAAGAACTTCCATCTCTTCAAAGGTTGGGACAAGTCTTTCCATACCCATGACGGTAATTTGTGTTTTTGGTAACGCGGTAACTAAATCCGCATTTCCTTCATTCGTCACTAAACTAAAAGACCCGGTCTCTGCCACTGCAAAGTTACATCCGGTTATACCAATATCGGCTGATAGGTATTCCTTCCTAAGCATTTCACGTGCATGCCAGGCTAATTCTTCTGGTTTTGAAGTCTTTTTATAACCAAGCTTTTCAGTAAACACGTCACGAATTTGCTCTTTATTTTTATGTAGTGCGGGCACGACAATATGAGATGGCGGATCATGATCATCAACTTGAAGAATGTATTCGCCTAGATCCGTTTCAATTACCTCACAGCCTTCTTGTTCCAGCATTGCATTTAAGCTGATTTCTTCTGTTACCATTGATTTGGATTTAACAATTTTCTTTGCTTCTTTTTTCTTAACTATTTCACGAATATAATCATTAGCTTCTTCCTTAGTCTGAGCAAAAAATACATGCCCACCCCGCTTAGCTACATTCTCACTTAATAGCTCTAAGTAATAATCTAAGTGCTCTAACACATGTTGACGTATTTCTTCCCCATGTGAGCGCCATTCTTCCCAGTTTCCTAATTCTTCTGTTGCAACACGCCTTTTTACGCCCATACCGTCCTGTGCTCCTGCAACGGCACCCCGCATGAAGTCATCATGGATCCCTTTATCAACACGTTCTTTAAATTGATCCGTGCTAATCTTCATTGACATACGACCATTCCTCCACTCAAGTAAATTTATTAAGCAAGTAAATAACTATCCACGGCTATTTAATACCTCAGCAATATGCAGCACTTTGATAGGCTTTCCTACTCGATCTATCCGTCCACCGATATTCATTAAGCATGCTGCATCAGCACCGATAAGGTACTCAGCACCGGTTTCTTCAACATGGCGAACTTTTTCATCGACCATTTGCTCTGAGATTTGTGCCATTTTAACCGAAAAAGTTCCTCCGAAACCACAGCATTGTTCCTTTGCAGGCAATTCAGTAAACTTAAGGCCTTTTACATTGCTTAATAGAATCATAGGAGCTTTTTTAACTCCTAACAATCTCGTCATGTGACAAGAGGTATGGTATGTTACACTTCCTTCAAAACGGGCACCAACATCTTCAATTTTCATGACATCTACAATAAATTGTGTAAGTTCAAATGACTTTTCCACCAATTTTTTTGCTTTTGGTTCCCAAACAGGGTCGCCCTTAAATATATGTGGATATTCGTGGAACATTGTGATGCAGGAACCGGATGGAGATACTATGTACTCGGCATCTATAAAAGTATCAATCATACGCTTCATTGCTTCTTTTGATTCTTTAACATAACCACTATTATATGATGGCTGTCCACAGCATACTTGGGATTCAGGAAAAACTATCTCACATCCAAGCCTTTCAAGCAATTCCACTGTTGCTTTCCCTACATTACTTTGAAACATATCTACAATACATGTCGCAAAAAGTGTAACCTTCATGTTTGTCTTCCTCTCCTAAATATCTGATTTTCTTCAAATCATTCAGGTGAACTGGTCATCAGATGACTTGAATAAAAAATATATATTAATTAATCTCTACTTTACTACAATACAAAAAAACACGCTGTAAAGAAAGTGCTTTCAAAAAAATTTTTATTATTTAAAGGCTATGTTAAACTTGGCTGTTGATTTCCGCTCCAATCAACAAAGTGCCAAAATCAACATTTAGCTTTAACAGAGCTATTAAAAAAACATGCGTTCCTAATAAATTGGAGCCACATGTTTTTAATAAATCACTTTCGCCAAAATACTACCTAGATAAATTGGTAGATTGGAAATATTTTTGTAGTAGAGCCTCAACATTTTCTAAGTGAATAAGCATAAACTTGCTAGCTTTATCTACATCCTGCTCTTTTATTGCTTCATAAATAGCAATATGTTCATTATAAAGACGTTCTACCGTTGTTTGTTTAGAAAAAAGCCATACTCTTCTAGTTTCCTTCATTGTTTCTTCCATTAATCCAGAAACATGATTCATTAAGCTAAGCAGCAGTGGGTTCTGTGCTGCATCTGCCAAAGCAAGATGAAATTGTAAATCAGCTTTTTCACCGAGTTCCTCATCCCCATTTGCATGTTTCATTTCTTCCAATGCGCTCTCCATAGTTATGAGCTGCTGATTGGTTCTCTTTTTAGCAGCTGCAGCTGCTGTACCTATTTCAATTATCTTACGAACCTCTAATAATTGAGCTATATCCTCTTTATTCATTAACATAGCTGTTGATAGTGGAAAGGTTATTTGATCTGTTTCAAACTCATTTACAAATGTACCTTCTCCTTGCTTCATTTCAATGAGGCCCATCGCTCTTAAAGAGGTTAATGCTTCGCGAATGGCAGACCTCCCCACTTGAAAATTTTCCGCCAGCTGTTGTACTGAATCAAGTTTTTCACCTGGTTTTACTTGACCCGTTCGAATCATTTCATAAATAGCTTCTGCTACTTCTTCATATATCTTCTTTGGTTTAATCTTTTTATAATTCACCCATCCAGCCCCTAACAACCATTTCGTAATTTGGACGCATCTTTATTATACATTTTTTTGATAGAACTGCATCTAACATCTACGTTATCTTAAATAATAAAGGTCTTTATCATATTTACCGTAGAAATAATAAAAAGTCATATTTTAAAAAAAAAGATTGAATTTCTTCCAAATCGTCCATATAATTCATTTTAGCACCAAGAGACATCTAGTCATCAGATGACCATGACACTATTTGTAAGCGGTTACTAAAATTGAGGAGGGTAGATACCATTTCTTAGGGAAAGAAAAAATCAAAAAAAGCTAATTCGGGGGATTAAGCTATTATGACATTTACTCAAAATTTTACCGCAGTGGGAGATAATCTCGCGCTTTCAGCAGTTGTTGCACTAATTCCAATTCTATACTTCTTCTGGGCATTAGCAATTAAACGGATGAAAGGCTATCTTGCTGGATTATCTACTTTAGCCATTGCCTTAGTAATTGCAATTGTTGCCTATAAAATGCCAGCAGAGATGGCATTTATGTCTGCATCCCAAGGAGCTGTATATGGTATCCTACCAATTGGCTGGATTATCATTACTTCAGTATTCTTGTACAAACTTACTGTAAAGACAGGACAATTTGATATTATCAGAACTTCTGTTGTATCTATTACTGAGGATCGCCGTTTACAAGCACTATTGGTAGCGTTTTCCTTTGGTGCGTTCCTTGAAGGTGCAGCCGGTTTCGGAGCACCCGTCGCCATATCAGCGGCTCTTTTAGTCGGTTTAGGATTTAATCCTTTATATGCTGCTGGGCTTTGTCTAATTGCAAATACTGCTCCTGTTGCATTCGGAGCAATTGGTGCGCCAATCATTGCCATGGAAGGTCCAACTGGAGTTGCAGCTACTGAAATCTCCAAAATGGTGGGCCGCCAGTTGCCATTTCTATCTGTCTTTATCCCATTTTACTTAGTACTTATTATGGCAGGCTGGAAAAAAACGAAAGAAGTAATGCCAGCCATTCTTGTTTCGGGAGTAGCCTTTGCCCTGACACAGTTTTTTACTTCTAACTTTATGGGACCAGAACTTCCAGATATCTTATCAGCGCTAGTTTCATTATTCGCACTTGCCATCTTCTTAAAATTCTGGAAGCCAAAAACTATTTTCCGTTTTTCTTCTGAACAAGAGCTTGCTGCTACATCAACCGCAAATAAATTAAAAACCCAAGACGTAAAACATACGGGAGGGCAAATTTTCAAGGCATGGTCCCCTTTCTTATTGTTAACAGGAATCATAACTTTATGGGGTATGCCTACTATTAAACTAGCGTTAACTGGTCATTATGAAGGTGCAAATGCAATCTTAAAAGCTATTAATTCCATCGGACACGCATTAACCTTTATTCCAAATGTACCATTAATCAATAATAAAATTATTAACAGTGCTGGTGCTCCAATTCCTGCCATTTATAAACTTGAGATTCTGGGTGCCGCAGGTACTGCAATATTAATCGCGGCAATATTGACAAAATTCATTGTTGGCATCTCTTGGAAAAATTGGCTCGTTACATTTGGAGAAACCATTAATGAATTAAAGTATCCAGTTATTACAATTGCTGCTGTTGTTGGTTTCGCGTATGTCACGAATGCCTCTGGTATGAGCACTACTCTTGGAATGACACTTGCCAAAACAGGTTCATTACTATTTCCGTTTTTCTCACCTTTCCTTGGCTGGCTTGGAGTGTTTATTACTGGTTCTGATACTTCTGCAAACTTATTATTCGGTAACCTGCAAAAAATCACAGCAACTTCCGTCGGAATGGACCCAGTACTTGCCCTTGCTGCTAACTCTTCAGGCGGGGTAACTGGAAAAATGATTTCACCACAATCTATTGCAGTTGCCTGTGCAGCTGTAGGATTAGCAGGAAAAGAATCCGAGTTATTCCGCTTCACGATCAAACATAGCTTTTTCCTTGTCATTATAGTAGGAATTCTTACCTTCCTACAAAACGGTGTATTATCTTGGATGATACCTTAACCTTTTCAACACATGAAAGCTCATGCCCAAGCGGCATGGGCTTTTTGATTGTTTGCTTCCTATCCTTTTGGTCTAAAATAAGTTATAATAATATATTGTTTTCATTTATGTAAAGGAGTTTTTTTATGAATGTTATTTGTTCTACCTTGAATGCTAAGTATATACATACTAACTTAGCGATTCGATATTTAAAGGCTTATGCAGCACCAGAATTCAATATACAGATTAAAGAATATACAATAAAGGACCCGGTCTTAAATATCGTAACAGATCTTTATCAACTGACCCCTGAAGTCATTGGATTTAGCTGTTATATATGGAACATCGAGGAAACCATTAAAGTTGTAAATTTGATAAAAAAAGTAGATCCATCGATAATTATTGTTCTAGGCGGCCCGGAAGTAACTTATGATACCCGTGAATGGATGGAGAAAATACCTGAGGTTGACTTTATTGTTATGGGTGAAGGAGAACAAACCTTTAAACAGCTTCTGGCTGAAATCCAAAAAAACCGTAACTATAAAAAAGTACCTGGTGTCGCCTTCCGTGATAATCAGCAAGTTGTCATTACTCCCCAAATGAATAAGCTAGACCTTAAGGAATTACCGTCACCCTATCGCTTCCCTGAAGATATCGCTCATTTAGGCAAAAGAGTCACCTATATTGAAACTAGTCGCGGTTGTCCATTTAGCTGCCAATTTTGTTTATCGTCTATTGAAGTTGGTGTCCGTTATTTTGATCGTGAAAAAATTAAAGAAGATATACGATATTTAATGACTCATGGTGCAAAAACCATCAAATTTGTGGATCGAACCTTTAATATTAGCAGGAGCTATGCTATGGAAATGTTCCAGTTCTTAATTGATGAACATCTCCCCGGTACCGTCTTTCAGTTTGAAATCACAGCAGATATTATGCGGCCTGAAGTAATTGAATTTCTCAACCAAGAAGCACCTAAGGGACTTTTCCGCTTTGAAATCGGAGTCCAATCAACTAATGACTTTACAAATGAACTTGTAATGCGCAAACAAAATTATTCAAAACTTTGTAGAACCGTCACAATGGTGAAGGAAGGTAAAAAAATTGATCAGCATCTTGATTTAATTGCTGGTTTACCAGAAGAAGATTACGCTTCTTTTCGAAAAACGTTTAATGATGTTTTTGAGTTACGTCCTGAAGAACTGCAGTTAGGTTTTTTAAAAATGCTTCGAGGAACAGGAGTCCGACTACGTGCTGCTGAACAAAAATATGTTTATATGGATCATTCTCCATATGAAATATTAAGTAATAACGTACTCTCATTTAATGATATCGTTAGAATCAAGCAAGTTGAGGATGTTTTGGAAAAGTATTGGAATGATCACCGGATGGATGAAACAGTCGAATTCTTAATAACAAACGTTTTTCCATCCCCTTTTGATTTCTTCCAACAGTTTGGTTCCTACTGGGAAAAACAAGGCTGGTCCAGAATTGGTCATCAGCTTGAGGATTTATTCCGCAGACTTCATGCGTTTTTGGACCATCAAAAGGTAAATGACCTAGATGTGATAATAGGCCTGATGAAATATGATTATCTAAAGAACCATAAATATAAACCGAGAAAACCTTGGTGGGAAGCTAGCTTTGATAAGGAAAAGAGAACACAAATTTACAAACAAATTTCTGAACACCCTTCGATGTTAGGACCATCGTTTATTGATTTAGGCCTTGATGAAAAGGACTTATATAAACATACCATGTTGGAAGAAATATCCTTCGATTTAGCATTGTATCAAACAACTGGTAAGATTAATAAACAACCTTCCTGTGTATTAGCTTATTTTGACCCAATGAAGGGCCGTACACTAATATTTTCATTTCTTGAGAACTAACTAAAGCCGGCATTGCCGGCTTATTTCTTTTTATTGTTTTTCTTCTCTTTTTGTGAGACCTGGAGAATATCATACAATTTTGTGCCGTTAACATCGCCAAATTCAATGCTGAATTCTTCAGTCGGAATACGGGGTGGAGTTTTACGGCGGCTTTTCATTAGCTTCTTCCCTTTTTTCCTAATTTTGAATTTCGATTTTGAAACCTTATAGCATTGTTATTATCGGTAAATTCCGCAGAAAATTCACTTTCCTGAACATTTTTATGTGGTGTTTTTGTATATTTTTCTACTGCATCAAATTCTGCTTTGCGCTTAGCCATGGAATAATCCTCCCTTAAAAATTAATCTTACTACCATAGTTTTGAACAAATATAGAGTTATCATTCCTTTCCTTATTTTTCATAAATAAAATCCCATGACTCGAAGAAAATAAGAAAAAACAGGAGTGATGCAAAAATGAAAAATGCGAAGAATACACAGTCTGCGGATCAGGTAAGCATGAATGAAACGATGCCACATCAAATTAGTGCCCCAAGCTTTGAAGGTACTGGAATAAAGATGGAGCCTCCTTTTGTAAATAAACATGGTGTGACAATTGGTGATAGTATATACGCCTCTTCTAATTCACCATTAGAAACCTGGACAAAAGATACAGACCCAGCTATCATGGCTGGAGATGAATGGGTTCACCCTACAAACGATATCGGCTGGAACACAGCCGAAAATCGTGATTTATTAGAAAGTAAAAAGAAACCACAAGCTTACCCTTTTATGCATCCCACAAAAGATGTTAGTAAAGGAAGCGATTAATTTATAATTTGATCACACTCTGGGATATCCGCCCAGAGTGTTTTTTTTAACATACACCTCTAAATAAACATTGATATAATAAAAGTGAGCATTTTTCGGAGGTGCAGACGTTGCTATTACCTGAGTTAGCAGAAAAAATAGTTAAAGAAGTGAGAAAATTAATCGGTGAAGATATTATTGTTGTTAACACAGACGGGTATATCCTTGCAAGTACAGACTTAGAACGTGTCAGGACCTTCCATGAAGGGGCATTGGTTACTGCACAAAAAAAGCAAAAACAGATTATTACAGAGGAAGATCAATTAAAGTTAACAGGTGTGAAAGCAGGGATTAATTTACCAATCTTCTTTCAACATGATGTAATTGGAGTATTGGAATCACGGGTGAACCAAATAAAGTCACCCCTTTTGTGAAGTAATTCGAAAAATGACGGAACTCCTCATAAGTGAAAATTATTATGCTGAGCAGTTTGATTGGCACACGCGTGCTGTAGAATCATTCAAATCTTTGTGGTGGAACGTGTCCGACTGAAGGTGGGGTTGTCATTCTTTTCAAACACATGAACAAAATCGTTGATCTTGATGAAGAAAATTTAACCATTACTGTCCAGCCAGGGGTTATTTGCCTTGATGTGGCTAATGCCGCTTCGGCAAAAGGACTTTTCTACCCACCTGATCCAGGTTCAATGAAACCCTGGCTGCTTATTGCAAATGAAAGTTGAGATTGAAAAAGAAGGACTCTCTGAGAAAATGAGAGGTGTACACATCGTTGACCTGCTATTAGAAGCAGTTAAAAAATAATGAAAGAGGAGCCGAAGGGCTCTTTTTTTACAAGATAAGAAAGCATAAATTTCGACTTTGAAAATTGTCCAGCTCCAGCGCCCTAGCGGCTAGTGTCCTTCGCTCTCCGCCCTACGATAAGTCAACATCGAATCGCCTTCGGCTCTTCGTGTTTCCTTTATCTCAGTTGGAGCGCTCCAGGCCATACGCCGCTGAACAGGGCGCTTGCGCTTTTCTTATTAAAATCCAAAACCGAAAAACATTACCACTTATAAATCACAAAAATAAATAAATAATACTTATACAGAGCTGAAATTATCTCTGTACCGAAAAGAAGGAGTTGAATAAAATGGCCAATAGCAGTAACAAGTTGTTAGTGCCTGGGATTGAACAATATTTAGACCAGGTAAAATACGAAATTGCCCAAGAATTCGGCGTTAATTTAGGTTCAGATACTGTTTCAAGAGCAAACGGGTCTGTAGGTGGCGAAATTACAAAACGTCTTGTTCAACAAGCCCAAGCACAAATTTCTGGACAATTCACTCAAAAATAATTTAATAAATATGGAAAAAAGTCCGGGATAATATATCCGGACTTTATTTATCCTTTTGATTGTGATTATATTTTTGGTAACTTTTACCATTTTGTTTTTCGCTGTTTTTCTCTTTATACTTTTGGTTATATTCCCCTTGATGTTCTCCGATATTTCTGCCTTTCCCTTTTTGACTGTCTTTCCATTTTTGACCGTCTTTCCCTTTTTGAGTGTCTTTCTCTTTTTGACTGTCTTTCTCTTTATTTATTTCGTTGCTTTTTGATTTTTGATTTCCAGATGATTTTTCCCTTTGATTGTTTTGCTTTTTGGGTTGTTGTTGTTTCTGTTTTAGTTGATCATCTTCGATCTTTTTTAACTGCCCAGGTGGTATGAATTTGCCGTTCAACCATATTTTTCCAGTTTGCTTTTTATTTCCTGCAATCCCATTGTTTTCGATGGCCTTATTTTCTGTTTGTTTTTTGAATTGACCTAAGGGATTTCTGTTAGCCGAACTTAAGGGTATAGCTTTCCTATCAATTTTTCCGCCCTTATCTTTTGTCTTCACATTTTGATTAATAGAACCCTGAACTTTGTTTTTCTTGTATTTCCCAGTTGTGATACCAAGCTTATGAGCTTTTTTCCATTCACTTTTCGTAGCTTTTAAAACTGTAATTCCTAACTTTTGTTTGTTCACTGACGCCTTGATCTCATCAATATTCTCTTGAAGCTTTTTATCAATCTTAACTTCAGCCTCTTTTGTCCGGACCGTGGAAATAATAATGTTTTCCTTAGTATTCAAGTAGCCTTCTTTTTTCATTTCAGCCAAAATAGTTTGAGCTACTTTAGAAACATCCTCTTTTTCCCATTTATTCAATTGGGAAATAATCTCTTTTCCTTCTTTGTTATAACCAGTTACCTCTACAACCTGCATTTTTTTATTAATACTTAACTCAATACTTGGATTTACATCGATGGACATATAGGCATATGCCTTATTATTTTGATACATGGGAAAAAACGAACCGAGGAAGATAAATAATGCTGCCATTAGCGCCCAAACTGGTTTTAATTTAAAAACATTTTTTATTGTATTAAAATGATTCGTAGTTTTAACACTTTTAATCGGAAAAAAATGGATTTCTTCTCCAATTGCATATGGCTGATTTTGTCTATTGGCATGCAAAAACTCACCTTCAGGGGTTAAAAGCGTTAGGAATGCATCATCTATTTCCATTACAACTCCCTTTTTCATGTTTCAAGCACCCCCTTTATGTAATCTTTCATAAAGATATAATCACCCGCTAAAATAAGTGCAATGGCAATAATATATTTCCTGTTCCGTTCAATTGTCTTTCTGCTGACATCTACCATTTTTTCTAATTGCTTAATGGGAAGACGCTTGTTCGTAAATAACAATTCTTTTAATTCCTGATTTTCTACTAACATTTTCGCTATTATAATGGCATTTTTTCGGGCGTCGAAGTGCTTAGGTGAATTCTCAACCAAGTCACTGAAACTTAAATCAAAGGTAGTCAATAATTTTTGAAAGTGAAGGATTTCATCTTTCCTTAGTTGATCATCATTCTTTTTATTGTAGTCATCAAGTGAGAGCTCGTTAACAATGATTGTTCCTGCTGATTCTTCGTCTTTGGTATCATTAGTTAAATCAAAACTTAGGTGTTGATTTTTTGACTGTTTACGGATATAGTCAATAACTCTTCTTTTGATTATGACTTCGGAAAAACTCAATAAAGAACTTCCGCGCTCAGTTGAGTATTTCTCAATCGCTTCGTTAAATGCGATGAGACCAATGCTAAATTCATCATCGGTTTCATAGATATATCGTCTACATACTGAAGACACTGTTTTTGCAATAAATGGCTTATAAGCACTGATAATTTCGTCAAGTAGGTATTGCTCACCTTGTTGAATTAAGAGAACGGTTTCTTCCAAAGTTCTTTTTTTCTTTTTGGCCATAAACAATAAACTTAGCATTTGCTCACCTCTATTCGACCAATTATAACATACGACTGTTATATATGACTTTATGGAGGTTAAGCATTTAGAAAAAGATAGCACCAAGAATGCCTATCATTTCCTGTTTATTGTTTAGAGGATTATTGCCCTTTTCTTTTTACTACATAGTTACGTTTCTTCTGAACCAGTTTGTGGGGGTTATAATAAAAAAATTTTCCCAATAAAAAACTTCAAACCAGATATATCCTGATTTGAAGCTTTTTTTATTCGATCATTTTTTTTCGAAGCTTTATAGCCATTAAAAATTTTAATACAAAGCCAATTAGCAGCCCAGGAATTAAAAACAACATCGGTACAAATATTGGGCCTGGGTGAACTTGTAGAATCGTGACTTTCGGTGACAGCATTAAACCCACAGTGACGAAGTACGCACCGAAGACAAATGGTAAAAATGTGTATTTTTCCTCTTTAGGCATGGCTGAACGATAACCATCCCACATGGAAAACATATAGACACATGGATAAAACATAAGCCATTGATAATTTAGAACCGCATCTGCCTTGTCAATTTCTCCTAAGAAGCTCAACATAATTGCCATATTAAAGTGACTTTTGGCATTGATCATTACTTCTAATGCAACGAACAATATTCCTTTGATATATTGACCCATTAACAATTGACTAAAACCAGGAAAAGCAATATTCCATAAAACAGCTTCGAGTTTGCTCATTTTTTTCATCGTACAATCCCGCTTCTCATGGCATATTTTTGTAAGCTAAAAAACAACTCAACTTAGCTTATCCAGATTATGTAAAAAAATAACAAAAAAATCAATATTATTTCCCAACCTTAATTCTTTTTTAGTATACGCAAGTAGTATTGGACAAATCTAACCCAATCTCGATTTGTTTGGAAATAACTCTTAAAAAGTTGTAGAAATAACGGAAATTTATCACGATAAGGATACCAATGAATTTCACTTTTTTTCTGTCCGTTATCCTCAACAATTGACTTTTCATGACAAAAAATCCGTATGCCCGCCTCCCCATGGTACCTGCCAATTCCACTTTGTTTTGCCCCTCCAAAAGGGAGACCATGATTTGCAATACTAATGATCGCGTCATTAATAACAACTGCTCCGGAAACAAGCTTAGAGGCTACTCTTCGCGCTTTTTCTTTATCTCTTGTCCACACGCTTGCATTTAATCCGTAAACCGTGTCATTTGCTAAGCTTATCACTTCTTCTTCGTTATCAAGAGCAATGACAGGAAGTAGTGGACCAAAAGATTCTTCTTGGATAATTTTCATTTGATGGTTTACATTTGTTACAACCGTTAGTGGTAAAAACATTCCATTTGCCCACTTTTCAGGGGGGAGCCCTATTTCCAGTTGTGCTCCATTACTCAATGCATCTTCCAACTGGTCTTTAACGATTTGTAATTGTGCTGGAAACGTCATGGAACCGACATCCGCATCTTGATCATTTCCCTGCTTTAGGTCCATGATCTCTTTTTTTAATAAGGATAGGAACTGAGGATAGATTGTTTTTTCAACATATAGCCTTTCTACACTCATACACACCTGACCGCTATTGGTAAATGCTGCCCATGCCGCCCCTTTTGCTGCTCTTTCCAAATGTGCATCAGCAAACACAATCATTGGGTCCTTTCCGCCAAGCTCAAGCGTTGTCGGAATAAGATCCTTTGCAGCAACTTGTTGAATAATTTTTCCGGTTCGGACGGATCCGGTAAAAAAGATATAATCGGGTTTCCCGTTGGTAAAAGCTGCCCCTACCTCTTTCCCTCCATGGGCTACTTGAACTACTCCATCAGGAAAGCCAGCTTTGATAAAAAGATCTTCAATACATTTCCCGACAAGTGGAGTTACCTCTGAGGGTTTTAATATAACTGTATTTCCGGATCCCAAAGCACTGAGCATAGGGACCATCGCAAGCTGCATAGGATAATTCCATGGCGAGATAATTAACACAACACCTCTTGGCATATATTCAATAAATGATTTCTTACCAATTAATAAAAGGGGAGTTTTTACTCTTTTGCGCTTTAGAATTTTCTCCCCATGCCTAGTGATATGATCAATACCGTCAAGGGTTGGCATTATATCAGCAATTAGGGCTTCCGTGACCACTTTGCCGGTATCCTCAGAAATAATTTTAACTATTTCCTCCATCTGTTCAACTATTATTGTTTTAAGTTTTAAAAGATATTCAGCCCTTTCTAACACCGTCAGTTTACTCCACTGCAGGAAAGCGTTTTTTCCCTTTTGATAAAAAATATCTACTTGGCTAATCGGTGTTTCTGGAATATCTCCGATCTGCTTTCCTGTCGCAGGGGCGATCACCGTTAGCATTTCTTGAATTGCATCGATAATTCTTCTCCCCTTTTATAAAATGTTTATTTGAAAAATTGGGTTATCCTTTTGTTTTAAATAAAAAGCGGCCATTGGCTTAATACCATCTTTAAAGTCAGGACAGGATATCCCCGAATCTTTTAAATCAGTCACAGTCTGTGCGCAATCAAACTGTCCTTTCCCCTTGAAAAGATTCGTCTATGGGTAATTAGTCTGAATTTTCTGTTTTATTAATTCGTAGAAAAGGGCAGGTATCAAACCCGCCACTTTTCTTAAGTCTCCTGATCCATTGGATTATAGAGTTTAACTGTTGGATTTTTCTCTTGAAACCAACGGAGAGCAAAGTCATTTTCAAACAAAAATACATAATGCTCATATCTGTCTTTAACTAGAAGAGAACGGGAACTCGATAAATTTTCATCGACGGTTTCACCCTCAACCCAACGAGCTATTTTCGACCCCATCCGTTCCATTAATACTTCTGCATTATACTCATTTCTCATTCGATGCTCAAAAACCTCAAACTGCAATTGACCAACTGCACCTAATAAATAGTCATCCGTTTTAATTGTTTTATAAAGCTGAATTGCTCCTTCTTGGACGAGCTGCTGAATTCCTTTATAAAATGATTTTTGCTTCATCACGTTTTTGGCAGAAACTCTGACATACAGTTCTGGTGTAAACTGAGGCAGTCTTTCATATTGAAAGTCATCCTTCCCAGAAGTCAGTGTGTCGCCAATTTGGTAAGTGCCTGTATCGTATAAGCCGATAATATCTCCACTAACTGCCTCATCTACCGTATTTCGTTCTTCCGCCATAAACGATGTCGATTGAGAAAGCTTTATTTGTTTATTCAAACGCGGAATATTCACTGTCATTCCTCGCTCAAATTTCCCAGAACACACTCGTACAAAAGCAATCCTGTCTCGGTGCGCCGGATTCATATTTGCTTGAATTTTAAAGACAAAACCTGAAAATTGGTTCCCTAATGGATCAATTTCCCCAATGGATGAATTACGCGCCTTTGGGGGCGGAGCAAACTCTAGGTAAGACTCAAGAAATGTCTGTACACCAAAGGCAGTTAGCGCACTACCAAAGAAAACAGGTGTCAAGTTACCAGCTGCTACTTTTTCCGCTGAAAATTCATTTCCAGCCTCATTAAGCAACATGATTTCATCAAGTGTTTGATCATAAAGTCCCGACGTTTTTAGCGGGTGGTCCCCAGCTATTTCCCCGTCTTCATTTAATGGAATAAATCGTTCTTCCTCATCGACACGGAACTGTTCAACCCTATTGTTAAATCGATCATAAATTCCAAGGAACTCTTTCCCCATCCCAATCGGCCAGTTCATCGGATATGATTCAATGCCGAGAACCTCTTCTAATTCAGCCAAAAGTTCAAGTGGCGGCTTGCCTTGGCGATCAAGTTTATTCATAAATGTAAAAATTGGAATACCACGCATCCGGCATACTTTAAAAAGCTTGAGTGTTTGTGCCTCAATCCCTTTTGCAGCATCGACGATCATCACAGCACTATCTACAGCCATCAAAGTACGGTACGTATCTTCACTGAAATCCTGGTGGCCAGGAGTATCCAAAATATTGATACGGAATCCATCATAGTCAAATTGCATTACACTGGAGGTTACCGATATTCCCCGCTGCTTTTCAATTTCCATCCAATCACTTGTAGCAAACTTTCCCGTTTTTTTCGCTTTTACAGTGCCCGCATCACGAATGGCACCGCCGAATAATAATAATTTTTCAGTTAGCGTGGTTTTACCGGCATCAGGGTGGGAAATAATCGCAAATGTCCGGCGTGACAATACATCTTCTTTAAAATTGTTACCCATTTCGTTTTCCTCTCTTTTGACAATAAAAATTTTTGTCCATAACCTCAATCTTATCTCTGAAACGCTAACTTTGCAATATTTCAATATGAATCAGCATCGATTATTTCTTTAATCCCGTGTTCAGAAAGAATATAATGAAGGTACGCGGAAATCATTGTATTAAGGACCGTTTATACATAATCACAACGGAGGTAACGGGAAATGAATATTATAAAAATTGATCAGCAGACCATAAATTTATTGCATAAAGCCTTTGATATTGTTTTAAAGGAGAATAACATTTCTTATAAAAAAATTGGAATTGCTGAGGAAGGCGAACAGCTATTATTTTTGTATGAAGGAAAAGACGAAAAAGTTCATGTTTTTAAATGGAGTAAAGCATCAAGTATAGGTGCAAGCATTGGTGTGATTGCTCAGAGTGTATTGATGCCAATTATTCCACATCTACGTCTATTATCCTAATCTTTATTAAAGACACCACACTATTCAAAAAAGTGCTGGTGTTTTTTCATTACGACACTAGAGTTTCCCAACGATTCCCACATCCATTTTTCTGGGAATACCTTTATAATAGAGTAGTATTCTGTTGAAGGAGATGAAGGCATTGAATCAAAGTATACGAAAAGTTTCAAAGTTTATTCCGCTAATTGCAGCGTTTATATTAGTTATTGCAGGAACGATCTGGGTCGTCCAGACCACAAATAATGAAATCGCTATTCCCTTCTCTTCTGTTGAGAAAACCATTCAAGATCAACAAGGAAAAGTAGTTAAACTAATTGAAAAACCTGATGGGAGCCTATATATTCAAACAAAGGAAGGCGAATTTATTTCCCATGTTCCTCCCAATAGTCAAATGTTAGACAAACTGGTTGGAAAATATAATATCGAATACTCATACTCCACTAGCAGTAAATATGGAAAGTGGATTTTGGGTGGTGTTATTCTTCTTCTGGCTGGAGCAGCATTCGCTCTTCAAAAAACAAAGGGCAGCCTTGGACTAAATAATTCAATGAAAAATAGTGTCGCCAATTCTCGCGCGCTTCCTTCTATTAGCTTAAAAGATGTAGGAGGCCTCGGAGACGAAATGAAGGAAGAAATATTACAAACACTTACTACCCTTAAAGAACCGGAACGAGCAACAAAATTAGGAATTAAACCACCGAAAGGCATACTGTTGTACGGACCTCCTGGAACTGGTAAAACCTTACTTGCTCAAGCAATTGCTCGTGAACTAAATGCTTCATTTTTTACTGCCAGTGGATCAGCTTTTAATGAAATGTTCATTGGTGTAGGGGCCAGTCGGGTCCGTTCCTTGTTTAAAACGGCAAGAAAGCAAAGTCCAGCTGTTATTTTCATCGATGAAGTAGATGCTCTAGCTGCTAAGAGAAAGGCACATGGTGGCGAGGAAGCCGAAAAAACATTAACTGAATTACTTGTACAGCTTGATGGCGGACATTCAAATGATGGAATTCTATTTATTGCTGCAACCAATAGAAAAGATTTGCTTGATGAAGCCTTTCTGCGACCAGGAAGAATCGACTTCTCCTTTCATGTACCGCTGCCTGACACAAAAGGCAGAAGAGAAATCATTGGTATTCATGCTAAAGGTAAGTCTTTTGCTAAAGAAGTACTCTCAAAATTAGATGAATTAGCAGAAAGCACCTCTGGTTTTTCAGGTGCAGAGCTTCAGTCCCTTTTTGAAACGGCAAGTAGGAGAGCCGTTCGAAATGGGCAGGATATGATTAAGAAGCATGATCTTGACTATGCCCTTGATAGAACCATCTTAGGGAGTACTTCCCGTTCATTGCAAGACCTTGAAACAAAGCGGAGGGTTGCCATACATGAAGCAGGTCATGCCATTGTGGCATCACTAACGAAGCCAGGTTCTGTTAGAAAAGCAACCATTATCCCTCGCGGTGAGGCGTTGGGTTATGTTGCACCCATTCCAAAGGAACTACACTTGTCGACAACCAGTGACTTACTAGAGCGTGTGGCAATGGTATTAGCCGGCGGAGTTGCCGAAAGAATGCATTTGGGTGAACACAGTATCGGAGTTGGTGGAGACGTGCAGCAGGCAAAACAAATCATTGAACAAATGGTGGATACCGGAATGCTTCAAGAAGGATTCCAGTTGACCTTCAATAAACAAGATAAAGAAGAAAAAATGCAAGAACTATTTAGAAAAGCATTAGAAAAAGCAGAAAACCTCATTAATAGTCATCATAATCAGTATCAGCAATTAGTCGAGGCTTTATTAAAGAAAGAAACACTTGAAGGCTCTGAAATCGAAGATATTGTATGGGGAACGCAGACTAATTTAAATGAAAACATTGTTTAATATAGTAGTAGAAAACCAGGTGCTCATGCGCCTGGTTTGTTTTTATTTGTGATTTATTATCTCATGGTTTTTTTATTTTGGTGGAACACTAAGGATGGTCTTTTAAAAAAGGAAGTGGACAGGTTGTTAAGTAAAAAGAAGATTTTTGAAAAAGAGCAGCAAAAATATAATGTCAAAGCTAAAGATTTCCTCGGCGATCAGCAAAAAACACAAGGCTTATTAAACAAAGCAATAAAAATGGCAAATGAGAAAAAACAAAACTTAGAAGAAGTTTGGGAAAAATTGCAATTATTTTTTGATCTGGTTAAATCTTATTCGAAGGGTGAATATAAAAATGTCTCTCCCAGTACAATTCTTACCGTTGTCGGAACCCTGCTTTATTTTGTTTCACCACTTGATTTAGTACCAGATTTCATCATCGGGCTTGGCATATTGGATGACGCCGCCTTGATTGGCTTTACCGTAAAAAAAATTTCCAGCGAATTAGATGCATTTAGTAAATGGAAACGAGCCAATATATTTGCACAAGAAAACCCGCTTGATTAACCAAGCGGGTTCACCTTTATAAATTCTTATCTAAAACAAGCTGCACCTACAATAATCAAGAGGATAAATAATACTACGATTAAAGCGAATCCACCGCCGTAACCGCAGCCACCATATCCATATCCATAGCCACAATGGCCACCATATCCAAACATTTTCAGGACCTCCTTTTTATATTAATAGAAAACTCAGCAGCACCATGAAGCCCCAATAATGATTAACAAAATAAATAAAACGACTAGTAGGGCAAATCCGCCGCCGTAGCCACCAGCTGCACCAGACATTTACATTACCTCCTTTTCTGATTTCCATATATCCTATTCACATGGATAAAAATGTGCGATAGACACATATCCAAATTACCCAGTTTTGAAAAAAAAGAAGAAGCCCATTCTAAGCAACAAAAAGCAATTATCAAAATAGAAAAGTATGATCTAGCTGAATTCATTTTTATAAAATTCTCTTTGTTTAGTTGACAATTGGCACTGTTTTTCATAACATGTTCACAAATATATATAGATTGGAGTCCCAAACTTGAGGAATGCCGCAACCCTTTTGTTTCTGATTTTCATGGTATCTTATCGATTGATGACACGGTTAAGCTTAAAGGATAAACAACACTCTCCCTTGAAAATTGGCCATAGAGGTGCAGCTGGATACTGCCCTGAGAATACATTTGCATCTTTTAAGAAAGCCGTAGACTTAGGTGTAGATTACCTTGAAATCGATGTCCAAATGACAAAAGACGGTGAATTGGTCGTGATTCATGATTCAACCGTTAACAGGACAACGAATGGGAAAGGGAAGGTAAGGGACCTCACCTTGAAAGAAATTCAAAACCTTGATGCAGGAAGTTGGTTCCATAGTAAATTTGCTGGTGAGAAGATCCCTTCCCTCGCTGAGTTTTTCGATGAGTTTGCAGGAAAAATTGGTATTTTACTTGAATTAAAAAAACCCTCACTTTACCCGCAAATTGTGGAAAAGACTGTCGAAGAACTACTCAATAGAAATTTAACATCAGGAGAAAATCATATAATTATTCAATCATTTGATCGTGGTTCACTTAAACGTTTTCATGAACTGCTTCCTTCCATCCCTATTGGAGTTTTAGTAAAGAATTCGGGTGTAAATATTATTTCAAATAAAGATTTAAGGTCTTTTGCAAGTTATGTTTCTTATGTAAATCCTAAAATAACCATGGTTAATAAACGGCTTATTAAAAGAATTCATCAACATGGATTAAAAACGATTATATGGACAGCGAAAAAAAAGAATGAGGTAAATACTTTAAAAAATCTACATGTCGAAGGTATTATTACTGACTTTCCAGATTTGTGTTAAGAAAATCGATTAGGGTCTGGGTCTATATTTTATTTCCTGATTAGACCCTAATCTGCTCATTTTATTAACATTTCGGTTCAACAATGGGCAGTTCCCGATTAACTAATCTCGGGGATAAAGGTTGAATACTGCAAAAACAAGATAGATCAACTAAAATACAGTTATTCGTTTTTATTAATGAAAATACTTCGTCACAAAGGTCTACTGGAAAACCATCTATATCTACAGGCAAAAGCAGCGATAGCTTTGCACAGCAATGCCATGAATCAAGACATTCTAATCTGAATACTTGAGTAGTAAAAAATAGACCACTCTTCGTTTTCCCCAATACCTCAAATGGACATTTACTATTAGAAAGGACAAAGGGAATGGTATCAAACCCAATTTCATCGCATACAAATCGAAAACCTTCAAAGGATAATCTTTGTTGTTCTTCAAGCAACTGTTCCATTTCATTACATAAACAATGCTCCTCGCACCGTCCTTTTTCCATGTCTTTCCCTCCTTCCGTCCCGTTGAACAATCCACTTATTTTAAAATATTCTATTCAGCAATTGTGGTATAGGCAACTTTCTTACGGAAAACGGGTAAATGACTAATTATTTCTAGATAGGTTCTTACCCGTTTATGTTTATTTGGGTAAATAAACATAAAACTGGCTGCAAAGTTTGAAACAAAAAAAAGCAGCTTACATTTTGTAAGCTGGCTAAAATTTAAAAGAAAATAATATAAAGAATTAATGCCAAAACAATGCGATAAATTGCAAACGGCAAAAGTTTAATTTTGTTAATCAGCTTTAAGAAAAAGCGGATGGATAATAACGCAAAAATAAAGGCACTTATAAATCCTGCAATAAAGAATGGCAAGGCATCAATCGTCATATATTCCCAGTTTTTTAATAAGGAGAGTAAACTTGCACCTGCCATAATTGGCACAGCCATGATAAAGGTAAAATCCGCTGCAGCACGGTGACTCATTCCCAGTAATACGCCACCTGAGATAGTTGATCCGGAACGAGAAAATCCAGGCCATAAGGATAAACATTGAAATAAACCAACAGCCAAAGCTTGTCCATAGGATATCTGATCAACTGTTTGTGTTTTCGGATGTTTTGGACCAATAAAATCTGCAAGAATCATTAATATAGCACCAATTACTAAACCAATTAAAACCGTTGCGGTTGAAAATAAGTGGTCATCAATATAGTCATTGAAGAGAACGCCTAGAACACCTGCAGGAATTAATCCCACAATAACTTGTGTTAATTTAAGACGGCCTTGCTCGTTAACAACTTTCTTATTGAAGAGGCCTAGACCTAATAAATCGATGAAGCGGTCCTTAAAGGTGACGACAACCGCAAGAATCGAACCAAGTTGAATAACAATTTTAAACGTGTTGGCTCCATGCTGTGTCAAAAACTTTTCAGATTGCAACCACATATCATCAACGATAATCATGTGACCTGTGGAGGAAACCGGTGCAAATTCTGTTAAACCTTCTACTAATCCGAGGATAATGGCTTTAATAAATATTAGTAATTCCATGTTATGATTTACTCCTAACCTATTGCGACAGTATCGTAAGTCATGATGATTTACAACCTATTTATTCTACTCATTAACTAACTACTTTGCAATATTTTTTTTATTTTTACCCCTCGTTATTAATAACGACGTAATTCATGTAATAGTTTCATTTAATTTTGTTAATTCATCTTGTACTTGAGAAAGTTCCTGATTTGCTTTTGTTATATCTGTCTGAAGACCAGAACGCTGCTCTTCTATACTTTTAATTGTAGTATTATCTGCCTTTGCATTTACTACTGGCAACGAGAAAACACTCCCTAGTCCCATAACAATTGTGGTACATAGTGCAAATAACTTCTTTTTCAATTTACACCCCTGCCTTTTTAATTCCAATAAAGCAAACCTGTATCATCTTATTTTCTCTTAATTAGAAGTATAACTTCTAAATTTGTCAACTAGATAATAATAATATTACATTAACATTTCATCGGTAACTTTTGGAAAGGATTTAACAAAGTGTGTTCATTTTTAGCTAAACTCTAAAGTCCAACGAATATAAAAGAACCACAATCTCTTGTTTCTTAATGAAAAGAGATTGTGGTTCTAATATAGAATAATATTTACCTATGTGCATCCTCAAAGTTTATTATTCTCCTTAGAAGGTAAAAATAATTATTGCGGTTTAATGAATTCTTTAAAGCTGGATTTGCTTCTGTCAACAAGATTCAAATGAGAATCTTTTGCAAATTTAACATATTCCTTCCTTACTTGGAGCCATGCATTTCGGCGTTCACGTCCATAAGCTACACTAGATTCTGCACTTTTTTCAATATTATCTTCCATTTGTTCAACAACATGAAAGATAGACTTAATTGGTGTAAGAGCGAGGTTCTCTAATTGTCCTGAAACCTCTACAAATTGTTTCTTAAGTTCTTCAGTTTCGGGTATTGGTAACACCTCGTCCTTGACATCTTCGTTACCGAATGGTAATTGCTGCATCAGTTCTGAGACCATTTCCTTGTTAGTTGTTTTCGACTGTTGATACAAATTTGAAACGGATTTCCTAAATTGCTTATTAAATTTGATGACTTCCTTTAATGCATTAATATATGCATCCTCACCATTTTCCCGTAACTGTTCTGCACGTTCACGTGATAGCTCGAATTGATCCCAAAATGTGTTAACAAATGATCCTACGGCTACCGATTCCTCTACTGCTTGATTAATTGTTTCTACTGCAGATAGAACCGTTTCATTTTTCTTCTGTGCCATCGTCTTTCCTCCTCTTTCTATTATTGACTTTCTCTATGGAATCCTTCTTATGAAATGAAGGCATATAGAGCTCAAAGAAACTGGAATACATTTTGAAAAATTGATCCAATAACGATTGGTAGGATTCTAGTTGATTGGCATATCCCTTTAAGTATGTAATCCCGCCATTCGTTATGGAGTACCTTCTTTTAGCAGGACCACTCCCGGTAGTATCCCATTCTGATGATAGAAGCTCGTCCTTTTCAAGTTGTCTTAATAACCTGTATAAATTCCCCTGATCAAGTGTCTTAAACCCGAATGCTTCTAGCTTCTGGCTAAGTTCATATCCATGTAGAGAAACCTTGCTAAGAAGCAATAAAATAAATGGTAGCACAAAATTTTTCGAAGGATTAATTGTTTGATTGTCTTGATTCACCATATCCTTATCACCTCTCCCTATATATGTATTTTACACTTATGGGTAATATTTTGTCAACAAAGTAAATAAATATGAATAAAAGTAAAATAACAACGTTTTTATTTTCCTTATTTTGGTAATGAACTATTGAAAATAAGAAGGTGGTGTGAAATGGAAAAAGCATTAATTAGCAGGTTGGGGGTACCTTATTTACACTTTGGTAAGGGGGAACCATTGGTATTGATCCATGGTTTAGGTGAAGTAAAAGAAGGTTGGGAAGACCAATATGAATTAGCAGATCAATTTGAGTTGATCATCCCTGATTTACGCGGTCATGGGGCATGCAATAAATCGGATGGAATTTCGATTCGAAATTTTGCTTCAGACATAATTGGTTTACTACAGGAGTTAGAAATTGAAACTGCTCATATTCTGGGTCTATCAATGGGCGGTGCCGTTGCACAGGAAATTTACCGTCAAGCTCCCGACCGTTGTCGTACACTCCTATTAATAAGTTCATTCCACTATTTCCCCAAAAAACTAAAGGGTTTATTATTTGATTCACGAAAAGTAAAACTTGAACGAATTACAACATTAGGTAGACACTCGGAATTTGCAGCACGCATGGCACTATATTCTTGGAATAAAGAAACGATTGAAAAATTCGATAAGTTTTTCCAACCTAAACAACATATTTTTATTAACTCCTTGGTAGCATGCTTTGAGGTCAATAATTTATCGTTATTACCGATGGTAGATGTTCCAACCCTTATTGTTGGGGGACAATACGACTCTATATTGCCGAATTGGATTCAAGCCTGGATGCACAAATTAATCCCGAATTCTGAATTTATAATTATGAGGAATACCGGTCATCTTGCCAAACTGGAAGCAAAAGACCGGTTTAATAACCTCCTGCGAAAATTCCTCGTTCAACAAAAAAGAGCTTCATAAATGATAAGCGGGAAGGATGGGGTCCTTCCCGCTTATCATTTATTCCTATACCCTATCAGTTTATGAGAGAAAATCCTAAATTTCTTGCGAACGAGAGGAAAGCCACTTATCTGCGAAAATAGCAAATTTCCCAGTTAAGGCTAGTGAGACATGCCCGCCTTCAAAAACCTGGTAGGTTTTATCTTCACTAGATACCATGTCAATAACAGGAAGGCTTTGCTTCTCTAATATCAGCGTATCTCTTGAAGTTGAGAAGTCAAATAAAGAGCAAGTGATATTTTTTAAATCTACTTTTCTACCGCCAATATTAAGCTCTCCTTTAAGGAGTTTGTTCTCTTTATATAAATCATTAACTAGCTGTTTGAACGCTGCAGAAAACGATGCCGAGTCTTTTGTCCATTTATCCATCCGCCGTCACTTTTCAACATAATCTGCATCATGCGCTCGGGAAATTAGGTTTATCATGGGACTCACATAGACTGGAGAGAGTCCTCTGAACAATCCTTACATAATTTCTGATGGGATTACTCCATACACTTCAGAAAGACGATCAAAGTTAATTACCCCTTTTTGCAGCCCTTTTAACCACTTATCCGGAACAATGCCAATGCTAAAGTCAATTGGAACTGTAGCAAGGACTAAATTCTTAATCAGTAATTTCGTTAGAGAAGCAAAGATGGCGGCAATAGTCCCTCCTAAACAATAGCCAATCATCGATATTTCTTTTGCCCCGGAATGTCGTAAGGCCCGTTTGACGCCATTTTCCAAATAATCAAGGATATAATCATCAAGGGTTATTTCACTATCTTCGTAACCTGGAGAACCCCAGTCTAGAAAATAGACATCATATCCTCGTTCTGTTAGTCCGCCTACTACACTGCTCCCTTCGCCGATATCTAAAATATAAGGTTTATTAAGGAGTGAGTAGACTATAAACAATGGAACCTGATACTTTTTTTCTTTTGACGGATGATAATATAAGGTTGATTTATTTTTTGTCCAAATAATCTCTATGGTGTAGAGACAATATCCGGCTTCGGTTCTGTTAAGACTTTATAGACTCTATTCCACCTTGCTGATTCTTTTCCAACATCCAGAAGTGGTATAAAATTTGTAACTGATGCATTAGAACTCATCATTTTCAACCCCTTTCATCCTTCGTGCCAACACCAGTAAGAGCTAGTTCTTTTTCCTTGTCTTTTGTCTTTCCTTTTTGCATAAGACTTTTCAGTATTGCTAGCTCCTTCTTAATATCCGATATCTCTGTTATTCCTTGTTTCAATTCCTGTAAATCCTCTTGAATTTTTACAGATTCAACTGTATCACTAATTCCTTTTAACTCCGCTTTGATTCCCTTAATTTCCTCTATTTCTTTGCGCAACTCCTGAAGATTGATTTGGATAATTTTTACATCTACAAGACCCTGCCGTAATTCTTGAAAATCTTCTTTAAGTTTTTGTGTTCCTGCTATCTCTTCGGCCATTTTTTGGAATTCATTCTTCATTTGTTTAACGATGTTCACCATCTCTTGAAACATAGCCAAATTTTCGTTATTTAACAAACCTAAACTATCCTGCAAATTCCAAATTTGTTCTTCTAAAATATCAATTTTTTCTTCCGTTTGAAGTGACAACTTTGCTACATTAGCAACATCTCACTAAATGTTCGAAATTTACGCAACATTATATTTCATCACCTTCGCTTTTGACAGGAAGAAATATATGAAAAAAGCCATAAACTCTTCTTTCGAGAGAGTTTATGGCTTGTACTTCAATATCAACCAGTATTTCGTAATCCTGCAGAGATCCCACTAATTGTCAGCAAAACTTCAATTAATAGTTCTTCATTAGGCTCTTCTTGATTTCTTAGTTCCTTTATTAATTCAACTTGTAAAAAGTTTAGCGGATCGACATATGGATTTCTTCTATATACCGATTCCTTTATATTTGGTGTATGATCTAACAATTCATTATCACCTGTTATTCTAAGGAGAACTTCTTTTGTTGTTTCGTATTCTTCAAGAATATTAGTAAAGATTCGTTCTGCAATGGTCTGGTCTTTCACAAGGGATAAGTATTCTCTTGCTGTCGTAATATCAGCTTTCATTAATGCCATTTGCAGGTTATCAATCGTTGATTGGAAGAAAGGCCATTTTTCATACATTTGCTGAAGCATCTGCAAATTTTGTTCTCCATTAGCTGCAAATCCTGCTAAACCAGTACCTGCTGCGTACCATGCTGGAAGCAATTGACGGCTTTGAGTCCAAGCAAACACCCATGGAATTGCCCTTAAATCTTCAAAGCGGCCCTGATTTTTTCTGCTCATTGGCCTTGAACCGATGTTTAAGTCTCCGAGCTCTCTTAGTGGTGTCGCTTCCGTGAAGTAGGCAAGGAAATCTGGATCTCCAAATACAAGTGATTGATATTTGGTCAAAGCCAAGCTTGAAATTTCTTCAATCGACTCAACCCATATTGGATCACGTTGAAAACCTTGCTTCGCTTCTTTTGATATATGTGTTGCCGTTAAGAGCAGCGTGGAAGTAGCCTGTTCCAAACTCCGATAAGCAATATCCTCAAGTAAATAGCGTGAAGATAAAACCTCGCCTTGCTCCGTAATTTTAACCCCGTCGCCAATGGTTTCTGCCGGTTGAGACAGGATACTTTTATTTAATGGACCGCCGCCACGGCCTAACGAACCACCACGGCCATGGAAGAACTTAAGTCCGATCTGGTACCTCTTTGCCATTTCATGAATTTCAATTTGAGCTTTATATAGTTTCCAGTTAGCTGTCAATGTACCACCATCTTTGCTTCCGTCCGAGTAACCAAGCATTATTTCCTGCTGATCCCCCATTATTTGCAAATGATTTCGATAGACAGGCATCTCAAATAGTGTTTCCATAATTTCAGGCCCAGCAGTTAAATCGTCAATTGTTTCTAGCAAAGGCGCCACATGTAAATGACTTTCTAAGGTCCCATCTGCGTGAAGTCGATAAATCCCAGCCTCTTTAGCAAGAACAAGTACCTCTAGTAAATCACTAGGGGATTTTGTCATGCTCACAAGATAGACGGAAATCGACCGTTTCCCGAATTCTTCATGTGCACTCTTGATCATTTGGAAGACTTTAATCATTTCCTGAGTTTCCGCCGAATAATCTTCATTTAATAATAGAAGCGGGCGAGGATCCAATAGGATATTTTGAAGTATTTTTAGTTTTTCATCTTCCGCAAGCCCCGCATAATTATCGGAGATACTGACTTTGCGCAATATTTCGGTCATGGCTGCTTCATGTTCACCACTATGATTCCGAATATCTAGTGTCGCTAAATGAAAACCAAACAATTGAACTTGTCGAATCAGCTTTTGAATAGTCATTAATTCATGTGCTGCTGGATGATGCTTTTTCAAACTTTTTTTAATAATAAATAAGTCTTCTAGTAATTCATCGGAAGATTTATAGCCCAAATCCGTTTTACCTACTTGTTTTACTCGTTCAATAATGATAGCAAATGCTCGACGGTACACTTCCGTTTGAATTGGCCATTTTTTCTCATCGGTTAAATATGTATCTTCTAGTTCAATCAACTTAAGAAGATCATTACTTACCTCCACTCTTGAAGTGGAATGACTGTATCGTTTCATTAAATCAACGAGAACATTTTTATATTTTTTTAAGACGAGTCTTCTCTGCCTATTTAGTGTCTCCCAAGTAACATCGTGTGTAACATTGGGATTCCCATCACGATCTCCACCGATCCATGATCCAAAACGGAGAAAATTTGGAACTTCCCATTGTGTTTGAGTGTAATTCTTCTCTAAACAATCTGCCACTTCCTGATGGATTTCAGGAAGAACCTCGAAAAGGGTCTGATCAAAATAATATAGTCCGTTTCTCACTTCGTCTAAAACCGTAGGCTTAGTTTGCCGTAATTCATCCGTTTGCCAAAGAATTGAAACTTCATTAAACAATCTCTCTTCAAGCTTTTTTCTTTCTCTACTTGTTAATAACGGATGATCGAGACTTTTTAGGATAACAGCAATCCGCTGCTGAATTTCAAGAATTGAACGCTTAGTTGCCTCTGTTGGATGGGCTGTAATAACCAGTTCAAGTGACAAAGTATTAAGGATATCTTGAATGACATCTTCCTTAATATTGTTCTCTTTAAGCGAAAGAATAGCACTCTCTATTGAAGCGGGTTGGACAATAGTTTCATCCTCCAGTTGGTACTGTCTCCGTCTACGAATACGATGATTCTGTTCTGCGGCATTAATTAAATGGAAATACATGGAGAATGCTCGAATAACTTGTTTCCTTAAAGGTGCGCTTAGACTAGCAATTTCTTCCTTTAATGCATCATAGATAGCTTGATCAAAATGTTCTCTTAATGTCTTACACATTAAACGTATTTTTTCCACTTTATCCAATAGTTCGGGACCACCGTGATTGAGCAGAATCTCTCCAAGCATATTAGCCAGTAATTTCACGTCTTGTCGCAACGGAAGACTGCTGTCATTCAATTTCAATTCTATAGTCATACTGCCACCTTCCCTTAATCGAAAATTCGGTAAATTTTTTATTTATTAATATAACATAATTTTTTGCATCATGTTAAAAAATAAGTGCTGTTTTTTAAAAATAAAGTTTATTCTGATTCAAAAAAACCTGCCAAATGCAGGTTTCTTCAAGTAAAAAAAATAAAAGTTCTTCATTTTAAGATTCTTTATCAAATACTAGCACATATGTTTTTCGATCATCTTCGTTTGTTACGACAATAGAAATAATCGTTTTCGAGTCGTCTTCTAGCTTAATTGTTTCCTTAGTACTGCCTTCAATCAAAATTTCTGAATTGCTGGATTTTGCAATCGGGTTAAGAGTTACCTCGTCCATATCACTTGACACGGTTACATGGTAGGTAAACTCATCACTCGTAAAGGTGCTATCCCAGGATCCTTCTGAAACTGACAATGAGGAAAGTAACGCTTTACTTGTTTTTTCTACGTTCAAAGAACTCGCCTGTTGTGATGTAGGTTGGGTAGAATTGGGCCGATTATTTGGTTGCGATGTTGATTGGGAAAGACCCGGTTTATTATTCTGATTTGAATTGGCATTGGCATTGGTATTGGTATTGCCATTGGTATTGGTATTGGTATTGGTATTGGTATTGGTATTGGTATTGGTATTGGTTTTAATCTCAGTAGCTGCTCTTGTAAAGTGTAAGGTATAAATTCTTTTCTCACCATTTTCAGCTGTTACCGCTATAATAATATCTGACTCTCCGACGGGAAGTTCTACTGCAGCGCCATCTTTTGTTATTAAAGTTTCATTCACCTTAATAGTTGATGTTGTTTCAACAGATGTAGGTTTAATGGTAATCACAGGAACGTCATTTGGAACAACTACCTTGTAGTCTGTACCGGTAGAAGAAAAGTTTGGTGATAACTTCCCTTTTGATAGGGTAATACTTTGCAAGAGATTATTATCATTTTCCTCTCTCATTATAGTCAGGGTATAGGTATTGGTTGAGTCACTGCCATTATCCACGGAAATAAGAAATTTATTCTCACCTGTTTGAAGGGAATATGCACCGACAACTCCACTTATAACCGTCTGCCCATTTATTGTAATCGATGAATCCGGATTGCTGCTTTCTACTAATAACTTAATCGATTGAACCTCGTTTTTTACTGTGGCAGAATATTCCTTTGAATCTGCTGAAAACAGCTGGTCTAGCTTAATTCCTTCTATCTCTATTTTTGATAGTTTGCCTTCTTGTTGGTCCTCTTGGACTGGAGCCGTATTTGTTTCAGCATATGCTGTTGGTATGTACGTTCCACCCCCCATCCATACCATTGAAATTACAAGCATTACATTTAGGGCTTTGCTTTGAATCGTTTCTTTCATAGTCAATCCTCCTGTCTACTATCTTTGGTGATAGTGGAATTTGGACTAACTTTATCATTCATAGCTTAAGTTTATCTTAAGTTTAATTTTTATCTGCGATGAAATTCTTCTAGCTTTGAAGAGATTACTGATGCTACTTCTTCATCCGATTTTTGGAGCGCTTTTTTAAATAGCGAATTTGCTAGAGAGCCCATCGGCCCTGATGCATTGATTTCAAGAAAGCCTGTCACTCGAGTTTTATTTCTATTTATTGCTTTTGCTTCAAAGTAGCCTTCACCTAAATACTTTTCGTTTGCCCTTTTTAATTCAAAACTTACCCTGGCAGGTTCATTCCACTCTTTAATATCAATCAATAAACTAACCTTCTTTTTCATAACGCCGAGGTCACTCTTAAATTCCCAGCAGATTTGACGTTCATTTATTTTTTCATGTTGAATATAACCTGGTACAAGCGGTGCCCAATTATTTTCGTCACGAATAAAGTCCCAAATCACTTCAATCGGGATATCTAATTCAAGATGTTGTAAATCGCTTAGCATTTGTACCCCTCTTTCGTCGTCAAAGTAAAAGACCTTCAAAGTGCAGTAGGTCCTTTTAAAAAATATATGTGGAATTTTCTGTTTATAGAAGAGGCAAGTAGCAGTTCACCAGGAATCACTGCCACACCCGCTTGGTCAATTAATTCAAAGGCAAACTCACGTAACCATTGATTATTATTGATTCATCCTTTAGAATCTTATGATAGGTTTAAATATTCGAAAAACGATGAGTAAGCGGAGGTAACTGAAGATGAAATTCTTTCAGTATTTCTTATTTTTTGCAGGATTAACTTTTTTCGGCTTGGGAAATGCGATTGCCGTTAAGGTTAAATATGTTGGGTTACACCCATGGGAAGTACTAAATGTCGCCCTATATCAGCATTTTGGTTTAACTATTGGTACTTGGGGAGTGATTTGCGGGTTAATTCTGATCTTCATTTCCTTTTTTGTTGCACGGAGCTATATTAGCATAGGTACAATCCTAAATGCCCTATGTATTGGACCTATCATGGACTTTTTTCTCTGGTTGGATATTCTTCCAAAAGCAACTGGTACATGGTTGGATTACCTTATTCTCCTTAGTGGAATCATGATTACAGGGATTGGTGGCGGCATGTATGTAGCAGCAGGGATTGGCGCTGGTCCACGTGATGGCTTCATGCTTTCAATTTCTGATAAAACAAAGTTGTCAGTAAGTCAAGCACGCATCATAGTTGAAAGCATTGTATTAATGATCGGTTTATTATTAGGTGGTCCTGTGTTTATTGCTACTTTCCTTTATACATTCATTCAAAGTCCTATTTTCGATCATTCTCTTAAGCTATTTAAGTCATTAGTAGAAACTGTCAAAAGGAAAAACAGCAAAACGCAAGAAGGTATTGTTATTTAAAATAACGGAAATTAAGCACTTGTTGGAAGTGGTGACTTAATTTCCGTTATTTCAGTTAAATAACTTCGACACTCTCAGGAGTAAACTCTTTATAATATTTTCGATGGGAATCAGTGATGAAGGCCGACAATTTCCCTTCATAAATTAATTCTAAGGGTGCCGACTCCTTTATATCATGGGGAGTTACAAGGGATAGAGGCTTTTGACTTTTGATATCAATCCCGGATTCTTCCAAGATGGCTGCAACAAAATGGGAACAAAAGAAGGCATTTTTACGGGTCATCTCCATATTCAGCATTACAGCAAATAACCCAATGAGATTGTACCTGTATTCTTCCTTATGGTCTTCCATATCCCTTAATTTACAGATCATTTTTTGAAATTGTTTTTCGGTAATCGTAATGCAATAAATAGCACAATCGGCATTCCTAAATAGACCACCACGGACGTTTTCTTCCACAAATCCTGCAAAGAAAGGATTTCTTGGATTTCTTCTCCCAAAACTATAAACCTTGTTGAATTGTTCATCAATCACAATTGAGGCATGATTAAGTGGTTTTTTTGTATAGAGCTTAATCATTTTCCCTAAAACTGTACCCGTGTCCGTTAGAAGAACATAAACTTTCCTGCTCATTTTTAAAACCCCCTATTCGATTGGGAGGAAAATATAGTAAATTCTAACCCTTATATTTTCTATAAGTTAATCATAATTAATTCAAATAAAAGGGAAAACAATCTGCAGATTTATTTTCTTCTAAGACCTAAGCCTTAGGAACAGTCTTTTTTTGCAAAAGGATGCAAATAAATATCCAAAATACTCCTAATATGATAAGGACTGATAATATTATGATAGTTCTTTCTTATTTAGAATTATAACAGTTCTAAGGGAAAATTTAGTATTTTTTACAAATAAAAGTATTAGCCATTACAAAATATTAATTACTTTATATAACAAAAGCTTATAAAAAAACAGAAGATACACTTGGCATCTTCTGTGTTAAATTTTTTAATTATTTTTACGGATTTCCATAACCAAGGCTGCTAATGAAAGCAATGAAGCTATTCCTGATTAAATTAGTGATAAGTTTTTTATTGACTTCCCACTAAAACTTTGAAATCAGTGTCGATACTTTCTAACGACTTGGTTAGAACATGGACATGTACGTTCCAATGACCTGCCATGCTAAAATGCAAACCCTTCACTTCATACTTGCCATCAGCCGTTTTTGTTAAACTAACAGTTTCTTTTCCCATGTCCATTTCAAGCATGGTAAAGGTTAAGTGAATTTGTTCAATTTCTTTAATTGGCTTCCCTTCTCGGTCTTTTAAGGTAATCTCAAATAAATTCACTCCAATAATATTAGGCGTTGCTTCTAAAGTCAATTGCTTGCCTTGGTTCACTATGTTAGTTTCCATAAATGGTCCTGGAGATTGCATGGCTGTTGGTAAATTGGTTAAAACAACGGATAGGACTAAGATTAACAAACCAAGGGTAAGCTCACCCTTTAGAGATGCCTTCAGTCCCTTAGTGGTTCCCCTTTTTCCTTTAATAAAATTCACAGCTGCAAGGAGCAGCATCACCAAAAACAAAATAAGTTTCCACATTAATGCTTTTCCATAGTTCGTTTGGACAAGTGCTGAGAGGTTTGGAATATATAAAAAACTAGCAAACAATCCAGTTAAAGTTAAAAAAAGAACAAGGATCAGTCCCCATTTGGAGAAACTTTTTATCATTTTCAAATAATTTTGCTTTATCTCTGTGTTTTTACGTAATGAAAGCAATGAGACAAAACCAGTTAGACTTCCGATCCAAATCGATGCAGCAAGTAAATGCAGAAAATCCATTGCTATTGTTAATAACGGATTTGGTTGTGCTGCGGCATGACTGGTCAATGCCTTTGTCAATAACAAGGCTGCCCCAAGACAAAAGCAAGTCCACAAAATAGCTCGTTTCATGCGCTCGGCCATGCCTATAAAAGAAGTGAGCAGGGCAAGAGTTATAAGGAGAGCTATTTGAATAACCCAAAATTGACCATAATTTGTGTTCATTAAGATATTTTCGATGATTGAGAAGTTAAACACTTCACTCCAAGGATAACCAGATTCAATCGTTGCCTGTAATGGCAGACTTAACAGAATACTAAGAAATAGAAGAATCAAACCTGTGCTTATTAGCATACGGAACTTCTTATCGACTGAACCTGTTTCCCGTAATTCCTTGGGCACAATAACCATATAAAAAAAGATGAGCCCGACATAGAACGCATTGCTCAGATATTGCAGCCAACGGATAATGATTAGATCCGCTTTAGGGGTGTAGCCTTTCGTTTCATTATCTAGGGAGGTAGAGTCTTGACCCTTTTCACCAATTTGAAAAGGAATTACACCTTCAACAGGATGGCCGTCGCTTGAAACCACCTTCCACTTTATTCGATAGGATCCATTTGGAAGATCCTTCTTTAATCCGCTCTTTAGGATAAAAGGTTGCTTTGGGTCAATCCGTCCATTTTTTTTATCGACTCGATTTCCTTCTGAATCAAAAACCTTAATTGAGTTAAAGGCAGGCTGGACAGTTTCATCAAATTTTATCGTTACTTCGGTTGGGGCTTTTTCCACCGTCTCATTTTCTAAGGGTGTAGATTTTTTTATATAGGCGTGTGCTGATGAAATAGACGGAAATAAAAGTACAAACAGGGACAGGATAACAAGAAATGTGCTGACTTTTTCTTTTATTTGCAATCCATCACTCCCCTTATTGTTAGAATCGTGTAGTAGTTGATATATATCACATGCAATAAAGTTTTCACTGTCGATACTATAATAATGATAAATAAGAATATTAACAATATCTTTATAGGACCAACTTGTGAATAATTGTTGAACTTTTTACAGTAATATTTAAGCCCAAACCTCATCGAGGACTTCTCTGAATAAATCATCTAGAATTGGGGTCATATCCTCTTTGGGGGCTCTAAGGGTTTTGGTGTATTCCTCAAGCCGGTTGATCTCTTTCTCCAAAAAGTCATTAATGGAAGTAATCTTTGGTTCGAGGTTTAGTTCATCTCCGCTAATTTTCCTTTCTAACAAGGTAAGGATTTCCTGCTTAAGTGGCCCCTCAACAAGGAGTTCCTCTATCAATTTCTGAAATTCAATCGGCGGTACTGAATTATATCTTTCAATCCACATACATGCTAAAACTGGACGGAGGACATAAAAGTACTTTTTAATTTTCACTTGATCGCTTCGGAGGTAATCACGAAAATTACCTTTTGCCATATTTAAGTAGTGATAGAGTGCTGATTGTGGCAAAAAAACTTGATTTTGAATTGCTTTCAATTTATCTACTAACGAAAAAGCCTGATAATAAATTATCCCCGAATGGAGCCACTCCATTAGCGGGGGATTTGATTTTCTAAAAAGTTGGAGGGCTTTACGCAATTCCCAGCCATTAATATCAAGGAGATCATTAATTGGCAGTTCAATCACATCACGCTTTTGGTCAATGCTCAAATACCAGTCCTTTTTATGAACATAAATAAACCGGACATCGTAATCACTATCCTTGGATGGGAAGCCCCATGCTCTGCTTCCTGACTCTACAGCAAGACAGATTCTTACTCCATATTCTTCTTCTATTTTTTTGATTTCTGTTAGTATTTTTTCTTTCAAGGTTATTCACTCCCTAAACCATTCCTTGACCACAGACTTTGACAATAATGGCGATATTCACGATGTAATTGTTGAACTACTTGTCCCTGTTTACCAGGTAATTGATGACCCTCAAATGTAGTTATTGGTACGATTTCCTGTATTGAATTGGTCACAAACATCTCATCGGCCTCAAGAACGTGTGTTAATAAGTACAATCCCTCTTTAACACAAAGATTATGTTTCTTCGCTAATTCGATAACAAACTGCCGTGTAATCCCATTTAAAATACCTGTTTGTACTGAAGGAGTATATAAGTCGTTACCTTTTACCCAAAAGATATTAGAGACGATCCCTTCAGCTAAGTATCCATCCTCAGTTCGAAAAATCCCTTCAATATCAGCAGCATTTCCAATCTCTCTTTTTGCCAGGACATTATTCATAAAATGATGTGACTTTACTCGTTCAATTCCTTCTGGACTGTTCCGCCTCAACTTCAATAAAACAGCCTTTTTTTCCGATAATTCTCCTGCCAGCGGTAACGGCTTAGGAAAAACAAGGATGTTCGGTTCCTTGTAAGGTTCCACCTGCAAACCAACATCACCTATTCCGGCTGAGACATTTAAGCGGATATAGGCATTAGATAAATTGTTTATTTTCAGTAAATCCTGCAAGATTCTATTCGTTTCTTCACGATGAAATCGGTAGGTAATGTTAAGCACCTCTAAACCTTGATTTAGACGTGCTAGATGATCATCTAATAAAAAGGGAAACCCTTCATACACTCGAACCGTTTCAAATAATCCCATTCCATATAAAAAACCATGATCCAACGGAGAAATCATCGCATCTTCTTTTTTTAAAAATTGTCCGTTTATATAAATCACCATACTTAATGACCCTTTTGCATTACAATATTTTTATAATGATGGACGAAGTTGCGCAAAAGATCTTTTCCCGAAGTAGTCAAAATAGATTCGGGGTGAAACTGAACTCCTTCAATTGGTAATTCCTTATGACGAATCGCCATAATTTCCCCGTCTTTTGTCCATGCAGAAATCTCAAAACAATCTGGAAGAGTCTCTCTTTTGACAATCAATGAGTGGTATCTTGTCGCTGGAAAAGGATTCGGTAAACCTTGAAAAATCGTCTTTCCATCATGATACATATCGGATGTTTTCCCGTGCATGAGTCTTTCTGCTCGAATAACCTCTCCATTAAAAGCTTGGGCAATTGCTTGCTGACCTAGACACACACCAAATATCGGGATTTTTCCTGCGAATGCTTTAATTGCATCCAAGCTTATTCCCGCTTCATTTGGACTACATGGCCCTGGAGAAACCATTAAGAATTCAGGCTGTAGTTCTGAAATCTCGGCAATTGACGTTTGATTATTTCGCTTGACCACTAATTCTTCTCCAAGTGCACCTAAATATTGCACTAAGTTAAAGGTAAAGGAATCATAATTATCTATCATAAAAATCATTGTTGTTTACTCCTCTGCCATTTCTTTTGCCTTCCATAATGCAGCAGCCTTTTTCATCGATTCTTTGTATTCTTGCATTGGATTAGAATCAATAACAATCCCGGCACCAGCTTGAACATGTGCCATCCCATCTTTAATGAGCATGGTTCGGATGATAATGTTTAATTCTAGATCACCACTAAAATCAATCCAACCGAGTGAACCCGTATAAATTCCCCGTTGGACAGGCTCAAGTTCTTCTATAATTTCCATTGTTCGAACTTTAGGCGCACCTGTTATGGTCCCACCAGGGAATACTGCATCAATAATATCAATGCTAGATTTGTCTTCCGCCAAATCCCCTCTTACATTGGAGACGATGTGCATCACATGTGAGTATTTTTCAATGACCATAAATTCATTGACCTCAACGGTTCCGTACTTACATACCCTTCCAAGGTCATTCCGTTCTAAATCCACTAGCATTACATGTTCTGCTCGTTCCTTTTCGTTTTCAATTAATTCACTGGCCAGTTTGATATCTTCTTCGTGGTTCTTACCTCTTGAACGAGTGCCGGCGATGGGTCGGGTGCTTACTTCTTGTCCATTTTTTTTAACAAGCAGTTCTGGTGATCCACTTACAAGCTGAAAGTCTGGTGTATGAAGATAGCCCATATATGGAGATGGATTTAAGGATCTTAATTGTTCATATACTTTAAGTGCCTCAACTTCAATCGGTTTTGATTGGCGGACTGCTAGGTTCACCTGGAACACATCA
The DNA here is from genome assembly GCF_041106275.1 of Neobacillus sp. BF23-41. Taxonomy (NCBI): domain Bacteria; kingdom Bacillati; phylum Bacillota; class Bacilli; order Caryophanales; family Bacillaceae; genus Neobacillus; species Neobacillus sp. BF23-41. Next base: position 410,853 of record NZ_JBGBPR010000001.1, read on the forward strand.
CCTTGTGAAATATATTGTTGGACTTTTGTTACTGCCTGTTTAAATTCATCTTCTGTCATCGAAACCTCTAATTGATCCAAGTCAATCTTATCTGCTTTATGAGGTGGTTTAGATGATGATTCATGAAGCCAGCGCTGTTCCCAAAATGCTAACCGATTATCAATATCCTGATCGTTTTCAGCCACTATCAACAGCCATAATAGGTCTTGTTCATGGTCGTAAATAAACCATTCCTTTACTATGAAAAAGTAAATTTCCGGCATTTCTAAATCATCTTTTGCAATCTCAGGCAGTTTTTCTATGTTACGAGCATGATCATAGCTGATGTAACCAATTGCACCGCCGAGGAAACTTGGTAGACCTTCTATTTTATCAACATGATACTGGCTCATCCATTCCTTCATTAAGTGAAGCGGATTTCCTTCCAACCTCTCGGAACCCTTATCATTGTGAATTTCAAGTATACGGTTCTTACCTTTGATAATCGTTTCAGGCTGGAACGCAGCAATACTGTAACGCCCGCCACGCCCACTTTCCAATAACACATGATGGGTGCTATTCTCAGCAAGTACACGAAACTGACTGGAAAATTTTGAATAAGAATAAGGAATTTTTTTACTGTACAAATGAAGTTGATGCAAACATTCCACCCCTAATTGTTTTTCTTTTTATATCATACTTGAAATGGGTGTCAGGCACCACTGAAGAATTGTTAACTGACACCCATGGAGAGAGAACTTTTATTCAGTCATTAATGAAGGATTATTTGAACTTGCTGTGGAATTTGGTAATAAATTAGTTGGTTTTTCTGGAGGCTTGCTTATGAATGACGATAATAGCTGAGCTGAAAACAGAAAGAAGCCCATCCAATGGTTGGATAGGGCTTCTTTTTTAATAGTAATAGGATTAGTTAGTAAATGATTTAAGAAATTTTCTTTAGCTCTTCTGTTAACCTTAGGAATAATTCTTTATCCCCATGTTGTAATGTTTGGTCGATTTCCTTGCGGATTTTCTCCCTCTTAAACTCTAGCAGGGCATTGTTTAGAAACATCTCAGCAACTACAGCATCTGTATTCTCATCCGAATGTTGTGGTGAATTAAGTAATTTCTTTTCCATGGAAATCAACTCCTTACGTTTTTTCTAATTATACAAGGAGTTTTCTAAAAATTCAAACACTTTATTTCAAAAATCTAAAAAAAATTTTTACCAAATGATCAAAAACACAAAAAGCTGGTGTCAGGCACCGCAAAAAGACACTTTCCTCATTTGTCCACGACGGATGGACGCACAACAAAAATATCCATTTTTATTAAGTATTATCAGATTTGTATAGGTTTTTTGTGCTAACTTTTTGAAAATTTTTATTTAAGAACAATGTTTGGGCTGTTTTGCTATCTGCAGATTTTTTTGTGTATGTATCGATTTTTGGGGAACATTATACTCATCTATTTTATTGACGGAGCAGGTGAGGGATTTAGATGGAACAAACAGTCTTATCAGGTTATCGACCAGTTAATAACATTAATGTATATTATGAGTTTTATCCAAATCATACATCGGAAAAAACGTTTGTATTATTACATGGGTTCCTTTCTTCAACCTTCACATTTCGCCATTTGATCTCATTATTGAAGAAAGACTACCAGGTACTATCCGTTGATCTTCCCCCATTTGGGAAAAGTGCGAAATGTAACCGTTATGTCTATTCCTACAAGAATTTAGCCCAAACTGTCATAAAACTTACGGAGTCTTTGGGGTTAAAAAAAATGACCTTTATTGGTCATTCCATGGGTGGGCAAATTGTATTAAATATCCTTCATATGATGCCAGAGCTAGCAGACACAGCCATTCTACTCTGCAGTTCAGCTTATCTTAAACGCTCTAAATTGCCCTTAATCTTGACTAGCTACCTTCCCTATTTCCATCTCTTCGTAAAATATTGGTTTGCACGGACTGGTGTAAAAAAGAATCTTCAAGACGCACTATTTAACCATGCCATTATCAACGAAGAAATGATAAATGGGTACTTACAGCCTTTTTTAGAAGATGAGATTTTCGTCGCGCTTACAAGAATGATTCGTGACCGTGAGGGGGACTTGCCCGTTGAGATCCTAAACCAAATCAAGACACCTTGTTTATTACTTTGGGGGGATCATGATAAATCGATGCCGCTTAATGTAGGAGAAAAGCTAAATCAAGACCTAACCAACTCTGAGTTGATTGTGTTAAAAGATACTGGCCATGCCCTTCCAGAAGAGCGCCCTTTGGAAGTATTTGAATATATTAAAGGCTTTATTGATAATTACAAAACGGCAGCTGAAGCGTAGCTGCCGTTTTTACAGTAGAATATGAAGCCGAAATTTACTTACCCTTGTAACCTCAATTTGTTTGGTTTCTGGGATGGACAAGAAACATGTATAAAAGGACCGCTCCCCCACCAGCACAAGAGATGACAATTCCCATTGGTATCGCTGTATGTTCTCCTCCTAATCCCACAAGGGGAGCAACAATTCCTCCAAAGGAAAGCGACATGACTCCTAGAAGAGCAGATGCACTGCCTGCTGACTTACCTTGTTTTTGCATAGCAAGGGAAAATCCTGCCGTATTAACCACCCCGACACTGGTTACCACAAAGAATAGTGGCAGTAAGACAATTAGTAAGTCAGCATGTAAAATCAAAAGAAGCAGTAGTATAATTCCACCCAAAAAAGACATCCCGATTCCAAAAACGAACAGCTTTGACTCGTGTATTCGACCAGCCAATCTTCCTGTCGTTTGACTAGCAATCATGATTCCAATTCCATTTATAGCAAAGATCAGACTAAACATTTGCGCAGAGGCGCCATATATATTCTGCACTACAAAAGGTGAGCCTGAAATATAAGCAAACATAGCAGCAAAAACAAGTCCTTGTACTAATGCATATCCCATGAAACTTCGATCCAGAATGAGGTTTTTAAAGGTAATAAATGTATTTTTCAACCCTCCTGCAGCCCTTTTTTCCTCAGGATGTGTTTCTGGAAGCCAGAAAAATACAACAATGGACATCAGCAATCCGATTATACTTAAGACGATAAATATACCTTGCCAAGGTACAATTTTTAAGAACTGTGCACCCGCCACAGGTGCTAGAATCGGAGCGAGGCCATTAACCAATGCAAGCAACGCAAAGAATTTGGTTAATTCTGAACCTGAATATAAATCCCGAACAACCGCCCGTGAAATAACAATTCCAGCGGAACCTGCGAGCCCTTGAATTAATCGTAAAATAATAAATGTCCAAATCGAGGGACTAAACACACATAATAGTGAAACAACAAAATAAGTGATCAATCCAATAAGCAACGGCTTACGACGCCCATAAACATCACTGAGTGGACCAGAAAACAGCTGACCAAAAGCTAATCCCAGCAAGAAAAAGGTTAAACTAAATTGAACCAGTGACGGATTTGAGTGAAAATCTTTTGCTAACTCAGGTAGAGCAGGTAAATACATATCAATCGACAAGGGACCGAATGCTGCTAACGTACCGAGGATAACAGCCATCCATAACCGTTGGGAGCGGGGCATTACTCTGCTGCCATCTATCTCATCTTTTATTGATTCTCCCATCATAATATCAATCCCTTTCTGTAATAAACTTCCTTTACTTACTTTCTATTATAGTAAACTACACTTTTCAAAAAAATAAAACTTATTTGCAACCTTAATAGAGGATTATCACCTGATTATAATTCAAGAAAAATTTAATCATTTATTTAGGTTTTACACTTCCCCAAGTGTCTGACCTACTTAGATAATGCGAAAAAAAAAAGTGTTTTAACGGTGCCTGACACCGTAAAAACACTCTTTATTTGAACCAGCCTTTTTCTTTAGATTGAGTAATTGCTTCGATTCTATTTTTAACTTCAAGTTTGTCGAGGATGATCGAGATGTAATTTCTGACAGTTCCTGTTTTGATGCTAAGTTCTTCCGCGATTTCTTTCGTGTTTTTTCCGTCAGCTACAAGCTCTAGCACCTCTTTTTCCCGGTCAGTTAACGGGTTTTCTTCTCCATATACATCGTCCATTAATTCTGGAGCATAAATTCGTTTTCCTGACATCACACTTCGGATGGAGTTAGCCAACTCTTCACTAGGACTATCCTTCAACAAATAGCCGCTCACACCAGCTTTTAATGCCCGTTGGAAGTAACCCGTCCGGGCAAAGGTGGTTAAAATGATAACTTTACAGCCAAGACCCTTCAACTCTTCAGCCGCCTCCAGTCCGCTCTTGCCAGGCATTTCAATATCCATAATACAGACATCCGGTTGAAACTTTTTCACCAGCGCAACGGCCTCTTCTCCGTTTGAGGCCTTTCCAACAACTTCCATGTCATCCTCTAAATTTAGTAATGAACCAAAGGCTCCTAAAAGCATTTGCTGGTCTTCAGCTATCACGATTTTAATCATTTTTTATCCTCCTTATCCAAGCCAGGTTTGACATCATTTGGTACACTTATGATTAATGTTGTTCCCTCTTTTGTCAAAATGTCTAGACTGCCATTAATAAATTCCAGCCGTTCTTTCATGCCTATCAGCCCATGACCTTCTGCTAACTTTTCCTTTTCCCCCTTAAAGATACCATCATCCTGAACTCTTATTACCAATTCCTTCATCGTTTGTTCCACCGATATGGAACATGACTTAGCTTCACTATGTTTAACGACATTATTTACGGCCTCTTTCAAACACATGCTTAAGATATTCTCCGTTAACAGCGAGACATTTGATGGTGTAAAATCCCCTACACGCACAAAATTTATTTGGGCAGCGTTTAGGATTTGTTCAACACGGAGGATTTCGTCCTTCAAGCGGATCCCACGCATCGAAGAAACCATTTTTCTAACTTCACTTAATGCCGTCCGAGCTGTTTGCTGAACATCCTTCAATTCATTCCGTGCCTGATCAGGATCTTTCGAGATTAACTTTCGTGCCAAATCTGACTTCAATCCAATGAGTGAAAGCTTTTGACCGAGTGTATCATGAAGATCCCGGGCAATCCGCTGCCGCTCTTCTATTTTGACTAGTTCCGAAATCCGCTTATTCGCATCCACTAGCTTTTCTTCAAGCTGCCCTCTCTCCTTCCGGTTATGGATGCTAAACGGGAGAAGGATAACACTAATCCAGATAATGATTACAAAGGGCAATTGCTGTAGAAATAATTTTTCATGCATAACGATACTGAAATTAATTGATACCGACGTACTAAACAAATGAATAAAATACAAGGTCAAAAAGGCAATCCTATCTTTAATATTGCCGATAAAGTATGCAAGAAAAAAAGCAAAATAAACATAATTGAAAAGGCTGTTCGCAGTGATCGAAATACCGATCAAGATCAACGTCCATAGATAAACCGGCCAGCCTTTTGAAATAAACGCAATTCGGTAAAAGATAAAGAATAGCAGAGTGAGTAAAATACCTACAACAATTTCAATTGTGGAAGGTGATTGAAAAATAAAGTAAAACGGCAATATACCAAGAATCGTCCAAATATACGGTGCAATACCATTATTTTTTTGAAATGTCATATACTTTTTTATCATGAACGAAACCTCATTTTCACTTAAAATCCTGTTATCCATCTATCATAACTCAAAGCAGCCTAGTTTTTCTCCCTTACAGCATTCATTTTAGCTAAAAACTTTACTCCTTTAAACCTGACAACATTTTTTCATTTTAGTCACCATCTGCATTCCTTCCTCTTGTTTTCTCACTTTTAAGAATAAGATGAATACCTGCACCTATATATGTGTTTTACACCCATATGTAATATTTTCCCACAAGTAATTATATAATAAAATAATCAGAATTATATATGTATACACCGTTCAAATATTGGGAACATAAGTTGTATAAAACAACTAGGAGGAATGAAGGTTGAGTAAAATATTCAAAAGTTACTCCGAGATTCCTTATTTGCGTCTTGGCGCCGGTGAGCCGTTAGTCTTTATTCACGGTCTTGGTGAGGTGAAGGAGGGTTGGTCACATCAGTTTGAATTCGCTAACCAGTTCGACTTAATTATCCCTGATTTACGCGGACATGGAGAGTATATTTCACCTGGGGAGATATCGATAGAAAACTTTGCTCGTGATGTAATCAGTTTAGTGAAAGGGCTTGGATTTGAAAGCGCACACATTTGTGGATTGTCTATGGGTGGAGTGGTAGCGCAAGAAATATATCGTCAAGCACCTGAAATGTGCCGTTCCTTAATGCTTGTAAGCACTTTACATTATGCTCCAAGAGAACTAGGCAAACTATTTATAAAATTCAGGAAATTTCGTGCAGAAAATAAAGCTCTCGAGGCTATAACAGCAAGTTCAGCAAAGGTCTGCCTCTATTCTTGGTCAAAGGAAAATCTCGAAAACTTTTCAAAATTTTACAAGCCTAACAAAGAATTTTTCTTTAAAGCAATGGAGGCATGTCTAAAAGTAAATAATTTAACTTTACTCCCTAAGATAAAAGTTCCAACCTTAATTATTGGCGGGCAATATGATTCAATCACCCCTATATGGATTCAATGCATGATGCATAAACAAATTCGCCATTCAGAATTTGTTATTTTCAGGAATACTGGCCATATTGTAAAGTTAGAGGCGAAAGATGAATTTAACAAAGTTCTACGGACATTTTTGAACAAACATAAAACGGCAAGTTAGAGAGGAAGGATTCTCCTTCCTCTTCTTCATTGCCTACACTTATTATATATTTCCTTGTACCAAACTTTATTACACAATCATTTTGAAAGCGGATTTGAGCGACTGGATGCCCATTGATCAACAATTCCCGCTAATAAGCCAGATAAAGCAAGTCCAACATGGCCTGATTCAACGCAAAGATACGTTTTATCCTTACTAGATACTAAATCCATAATTGGCTTACTTTGTTCTTCGAGAACTAAATTGTCTCTAGAGCCAGAGATTACAAATAGATTGGCATCAATATTACGTAAATCTGCCTTTTTATTTCCAACTACAAATTCCCCTTTAACCAGCTTGTTATCTTTAATCAGGTCATTTCCTAATTGTTTACAAGCCTCACCGGTAAAAGGAACCTGATCCTGAGTCCACTTATTCATTCGACGCCACTTATCCACATACCTCTGATCGTGGGCTCGATTTAAAAGCATCGTATAGTTAGTGAAATAAATTGGTGATCCAACCGCTCTAAACATCATTTCAACATATTTTGGCGGGACCACCCCATAAACATCAAGGAAATGATCGATGTTAAAATCTCCCTCTTTGAGGCCCTCAGCCCATTTATCTGGCCCGATAAATGTAGAGAAATCAATTGGTATGGTTGCAACAATTAAATTTTTTATTGGTTCTTCCGCAATCGATGCATAGATTGCGGCAATCGTCCCGCCTAAACAGTAGCCAACTAATGTAATTTCTTCTACTCCAGAATGGCGAACAGCCCGCTTCACCGCTATTTTTAAATATTTCTCGATATAGGTGTCAAGACCGATTTTTTTATCTTCATAGCCTGGTGTACCCCAATCCAATAAATACACATCATAGCCCATGTCGGTTAGGTTCTTAATAACACTTGTCTTTGGGTCTATATCTAAAATGTAGGGTTTATTAAATAACGAATACACGAAAAACAAAGGAATCTCATACTTCTTCTGTTTTGCAGGATAATACCATAAAACTGATTTATTTTTTTTCCATACTTCAGTTCTTGGAGTCTGACCTGTCTTAGGCTCAGGTTCACTTAAAATCTTATAGAAATTAGCCCAACGTTCCATTTCTTTCTGATAATCCAATTCGGGAATGAACCCCATTAATGGTGTTTCAGTTGACAATGTCATATCTCCGTTTCATTTTTATTTGGATGAGCCTGATCCAGTTAACTCTTGTTCCGTACTTCTGTCTTTAAGAATAAGACCCTTTAAAGTCTCAAATTCTTCTTTAAAATTTGTTAATTTCATGATTTCAAACTTCATTTCTTGAAGTTCGGCATGTAATTCTTTTGTGTCTGTCTGCTCTTTTTTCGTTTTTACTAATTCCGTTTTAAGCTGCTTTGTCAGTTTAATAATTTCTTTGGAAATCTCTACAACACTCTCAATCTCTTTGCTTTGCGTCTTCATGGAATCTTGAAGTTCCCAAATTTGTTCCTCAAGTGCTTCAATTTTCTCTTCTGCTTGGATCGTTAAAGTCGCAACATTAGAGACATCATTTTTAGTAGGCAAATTTAGTACACCAGCAAGTGCTTCTTGATTCTTTTTTAATTCCTCCAGAAAACGGGAATTAATTTCAGTCCCAAATTTGGACGTTTTCACGAAATCTTTGTTATCAGTCAACAGATAGATAAAATCATTAATCTGTTTTTCCCACAATAAACTTAACTTATGAAGGGATTCATATGGATCGTAAGGTTTTTTACCTGACATTACTTACACTCCTATATTGTTATTATTTAGGTTGCTCGGTTACGTCCTTCATATAATTTTGAAATGGCAGCATCGCTTGTTTGACTTGTTTAGTCAACATGTTCACAAATACTTTTTGATTTTCAAATAAAACATTGCTAGTTTTCTTTACACTCTCAATATATTTTTCTCTGCCATTTTTTCGATAAGCAATATATTGTTCAACTGTTTCCACATATTTATCTAGTGCTTCCAATTGACCAGTTATTAACGCTTGAGTAGGTGTTAATAATAGATTTGCAGTTTTATTTTGAATGTCATCTACTACTTGGTTAATTTCTTCATAGGATTTCACTGGAAAAAAGTTCTGTAGTGAAGTTGTGGTCACAAGTAATTCTTCGCGTGCTGCTTTCTCCCACTTTTTAAGTTCCATGCCAAATTGAGCAGCAATCGTGATTCCATTTTCCTGATTCTGTTTAAGCTTTTCCACATAGTTCTTTACAGTCTCTAAGAAAAGTTCATCCTGTTTGTTAAAGCGCTCTGCCCAGGCATCCAATTCATTAAAGCCAAGTTTCCATACAAGGTCTAGACTTGTAAAATCCTTTTCCCCATCTACCACAGTTTCTTGGTTTTCAACTTCTAGTACAGTTTCAGTTTTTTTCGTCATTGTTATTCTCCTCCAAATTTAAATGATTTGTAAAAAAAAATTGTTTTAATTCTAAAAGCTCTGATTCTAGGCTTTTTATCTTGCAGTCGTGGATATCCTTTACTTCCTTTTCTAAAACGGATAGTAGGGCTTCACATGACTTCCGAACCATTCTTAACTGGGAATTATTCTTCAACTGGCTTTGTTTAATCTCGTAGATCGCATCATCAAAAAAATCTAATTTTTCCTCATAATCTACGATTCTTACAGAAATAGCACTTATTTCATCCTTAGTCGGAAGGTCTAAATGCTTTAACCACCTAGTTGTTAACCTTTTGTGAATTCTTATCTGTTTTACGTGTGCTTCCAATGCCCTCCCAATAGCCAAAGTAAAGCTGCGGTTGTTGGTATGGGCATGGATTTGTTGATTCCATTTTTTTTCAAGCTTTTTATAAAAAGCATCCATTTCTTGATGGGTGTACTTCATTTATACCCCTCTTAACTGCCTGTCAGTATCTATCTTTTACTGTACACTGGCAGTCGTGCCCCCGTCAACGACAAGTACATGTCCATAAACATAGTTAGAAGCATCCGAAGCTAAGAAAAGTGCAGGTCCTTTCATATCATCATCAGAACCAAAACGGCCTGCTGGTGTTCTCTCAAGTATTTTTTCACCTGAATAGTTCAAGATGGTTTTAGACATTTTAGTCGGGAAAAATCCAGGGGCAATTGCATTCACATGAACATTAAATGGTGCTAATTTAACGGCTAAATCCTTCGTTAATGTAATGACTGCGCCTTTGCTTGCAGCATAACCAATCGCATCCATTACTAATGGATCTTGACCGCCCATGCCAGCAATTGATGCAATGTTGATAATCTTACCAGCCTTATGCTCCACCATTATTTTTCCAACGGCTTGGGAAAATAGGAACACCGCCTTAAGGTTAATATCCATTACCTTATCCCATTTATCGGCAGGCATCTCTAATGCAGGTGCTCCCCAAGTGCTACCACTGTTATTAACCAAAATATCAATCCGTCCAAATTCCTTCATGGTTTCGTGGACGACAGCTTGGATTTCGTTTGGATTGGATACATCACATTTTAATGCAAGCGTGCGAACCCCCTTTTCTTTGAGGGCTTCACTAAATTGCTGACAGGCTTCAAGATTACGCGAACAAATCACCACATTTGCTCCTGCTTCCGCATATGCGACCGCGATTTGCTGTCCTAAGCCTCTTCCCCCGCCAGTGATAATAGCCGTTTTCCCTTTTAAACTGAAAAGTTCTTGATTATTCATCGATTTTCTTCCTCTCTATTAAGCTTTAACCCCTGATTTCTCTTGGTCTCTTAATACTCATCTAAGGAGTTTTCCGACAGATGATTTTGGAAGCTCCTCAAGTATTTCTACTAGTTTTGGTGCCTTATAAGGGGCAAGGTTTTCCTTACCAAATTGTTTGATTTCCTCAGCGGAAATAGTATATCCTTCTTTCAATTTGACAAATGCCTTTACGGTTTCACCGCGGTATAAGTCTGGGACACCAATGACAAGCACCTCTTCGATAGCTTCTAGCTGATGAAGCACTTCCCCGATTTCACTAGGATAAACATTGTATCCGCTTGCAATAATCATATCCTTCTTCCGGTCTACAATATAAAAATAGCCGTCTTCATCCATTTTTGCGATATCACCTGTAAACAGCCAGCCAGCCTTTAATACTTTGGCTGTTTCTTCTGGGCGGTTCCAATAGCCTTTCATCACCTGCGGACCTTGGATAATTAATTCACCTTCTTCTCCAACTGGTGCATCGACATATCCGTCATCCGTTTCAAGAACTATTCTTGCGACCGTACTTTGGACAGGAATTCCAACACTTCCATATTTCCTCGGGACGAATGGTGGACTAAAAATGGCGGTTGGAGCTGACTCGGAAAGACCATAGCCATTATAAAGCATTGCACCTGTTTTCTTCTCGAAGGCTTTTACAGTTTCAACGGGCAGCGGTGCTCCACCGCAGCTTATGTAGTATAAATCATTAAATCCGCTTTCTTCTAAACCTGATTGACTGTTTAATGCAGTAAACATGGTTGGAACAGCTGACATTTGAAATGGTTTTTCACGCTTTACGGTTTCCATGATTTCTTTAGAATCAAAGCGAGGTAAAACGATTTGATTTGCCCCTTCCCTAATTCCGCATAGCGCAATGCTAGAGAGTCCATAAACATGGAACATTGGCAGAACCGTAATCATCTTCAAATCATCAGGTTAATTTTTACATGGTCGATAGCTAAAATCACAAACTTGGGTGACATTGGCTAAAATATTGTAATGGGTAAGCATAACACCTTTAGAAACACCAGTAGTTCCTCCTGTGTATTGTAAAAGTGCTACGTCCTTATAATGATTAATCTCAACCTCTGGATTATTTACTTTCTTATGCAGGAATTCATCAAAATAATGATCGCCTTCAGCAAGGTCTATTCTATCTCCACCGAAACTGACAACGATTACCTTTTTTAAAGATGTAGTTGATTGAATCGCTTTAATCTTTGGATAAAATGCATCTAGTAAGACTATGTATTCTGAGCCAGAATCATTTAATACATGTTCAATTTCTCTTTCTACATACATTGGATTAACTTGAACAGCGATTCCACCAAGACAAAAAGTACCAAAAAGCGTGAATATGTAATGCGGGGAATTAGGAAGCATAATAGATAAACGATCGCCTTTAGCAAATCCAGCTCGATGTAAGGCAGAAGCAAATTGATCTGTAATCACTTTTGTATCGTTGAAGGACCAAACCTTACCATAAAAGGTGAATGCAGGCTTTTCGTTATAAAGGTTTACTGAACCTTGTAAAAAATCGTAAAGTGATTTGTGTTCAATATTTACATGCTCGTCAAGACTGGGGTCATAAATTTTTAACCACGGTTTTTGCTGATAAACCATTAGATACGTTGCCTCCTTAGGATGATTTAAAGTCAAATATTAAATATTCCGTATAAATAAGGCTGCAAATTCTTCGAAGCTTTCGTCATTATCCTTAATTAAAATATTAATATAGTTACGATTATTGTAGTTAAATGAAAATTTGTAAACCTCGCACTCTCGACAAAAATTCAACAAAAATCCATGTTTCCTCGAAAGACCAAAACGAGCCTCTAGAATACTAAGCATTAGTATTCTATCTGTTTTGCAAACACTAAAAATATAGCGAAAATTGTCGGAATATTTTTTTATTCATCACTGTCCATGTGGTGAAATATGTAAAACCAAAACATAAAACCTACTACCTTCCAGACGTCAAGATGAACCTCAAAAATAAAAAGTAGTATTCTCCTATAATAATTCCACTTATATTCAGAAATTTCCTAGTGTGGTGTCAGGCACCAAAGAAATACACTTGTCCATCCAGGGAGGACAGGTAAAAGTAGTACATTTGTATTATTCTGAATTTTATAAAAATCGTCACTTTACAAATAGTGGCAACCCCATTTATGATAAAAAGCAATAGGAGGGGTTATATTTGAGTGAAGAGTCTATTAGTTGCTCTAAAATTCCTTACTTACGTTTTGGTGAAGGTGAACCTTTGGTCTTTATTCATGGTCTTGGGGAGGTAAAGGAGGGCTGGAACAATCAGTTTGAATTTGCGGATCAGTATGACTTGATTATTCCTGATTTACGTGGACATGGTGAGTACATTACTAATGAAAAAATATCGATCCCACACTTTGCTCGTGACTCTGAATTTGTCATTATAAGGAATACTGGTCATATTGCAAAGTTAGAGCAAAAGGATTCCTTTAACAGGATTCTTCGCAACTTTTTGAAAAAACACTCAAAAGTAAGTTAAGGGGAGGATGATTCCTCCCCTCTTCTATGTTCTTTACTATTGCACATTATCATATAATTTACCGTTATCTATGAAAAGGAGGAGTTTTTTAGAATGCCAATAACCAACGGGAATGGAATTAATCTTTATTATGAGATTCATGGTGAGGGTGAACCCTTACTATTAATTATGGGGTTGTCACTAAATTCAAAATCTTGGTTTAGAACTCTACCTGCTTTAAGCGAGCATTTTAAGGTAATTATTTTTGATAATCGCGGTACAGGTCACAGCGACAAACCAGATACTCCCTACTCCATCGAGAAAATGGCAGAAGATGCAAGGTGTGTCTTGGATGCTGCCGGTGTTGACTCAGCCCATGTATATGGCATATCCATGGGTGGGATGATTGCACAAAGATTAGCACTTATGTATCCCACACGGGTCCGTTCGCTTGTTCTAGGTTGTACAACCTCAGGCGGAGTAAATCATGTACAACCTAGTGCCGATGTCTCGATGTTAATGCTTTCAAGGGGCTCCTCTATTGCAACACCAGAAGAAATGGCATGGGCCACGGCTCCAATCCTTTACAGTCAAGTATTTATCGAAAATCAGCGGGAATTAGTTGCAGAGGACATCCAAAAAAGAATAGAGATACCTGTTCTTCCCTATGCATATATACTTCAGCTCCAGGCCTGCTTAGCCCATGATACTTACAGCGAGATTGACCAAATCAAGGTTCCTACATTGGTGATCCATGGGGACGAAGATAAATTGGTCCCATACCAAAATGGGGTAACATTAGCAGAGAAAATTCCGATTGCTGAATTTTTGACTATACAAGGTGCTGGTCATATCTATATAACCGAAGCCAATGACTTAGTGAATGAAAGAGTGCTAGAATTTTTAAAGAAACAATAGCTCTATGGTTACCTAAAAAATGCCCGATCACATAGGTGACCGGGCATTTTCGTATGGTAAGATAAGCTTTTCCTAGTCTCAATTAAGCTTTTACCTTCGCAATCTCTTCATCTCTAAGAACTCTTCTTAGCAATTTACCTACTGAGACAATCGAAATCGCCATTTATAACAAGTAAACACCAAGGAAAAACTTTTTAAATTAATGAGCCTGAATAGAAATATCAATAGTCTTATAGGCTATGAGAAAGGTTGCTAAAGAGTAAAATGCCTCTTTAGGACCAAATATGAAAATGGAACTTCCAAATATGAGTATATTAAATAACAGAATAATTTGCCCTATTGAAAAAGAGGAACGTTTACTAAACAGAATGGCCAACACCTCTGTCCCATCAAAACATCCGCCAAACCGAATGGTTATTCCAACTCCGAGTCCTAAACTAATACCTCCAAGGACAATCACCACGATCGGGCTATCAGTTATAACAGGAAACGGTTCTAATAAATAGGTTTCAATTGATAGGACAAGAACAGCAAATAGGCTTAGCATGAGAAATCTTCTACCCAGAAATCGATAGGCAATTAGGAAAAAGGGAGTATTTAATATCAACAAAAACAATCCTATTTCTTGACTTGTAATATGTGAAAGAAGGATGCTTATTCCAATAATCCCCCCGTCAATAATATGATTTTCTACCAAAAATAATTGCAAGGAAATAGCGACCAGAGATGCCCCCAAGAAAATAATAAAAATTCGCTGATAAAAAGGGAACCCTCCTGACCTGCTAAAATCAATATAGAATTTTATTTTTTTCCTATACATACTTGTCCCCTTTTGAATCCAAAGTACAGTCACATGTGTTCTAAAATTATATTCAATTTATAGAGAAAAATTCTTTATAGCTCAAATGAATAAAAAAAAAGCCGCTGCAACAAATTCACATTTGTTACTAGCGACTCTTTTTTAGGTCAATATTTTAATGCTGCTAAATTATTTTAACATCTTAAATACTTGCTCCACATCTTTATCGCCACGGCCTGATAAGTTAACAATCAGCACATCGTCGTTTGCCAACTCTTTTGCCAACTTAATGGCGTATGCTACAGCATGAGAACTTTCTAACGCAGGAATAATGCCTTCAGTCTTGCTTAATACTTGAAACGCCTCTAGTGCTTCTTGCCCGGTTACGGTTACATATTCGGCTCGCCCGCTGGTTTTCAAATGGCTATGCTCAGGACCGACACCAGGATAATCAAGTCCTGCAGCAATCGAATACGTTGGTTTAGGCTCGCCCTTCTCATCAAGTAACGTTAAACATCTAAAGCCATGGATCACAGCTGGGACCCCTTCAGTCATCGTCGGTGCCTCAGCTGGTTCAACTCCAATTAAGCGCACATCATTTTCGTCAATATAATGGGCAAAGGCACCAATGGCATTGCTCCCGCCTCCTGCACAGGCAATTACAGCTGTTGGAAGCCTGCCTTCTTTTTCAAGGATCTGACGTTTCGATTCTTCGCTGATAATTGCTTGGAAGTGTTTGACCATTGTTGGATAAGGATGAGGACCCACGGCCGAACCTAATAGATAGAAGGTATTTTTATAGTTTTGCACCAAGTCGCCCAAGGCTTCATCGACGGCATCCTTTAAGCGGCCCTGCCCTTTATCAACAGGTACAACTTTGGCTCCTAATAATTCCATTCGAAAGACGTTGAGCGCTTGGCGTTCCGTATCCAATTTACCCATATAAATAATACATTCCATCCCAAACATGGCACATGCGGTTGCAGTTGCCACCCCGTGCTGGCCTGCTCCCGTTTCAGCAATAATTCGCTTTGCACCCATTCGTTTTGCTAAAAGAATCTGTCCAATTGCATTATTAATTTTGTGTGCCCCTGTATGATTCAAATCTTCTCGTTTCAGATAAATTTTTGCCCCTTGATTTTGCTTCGTTAAATTTTCAGCGAATGTTAACGGATTCTCTCTGCCTACATATTCTTTTAGGTAATATTTGAATTCCTCAATAAATTCCGGATCATCTTTATAACGGAAAAATTGCTCCTCTAATTCGTTCATTACTAGTTGTAAATCCTCTGGTACAAAACTTCCGCCGAACTCCCCAAAATAGCCTTTATTCTCTACACTCACTTTCACCATGCTCTGCTCGACTCCTTCTAATATATTATTCTAGCTCAGCCACAATTTAATTATATTAACTGAATATTCCTATAATTATTTTATCATACAGTCCATTTTCTGCAAACATTTAACTATTAGCAATACATAGAAAAAGCCTACACAGCGTGTAGACTTTATTAACTAGATTACTTAAAATATACTTTACTCATATCTCAATGAGTCAATCGGGTCAAGTTTGGAAGCTTTATTTGCTGGAAGTAGTCCAAACACAACACCAATTACCATCGAAAATAACACGCCGCCTAACACTACTTGCCAAGACACCAAGGATGGCCAGCCAGCAAAGAAACTCACTATAGTTGACGTTCCCCAGCCTAGTAATATTCCAAGGATGCCGCCAATAAAGGTTAGTGTCATCGATTCTATTAAAAATTGGGTCAATACTTGGCCTCGAGTTGCACCTAATGCCATGCGGATTCCTATTTCCCTTGTTCTTTCTGTCACCGAAACAAGCATGATATTCATAACACCAATCCCGCCAACAAATAAAGAGATACCGGCAATACTCCCGATAATTAAGGTCATGATTTTTGTAATTTGCCCTACTCCTTGAGCGATTTCCTCCATATTGATAACCTGATAAGACTTTTCCGTATTATGCAGATTATTTAATAGCTTAGCAGCCTTTTTACCTGCAACCTGCAATTGCTCAGCAGACTCTGCTTGAAGGGTTACCTGAGTAAAATCGCTGCTTCCGTATATAGTTTTCCATGTTTGGAAAGGTAGATAAACTTCCATTGAACCAAAGGAAAAAAGGCCGGTTGGTTTTTCTAAAACCCCAATGATTTCAATTGGTTGATTGGCTACCGTAACAATATCGCCGACGGGATTTTTCCCTTTAAATAATTCCTCCTGCAATTTGTTACTGACTAACCCCACACGGCGCCCGCCCAGAAAATCAGAAGCTGAAAAATTTCTTCCCTCTGCTACTTTCAACTCATTTAAATGAATATAAGCTTGATTTATACCGGTGGTAGACACATCGCCTGTTTCCTTTTGAAATCGAAAAGTAGACAATTTTGTGCTTGATGCAACCACACGATTAATTTCCGGAATTTGTTCAAGCGCCCTGATATCATCCTGTTTGAAGGGAGCTTGCTGAAATACATTAGGGTTTGCGCGCATTTCTTCATCAGAAGGCTGATAAAATATCTCAATAGTATTCCCTGGACCAGTAATCTGTGATTTAAGCATCGCCTCTCCGCCCTGTCCGATTGCTACCACGATTATGACAGCACCCACACCAATAATAATTCCAAGCATCGTAAGAATACTTCGCATCTTATGGGCTTTAAGTGAGCTTAAAGCCATAAAAAGATTTTCCATAAAACTCATAGGGCCGGCCCCCTTACACCCATAGAAGGCGATTGAATCATTCCATCTCTAACCATAATCGTTCGGTTCGCGTATTCCGCCACTTCTGATTCATGGGTAACGACGATAATGGTTACACCTTCCTCATTAAGTTCCTTAAATTGTTCCATAATGTCCTTGCTTGTCTTCGAATCAAGAGCACCCGTGGGCTCATCCGCTAAAATCAACTTTGGTGTATTGACAATTGCTCTCGCAATAGCTACACGTTGCTTTTGTCCCCCAGATAGGGAATTGGGAAGATGGTTCATTCGATCCGAAAGACCTACTTTTATTAGTGCCTCTTCAGCACGGGCCTGTCGCTCTTTTTTTGAGATTCCAGCATAAATCATTGGCAGTTCGACATTTTTTAAAGCTGATAAGCGCGGCAGCAAATGGAACTGTTGAAAGACAAAGCCAATCGATTGATTTCTAACCCTCGCCAATTCTTTGTCATTATAATGAGAAACATTTTCCCCGCCAAGGTAATACTCTCCCTCAGTCGGTTTATCCAAACAGCCGATAATATTCATTAAGGTTGATTTCCCAGAACCTGATGGACCCATAATGGCAGCAAATTCACCTTTACGAATCGTGAGACTGATACCGTTTAAGACATGAACGCTCTCTTTTCCAAGTAAAAACGATCTTTTGATGGATTCTAGCCGGATCATTTGATTGTCACTTCCAACCCATCCTTAATATTGTCGGGTCCATTAACGATGACTTGGTCTCCTTTTGAAACACCTTCAAGAATTTCAATTTTCTTTCCTGATGTGATGCCTGTTTTGACATTCTGCTTATTAGCCTTGCCATCCTTTACAAGATACACATATGGCTTATCTCCATCATCAAATAATGCATCGAGCGGCAGGACCATCGCTGTCTTTTTGTCCGTTTCAATCTCCATAATGACTTGGAAACCTGGTTTTAACGTTTTGGTATCACCGGAAATTTTTACTGTTACGGGATACTGTACAGCCTGGGTGCCATTTTGCAAACTAGTTTGGTTCTGCTCTGGCAAAATAGCAGTCTTGGTAATTACACCCTGCCACTCTTTTCCAGGTACTGCATCAGATCGGATAATCACTTTTTGTCCACTACTAACTTTTAGTGTGTCGTATTCAGACAAAAGTCCCGATGCAGTCATTCCTTCTAACTTACCAATATGTATAATAGGCTCGTTTGCTGCTTCGATCGAAGATGATACTGGCTTTTTTGATACTAAAACGATTCCATCCATTGTACTCTTAATCTCTAAGTCACCCTGGCGTTTGCTAATCAGGTCTTTTTGAACCTCAGTTTGTTTTAGTTCTATATTCGCTAACTCTTTTTCCATCTCAAGTTGTTCAAATTCAGGGGCAAGCTGTTTTTTCGCTTCTTTTTTACCTACTCCAACCTGCTCACTCAACGTTTTTTCTTTCTCTTCTAGCTGCTCTATTTTTTTATCTATTTGGCTTATTTTTAGGTTAGCTGATTGGATCGATAATTTATTTTGCTCGATTTCAAGCTCGAGCTGTGCGTTCTGCAATTTGGCCAAGACTGTTCCTTTCTTTACTGATTGACCTTCTTTTACTAGCAGTTCCTTGATCTCCCCTTTATCAGGAGTTGCATACACAAGTTGTTCCTCTGGAAGTTTCACGGTACCGGGAATCATCAAAAGTGAGGAGATCTCCTCTTGGCTGATTTCTGTGGTTTTAACGGAAGGTCCTTTTGCAAAAACTTGCCGGTAGACACTGACAGAAATCATAATGATGACCAAACTAATTACACCTAGCGCAATCCAAGTTTTCTTTTTCATTATAACTTTGGCGCTCCTTGCAATAGAGTTCCTATCAAACCAAAGCCAATACTAATTAGGAAGAATATAATTGCAATCGTCCATGCAAGCCCTTTAGAAAATTGTGCTGTTTTATTCAGTCCAAGTGCAGTTAATACAACTGACCAAATCCCAAATACCTCGATAGAACCTAAGACACCTGCTTTTTCTTGATTCAGCAGCCCTGCTAAACTAGTAATATATATTTCTGGGTTTCCACCGATTACAAAGCTAATTGCCATATTTAAAATTAGACCTGCTGCACCGATTATCATGATATAAGTATTCATAGAAAATAATTGTTTAAAAGAAACCGTTGAACTAGCGATTCTTGCAATTGCTAATTGAATCGCACTGCTGATTAGCACACCAAAAATAGGCGTAATTATACCTGTTACCATAACGGTTACTTTTGTAATGGTTAACACCAAATCTATCTGGTCTTTTGGCACTCCCTGTTCAATTAAAGTATCCGCATCCAAAGATAGCGCCATAAAGGCCATTCCGATCACATAGAGGAAACTAATAACAATAAGCGGTACCCATATTTTCGGGTTTTGCTTAATCCTCTCAAACTGCATACCTGGACTTGTAAACATTCCCAATAACTTCGGATTCTCATTCAAAAAATTCACTTCTTTTTGCAATTCCATGTTTAACACCCCTATTCCACTTATGTAAAATATTCCTATTAAGTATACGATAAAATGAGGCGAAAGTTTCATTTTTTTTGAGTGGTGCCTGACACCATGAAAAATTCTAGAATTTGTCTTCTGTTCCATGTTTTTGATATAATTTTAGCTATATTAAAAGAAAAGTCTGTGTTAAAGGTCATTGTTGAATTTATAGCCAAGTTGATTGGAGTGGAAATCAACAGCCAAGTTTAAAAGACCAAAGAAAAAGGGGTACATAATGTCAAAAAGAAAATTCCAGTACGGGTTAATCCAGATCCTATTAATTTTAACTATCATCTTTGTTTCAACAAAGATTTCATTTTTATTCATGCCGATTGGGATCTTTTTCTCTACTCTTTTTTTCCCAATTCTTATTACCGGATTTCTATTTTTCTTACTAAATCCAATCGTTAATTTTCTTCAGCGTCAAAAAGTGCCGAGAATTCTTGCCATCCTCATCATTTATGTCGTGTTTATTGGCATTCTGGTATTAGCGATTGGCAGTTTGGTCCCTGCCATCACAGAGCAATTCACCGCCCTTGCGAATGCACTTCCTGATTATGCTAACAAGACCTTGCAGTATTTTGATAATCTATCACGCAGTTCTGAATTCAAATGGATCATGAAAGAGCAAAATGACCTTTTGGAAACAGGTAAACAAAAACTGATTGCCTACGCAAATACCTTACCGGATAGGGTTACCGGTGGCATTACAAATATACTCGGTGTGTTTGCTAATATTGCGGTCATTTTAGCCACCGTTCCTTTTTTATTATTTTACATGTTTAAGGATGGACATAAGTTCCCTAAGGCCCTCACTAAATTCCTCCCTGCAACATATAGAGATGCCGGGTTGATTATGTTGAAAGAGACTGGTGAAACACTTTCCTCCTATATTCAGGGACAAGTCATTGTAGCCCTGTCAGTAGGAACTCTTGCTTTTGTTGGATACTTGATTATTGATTTGCCATTTGCGCTAGTTATGGCCCTAATTGTAGCGTTTACCAACATAATTCCTTATGTCGGGCCAATTCTCGGCGGTGCCCCTGCTGTGATTGTTGCTCTTTTTGATTCACCTACCAAAGCCTTATTGGTTATCGTGATTATCGTTATTGCTCAGCAGGTTGAAGGCAATGTCTTATCTCCGCTCATCCTTGGAAAATCATTGGATACCCATCCAGCGACAATTATTATTGTTTTACTCGCTGCAGGAAATTTAGCTGGGATCTTAGGGATGGTGTTGGCAGTACCGTTCTATGCCGTAGTAAAAACGATTGTTTTAAATATAATAAAGTTCCTAAGGGCTCGAAAAATGGCAACGATAACTGACGAACCATAAGAATGTATTAATAAAAATTAATAGAATATAAAAAACTGTTAGGAGAAAGGCCTCCTAACAGTTTTTCGATTTTCTGGCAAGTGTATCACCATCCTCGGCCTGCACCACCGCCACCGGATGAACCTCCTCCGCCCCCTCTAGAACCACCACTACCACCGCCTCCTCTACCTCCACCTCTGGAGATTATAGATAAGAGAAGGTAGGTGAGCGTTCCTCCAAAAAACTTAAAATCTAAAAACACAACTCCAATAATAACAATGACCATTAACCAACCGGGAATACCCCATCCTTTTTCACCGGTTGCCTTTGTCTGCTTACTAACGTCCCCTTCATTGCCATACTCAGCGAGGACTTCTTTTGTTAGAGCTTTATAAGTTTCAACAATTGCTCGATTTGGCTGTTGATTTTTTAAAAATGGAATGGCATATCCATCAAGAATTCGACCTGCTTTTCCATCCGGAATTCTGCCTTCCAATCCATAGCCAACTTCGATCCTTACTTTGCGTTCTTGCATAGACAAGACGAGCAATACACCGTTGTTTTCCTGTTTATTTCCGATTCCATATTGCCGAAAAGCTTCATTTGCAAACTCTTCTATCGTTTGGTCTCCTATTGTTTCTACTGTCAAAACTGCAATTTGTGCCGTTGTTTGGTCTTCAATGTTCCTGCCTAAATTGATTAATTCTGCTCTTTCTGTTTCGTTTAATACATTGGCAAAATCCTGTACGTAAATGTCTCCAACAGGTGCCGGAATTTGGACATCCTCAGCTTGTGCATTCACAGCACAGAGAAAAAAAGTGATAAACACCAACAAAAGGCTGAAGATCCGTTTTGTTTTCATTATTGATCGTCCCCAAAGTCAACTTTTGGAGCCTCTTTGGCACTAGGGTCCGCTTTAAAATATTCTTTTTCATCAAACCCAGTTATGCCTGCAATAATTGCCCCAGGAAATCTTTTTACTTTTTTATTGTACACCGCCACTTGATCATTATAATCTTTACGTGCGACAGCTATTCTGTTTTCTGTTCCTGCAAGTTCATCCATTAATTGGGTAAACTGCTGATTTGCTTTAAGATCGGGATAATTTTCTACGACTACAAGTAGACGGCTTAACGCACCTGAAAGTTCTGCGTTTGCTGTGGCTTGTGCCTGCGGCGTATTCGCACCGGCTAGTCTTGCACGTGCATCTGAGATTGATGCAATCACTTCTTTTTCATGCGAAGCAAAACCCTTCACTGTATTTACTAAGTTCGGAATTAAATCCAGCCTTCTTTGCAGTTGGTTTTCAATTTGAGAATAGGACTGGTCCACATTTTCCTCTAAATTGACAAAAGAGTTATAGCTGGAAATTACCATTGCACCAAAAATAACAATCACTGCTACAATTATTCCAATCACCATATAACCTTTTTTCAAAATCATCACGTCCCTTCCCTTATAGTATATTTCAATTTCAAAAATTTTTCCTTTTCCAACAGTTATCATTTGTAAAAAGTACCAAAATTACATTCATATTTTAGCCTTTTCACAAAATAGAGCCTAATCCATATAGGCTTAGGCTCATCTGTATTTAATTATTCATATTTCGATGGATCAACAAAAGCGATATAAACCTTATAAATCACCATGCAGATTGCCGTCGTCAAAAATCCCCAACCAAGCGTGATTTGCTCGATTACAAGGTAGTTATTACATAATTGCACTGGCGAGTCAATGTACAACCAGCCCATTCCAAAAAACAAGATGGCAAAAAAGTAAAAAGTAATGTCCTTCCCAATTGGGCGAAGTTTTTTCCAGCTATCCCTTAGTGGTATACCAGCTAATAATGGTAAACTGACAAATTTAAATAGTTCCATGCTTTGTTCATTCAATGCTTCATCCATTGAACGAGGCAGCGTCCAGTAAACAACTATGATAACAAACAACAAAATTCCTGGTACACCATTACCATTCCATTTTTCAAAAAAGTGAGGGAATCGCAGTTGAAAAAATCGTGCCATTAGAAATCCTGTAAAAATTAACAAAGGCATTTGCATATGCATGTGAATAACCATGACTGATTCCATTAAATTTGCAACAGGAGGAAGTATTAAGGTAAGAAGTAACAATAAGCCATAGATTGATTGCTTCAAGATTACTCCCCCGCTTCCTTCTTAAGAATACCTACAAGCTTATTAGCAGCTTCATCAATCTTTTTATAGTCTAAGACATCAAGCAGACTGCCATTTTTATCCATCAAATAAAAAGCTGAATTATGTGCAAAACTTCCATTTCCGTCAGGAATAACAATAACACCAAATTCTTTTAACAACGAATCCAATTCAGCTTGATTTGGTATTCTTGCCATCCTCCATGTTTCTCCATCACTATTAAAATAGCCTCGGTATTTTTCTAAGGTACCTGGATCATCCCTGACAGGATCAAAACTTATGCTTAAAAATTCAATATCTTTGCCAATATATTTGCTTGGTATCTTATCGTAAACCTTAGACATGTTCATTTCTAATTGCGGGCAAACTGTTGTACAAGACGTATAAAGAAAGGTAATAAATACATACTTGCCCTTAAACTCAGAAATAGAATAATTCCGCCCCTTACTATCCTCAAAGTTTACTTCTGGGAATTTGGGCTTATCGCCAATTAGTTTATTGACCCGTGCCGTTTCTGACGTAAATGCTCGGAATCCATCGGTTCCTATATAGAACAACGCACACCCAAATAAGATAACAAGCAAACACGCAAATGTATTATGCCCATTTTTGATCACGAAGATCACTTCCCAAATTATTGATTTTGCAATTATATATGACTAAATTAAGAATAAAGAGATAGCCCAAACAAACGAGCTATCTCTTTTTTAATTAATAATATATTACCAAGTTTTGAATGGTGGTGATCCCGGAGGTGCATTAACGATAAATTCAGTTAATGGGATGACATAGGCCATTGCAACAACTAATAGCATTATCACAATCCAAAGGCCCCAACGCTCTGTCCAATATGGAGTTTTAGTTGCATTATCTTCTTCCTCAGCAATAGGAAATTCTGTTTCTCCCTTTGGTGCAAAAAACATCATATTCATTACTGCATACACTTGAAGAATAACACCGATAATTAACAAGGTGCCGCCAACAGCTAAGCACATTAAATATGGGCTCCAGCTTAATGCTGTTGCATTGTCTCCATAAGTTGTAAAAGAAGTTCTACGCGGGGAACCAAGTAATCCAACCCAATGCATAGCCCCTGACATAAAGATCATTCCTATTGTCCAAATCCAAGTTTGGATCACACCTAATTTATTTATTTGCGGTGTTAATACACGTTTTGAAATATATGGAACTAACCAATAACTAATGCCAAAGAACGTCATCACTACGGACATGCCAAGCGTTAAATGAAAATGTCCAACAATCCACATCGTATTATGAACGACCTGATCCAATTGGTTAGTGCTTTGAGCAATTCCACCAGCACCAGCAGGTATAAAGGCAATCATCGCAATCATTGGAGCTAGGAAACGAACATCGCCCCATGGCATTTTTTTATACCATCCGATTAAGCCTTTTCCACCTTGTTTTCTTGCTGTACGTTCAAAAACGGCAAACATGGCGAATGCTGTCATTAAGGACGGGAATCCAATCGCCAAACTCATAAATACGTGCATAAATTTAACGGCTGGATCAATTCCTGGGTCAACAATTTGGTGATGGAATCCACCTGTAATATTCATAACTACTAAGCCAATAATAACGACACGGGTTAACGTATCACTCCAGCGTTTTCCACCAATAATTTTAGGTACAATGACATACCATGCGGAAACAGCAGTTAAATACCAAATATTAACTAACGTATGTCCAAAGGCCCAAAATAGTGTACGTGCCACCATAACATTGATTGTTTCGACCCAGCCAAATGACCAAGGAATAATCATAACGATTACTTCTATCGCTACAGGTATGGAACCGAAAAATAATAGGACAAATACTCCAGTAGCAAAATAAGCAAGGATTGGTACATGCTGTCCTTTGTTATTCTTTCTCCAATTCGCAACTTGGATAAAGGCACCGAAAGCACACATCCAAACACCAACCACAATTAAAGCTAAACCAATATAAAACATTGGTGCAGCTGCCATTGGCGGATAGAAAGTATACATTACAGATGCATCACCCATAATGATTGGAATTACTGCTAAAACAAACCCGACAATCTTCAATCCAAAGCCAATCCATGCGATCTTTCTTACTTTAGGAAGAATCCCCCCTAAAGTATGTGAAAGACTGGCATAAAAATAACCAATCGTAAAGAAAGCAGTTAATACAACAACTAATATTAAACCATGTGCTGTCAGAACTTGATAATAGTTTATCCATGATGGTAATTCCAGAATTCCGGCACGGTTCAGTCCCTGCACAAGGCCAAGAATTCCGCCAAGAAGTAATGATATAAATGCTACAAATATATATGATTTCGTTAATAGGGCATCTTCCTTGCTGATTCCCATCACTCTACCTGCTTTATCTTTAAATGTCTGTGATTTTGCTGGTTGCATTTTGCTTCCCCCCTTTATTTAACTGTAATTGTTGTACTCATCATTTGGTGAACGGCACCGCAATATTCATTACATAACACTAAATACGTTCCCGCTTTATTAAATTTTTGAGTGATTTTTTGAATATGTCCTGGCATGACCATTGCATTTAGGTTTGTACCTGCAACTTCAAATCCATGGACAACATCTTTTGAGGTTAATGTAAAATGCACTGTCGATCCAGCAGGGACTTCGATATTACCTGGATTAAAACTGAAAGCTTGTAATGTCATAACTACTTCATATTCATTTTCGCCAACCTTTGTAATACCCGGTTTATCGAATGGCGCTGTTTGGTCTACCTTTTGTGGATCAATTAATTCATTATTACTCGGTGGTCCCATTTCCAAGGCAAATGCTTGATAGCCAGTAATAAGCATGAATAGCATGATCATACCGAAACTCAAGGTAAGCCAAATTTTTTCATCAAGATGCATTTTCATATCTGTCATCCCCTCCTATACTCTAGCCATATAAAGGCCATATAATATTAAATACGTAGCGAGAATTACGACCCCAACCACTCCTACAGAAATCCATGTTCCTTTTAATGGAGCCTCGTGCCCTTCACCATGCTTTTTTTTGTTGTTAACTTTTGTGTCCCCCACTGAAAATCAACCCCCTTATATTTCATACCTTAATAATAGATGGGAATGATTATCATCGAAGTGAACTGTATCACATTTGCTCAGCTTTTTTCGTGAACACCCAAAAGGAACTGCCTTTTTCAAACACAAAAAAGCTGCTCCATTAGTTTGCAAATAACTTGCATACTTTCGGAACAGCTTTCACTTATCTATAGTTTGAGTTTCATTTGATCTCGACTAACTAAATACCGGCAATGTAACAATTACCATCAAGAGAAACAATATTGTTATATAATTAACGGAATATAGAAAATTCACATGTGCCCATTTTAAATCATCCTTAGTAAAAAATCCGCTGATACTCACAACCAACCATCCAACGTTAAGCAACGTAGCAATCACTATAAAAGTATTTCCAAGCATCGTTAAAAAAAATGGTAATGGAAATAAGCAAGCAATATAGATCACCATTTGCCGTTTAGTCACAGCCAATCCGCGAACAACGGGAAGCATGGCTACTCCAGCTGCTTTATATTCTTTATATTTCTTTACGGCAATCGCAAAGGTATGCGGCATTTGAAAAATAAACAAGATAAGAAACAAGATCATTGGGACTCTTTGAAAACCAGGTGCGATGGCTGTCCATCCTATTAAAGGTGTAACGGCACCAGAAACACTTCCAATTACTGTATTAATTGTATACCGCCGTTTTGACCACATGGTATATAAAATA
Organism: Neobacillus sp. BF23-41; assembly: GCF_041106275.1. Lineage (NCBI taxonomy): Bacteria > Bacillati > Bacillota > Bacilli > Caryophanales > Bacillaceae > Neobacillus > Neobacillus sp. BF23-41. The sequence continues at coordinate 437,965 of NZ_JBGBPR010000001.1, forward strand.
ACATAGGTAAACCATCCGACAAAGGAGTATATCGCCGCTTCAACGGTCGTAAAGAGTAAAAGGATTTGACCTAATATACTTAGAGCAATACCTATTGTTAAAACTGCGTTCAAAGAAATATTCCCCGTTACTGTTGGACGACCCTTTGTTCGATCCATTACAGTGTCAATATCAACATCGTACCAGTTATTGAGCGCGAGTGCCCCAGCCATTACCATTGTACTTCCGAAAATTGTTAAGAAAAATAAATCCAGGTGGGCTGTAAATGAAGCATTGGTAAAATGTAAGGCTAACCAGAATCCTGCAAAGACAGGCAAAACATTAGCGATTAATACATTTGCTTTAAAAAGTAACTTTAGATCATTCATTATGTTTGATGTATTTCGTTGATTCAATATCGTAACTTTTCCATCCTTCTGTAGAGAAGGTATCTCATTATTGGTCATCTAATATCCTCTCCTAAGAAGTCTTCCAAACAAACCAAAGTTAATTGTATCATACTACATTTCGATTATCTCACAAAATCCGGTGTCAGGCACCTAGAAATGGCTGTTGGATATTTCCATTTGGAACTTCTAGTATTATTCTTTTGTCCTTTCTACAAAAACTCCATACCCTATGTTTTAATCGTAGATTAATAAAACAGGCGTGGAGAACCCTTTGTTTAAGAAGATTCTTCACGCCTGTTTATTTAGTGAACTTCGGTTAAAACATCTTGATTAATTAATGAAAGCGGCTGTTTACCCTCCAATCCATGGACTAGATTTTCCGCTGCAACTTTGGCCATTTTCAATCGAGTTTCGTAGGTAGCTGACCCAATATGCGGCAGGGTGACTACATTATCCATTGATAAAAGTGGGTGATCTGGACTTACTGGTTCCTGTGCGAAGACGTCTAACCCTGCAGCTAAGATATCCCCATTTTGAAGGGCCTGAACCAAGGCATCTTCATCCACAGTTGCTCCACGCGAACCATTAACAAAAATGGCTGATTTCTTCATTAGTTTAAATTCCTTTTCTCCAATTAGCTTAACTGTCTTTGGTGTTAGTGGTGTCATTAAGCAAATGAAGTCTGCGTGCTGACAAATTTCTTCAAGGGAACAGTAGGTTGCTTGATAAATTTGTTCGGCTTCTAAATTTCGTGAGCGATTGTGATACAAAATGGGCATATCAAAGCCATAATTCGCACGTTTGGCAATGGCTGAGCCAATTCCTCCCATTCCGATAATTCCCAATGTCTTATGATGCACATCCACTCCATACAGATTCTCACCCACTTGCGATGTCCACTTTCCTGACTTTACCATCTGATTTAATTCCGGCATTCTTCTAGCCGTTGCTAGTAATAAACCAAAAATGGTATCGGCTACACTATCATTTAAAACCTCTGGAGTATTAGTAGCCATAATTTTGCGCTTAGTTATTTCGGGAATATCTAAATTATCGTAGCCAACTGAGATATTGCTGACAATTTTTAGTTGAGGCGCAAGCTCCAAAAACTTTTCATCCACTTTTAGTCCAGAGCCCAGAATCCCTTCAGCATCCTTTAATTCTTTATAAAAGCTAGGAAGTGACTGCGAATCTAATTTTTCAAAATAAATAACTTCACAAGTTTCACGTACATATTCTATAACAGTAGAATCGACTTTTTTATAGACAATAACTTTTGGTTTCAACTAAGATTCCTCACATTCAGAATTAGATTCTCTTTCATTCAGCGATTAACAGTACTACATAATCAATATACACGTAATTGCATGAATAATAAAAAAATTTGAATGTAACAGCAAGATAAAAAAATAATTTTTTTACTTTTATGATAATAATAGAATATAGCAAAAGGAAGGGGTAGGATAAATTGTCCAACACACTTGGGGAAGAAATTAACGAAGTTAATGAATATATTGTCATTCCATTGCCTAAAGCGTTTAATATGAAAGCAAACTTTGGATACCTGCAGCGGAATAAAAATGAATGTATGTATGAAATTGAAAATGATAACATTACAAGAGTCATCGCGATTGGCGAAATTCAAACACTTGTACAAATAAAAGTAAACGAGAAAAACCAAATGGTTGTTCACTTTTTAAAAGGTAAACCGCGCGATCCTAATAAGGTAGTCCATTATATTCGAGAATGGTTTGACCTCGATAACGATTTAACTCCCTTTTATGATATTGCCAAAGCTGATCCCTTACTTAAAATGCCCGTAAAAGACTTTTATGGATTACGCCTAATCGGCATTCCCGATTTGTTTGAAGCTCTTTGCTGGGGGGTCTTAGGCCAGCAAATTAACTTAGGATTCGCTTACACATTAAAGAGACAATTCGTTGAAAAATTTGGTGAGTCCATTGAATGGGACGGCAAAAATTATTGGATATTTCCGTCCTATGAACGAATTGCACAACTCACACCAAAGGATCTCGCAGATATTAAAATGACCGTCAAAAAGAGTGAATATATTATTGGAATTGCCAAATTAATGGCGAGCGGAGAATTATCCAAGGAAAAATTAATGGAAGCCAGTCATTTTAAAGAGGTCGAAAAAAGCTTAATTAAAATACGCGGGATTGGCCCATGGACAGCCAATTATGTGCTGATGCGCTGCCTTCGTTTTCCGACTGCCTTCCCGATCGATGATGTCGGTCTAATTAATGCGGTAAAAACGCTACTAAATATGGATAGAAAGCCGACCAAAGAAGAAATCCTTGCATTATCAATCCCCTGGGCAAATTGGGAATCCTATGCAACCTTCTATTTATGGCGAGTTCTCTACTAGTCAAAAAGCACTAGCTAGGTTTAGCTTGTGCTTTTTGGCAGGTGCCATAACTATTCTATTTTAATTCACCTTATAGAATTTATACCCTTCCTCTAAACCTTCTATTTTGATGACATCTCATCAAAAGAACATTCCTTTAGTGGAACGACCTTCGATTTATGAACGAGTTTATACCCGAGCCATAATGCCAAAAAGATCGGTAAACCAATATACGACACTGCTACTCCATACCAATCAATCTCACTTGCTAAAAAAGCTTGATAATTTTGGCCGAAAATGACAAAGACACACATCGCAAAAGCGAGAATCGGACCAAGCGGGAACCATTTCGCTTTAAATTTCAAATCATTCATGTCCCTGCCCTGGGCCAAATATGCTTTTCTAAAACGATAATGGCTGACTGCAATTCCTAGCCATGCAATAAATCCGGTTAAGCCTGACGCATTTAATAACCATGTATACACTTGATCTCCAAAAATGGACGTTAAAAAGGCAAAGCCACCGATAATCGTCGTCATGACAAGGGCATTCATCGGAATTCCGCGATCATTTACATTTTGTAAAAATTTAGGAGCCTGACCGTCTTTTGCCATGGACCAAAGCATGCGTGTCGATGCATATAAACCGGAACTCCCCGCCGATAAAACCGATGTCAAAATGACCGCATTCATCACAGATGCTGCAAATGCTATGCCCACTTTCTTAAATACAAGGGTAAAAGGGCTGACAGCGATGCTATCGACATCCCTGCCTAACAGGTTTGGACTTGTATAAGGAATGATAAGGCCAATGACAGCAATAGCAACGATATAGAATAGAAGAATACGCCAAAATACTTGTCGAATCGCCTTTGGAACGTTTTTCTCCGGCTCTTCACTTTCTCCTGCAGCAATCCCCACGAGTTCCGTACCTTGAAAGGAAAAACCTGCAATGAAAAAAATGCTTAAAATGGACAAAAGGCCGCCATGAACAGGAGCATCTCCTATAGTAAAGTTTTTAAACCCGATAAACTGTCCGCCAAGAATACCGAAAATGGTAAGCAAACCGACTCCAATGAAAACGATGATCGTCACTACTTTTATTAAGGAGAACCAGTACTCGGATTCTCCGTAACTTTTAACCGACAAGGCATTCAATAAAAAGATTAGGCCTAAAAACAGTGAACTCCAGACGATGCTCGGTACATCCGGAAACCAGAACTTCATAATAATTGCTGATGCAGCTATTTCAACCGCCAGTGTAATAGCCCAGTTGAACCAATAATTCCAACCAAGCGCAAAACCAAATGCCGGATCGACAAAGCGACTGCCATATGTTGAAAATGATCCCGAAACCGGCATTAAGGTAGCCATTTCTCCGAGACTTGTCATTAAAAAGTAGACCATGATGCCGATAGCCCCATAAGCTATTAACGCTCCACCAGGTCCAGCTGTTTGAATGGACGCCCCTGTCGCTAGAAATAACCCTGTCCCGATTGACCCTCCAATAGCAATCATCGTCATGTGACGCGCCTTTAAATTGCGTTTAATATGCTCTTTACTTTCCTTATTATTCTGATGTTTCTGATTATTTTGGTCATTATTATAGTTGTTGATTGCTTCCATTCTTGTCCTCCTTAATTTTTCATCTATTAGCATCTATCTAACTTTTTAGAAAACATATGCCATCTCCCACTTAATATTGAAAAATGAGAGATGGCTAGGCTAATTATTTCGAAAAATCAAAGTAGTTTCGCTTCAATAAACGTGGAGCGGCCATAAGTGTTTCATACGTCATACTTTTTTCAAGCTTTGAGCAATCAATTAAAAATAGATGATCCTCAATTTCTTTCACCGTGTTATCTGTTTGATAGGTCATACCGCATTCCAAGCAATGAATGGATGGTGTGTCCTTAATTTCGATCGCATTTGTTCCATCTGGAAGTTCCCAATACACTTTGTTGCTCGTTTCACGTGCTGTGTCAGATTCGCACCATTGACAAATCAAAATTATTCCTCCTTTGCTCCTACTGTTTCATATTTCTTCATTTGTGATTGGAATTTTTTCTCTTTTAACTCGTCACGTTTGTCACGTTTATCTTTTAATGAACTATGCTCAGTATTTTCCTTATACGTTTTGCGGCGATCTAACCGTTTTAATCCTTCTGGTGTAAGGTTAAATTTCGTATCATCAATAATGGATAGAACACCATTACTTTCAAACTTTTCAAACACTTCAGGATATACCTTTTTGTAGTAATCCTCTGCACTGCCTGACTGATAATTTGTTGGTTCTGGATAAGATGTAATGACACCTTCAAAGTTACGTAGTACGACTTTATTAGAACTTTGAGAAATGATATAGTTCGGCTGCAATGGAATTTTACCGCCTCCACCCGGGGCATCAACAATAAATGTCGGAACGGCATAACCCGATGTATGGCCGCGAAGTCCCTCCATAATTTCCAATCCTTTGCTGATTGGTGCACGGAAATGGCCAATCCCTTCTGATAAATCACATTGGTAAATATAATATGGACGAACGCGAATTTTAACAAGGTCATGCATAAGCTGTTTCATGATCGGCACACTGTCGTTAATGCCTGCTAAAATAACCGCTTGGTTACCAACAGGTACACCAACATTTGCAAGCATTTCACATGCACGCTTCGATTCTTCCGTAATTTCAATAGATGTATTGAAATGTGTATTCAACCAAACTGGATGATACTTTTTCAAGATATTGCAAAGATTTTCGGTAATACGCTGTGGGAATACGACAGGTGCTCTTGTACCGATACGAATAATTTCTACATGCGGAATCTCACGTAAATTCTTTAAAATATATTCTAAAATATTGTCATTAATAAGGAGCCCGTCTCCTCCGGAAATTAACACATCTCGAATTTGTGGGTTAGATGCGATATAATTAATCGCTGTGTCTAACTGTTTCTTTGGTACGCCCATTCCGATTTGTCCGGAGAAGCGTCTTCTTGTGCAGTAACGGCAGTACATGGAGCATTGGTTTGTGACTAGGAACAACACGCGATCCGGATAACGATGTGTTAACCCAGGTACTGGTGAATCTTCATCTTCGTGAAGGGGATCTTCTAAATCATATCTTGTTTTATGCAATTCCGCAGAAATCGGAACAGACTGCATTCGAACCGGACATCTTGAATCATCAGGATCCATAAGCGATGCATAATATGGCGTGATGTTTAATGGGATTGTTTTTGTTGAAATTAAAACCCCTTCTTCTTCCTCTGGTGTTAAGTTAACTACTTTCTTTAAGTCTTCTAAATTTTTGATAGTATTCGTCAATTGCCAAACCCAATCATTCCATTGCTCATCAGTTACATCCTTCCAAAGCTCGATTTCTTTCCAATGTCTTTGCGGTTTGAATAAATTGTTTCTCATCATAAACTCCTCCTAAAATTAGCCTATTTTTTTGATGAATTCTCCTCTGATCATTACCTTATTAAGAAATGACGCATTCCATATAATAGCGATTTTCCCCTTCACCAAATTCATCGAATCTCGTCTCTTTTATGACAAACCCTAATTTTTCATATAACTTGACGGCTGCTTTGTTTTTAGTACTGACTGTTAAGCAGACCTTACGAAAACCATCTTGCTTTAGAATCGGAAAAATTTCCTGTAAAAATAATTTCCCGATTCCTTTCCCTTGCTGGTCGGAGCGGACATAAAACCCAAAAATGTAGGCTTTATGAATATCATTGTAAGCTCTCATCACTTCGCAAATCGCAATCGGCCTTGGATCATTTTGCTGCCGGTATTGAATGAGTTTCCCGTAGCGTGTAAGCGGGACAAGGGCTTGTTCATCTACTGCTCCTAATCCCGGAAACGCATCTTCCTCAAGCTCCATCATCATTTTTAGCTGTTCTGGATTCAACGAAGCTGGTACTTCAACATAATAGGTTTTGTTCAATGTTTCCATTTTTCTGTCCCCCTCACTTCTACTTCATATTGGATATCATTCAGCGGCCAAATTGGCTTTGGTATGTGACGATACGTAAAAGTTGTTAAACGGTTGGATGCAACACCAGGTGCATCCACATAAATGATACGGCCAACAATCGGCTCAAACGCTGCCCGAAAATGATTTTTAGCCTTTAACCCAAGAATTCTCTTTGCCTGCGGCTCAAGACCAATATGACGAAACATTTCCGGATCATTCGCTGACATCGGCCTTCCAATGAGGAGGATATCCATCTCACCAACGCGAATGTGAGCCGCCCCCTTTAAATCAACTCTTAAATGCTGATTGAACGGCCCAGAATTGTGAAATACACCGTCTGATAAGGCCACTACCGTTGCTTCGACCTGTACGGGCTCCCCAAAATCAGGAGATACTTTCCCTCCAAGAGACAACAATACCTTATTTCCGGCTCCCTTCTTGCGGCAAGCCTCAATAGATTCTGGATCGTAGAGTCCTCCAAACAGCGTGTTAGGAATGTTCATCTTCACCATCTCCCGAAGCAGCTCTGTTGTATCCCCGCTCCCGCAGCTTAACGGATTATCTGAGATATCAGCCAGCACGATTGGCATGTCATCCTCTATCGCCAATGCCAAATCGAGCCCTTCTTTTACACCGGGCAAATCCATGATAAATTCTTCTCTTACACTCCAGAACAAGTAAGCCAACTTTTGGGCACTCTCTTTTCCCTTTTGCGGATCGAGCGAAACAACAAGTACACTTGCACCGACCATGGGAATATCCGAGTAAGGAAAGCCACCAAATACAGACACATTATAAATGCCTTCTTCCTCTTCGGCTTGTTTCGCCCACTCTATCATTTTGTGCATCGGCCCTTCTGCAGTTCTCATATTGATAGAGGGAGGCATCATCGGCAATTTTTCAAAAGAAGCATAATAATGCACACCTTCCTTTAATTGCTTCAATAAAGCCATTGACGCATGAACGCCTTGTTCATACATATCAACATGTGGATATGTTTTAAATCCAAAATGAAGCGGTGTGTAATCAATCATTTTTTCGCTTAAATTGGCGTGCATGTCCAGCGTCGTCGCGATTGGAACATTCAATCCGATAAGCCCGCGAATTTTTCCCAGTAAATGCTCTTCCGGATCAAGGAGGTGCTCCACGACCATCGCTCCATGCAGTGCAAGCAATAATCCGTCCAGCCTTCCAGCCTCCCGGATTGACTGGAGCATTTGCTCTTCGATGATTGAATACGCTTCTGTTGATACTACGCCCGATGGGACCGCTGCCGCACAAAGCAGCGGCACGATTTCTACATCCTCCACCTGTTTCAATACATCCAGAAACCCACCCACTTCTGTTTTCGTTCCTGTATAGGCATCATAAATTTCATCGCCGATAAAATAGCCTTCGTTTCGAAACTGTTCGATTTCGGTTTTCATCGGACTAAAACTGTGGGATTCATGGTAAAAGAATGCAATTCCAATACGGTGTTTTCTCATATTCTCCCACCTTATAATAGATATGGCCCGTTTATTAATAGTTTGTATAAATCGACTTCCACTCTGTCATGACATCAAATGCATGATGGGAAACTTCACGGTGACCGTTTCCGGACATTTTCATGCCTCCAAATGCTACTCCCATTTCGGCATTGGATGTTCCGTTATTAATATAGACAAGTCCGCTTACTGCTTCCTTTGCAGCACGGTTCGCATAATGAAGGCTCTCTGTATAAATAGAAGTTGATAGCCCATAAATTGTCCCGTTATTTACTTCCATGGCTTCCTCATATGAATCTACTTCAATGATGGCAAGAACTGGACCAAATATTTCTTCCTGTGCAACAATATCATTCGGTTTCACATTCTCAATGATTGTCGGCTCATAATAATAGCCGCCCAATTCTTTGACACGCTGCCCACCAGAGACAATTTTTCCACCTTCTTCAATCGCTGTTTTTACATATTTTTCGACTGTATGAAGCTGGTCTTCATTTACGAGAGGTCCCACTTGTTTCCCTTCTTCAAGTCCATTTCCTATTTTCATAGACTTTGTTATTTCTATTAATTTTTGTACGAGCAGTTCCTTTACTGGACGCTCGACGATTACTCGGCTTGCCGCTGTACAGCGCTGACCAGTTGTTGTAAACGCTGATTTTACGATTCCGTCTGCCGCCTTGTCCAAGTCCGCATCCTTCAAGACGATCACTGCGTTTTTCCCACCCAATTCCAATGAAATACGTTTTAACGTTTTACTGCTCATTTCAGCCAGCTTTTGTCCGACTTCAGTTGAACCCGTAAACGAAATGATTTTAACATCTGAATGCTCTGCGAGTGTTTGCCCGACTGTTCTTCCTGAACCGGTAATTAAGTTCACAACTCCTGCTGGAAATCCGGCTTCATCTAACACTTCCACAAATATCTTTGCCGATAGCGCAACCTCTGAAGCAGGCTTCCATACGACGGTATTACCAGCAAGCAGAGCTGAAAAGATTTTGTAGGAAGCAAGTGCAACTGGAAAGTTCCAGGGGGTAATGCACGCCGCAACTCCAAGAGGTTCACGAACCATTCTTACGTTCCGGTCTGGGAAGCCCGCAGGGACCGTTTCTCCAAAGAGACGTCGTCCCTCGCCTGCCATATATTGAGCAGTCGCGATGACCACTCCAACTTCGCCTAAAGACTCAGGCAGCACTTTGCCCATCTCCATTGTCATGACACTAGCAAGTTCCTCTTTTCGTATTTCAAACAATTGGGCTGCTTTCGTTAAATAAGCCGCTCGCTCTGGAATGGGGATGTTCTTCCATTGTGAATACGCTTCATTCGCTTTTGTGACAGCCTCATCTACTTGCTCTGTTGTGGCGGCCGCACATATGCCGACAAGTTCCCCCGTTGCCGGATTTAAGCTTTCAAAGTAGGACTGATCGGGGGCACTTACCCATTTTCCATTTATATAAAGATCTCCCTGAAGAATATCTGTTTTGATTTGACTAGACATATACTTGACCTCCTTTATAGTTGTATTCCGAGGAAACGAAAATTAGTTTCCTGAAATTGTTTCTGTTATCACATCTTCTAAAATCGTTAATCCTATATCAAGCACATCTTCTTGAATATTAAGAGGCAGCATTAATCGGATCGTTTGCCCGCTTACACCGCAGTTCATAATGAGCAAGCCATTTTCCAGTGCTTTCGATTTAATTTTCGGTACAAAGGAAGCAGCAGATTGCGAATCGAATTCAATACCGATCATCATGCCAACTCCTCGGACTTCAACAATGCCCGGTAAATGTCCTACCGAGTTATGAAGTCGGCCGACAATCTTGGCACCGAGTTTAGCACTGCGTTCTACTAACTTCTCTTCCTCAATGACCTCAATGTTTGCCAATGCCGCAGCACAAGAAACTGGATTTCCACCAAATGTCGAACCATGACCGGCCGTTGGCCATTTCTCATGAAGCTCACGACTTGCTACAATGGCACCAAGAGGCATTCCGCCGGAAAGTGCTTTTGCCAGTACTAAAATATCAGGAGTCACATTCGCATGCTCTGCCGCGAACATTTTGCCTGTACGGCCAAATCCTGTCTGTACTTCGTCAAAGATAAGCAATATGCCGTGTTCCTCTGTAATCTTTCTTAACTCCTGCAAAAAGCTTGGCGGTGCCGGATAATAGCCGCCTTCACCCATTACCGGTTCAATGATGATAGCCGCTACACGTGAAGGATCCACGCGTAAATCAAACAATTTTTGAAGCTGATTCAAGCAATACTCTTCTGCTTCTTCTTCTCTAATGTTTTTCAGCTGGCTGGGATACGGATATGGAACGTGGTACACCTCGCCTAAAATCGGCTCATAATATCGACGGTATTTAGAGCTTGATGCCGTAATGGCTGTTGCTCCTAATGTACGGCCATGAAACGATCCTTCAAAAGCAATGATAGCCGGTCTGCCTGTGGCCGCCTTTGCTAGTTTAAGCGCACCGTCAATGGCTTCAGCTCCCGAATTGGAGAAAAAAACAGTGTCAAGATTTCCTGGTGTGATTTGAGCAAGCTTTTCCGCCAAATTCGCAGCCGTTTCATAATAACCGTAGTTCAACCCAAGATGAATTAAGGCTTCAGCTTGCTTTTTAATGGCTTCAACCATTTTATCGTTCGTATGCCCAACTGCATTGACGGCCACTCCTGAAACAAAATCAATATATTCCTTTCCGTCTGTCGTCCAAAACTTTGCGCCATGCGCTTTTTCAATGACAAGCTCCGTTACCCTTGTCATAACCGGTGATAAATGCCTTCGTGCTTTTTCTTGAATTTCGTTTGTTTTACTTTGTAATTTCATATGCCTCATCCTTTCTAAATTGGCCCTCGAATATCGATAATGATTCATCTAGTATTCTCACAATTTCATCAATTTCTATTTTCGTTACATTTAATGGTGGACTGATGATAAAGTGCTCCCCCATTGTGCCGTCTATTGAACCGGAACCGGGATAAAAAACCGCACCGAGTTCCATCGCAATTCCATTCAATCTTTCAGCAGCTTTTTCAGATGGATCGAACAATAGATCCTGCTCACGATCTTTCACAAGCTCCATACCAATTAACAGCCCTCTGCCCCGAACATCAGATATATAAGAATGTTTTTGCTTCAGCTCCATAAGACGGTTGAAAAGGTAGGTCCCTTGTTTTTTGACGTTTTCCAGCACCATATCTCGCTCATATACGTCTAATGCAGCAAGACCGGCTGCTACAGCCACAGGATGCCCGCTATAGGTATAGCCGTGAATAAATTTCCCGTCACTATTTTGAATGAGCCCATCTATCAATCGTTCATGAACAATCATTCCGGCCAGCGGAGCATATCCTGCCGAAACCCCTTTTCCAAACGTGATGATATCAGGTTCGATTCCAATCTGTTCTGTCGCAAAGTTGGTACCAGTACGGCCGAATCCTGTCATTACTTCATCGATAATTAAGACAATTTCGTAACGGTCACACAGCTCTCGAACTCTCTCAAAATACCCTGGCGGCGGTGGAACAGCACCTTGCTGGCTTCCGACAATTGGTTCGGCGATAAATGCCGACACGTTCTCAGGACCAAGCTCTAAAATGGTTCTTTCTATATCCGTTACACACGTCCAGTTTTGTTTAGAGAGACAATCATCTTTTTGACGATCGTATGGACATCGGTGGCAGTACGGAGAATAGACATGGGCATAGTTTAAAAGATTAGGAGTGTATGCATGCCTTCTTTTAACGTCTCCTCCTGCTGATAAAGAACCGATGGTGTTACCGTGATACGATTGCCATCGCCCGATTACCATGTGTTTTTGGGATCTGCCGGCGTCCCTATGATATTGCCTCGCCAGCTTCAAAGCACTTTCATTTGCTTCGGAGCCTCCGGTTGTAAAATACACTTTATTTAAATGGTCGGGGGCCATTTTTCCGATTGTTTCAGCCAGTTCATGCAACGCTTTCGTCTCGAAGCGCATTGTATGGACGAAAGCTGCTTTTTTTGCTTGTTCTGCCATGGCCTCTCCTATAGAAGTAATCCCATGTCCCAAGTTGGCTGCAACCGCTCCCGAGCAAGCATCCAAATATTTTTTCCCGTTCCCATCTATGAGATAGACCCCTGCACCGTGGGTAATAATCGGGTACTCCTTTTTTAGATCACGATGAAACACGTAGTCTTTTTTTATTCCATCCATCTTTCCACCACCATTGCCATTCCTAATCCCCCCGCGACACAAATCGTTGCAAGGCCAAATTGCCGCTTTTGTTTTTCAAGCTCATGACATAATGTAGTGACGATTCTTGCACCGGAGCACCCAAGTGGATGACCTAAGGCAATCGCCCCTCCGTTTACATTCACATTGTCTCCTTTTATGCCCCATTCTTTTAAACAAGCAAGACTTTGAGCAGCGAACGCTTCATTTAATTCAATCAAATCAATATCTTCCAAACGAAGACCCGCTTTTTTCAACGCAATTTGGGATGCAGGAACCGGACCGATTCCCATTTCTTTTGGTGATACGCCCGTTGCAGCAAAGGAACGAATCCTTGCCATCGGGACCACTCCAAGTTGTTTCGCTTTTTCTTCCGACATCAACAGCAGCATCGAGGCTCCATCATTTCTGCCGGACGAGTTTCCGGCTGTTACCGTACCATCGTTTTGAAACACAGGACTTAGTGTTCCTAACTTTTCAATGTCCGTCAATCTTGGGTACTCATCTATCGCAAAGTGTCTAATCCCCTTTTTTCCTTCCTTTACCGGAACAGGAATGATTTCTTCCTCAAAATGGCCCATTTCAATTGCACGTTTCGCTTTCTGCTGACTCGTGAAGGCAAATTCGTCTTGTTTACGGCGGCTAATGTTATATTTTTCAGCTAGCCACTCAGCTGTTTGCCCCATCGTGAAACGACCATATATCTCCTCCGGCTGCGATTTTGGCTGACTCTCCGTATTTGAATCATACAGCGTCAGATCTCCCATCTTAAGGCCGAATCGAGTGCCAACCGTATAATGAGGCGCTTGTGACATGCTTTCGACACCTCCTGCTAAAACGACGTCCGCCTGACCTGTCAAAATGGACATCGCTCCGTTAATGACGGCCTGCATACCCGAACCACACTGACGATGAACAGTATAAGCAGGAATCGATTCTGGAAAATGGGCCTGTAATGCGGCAACTCTTGCAATATTCGGAGCATGCGCACTCTGCTTTGTTTGGCCGACGATGACTTCATCGACAATATTGGCACTATAACCAGAAGACGAAAGATTATTTTTCATGATGAGAGATACGAGCTCTTCCGGGCGCGTATCCGCCAGTGATCCACCGATGCTTCCGATAGCAGTCCGAAATGCATTTACGATTACAACCACTACACAGTCACCTCTTTGCCTATATTGAAAGATTCAGCAATATGGAAGGGTGCATCCGTTCTCTGTTGAACTTCCTCAAGGGAAATTCCAGGGGACAGCTCCATAAGATGTAGTCCATCTTCCTTTACAGCGAACACCGCCAAATCGGTAATAATTAAATCCACTATTCGTTCCGATGTGATCGGATAGGTTAATTCCTTGACGATTTTTGAATCTCCCTGGTTAGACGTATGCAACGTTGTTACGATTACCTTTTTGGAGCCCTCCAATAAATCCATCGCCCCGCCTACACCAAGAACACTTTTTCCTGGTACGGCCCAGTTGGCAATCCGCCCAATTGCATCGATTTGCAGTACACCAAGAATCGAAACGCTTACATGTCCTCCGCGAATCATCGCAAAAGAGGAAGCGCTATCAAAATAGGATGACCCTTCCAATACTGTGACAGGAAGTTTCCCTGCATTGACAAGATTTTGGTCAATATGCTCTGGATCAGGTGTAGGACCTACTCCAAGGATGCCGTTTTCCGAGTGTAAAAAAACTTTAACATCTGATGGAATGTAATCAGCCACCAGCGTTGGAATCCCTATCCCCAAATTGACGATATCCCCATGCTTTAATTCCTTCGCCGCTCTTGCAGCAATGTATTGTTTCACGTTCAAGCTAGTTCCCGCCCTTCACAACGATAAAATCAACGTATAAATGAGGGGTCACAATTTCTTCAGGAGAAATTTGGCCTACCTCCACAATCTCGTCCACCTCTGCAATAACCACATCCGCAGCTGTTGCCATCATCGGATTGAAGTTTCTTGCCGATTTGTTGTAGATGAGATTTCCTAATTGATCCGCTTTTTTTGCTTTAATTAAAGAAAAATTGGCTTTAAGAGGCTCTTGGAACACATATTTTTTACCGTTAAGGGTACGCTCTTCTTTGTTTTCGGCGATTTTTGTTCCTACGCTGACCGGTGTATAAAACCCTCCTAGTCCCGCACCACCCGCTCGAATGGCTTCAGACATTGTTCCTTGCGGGAGAAGCTCCACCTCCATTTCCTTATCCTGATAAGCCTTAACCACCTCTGGGTTGGATGTAAAATACGAACCTATTGCTTTTTTCACTTGCTTTTGCCTTACTAAAACTCCAAGACCTCTGCCTGGTTCACCAAGGTTATTACTAATAATCTCTAAGTCTTTCACTTCAGAATGAGCCAAAGCGGCTATTAAACTAAGCGGACTTCCTACAAGTCCAAATCCCCCTACCATAATTCGTGAGCCGCTTTTAACCTTTTTTACAGCTTCTTCGCATGTAATCAGCTTGCTCATCATTTTTCCCTTCCTCTCCATCGACTTTTGTGGGTGTTAACAGTTCGGTAAAATAAAAAACCGAGCAAAACATAAATCTCTATAAAGAATGTCGTTCCAAGGAACATTCCTTACAAAGAGTTCATGTTTGCCCGGTTTTAATAAGACCATGGGAAGAGGTCATCTTCCCACTTTATTATAACCAAACGTTATGTATTCATTTGCTTCACATTATCCCAGTAACGTTGAACTGCAGCTTGAAGAGCCACAATGATCGCTTGCTGGGATGGAGCAAAATAAAAACTTTGAATTCGTTTAATCAGGTGCTCGACACCGTCTTGAAGACAGTAGCCTATCAGCAGTTTTTGAAAATAATTTTTAGTTAGTTCAGTTACGAATGTGAATTCAGCTCCGATAATCTTATGATCTTTCAGATTCACTTCGAGAACAATTCCCGCATGCTTATACATTTCATACATGGAAGTTCCCTGTGGAGCTTTTGCATATCCTGTAACAATAACTGTTTCCAGTGTTTGCATGCCATAATCCACCTTTCAAAAACCCACTGAACATGTTTCTAACACGAGTATACGGGTCAGAATCAACAATGTCAATGTGAATATTTTAAATTTTCAAAAATGTTAAAGCGCTTTCACCAACAAGAAAGAGCTTTCGACTATTTTTTAGACCTATACACAATAAATAGATTATTCTCCCCTGTATGTTAAAATCCTTCTAGGAGATTTGAAATTTTTACCAACCACGATCCTGCATTCGCGCTTCAGGAGGCAGTGTTGAAATCTCAATACCTTTCATTGCAATTCCAAGATTTTTTGAAATCTCTGCAATTAGTTTATAGTCCTTATAGTGGGTTGTTGCTTCCACGATAGCTCTAGCGAATTTTGCTGGGTTATCAGATTTGAAGATTCCAGAACCAACAAATACTCCATCAGCACCTAATTGCATCATAAGTGCAGCATCAGCAGGCGTTGCTACTCCACCAGCTGCAAAGTTTACTACAGGTAGACGTCCGTGACGCTTAATCTCTAGAAGAAGTTCATATGGAGCTCCAAGTAGCTTAGCCTCTGTCATCAATTCATCTTCACTCATTGTAGCAACTTTACGTACTTGTGCATTTACCTTACGGATATGACGAACAGCTTCTACGATATTACCAGTTCCCGGCTCTCCTTTTGTACGAAGCATGGAAGCACCTTCACCTATACGGCGTGCTGCTTCACCAAGATCACGGCAACCACAAACAAATGGAACAGTGTAATCATTTTTATTTAGATGGTACTCTTCATCTGCTGGTGTTAAAACTTCACTCTCATCAATATAATCAACACCCATTGCTTCAAGTACTCGGGCTTCTACGATGTGCCCAATACGTGCTTTTGCCATAACTGGAATAGAAACCGCATTCATAACTTCTTCAGTAATTCGTGGATCTGCCATTCTTGCTACTCCACCACTTGCACGGATATCAGAAGGAACGCGCTCCAATGCCATTACAGCTACCGCTCCTGCTTCCTCTGCTATTTTTGCTTGCTCAGCATTCACAACGTCCATAATGACGCCGCCCTTTTGCATTTCAGCCATGCCTCTTTTTACACGATCCGTACCTGTTTTCATTGTTAAGCCCCCTTAGATGATTATGAACTCACTAGTTTCACTTATAAACATGCAAATACTGTGCCAATATTAAAAATGCCTATTTGCGAACTATTTAAGAAAAAAAACGAAAAATTTTTTGGCACTATTCTTATTTTTTTGCACTTAAACTGCAAAAAGTATATTACCAATAAAATGGGAATAACTTTTTATTTTGGCCATGTTAAAGCTTATTGTTGATTTTGGCATCCTGTTGATTAGAGAGGAAGGCGCGAAGACTCCTGCGGGAGGACGAGGCAGGGGAGACCCCGCAGGAGCGCAGTGACGCGAGGAGGCTCCCCGAACCCGCCCGCGAACCGCACGCGCCTGGAGCGGAAATCAACAGGCAAGTTTTACAGAGCCTTTATTTAATGAAACATACTTAATCACAACTGGCTCCTGAGTTGAAATTTTTTTAGAATAATACTAATCCAGTTAGAAAAAAGACAACAAGTGAGTTGAGATGAAGGCAGTCATTCAGGTAGGTAAAGAAGAGGTAAGTCTGATTATGTCGAATTGTAGAGGTAATAGATTTTGACACCAAATCATCTGTATTACTTCAAACTAAATTTCCTTTTGTTAAATAGAAAAAACCTTGATAACTCAAAGGTTACCAAGGCTCTGTTATAATGACCTGTGAGGGGTTCGAACCCCCGACCTCAACCCTGTCAGGGACTTTTTAGGGTTGATGCCAACATGGAGAGGATCTCTAAATTAGCTAACTTTATCCCACTTTGGATTCCCGGCAAACGGGCAACCCTTGTTTTTAAATTTTGCTCTAAAACGGACAATACATCCGCTATGAGCACAAGTTGTACCATATTGAAGAGAAGGACAGTTCTTACAAATAGTTAATCTTGCTTTATAGACTACATCAGAAACAATTACAGATAAATCTTCTTCCGTTTCTTTTACAAGCTCCTGAATCACTTCTTCCGTTACGATTACACTTTCGACGCAGCCTTTACATATACCTTTTTCACTCACGGTAATTCCCCCGTTATTTCCTACTCAATCACTAATGTTACAACAGACATTGCTGGAAGTTTGATTGCCAATTTGTTGTTTTCAACTGTTACACCAGTAAATTGAGTTGGTTTTACAACATTTGGCTTCTCAAATGTATTATGAGCATTCATAGTTTCCGCAGTGATAATGGTCCCTGAAACCTTTGTATCTACTACATTTACGCCGCGAAGATCTAAATCTAATCCTGCTTCATTTTGATGATCGATATTACATAAACTGATATGGATCTTGCCTTCAGCATTTTTGGATGCAGACACACTTACTTGCGGTAATTTTTCTCCATTGTACTCATAGGTGTCCAATGAAGAATTAACTTCTAAGAACTCGGCTTCCTGGTGAACCTTGTACATATCAAATACATGATAAGTTGGAGTAAGAATCATTTTTTCTCCTTCAGTTAAAATCATGGCTTGCAGTACATTGACAGTTTGAGCAATATTCGTCATTTGGACACGATCACAGTGATGATGGAAGATGTTAAAATGCAATCCTGCAACTAGAGCATCGCGGATGGTGTTCTGCTGATATAAGAATCCAGGATTAGTTCCTGGCTCTACGTTAAACCATGTTCCCCACTCATCGATAATCATCCCAACCCGTTTTTGAGGATCGTATTTGTCCATAATAGTACTATGCTTTGTTACTAACTCGTCCATACGAAGAGCCTTTTTCATCGTAATAAACCATTCATCTTCAGCGAAATCAACCGCGGATCCTTTATCAGACCATGAATCTCCTGGAACAGTATAATAATGGAGGCTTAAACCATCCATTAGCCAGTGTGCATTTTTCATTAGTACTTCTGTCCAATTATAATCATCGACATTTGCGCCGCCGGCAATCTTATAAACTTTGTTATTTCCATAATTTCTAACGTATGTCTGATAACGTCGATAAAGGTCAGCATAATATTCAGGACGCATGTTTCCACCACAGCCCCAGTTTTCATTGCCGACTCCGAAATATTTTAGTTTCCATGGCTCTTCCTGACCATTCTCACGGCGCCAGTTAGCCATGGGAGATTCGCCTTCAAATGTCATATATTCAACCCACTCAGACATTTCCTGTACAGTTCCGCTTCCAACGTTGCCGCAAATATAGGGCTCACACTCTAGCAATTCGCACAAAAGCATAAATTCGTGTGTACCAAAATGATTGTTTTCTACCACACCGCCCCAATGGGTGTTAACCATTCGTTTACGATTCTCTTTTGGACCAATGCCATCCTTCCAATGGTATTCGTCAGCAAAACATCCGCCTGGCCAGCGTAGTATTGGAATATTAATATTCTTCAATGCTGCTAACACATCATTACGCATTCCCTTCGTATTAGGGATGGGAGAATTCTCGCCAACCCAGATTCCTTCATAAATACATCTTCCAAGGTGTTCTGCAAAATGACCATATATATTCTTATTTATTTTTCCTTTTTGGATATCGGTTTTGATAATAACGTTATTTGCCATCGATAATGCCTCCATTAATTTGTGATAGGAAATGAAACCAATTTATACACAACTTTTTTATTATTTGTTGAACAATAACAGGGAGGTACATGGAGTGTAACAGTGACTGACTAAAATAAAGACTCTGCACGATTAATTTATAATAATATTTAGATTCTTTGTATAATAAACTCAAATTCCATGTCTTGGTCAGCACGAATAAGGTGTTCATTATGAACTGGTGCCCCCCAGCTGTCATCACCGCCAACTCCCATCTGTTTTCCCGCTACGGTCAATACCGTATAATGACCATTCGGAAGCTCATAAACATGCTGAGCGCTCTCAAGCTCGAATGCTGTATAGGGGGAAAAATTGCACTCCAACGGTTCATTAACAGAAGTAATTCTTATTCCATTTCCGTCACGGTTCGTCAAGCTTACTCGTCTGACTCCGGTACGGTTACCTGATTCCTGTGGCATTACATATCCTGATAAATTGTTAGAAACCTGATTTTTAAAGATACCGAGTCTTGCGCCCGTGTTACGGTCAGAGTAATTCTCTTCCGGTCCCATCGCATACCACTCAAGTTGGTCATAATCCGCTGGTACCTTAAAGGAAACAGCGAAAATCGGAAGCTGTGGCAGATTCTCTGCACCTTTATACTCAGACTTTACACGGACACTTCCATCTGGATAAACCGTGTAAACAGTCTTCACCTCGACGTCATTATTAATCGAGAATTTATAAGTAAAAGAAAGGTCAACTTCTTTCTCTTTTTCTTCAACTTGAATATCCACACATTTCCTTGCTAAACTTGCTGTGTACCAAAGTCCGGAATGGTAGATTTGAGAAAAGCCACGATCATTGTCAGTAGTTGCTCTCCAGAATAATGGTGCCGGAGGAAGGGCAATCATTTCTCTTCCAGCATAGTTTAGGGATACAAGACTTCCAACTCCCTTTGAAAACATGACTATGAAATCTCTGCCATGAACACCAATATTGACATCACCGCGAACAACCCTAAGTTCTCCTTGTGCGGGGGATATTTCCCTCGAACCAACCTGATAGACAAACTGACCGAACGCAACCTCATAACCCGCAACAGCCCAAAGGGTGTTTTCCTTTAGCTTCAGTGAAGTTTGAACAGAATACTCACCGGATGTTTCTGCGATGTTCACAGGCCAGGTAAATTCAAAGCGTCCCTCACATTGTGGTTCAACAGCTGTAAGAAGGGTGTCTCTGTATAATTCCTTACCCTCAAGGAATAAGGAATATTCCATCACATAGTCTGCTGTATTTGAAAACAAGCTTTCATTCTTGACAATTACACCCGTTTGATCTGGTAACAGCTTGAAATTTTGATATAAAAATTTCACTTCCTGCATCTTTGGTGAAAGTTCACGGTTTGCATACACAATACCGTTTGTACAAAAGCCGTAATCCGTTGGACGGTCGTCAAAATCACCGCCATATGAGAGGTATTCGTTTCCGTAACGGTCCTTCTTATAAATGGACTGATCAATATAATCCCAAATAAAACCACCTTGAAACATAGGATACTTATGCTCTAAATCCGTATATTTGTACATGCCGCCCAGCGAATTCCCCATCGCGTGCATATATTCACAGCTAATGTAAGGCTTATCCGGGTTTTCCGTTAAATACTTCTCAATATCCACAGGCTTTGCATACATGCGGCTTTCCATATCGCTCGTATCGTTATAATCACGGTTGTGAAAAACACCCTCATAATGCACAAGTCGGCTCGGATCAACCTTCTTGAAATACTTGGAGACATTAAGAATAACTTCCCCTGCGTACGATTCATTACCGCAGGACCAAATCAGGATAGACGGATGATTCTTATCCCTTTCCACCATCGAGATTGCCCGGTCCATGACAATATCTTCCCACTCCGCCTTATTTCCAGGAATGTTCCATGATGGTTCAACTGCACCCATCTTCTGCCAAGATCCATGAGTTTCCAGATTCATTTCATCAATGACATACACACCGTATTCATCACATAATTCGTACCAATAGCTTTGATTCGGATAGTGGGACGTGCGGACTGCGTTAATGTTATGGAGCTTCAGGGTTTTAATATCCCAAAGCATGTCTTCCTTTGTAATCGCACGTCCCCGGCGAGGGTTAAATTCATGACGGTTTACCCCCTTGAACACAATCCGCTCACCGTTGAGGCGCATAATTTTATCCACTAGTTCAAAATTTCTAAAGCCGACCTTCTGCGGAACAACCTCAACTAAACTATTAGACTTGTTATATAGTTTGATAAATAATTTGTACAAATAAGGACTTTCTGCACTCCAAAGCCTCGGATTGTCGACAGACATTGAAATGGACCAATTACCTCCGTTCTCTTCCCCATTAGTTGACGCAACAAGGTCACCTTTGGCATCGACTAATATTGCTGTTATTTTGGAAGCAGGTAATCCTTGAAGCTTAAGATCTGCTTTAAGCGTACCTTTTGTAAAAGTCGAATCCAACTCAGGATGAACATGCAAATCAGAGACATGAATTTCCGGTACAGTGTAGAGGTAAACATCACGAAAAATTCCTGAAAACCTCCAAAAATCCTGGTCTTCCAGCCAACTTCCAGTACTCCGTTGATAGACCTCAACTGCAAGCTTATTCTCTCCCTCTGTTAAATACGGAGTAAGCTCAAATTCTGCCGGGGTAAAAGAATCCTCACTGTAACCAACAAACTCTCCATTCAACCACACATAGAAAGCGGACTCTACACCTTGAAAAGAAATAAAAACTGGCTTATTTTGCATATTGGCTGGAACATTAAAAAATTTCACATAACTTCCTACTGGATTATGATCCGTCGGAATCTCAGGAGGGCGGATTTCATTGTGACCGTCCCATGGGTACATCGTATTCACATATTGAGGCTTTCCATAGCCCTGGAGTTGAATATGTCCAGGTACAGAAATGTCTCCCCAACCGGAGCAATTAAACTCGGACCTATAAAAATCTTTCGGCCGATTATCAGGATTTAGACTATAGGTAAACTTCCAATTTCCGTTTAATTCATGACTCATTTTCATTGAAACAGCGCTTCGTGCCTCCTCCATTGATTCGTAGTAACAGTGGTCTGAATGTGCCGGGAGGCGATTAATTGCGAACACCTTTAAATCGGATAGCCAGTTGATTGTCGGGACAGTTTTCATTATCTTTGAAATCATTGTCATTTTTTCAATTACACTTCCTATCTACTAATTCTATTTCCACTAATTCTATTTCCACTATTTCAAAGACTCATTGAAAGAGAATACTTTTTATAGCACAGAAACTTCATCATCTAGCTAACCAACCGCCATCGATACCTAAAATATGGCCATTCATATAATCGGAGGCTTTGCTCGATAAGAATACCACCACACCCATTAAGTCTGCAGGCGTGGCCCAGCGTCCTGCCGGAATTCGTGATAAGATTTCCGCATTACGCTTTTCATCTGCACGAATAGGAGCCGTGTTGTCTGTAGCAATATAGCCAGGGGCAATGGCATTAATTTGAATATTATGTTCCGCCAGTTCGTTTGCGAATGCTTTTGTTAAACCTGCTACTGCATGCTTACTTGCTGTATATGGCGGCACGAACTTCCCGCCTTGGAACGAGAGCATCGATGCTATATTGATAATTTTCCCGCTTTTTTGTTCAACCATGACCTTTGCCACTTCCTGGCTCAGAAGATATAGAGAATGTAAATTGATATCCATTACAACATCCCAGTCTTCTTCCTTGTACTCCAATAATGGGGCTCGGCGGATGGTGCCGGCATTGTTTACTAATATATCAATCTTGCCAAATGTTTTTAGACACTGTGCTGCAACCTGCTTAAGAGCTTCTCTGTCACTTAAATCAACTTGGAAAAACTCGACCCTGCGGCCTGTCTCCTCAATTAATTCCTTCGTTTCTTCCCAGTTATTACTGCGCGATACAACAAAAAGATCTGCACCCGCTTTGGCAAGTGCAACCGCATATCCTTGGCCCAATCCTTTATTTCCCCCTGTAACAATGGCCACTTTTCCAGCTAAGCTAAAAAAATCAAGTGAAAAAGCTCTAAGATCATTCACCATAGATGAACACCCCCTATCTCAATTCTTCCATCTTGACATGATCCATATCTGAATAGGTGATGTTTTCACCGCACATTCCCCAAATAAAAGTATAGTTGCTCGTGGCTGTTCCAGTATGGATAGACCAGCTAGGTGATATGGCAGCTTGTTCATTTTTCATAATTAAATGTCTTGTTTCGTCTGGCTTGCCCATGAAGTGGAAGACACGAGTTTCTGGTTCCATATCAAAATATAAATAGACTTCCATCCTCCGTTCATGCGTATGGCAAGGCATTGTGTTCCAGACACTTCCCGGCTCAAGCATCGTTAACCCCATTTGCAATTGGCAGCTTTCACAAACATTCGGGTGAACATATTGATAGATTTTCCGTTCATTTAATGTACTAGGTGAACCCATTTGCAGCGGATCGATTTTTTTAATATCAATTTTTACAGTAGGATACGTATGATGAGCAGGCGTAGAGTTGATATAGAATTTAGCCGGATTCATTGCATCCTTGGAACGGAATAGTACTTCTTTTGTTCCTTTCCCTACGTATAAACCATCACGCATTTGCATTTCATACTCTGTTCCATCTAGGGCAACAGATCCTTCACCACCAATGTTGATAATCCCAAGTTCGCGGCGCTCAAGAAAGTACTCTACCCCTAATTCCTTATCCAGCTTGATCGTTAATTCGTTCTCAGCAGGAGTTACACCGCCAAAAATCATTCGATCCACATGTGTGTACGTTAAGTGTACTTGACCTGCTTCAAATAAGGTTTCAACGAGAAATTCTCTTCTTAATTCCTCGGTTGTATATTTTTTCATATCTTCTGGATGGTGTGCATAACGAGTTTCCATGATTCGCATCTCCTTAATAGTTTCCTACAATCTAAAATCTTGTTAAGTACATATAGCTTGTTCATGACTTCCACTCTTGTGGAAAAAATCCCCCCCTTGAAATGCCGATTTTCCCCATTCCATGCCCAATGAGAATCTCCTCATTGGCAATCACAACATGAGGAACCTCTTCCCATTGATTGATTACATTATTACTTCCCGCTTCTCCAAATACTGCATTAACCAGCCAGTGCTTACCTGGCTGCAGACTTGCTTTGACAGTCGGTATAACAGTACGAGTACTCATAAGATTTGTGTTTGCATTGGGATAGACCAATTCTGCCTGCCCGTTTCCATAAATGCTTATAATTCCACTTGCTCCCCATGGGAAAACCGCCAAACATTCTTGCTTATTTGCCAATACTTCAACCTTTTGGCTTTTATAATTTTTATGATCCAGCCCTAAAGCGAATCCGCCATCGGCAACGTCCAAGTTTCTGCTTGTCTCAATACAATGGATGCGGATATGCCACGGTGTTCCTGCTACAAGCCAAGTTTTGATGACGACATCATCCCATGGCTTCCATTTTGTATAGATAACATTGCCTTCAACGTTATACTCCTGACATTTTCTTTTCCCTCTATAGATATTGTCGCCCTCGCTTACCGCCAGCATCGAATCAAATGCACTTTGCCCAAGCCCCCACTCTGCTTTCGGGACACTGAAGCCAAATATGTTGGAGTATGCAAATTTCTCATATTTTGCTGCTGTATGCGAATGATCATTTGTGTGCTGATACCCAGCGTTAAATGCAACCACATGGTTTTTAGCTTCCTGTCTGCATAAAACAAAACGTGGTGAGTGTTGAACAACTATCTCCTCCAAGGATGGAAGCGGCTTCTCTTCTGCCTGCCAGAATGGATGATTTTCAGTCAGTGCCAGAGGCAAAAAGGTTTTTAGTGCCCAATAAGGTGATCCGGGTGAGTTATAATTTTCCGCCATGACCAAATTTGGGTAGCGATAGCCAATCGTCAACAGGCCGTTAGAATCGAATATAGGCTGACTGAACCACCAACGAAGGTTTCTAAGGATAAGGCCCTTCATCACTTCAAGAGGAAATGGCTCAACCTCAGCGTATACAAGCGCACTCCAAAAAGCAGATTGGGCAAAACGGTAGGCAAGGCTTCTTCCATATGGAAGGGCAGAGCCATCACCCGCAAACCAATAAATAAACTCTTTAGCAAAATTCTCTGCCCTGCTTTTATACCGATGCGTACGAACTGGATCCTCGAAGCCCATTAGTTTCGCATAAAGCAGGCTATAGAAATGAATCGCAAAAGGACCATAATAGTCAAGATGAGCAACTGTTCCGTCCGCATACCAGCCTTCCTCTAAATAAAAATCATCAATCCGATCAAGGCTCTCCTTCACTTTTTCCTGGTCATAGGGTAATCCCACTTTCTTAAAGCCCAGGTTAACAAGCACAGGGAAAAACAGCCAATTGCAATCATATACTTTGATGACATTAATTTGATTCAGCCATATAAAAAGATTCTCTTTCTCTTGATTACTTAGTGGGTCCCAAATTTTTTCGGGTGCAAGTGCAAGCGCATAACCAAATGCAGCCATTTCTACTGCCCGTTGGTCAAAGTCTGAGAGATCTCCCCAATATTCCTCATGGGAAGGATCTGTCCCATTTTTTATTCCCTGCAGGCTGATTTCCCAGATTTCCGATTCCTCTCCTCCTGAAAGCAATGGTACAAGACCCCAAAGTACTCTGGAGAACCCCTCAATTCCTGCTATAGAATCAGAGTAACCCGCACCAGTATTACCTATTTCAAGACGAGTTTTCCCCTGACTGTAATAAGGTTTCAACGGTTTTAGAATTTGATTTATGGCCTCGATGAAATCATCTCGTGTGATAAGAGGATTTTTCTGTATAGGTAAATCGAGTTTTAACATTAACACTAACCTCCTTATAGCGAATTGCGGAGACAGTTTTTGGAAGATAAACCTTCCATTCTACCAAAATAGTTCCTTGTAACCTTTTAGTCTTGCAAGTCCTTCAACAAAATAGTAGTCTCCATATATCAGAGGGTTATTTGTATTTTTCCCTTGAGGAAAATGGCTTGTTCCGTGGAGGATTAATCCTTCCTCAGATCCTTCCCAATCACCATAATTTCTGTATAACGATTCTAGGATTTTCTCACCGGCTCTTTGATAGATAGGCGACTCTGCTGCTGTCACTTTCTCTGCTAATAACAGGAGACCGCATGCCGCAATGGCACCTGCAGAAGAATCCTTAGGAGTATCTACATTTGCTGGAAGACGGAAATCCCAATCTGGAACGAAATCTTCTGGCAGATGTGAGACAAAAAAATGGGCAACTCTTTTTGCCGTCTCTAAGTAGTTTGTATCTCCCGTATAGTGATAGGATAATGTTAGACCATAAATTGCCCACGCTGTCCCCCTTGACCAGGCAGAATCCGGTCCATATCCCTGACCGCCCATGGCCTCTAGCATTTCGCCGCTTTCAGGATTAAAGCGGACAATATGATGAACACTGCCATCACTCCGGATAAAATGTTCCAACACCGTATCGGCATGCTTTTTAGAAACACCCTTGAATCTTGGATCACCTGTTTCCTCTGAGGCCCAATATAGCAGCGGCAGATTCAACAGACAATCAATAATCGCAATTCCGCTATTGTCTTCTCCCTCATTCCACGGGTTCCACGCCCGGATGAAGTTTCCATTTACGTTGAAGCGTCCCATTAGCAGGTTGGCTGCAATGAGTGCACGTCGTTTGGAACCCTCACTTCCCAAGAGCTTATATTGGGCAACACTTGTTAATATCCACATAAATCCCATATCATGATCGAGACGATAGTAATCATTTTGAACTGCGTCAAGCTTTTCTTCGCACTTCTCAGCCAGCTGCTTTAATCCATCATCCTGTGTATCCCGATATAGCAGCCACAGTAAACCAGGCCAGAACGCAGCTGTCCACCAATGCGGTTCCGCCAAAACATATTCGCCGTTTTCACTTGCATGAGGGAAATTTGCCCCTATCCTTTTGCTTGTTCTATCAATTTTTTGAACAATCTGCTGCCATGCTTCATTTACCCAATGTCTTTGTTCCGTCATCCTCTTCACCCTTTATTTTTCAAATTGAAAAACTAGTTCGACACTGCATTCTTTATCTAGGTTTTTGACAATAAAGTCGAGAGCTATGTTTTCTTCTGTTTCTCCGAAATGGTTTGTAAAATCGAGTTTTTTTACGACCAGTTTTAATTGACTTTGATCAAATAAGATTCTTAGCTTTTCTTTCCCTTTGAGGATTACTCCAACGTCATCTTTTGTTATCGATAGTTTAGGAGTAATCAACCGTTCTACAATCGAATCCGGTTTTTCAGTAAAAGAATAGGAGTCTTCCAGGATCAGCTTCGGCTGATTCTTTTTCATCCACGTAAACTTTCGTGTTAATTTTTGAAGAGTCTCTACTTCATACGCATTTTCTATATCCAGTGCGAAGGTTTCAACATCTTCATCTAATAAAGCTGTACGAATGTCTCCGAACCGTGTTGAACCAGCTTTTTGAAATTGATGATTAATAATTGGAACAGAATGCCCCTGCGAGCCGTTGCATAAAAACGAATAGCGCTTTTCATTGAAGTAATCCTTGGTGTATAATCCGGAGCCTAAATCTTTTAATAGCATTTCATTGTTTCCTTGAAGGATAAAATGGCCGAGATCGTTATGGTTATGTGGCTCATCATTATGGCCTCCTTTCGCTGCAAAGGAGAAACTTCCAGATTCGGTGTGATGCCTCGAAATGAACCAGGCCGACTCTTTTGAATAAAAGGTTCCGCTTTTCCATGACTGCTGTGGAGCCGATTCATCAAACCACAGCAGATTCCGAATTGCTAGCGCCCACCTGCTGCAATGATCGTCTGTATATTTGGCGCGAAGATCATGTTCCGGCACCTGAAAATCATGGTAAACCTTGCTTAAATAATGACTCAGCCCTAAAGACACCGAAGTTGTTGGAAGCGAATCAGAGAAGTTTACAACCACGTTCCGATTAAGAAAACATCTTTGCTGAAAAAGGGCAATTTGGTGAACTTTTTCAGAAATGAATAAATCCAGCTGTCCTGCAGTCTTCTTCTTTAATAAATCAGCAAAATAGACATAGTAACCAAAGCCATATTGCCAATATCCATATCCCTCAAGGCAAATGCCATCCTCATTGAAACCTTTTAAATAGGAGTCCATGGCAGGCAGTACCCGATATAAAACTATGGAAAGTTCCTCGGCATTATTAATTAAATGCAATGCTGCCGAACCAATTGACCCTGCACAAACAGCAGCCCAGTTATGTGTCTGCGATTCCCAGTCAAAGTGATTTTCCTTAAATGGATGAAAAATCCGTTTGTACACTTCCTCGTAAATGCGCTTACAAATTAGTGGACTCAAATAATCCTCAGAGAGCTTCAATATTTCAGCTAAAGAAAATGCCGTTTCTGCGGCAAACAAGTCAATCGTATAACCTTGTACAAATGGTTGGCCCAAGGAGTAACTTACTTGGGTGGATGTTTCCGGACTATTTATTAAATGTGCGGGCAGACACCAGGAATATTCATTGCAAATGGACCAGATTGAATTTTCCAATGCATTTAGATACTCCATTTTTTCTGGTTCAAGCAGCACCATAATAGCAAAAGTATTCAGGCGTCTCCTCTTTTCGAAGTATGCCTTTTCATATTCAAGACGGGAACCCGTATCAGCAAAAATTCTAAACAGTGAATAAGTTAGTACTTGATTATTTTCTTGCAGAAGCCTTTTCGCTTCATCCCTAATTTCATCAAAAAACGGTTGAAATGCAGAATTTTGACTGGTGTTCCTCCACCAATTGTTTTTTGCTTCTATGTTTGAGAATAATAGAGGAGTTTCAGAGCTTACCAAACTCTTAAAATCTGCTGTAATCAATGCTTTCACACTCCATAACCTGTAACTCATCGTAAAGAAATCACTTAAATTTTCAGTTTATTTTTATTATAAAATAAGTCTAGGTTCGCTTATTAACGGTATTTTGCTAAATGTGAACACAATTTTGACTATTCCTCATCGACTAAAACATTGCTTGCATACAATATTTTTGCATCTTTACTATTTTCTTATCTAATTGCTGACTAATTTTGACTAAATCTGGATGAGATAAATCTTTATCCTTTGCTACTTAATACATATTTAAGCGATCCCTATCAATACTTTTTCTTAAATAAATTACTTTTCTCAAAATCATCGACATTATCCCTTCAAATGTAATTTTTCGGATAGATTTATTATAAAGTATGGTTACATCCACTTATTAACGGTATTTTGCTAAATATTAATACAATTTCTACTTATCTCTTAAAATTGACTATATTTAAAAATTCTTTAAAAGAAATAACAAAAAAGTCCAGTGCCGTATTGGACTGGACATTAATAATAAAACATTTAACTCCTAACTTATCCTACTGAGGCCTTTCCTCCTCGATACTCAATTGGAGTTACGCCTACATGGTTTTTAAATAATTTATTAAAATAGCTTTGATTATCATAACCGAGACGTTCACAAATTTTCCCAACAGAGTCAGCCGTTTGTTCAAGCAATTCTTTTGCTCTCGAAATTTTCATTTTGGTTATGTATTCAACAAAAGTCTCCCCAACCTCTTTCTTAAACAATCGGCTAAAGTAGCTTTGGTTTAAAAAAAGGTGACTGGCGACCTCCTCCAAGCTGATTCTCTTTTCTAGATTCATAGAAACATAGCTGATCGCATCTAAAATTTCCCTTCGCTTTGTCTGATTGTAAACCTCATTTGATAGGTTTAATAGGGATTTAAAATATTCAATTAGTATGCCTTCTAATTCACATAGAAAATTACACATTAGAATCTTTTGATGCAAACATTCAACTGAATGCTCTGAACGAAAAAATTGCAAGGCCTGCAATTTAACCTTTAGATCTAATGACAATTTTAATATCCATTCCTTCACCAGTTCAGGATGATATTTCTTTTGTTCGAAAAGTGAGATCCATTTGGAAACAATAGGGACAATCACACTTTCGTCCCTCATCAACAATAAATCTTTGATGTCTGCTGATGCTTCATCGTAATTGGAAAACAAGTCTACCATTGCGGTCTGAACGATATCCCTTTTTAAAATGGATCCTGGCTGCATATAAAAACATTGATGTTTTGCACTTTCCAAATGGGAAAGCTCTTGTCTTAAGTCTGCAAAGCTTGAGCAGTCTTCTCCTATCAAAAAAGATAAGTGAATATTTAAATATTTTTTTAATGCCTTTTGAACTTTTTTCATACTCTCATAAGTTTCGTCAAAGGAACCTATCTTAACAGTTGGAGAACATGGAAAAAATAAAAAGAATTCTTTTGCTCCTAAACAAAAGTGGACTGCGTCCAATTTAGATTCCATAATGATGTCTTCGATTACATTGTTTATGGCAAAAGTTAGAATATCTTCCGAGATATATTTTACCTTAGTTATTTGAAAATCATGAACTATTGCTAATGTGGCCTTGTATCCTACTTTATCTAACTGTAGTCCTAGAGTGTTAGCTTCTACAATCCAATCTTTTTCAGTAATTTGTGATTGGGAAATCGTTTGCCTGATAAATCTTTCTTTTACACTCACTTTATTACTATCCAGCATGTGCTGCAGATGAAGATTCTTCAATGTTTTCCTTATTTGATTATCAAGGTTTTCTTTTACTTTTTTGATTATTTCACATAAATCTTCCGGGTCAAACATGTCTTTTACTAGATAATCCTCCACTCGCAGCTTTAATGCTTGCTTGGCAAAATCAAATTCAGAATGACATGACAGAATGACAACTTGTAAATTTGGATTTATCTCTTTAAGGCGTTTCGTTAGTTCAATCCCATTCATTTTTGGCATACCTATATCTGTAATTAATATATCAGGCATCTCATGAAGCGCTGTTTCAAAAGCACTTGCTCCATTTTCATGTGTACTTTGAAGTGTTACGCCCAGATGCTCCCACTCAATTGTTTGAGATAACAATTCTAATACCGGATAATCATCGTCAACTAACATTACTTTGTACATTTGACTTACTGCCTCCTTTAGGAATGGATAGAATGACTTGAGTTCCTTCACCTAATTCGCTTTTGATATCCATTCTGAAATCCTGACCAAAAGTCATATACACTCTTTCATACACATTTGATAAGCCCAATGACGAGAAGCCCCTTTTATTTTCGTTAATGTGAGAATTATCGCCAATTGATTGGATAAGCTTTCTTTGTAAACGATTCAATGCCTGGCCATCCATCCCCTGACCATCATCTTCGATAACAATGATTACCTCATTTTCTTTGATTTTCGCATTTACTTTAATAGTTCCTGCACTTTGGTTTAGACCATGGATGATGCTATTTTCAATAATAGGCTGCAGGATAAAACGTGGAATCCTTACTATTTGAGCCTCATCATGCACCGAAATTTCAACATTCACCTTTTCTTTTTGCCTCATATTCATGATGTTTATAAAGTCCAAGACAATTTGGATTTCCTCCTGTAAAGTGATTATTTCTTTTTCTTTTGAAATGGTCATACGCAATAATTTTGACAAAGAGCTGATCATAATCGCACTCTCTTTATCTCCTTTAACCAATACTTTCATCCGGATGGAATTAAGGACATTAAAAAGGAAGTGGGGATTGATTTGAGCCTGCAGCATATCCAGTTCCGCTTTTCTTTTTCTTTCCTCTGTTAATGTGATTTCCCGAATCATTTCATTGATGCGATCAAGCATCAAATCGAAAGAAGAAGAAAGTCTGCCAATCTCGTCCTTACTCCGAATCCTTGAGCGGATATTTAAATTTCCGCGTTGGACTATGTCTGCAACATTTCCTAATTGGACAATCGGTTTTGTAATCGTTCTCAAAAAATAGGTCATCAGAACAAGAAAAATTGTGAAAGAAATAACCTGAACGGTCATTACTTTATTGAAAATTGCGTTAACTTTATTCGTTGCCTGTTTATAAGGAATTAACGAAACAAGTTTCCAACCTGTAAAAGAAATTTTTTGTTCAGCAATTAAATAGTCCATCCGCGAGATTTGAAAAATATTTGAGGAGTTGTCTTCCTTGAGCTGATTACTGTATTGGAATAGTTCACCAATTCCAGAATCATCTCTTTGTGAAATAATATGATTTGAAGAATCCAAGAGAACCATTTCCTCATGACCACTCATATTTTCAAATATTTGATTAATTTTATTTTCCATTATGGTGACAATTACATAGCCATAAATATTTAAATTCTCATCCCTTAATGTTCTAGCAACTGATATTTGATAGGGATTATTCTTTTTCTCTGATTTAAATATGGTGGGCTGGCTTCCAATCCACACTGTTTCATAACCTTTTGTCTTACTCAATTGTTCAAACCATTCTTCTTTAAATAAGTCAGTTGGGCTAAATTCAAAATTGGAATAGTTTGTATACGATTGACCATTTTTCAAGAGAATAGTGACGTAGGATTTCCCTCCAAGCAAGGTAATATTATCAATTATTTTATTGATTTTACTATCATCTATAAACTGTTGGTATTTCTGTTCAGGTGTATCTTCCCTGATATTCTTTGCTTTGCGCTTTAAAAGGGTATTCATTTCAGCGTCAACTTGGATAAAGTTTGTAATATACATCATATCTTCGAGAAGCTTCTGCACATATTCATTTGCAATGGTCAGTTCTCTATTTGCACTGGATAGCGCCTGTTCCTTTAAAGTATCTTTCGTTAAATAGTTATAGATAAATAACGTCATCGTTGCAGGAATAACCAAACAAATAATGGAAATGAAAATGACTTTTAAACGAAAAGAACGAGGCGACAGTATATTATTTATCTTTATCTTTTTCCCCATAATGCTTGATCCTCCTAGTCGGAGCTGTGGGGCACAAAACTAATGACACCCCCTCTACTATTTAGCCAATTATTATTTGTTGTTGAGAAT
Source organism: Neobacillus sp. BF23-41 (assembly GCF_041106275.1). Classification (NCBI taxonomy): domain Bacteria; kingdom Bacillati; phylum Bacillota; class Bacilli; order Caryophanales; family Bacillaceae; genus Neobacillus; species Neobacillus sp. BF23-41. Next base: position 470,973 of record NZ_JBGBPR010000001.1, read on the forward strand.
TTCTTTTACTCTCTCTTGAGAAACTTTGATAGTTTTATCGATATTCTGTTGACCGAAGATTAACTTTTCATATTCTTCGTTAATAACATTATAGATTTCAGACTGGTTTGAAACCGGAGAAATAATTTTAGATGATTTTGCATTTTTTAAAACATTAATAAGTGATTCTTTATCAACTTTTTCAGGATTTTTAGTACCACTTAGAATCTTTTCTATAATATTAGTGAAATCACGATTGCTTACCTTATTCCATGATGGCAAGTTCTTGCCCTGAACAATCTGTCCTTCTGTTGTGTACCAACGGATGAAAGTGTATGCTTCTTTTTTGTGCTGTGAATTAGCAGCAACCGCCATATAGTCTGTTGTTACTGGAGTATACCCCCCCTTATCGGCTTTATTATTTTTGGGGTAAGGTGCAACAACAACATGGAAATTTAATGAGTTCTGTTCTGTTCCCCCAAGCTCGGCGTTCATCCAGCTTCCTATAAGGATGGAACTTACATCTTGATTAAAAAACTGGTTACGATAATGGAGTTTTTTCGACAAGATGTCTGCATACGGAACAGCCGATTTATCCTTTTTTTCCATTTTTAATCTTATTTCTAGTGTTTTTCTAAAGAGTGGATTGTCAAGATTTGCTTGCCCATCCTCTGTTGTAAATTCTGTATTTTCGGCTTCACTTGCTTGCGCAAGTCTCATATACTCCATCCAGCTTCCATTTTGTGGTCCATGGAAGTATGTTCCGTAATGACCATCTCTTGTAAGCGCTTTTGCATATTCCATGAATTTATCCCAGGTCCAATCATTTGGTACCTTAAGTCCCGCTGCAACTAAATGGTCTTTATTTAACAAGACATACCATGGGTTAAATTTACCTGGCAGCGCATAATAATTTCCGTCTATCTGGGTATCAACCTTATATTCTTCTGATTCTTTGTATCCCTCTTTATTAATAAATTCATCAAGAGGTGCAACCATTCCCATGCTTACACGCTGGGCATAACTAGCTGCTTCACTGAACATGAGAACATCCATTTGTTCTCCTGAAGCAGCAGCAAGATCCAACTTCTTGGTCGCTTCCTGCGTGTCTCCCTTTTCACTAAGAACAACTAAATCCACATCGATGTTAGGGTACTTTTTCTCAAAGGCATTAATGGTGTTCTTCCAGTTGTAGCTTGCCTCGGTTCCATGAGAATAGAATTTTAATGTGATTTTTTTGTCCTTTTTTATGTCTGATGCTACCTTGCTTCCACTTCCTGAACAGCCGATAACTATGACCGGATATAATACGGTACATATCAATAAAGTTAATATCTTTTTATTCATCCGCTTCCCCCCAGGAGTCTCCATTTCACAATGAAAACCTTTACAAAAATCATTATCAAAATTCTCCGAAAAATTCACCTAAAACTTTATTTCTCTCAATTTTCCATTCTATAAAAATTGTTATTTAATTGAACCTCTTAATTATAGAATTTTTAATATAATCATCATATGTCTATATTTTTATAAATTGGTGTTTTTTTCAGATGACTCCATCTATATTTCTTGCTGTTCCTAGGTTGAAACGGAAATAATATTGTACAAATAATAAAAAGAGTTCTGCCTATTCCTAATTGGAATAGGCATATTTTAAGGGAGTGCAGGTTTGGAAGACTATTTGCTAGCAAAAATTCTTGAAATAGATTACGTATTCTCCAAAATCTCCTTAAACTATTGGTGAGTTGATTATTCTTATTCCATAAACCCCACCGGCTGCCTTCCCTTCTGATGATGAAAATTTCACTTCAACCTTCTCTTTTCCATCCGTCAAGGCAACTGGAATTTCGTAACAAATATCAATAAGAGATTCAGACAATTTTCCTTCTAATTTTTGATGAGCAATCACTGTTCCATCAATTAAAATATCAAAGTTACGATCAAATTTCTTTCCATCCATGTAAATGGTTTTATCTCGACCATAATAAGTAACCTGCAGATACATTTGTTTATCAGGCTCTACTTTCATTACATAACAAAAATAGCCTTTCCCTTGACAATCACGCCACGCCTTTTGGGCAACACCAGAATAACCTGTATTAGAATTTTCCGATTGAATTCCATGTTCAATTTCCGGCTGTTTCCTGAAGGTTAGTATTCTCCATTATTTGCCTGTTCACATCCACAACAGGCTTACCACCAATAAAGTTAATTTGACTAATGCACGTTTCACGAAGTAAAGAACTATCAGGTTCAATCAATCGGTGATACACTAAATACCAATTTTCCTGGTACTCTGTCATGGAAGCATGGCCAGTCCCAAAATATTGTTCCGATGGTTGTGTAACTCTATTATCCTCTGGTGTTTCGTAGGGTCCGTAAATATGGTTGCTAGTTGCAAAACAAATTTGGTATTTAGTATCACGTGTATCATAATTGCTCCAAGTGAGCAGATAGGTCCCATTGATTTTCTGCAAATGTGGTCCTTCATTATATACACTGTTGTCAAAAATATTGGGATCTTTTCCGTGGTTTCGATAAAGTTGGTCAGAAAGCAGGACAGGCTTGGTTTTGAACGTAACCATATCCTCTTCCAATGGAACAATCCAACACTTGCCTTGTCCCCATAGCAGGTAAGGCTGATTGTCATCATCAATGAAAAGGTCCGCATCTATACTTTGACAATCATATTCATCTTTACTAATTAAAGGCCGTCCAACCAGATCCCTGAATGGTCCCAATGGAGAGTCTGAAACAGCTGCGCCAATCTGTGCTTCAGCAGAAAAGTACATATAATATTTCCCATTATACTTATTGACCCCTGGTGCCCATGCTCTTGTTTTTGCCCACTGTACATCGTTCAAGTCCAGTGCTAGAAAAGGCCCTTCCCAATTGATAAGGTCTTTACTATGAAACACATGAAATTTTTCGTAAAGCCAGCCTTCACTATCCTTTGTTGGATACAAATAATAATTGTCTCCATCTTTTAATATAAAGGGGTCCGCCCATTCACCCTTGATAATAGATCCTTGTCTATTCATATTGTAGTTGCCCTCCAAACTGTTTTCTTGAATAAACTTTCATTCAATCATCCAATCTTTAAATTAGTGCACTGCATCGATCTGTATTCTTCATAATATAATAAACACGAATTCCCGCCTTAACGGTATTTTGATGTATCACTCCATTATTTTGACTTCCGTAAGTCCATTGGTTAATATTTTTGTGTTTTAACAAAAAATAAATTTTTATCCAAATAAAAAAACAATAACTGTATTTATATAACAGTTATTGTTTCTAATTTTTTTGCTATTTATTGATTCTTCAAACTGATTCGAAAATGGAAATTAAGCTTATAAGTATTACTCAATTATTCTTATGAATTAACACCTTTAAGAGTAATGTTATATTTTGGGGACTGCTTTTGGAATTGTTCATTTATCTTATCGTCAAGGTCGTCTAAACCAAGTTTTTTAAGCTGGCTGATCATCTCCTTGTAAAGTTGATCTCTCGTGTTAGCGTCTTTAGCTAGGATAATCTTTGAAATTTGAGCTTGCTTATAAGCTATAATTTGTGCCTTTCGGTCAGCTATTTTACTGCCAGCCGTGAAAAAGTTTGGCGGCATACTAAGTGCTGAATTGTCATAAATAACTGTTTCCTTTGCCTTGCCGAATGCTGTCAGTACCTCATAGGAATCCCAAACACCAGACCCCGGGTCTTTTGTAGGGGCAAGTGTCACATGATTAAGCCAAGAGATGTTGTGAAATGACCAGAAAGCAAAAACCCCTGTTTTCGATTGATTTTTCTTATCTTTTATCCCTTGCTGAGTTTGAACAACAAGCCCCTTACTATCCCTCAAATAATCATTGCCCTCAATTCCATATACATGCAGAGTTAATCCTTCATTGCTACTCATGAAGCTAAGCCATTTGGCTAGGCGCTCCGGTTCTTTCGTGGATTTAGAAATATAGGTTTGCATCCAACCGGTACCTGCTGTTAAAGAGTGCCCTAGAACCGGCTTTGTACCTTGATTGGACAAGATAGGACCAGGAGAGACCCATACATCCATTTGTTCAAAGCCTGAATTCGCAATACTTCCAATATAACTGAAAACACTTCCTGACAGTACAGCTGCTTTCATACCTGATGTATCTACTGTCATCTGATTTGGATTAAAGTAACCTGCTTGCGCGGCTTTATACATGAAATCGAGAGCATGTTTTGATTCAGGAGCAAGTATCATATCCCGATATTTGCCGTTTTTATCGACGGGCATCGCACCAAACATCATTTCAAGTGTTAGTAACGTAGTATCTTGATACCCTTTTGCGTCCACTTGAAGCGGTATAACAGGTGCTCCGTTTGCAGTTAGCTTTATTTCCTTTATTTTTTTATAAGCAGCTAGGAGGCCATCCTCGGTTTTTAGATTATCAAGGGAAATACCAGCCTGCTGCATGAGTTTTTTGTTCACCATAATGCCGTTGTTATCGCGATACTTTAAGTTTTCAGAGTAAAATTCACTTGACGGAGGGTATTTTTTTCTTTCATCATTCGAATTGATATGACTTGGATACGAGTACCACCCGCCATCTCTTGCAATTAAGCCTTGCTTCACATCATTCGGAAAATCCTTCAGCAAGTGCGAGTTCGGATCATACTTTTTCAACAATTCGTCCAACCTCCACACTTTTCCGGAATCAATAAGCTTCTTAGCTAAATCATTATTGATGATCGTCATCACGTCCGGAAGTGGTTTCATTGAAGCCAACAACAGGCTCAATTTTGTATCCGCATCCTGAGCCGGAATATCAATGGTAAAAGTAAGTCCTGTTTTCTTAGTGATTTGGCCTTCAACAGAATTCGGATTCGTGTTCCATGGTGAAGGAGGATCCCAGAAACTTACGTCTGAGAACCATGTTAGATTCACCGGTGTACTAGTGGATGATGCTGTACCTTCCCCGGCTTTTGGTTCACTGATGGAATTACTAGGACTACAACCCGAGAATACTATAACTCCACTTAACAAGATTGCAGTTAGGAATTTCCATTTCATAATTACACCCCCTTTATAAATTTTAATAAGTACATTTTTATCTTAACACTCCTTCCCATCCACATATGTCCACTTTCATTAACTGAATAGCAGCTATATTTTCCGATATTTGCTGGGAGTTAATCCAAAGTATTTCTTAAAGAGCTTATTAAAATGAAAATAATCTTTATACCCCACCCTTCGAACAATCTCATAGACTGAGAGTTTTGAGTCTGATAACAATTCTTTTGCCATATTTAGTCTTTTTTGGGTAACGTATTCCGTGTATGTTGTACCTGTTTCTTTCTTGATTAGGACACTCAGATACCCAATACTCATATTGAATTTCTGTGCCAAGGTGGTAAGTAATATTTCCTCTGTGAAGTGGGAATTGATATAATCGATAATCGTCTTAACCATTTCGTTCGTGATAAATAATTCTTCCTGCGGTTGTTCAACGAAAAACATTTTAATTTTATCAAATATCTCCTCAATCGAATGGAACGACCGGGCACCTTGATAGTAGGTTAAATATTCGATTCCTTTAACTCTGTCACTATTTCGGTAATACTTGTGGATTAAAGAAACAAGCTGATTATATATATTAGTAACTTGATCTATTAGCAAGGAATGTTCCCTACATTTATCTAGAAGATCCTCAAGTCCTTTATTAATTTTGTCTTGTTTTTGTTCTTTAATGGCAACTTCGATAGAAAGCAATACTCTTGTCAATGAATCTGTGATTTGAGCAGATTGATACTTGATTACCTTGCAGCCTGAAATAAACGATGAACTTAAAACGGCAATATCCGACTCCTGATAAAGCTTGGAGATTGGTGTTGAAGATTCTCCTAAACTGCTAATGCCAATACATTCCGCATTAGCAAGCTCAAAAGAGGTAAGGTCCAGCGAGTCTATCGGTTTTTTTGACTCATCGTAATTGATGAGAATGGATATTTTATTTTGACCGGTTCGAAAGCGTATACATTTGATTCCATTAAAGGTTATCACCTCTTCTGGATTAGAAACTGTAGTAGTTTGGTATATAAAGGTAATAAGACGATAATATGGATCAACAAATTCCATTCGCTTGTTGGTTAAAAAATCACAGATTTTAATTTTGGTATCAGTGCCAAACAACTCAAATAAATCATACAAGGAGGTATCCAATACTTTTAAAGCCTGCTGTTTTTGTTGGAGTAAGTCTTTTACCCTCATTAAGGAACTAATCAGTGTGTCTTTATCTATCTGTTTAAGTATGTAATCCACTGCTCCCAAACGAACAGCTTTTTGCGCATATTCAAATTCCGAATAGCCGCTAATGAGAATCACTTTCGTTTCCAATTTATTTTGATTGATACAGTCCAGAAGTTCAAATCCGTCTAATCCAGGCATTCGAATATCCGATAGAACAATATCTGGTTTCTTGTCCAAAATGATTTCTAATGCCGCCACTCCATTGTGGGCTTCCCCAATTACTGTAAAGCCTAAGCTATCCCAATCAATCAGCCTTTTGATTCCATAAGCAATCCATGGTTCATCGTCAACAATCAATACAGAATACACGTTTTACTTTTCCTCCATTCCAATCATTTGCAAATTCTCAGGAAATGTAATAATAACCTTTGTGCCTATATGCGGTTCACTTTCGATGGTCATCTCGGCTGTGGAGCTATAAAATAACTTTAATCTACGATAAATATTGATTAAGCCGATCCCTAGTGCAGTATTTTTTTCAGAGTAGGCAAGGTCTTCAGTATGCCGCAGGTGCTGCAGAAGTTCTTCTAGCTTTTTTTTCTCTATTCCATATCCGTTGTCTTGGATTACATATTCAACGTGATTATTCTTTGTTTTTTTCACCTGAACCTTAACGATACCATTGTCAATTTTTTTCTCCAGCCCATGAAAAACTGCATTTTCCACTATCGGTTGAAGCATCATTTTCAATGCCTTCAGATTCAACAAATCTTTGTCAGCTTCGATAATGATCTGAATTCTCCCCATAAACCGGAAATTAATTATTTTCGCATATTCTTTAACATGGGAAATCTCATCTTCGATTGCAACAAAGTTATTCCCCTTTACCGAGTATCGGAACATGTTCGACAAAGAGGCCGTAATATTTGCAATCTCTTGAGCTTCGTGGAACAAAGCAATTGCACGTATACATTCTAGAGTGTTATACAAAAAATGTGGGTTAATTTGATTTCGGAATGCAGTGATTTCCATTTGCTTTTTAGTGATTTCTACCTCATAAATCCTTTTTTGTGTAGATTGAATTTGAGTGCTTAATACATCTATATCGTCTAACATTTTATTTAAATTCGCACCGAGACTGTCAATTTCATTATTATAAACCATATGAAAGCGTTGATCTGAACCCACTTGAGGGTAAGATTTCATAAATCCGATTATGGCCTTTATTGGTTTTAAAATACGGGTAAAAAAAATGATAAGAAATAAACCAAGTATACTAAACATCACCGAATAGGTTGCAATGTTAAAATGTTTAATAACACCTAAGTCCTGAAATAATTCATCCTTCGGAATGACACTGATCAACTTCCATCCGGTAGCGGATAGCGTAATGGTCTGGTAGATGTAGTTTGAATCGTTCATCCATTTTTCGATGTTGACCGTTTCTAATGAAGGATTAATCCCTTCCCTTGCGATAACGTGGTTGCTGCTATCAAGTAGTAAAAGGTGAGAGTTTGGTGTAACTTTCGCCCTATTTAAAATGTTGTCAAAATTACTTACATCCATTACGAAAATACATGTTCCCAAATAATCACTGGCAAGACGATCTTTTTTTAATTTATAAATAGGGACCTTTATTAAATAGTAGGGTATATAATCGGTGGGCTGTTTTTTATTCGACATCTTCATTAAGCCTGTATACTCTACTGAACGGATTGGAGTTTGTTTGTCTTGGGTCAATCTTATCCCCATACTTGTAGTCATATCTCCGTTTTTATTGTAAAGCTGAATTCCTTTAATATTTCCTTTCAGTGCAGATGTATTTGCAAATACGGAGGTAATTTCATTTTGCATGAGAATCCTATCTATATCATTTTTCGAACTCAAATAGGTTTGGACAGTTGGACTATATAATAATGAAAAGGATATTCCATCCATGTCCGAATAGAAACTATTTATTTTTTCTTCGATTTGTAACATTAGAGATTTGGAAGAATTCTCTCCCTTCTTTTCAATAATTTGTTTAGCGATTGTGTTGGTTATGGTAAATGATATTAGAAGTATCAAAAGCATTATCAGGCTTAAAAAAAGAATTTGTTTAGTAAGGCTGCCTCTGTAAAGCAAATTATTCAAGGTGGTTAATGCCCCTTCCCATACGAATTCATTATAAACTCAAGCTAGCAGACAAATAAATTGATAGAGGCCTTTAGTACGCTCTTTTATTCTATTACTAATTATTTTTGAAAAGCAAAAAACACCTCATTCTTTGATAGAGTGAGTTTGCTTGAAATTCACTATACCATAGAAAAAGAGGTGTGTCCTATTAACGAAAGAATGGATAATTGATATTATAAAATTTCTTTTCTAATTCCCTTCAACATAAATACCCCTCAGGGTTAAACAACCTATGTTTAACCCCAAGTCATAAAAAATATATTATAGGAATAATAATATATATTATTTTAATAAGAGGTTATGTGACAAAGAGATCAATACATTTGTCTGTTCTTCAGTAATTGATTTCCCGTTTTGAGCCAATAGCTCATTCACATATGCATTCAATTTGCCTGCCACCGCTTCACTATTTCCTCTTGTTGCTGCTTCCTTAGCAGATGCAAGTTTGGCGATCAGGGAATGCGCAATCCCATCGTTTGTTACAAAGGATTCAGTTAAACGGCTTAGACTCTCAAAATCGACGGTCACTGTAAATTGAATTTCAGTTTCTGTCGTATTCCCTGATCGATCCGTCGCTGTTACCGTATAATAATTTGCACCAACGCTATATTCATAGGCCGGTCCTTTAATTGGAGGGCAATCGACAGTTGCAATTCCAGACAAATCATCGGTTGTATTGCAGGAGATCGATATGTTTGAATCGACGGAATAGCTTCCCTCATTACCTGTAACCGTAATCACAGGTGCTGTCGTATCTTCTTCTACAATCATAATCCAGCTGATTTGCGGATCAGGTGAACCATTTACCCTGCGAATAGTCAGGTCCAGTTTTCCGTCCGCCACGTTTACATTTTTATAGCCAAGGACATCATAAGTGCTGGTAAATACATACCCCTTGGTTTTCGTTTCACCGTTAATCAATATATTTGCTTTTCTGCTTCCCTTTGTTGAACTGTACCATGGGTCGTAAAGTCCGGTATATACCGCGTATTTCCCATTTTTCAAGTCAAACTTATAAGAAATATCATCACCAGAGTTACTTAAAAGGTAGCGTAATGAAGAAAATAAATCGCCGCTGTCACCGCCCGACGGTCTTGTACGATCCCCTACATATCCCCACGTCTGCCCATTTTCCAGATCATACTTTTGATCAATGACACCTTTATTAAGGAGTGTTTCTTGCATGTAAGATGACCATGTCATGTAATCATTGGTGTTAGCCCCGCCTGCATGGACAAAGTATCTTACATGTTCAGGAATAACAAGTATCTTTACCCTAATCACTTTGTTTGCTAATTCTGAAAGAGTGCCTTCAACCACAACTGTACCAGGCTTTGAGAAATTGGCTGCATTTATTGCCCATGTTACCGGGGTATCCAATTGTTTCCCTTCTGAATTGGTAACATTAATAACATTCGGTAAATTTGGTACTTGTTCAACCGAAACTTTAGTAGGAAGTTCCGTATTAATCGTGACTTTCCCCATTCTGTTTAAAGTATCCAGCTTCCACTCGTTATACCATTGCAAACTAATTTCATCACTTTGACCAAATTCGATCGGCAGCCATATATATCTTGAATCCTTTAAATCACTAGACTTCCATCTGTCAGCCATAAAGATAAATTTCCCTTTTTGAGGATCAATCGAGATGACATTGGTGCTTTGTGAATCAAATGTCGTAGAAGCTTTGTCTCCTAACGATGGATCGCGCATCGGCTTCCATTCCCCGAAAATGCTATCCGCAACTGTATATCTAGCTGGATTTGGATCCCATCCGGTCGCACCTGAAGTAATCAAATAGTATTTTCCTTGATATTTAAACATAGCAGGAGCCTCACGCTGTGCCCCCGGAAATACTCTTACATAGTCCTCACCATATACAGCTTTATATTCCGTATCACGTTCCACATGCCCATCCTTATGCCAGCCAACAACATCTGTATAGGAATCATTCAACTTTGAAATATAAATGGTTCTATTTTCTTCACTCGAATAAATCAGGTATGCTGTACCGTCATCATCCTTGAACAAGTTCATATCGCGCGCCATCCCTGGCTGGTCAGGCTGACCATTATATGTTGCATCTTTCGGCGCTCTGTCCATACGATTGCTTTTTTGATAGACAAAAGGTCCTGTAGGGGAGTCACTTAATGCATAACCTGCTTCTGCTTTTGCATACATCGCAGTCGATGTTGTCGAAGGACCATCAGTATGCATCCACATCACATATTTTTTGGTCTTATCATTGTAAATTACTTTAGGTCTTTCAATTACTCTATCGGTACCAATATCATTCAAAATATCGGCTTTGTCCTCTCTTCCTTCATAAATCTTAGAAATTAGTGGATCGGTTTCAAACTGGTCCATAGATTCAATCGCAGTAAGGGCTAAACCTTCATCTTTCCAGTTATATAGATCAGTAGAAGAATAAACACTTACACCTCTAGCTGGGAGATATCCGTATGTTTTGTCTTCCCCGTACCAATAATACTTCTTCGTTTGCTTATCATACATGATCCCGCCGCCATGCGCCTGAATAGGAGCTCCGTTTGTATCTGTCCATACTTGGCCAGGTTTAAATGAAGCGTTTGGAGCGTATACGATAAGTCCTGCTAGTGCACTGTCTAGATTTTTGATATTCGTTCGAATTTGTTCCTGGATCGTTTTCGCTTCTATATCCAAGCTATTTTCACTGATATTTTTCATCAAACTATCAGCCTGCTCAATGGCTTTATTTAATACCTCTAAGCTGTATTTGGTATAGGTATCTGTTTTTGCCTCTTCTGTCTTAGCAGCTGTTAGTTTTGTCTCCAAATCAGAAACGGGAATCATTTTATATTTTTTGATAATGATATAATTTACAAGAGGATCATTATAGTTTGTTAAGGCTTCTGTTGCAGGTCCTTGAATTCTGACATCCAATTCTCCATCAGTTACTGAAACCTGTTGATAAGTCACCGCTTTTTCAGCGTTATAGCTTCCAATATCATAATCGCCTTTTGATAAACTTTGTCCCTCGCTGATAATATTAACACTTCGTCCACTCCATGGATTTTTGAATCCTAAAGAAATATCATAATCACCTTTTGGCAATTCGAACTTATACTCTAATGCCTTATCCCGTACCTGTGGACCGTTATAATAGCGTAGTGACCCAAATTTATCGCCGCCATTAGAGACATTAGTATTACTGGTGGCGGTTACCAATCCCCACTTTTTCCCTGTAACACTGTCTACACCATACTTTTGCTCTGTTTTACTTGAATATAGTCCCAATTTATCGGTCCCTTCAACAGTATCTGGGGTCGGGTCACCTGCATTCACAAAATAGAGGACATCTGTTTCCTCGGGTGTGGTCTCAGCAGATGCATGTCCAGTTGAATGAAGTATTGGGAAGGCAATGAGTGAAAATGTTAATATGGATGATATTACCTTTTTCATTTTAAACAACAATATTCCTCCTTACTTGTTTGGGCTTCACTATTTCACAGGAGCAGTAGCATGACTGATTTTTCTTTCAGTAACCCAATAGGTAATAAATGCTGAAATACTAAAAAAGAAAAATAATAGAATGAAAGAAAAACGCAGCGAAATATAAATCAATCCAATCAATGTCAACAAATTAAATAAAGTTAGAAAGGGTTTGTAAATCGACAATTGAAAAGCATTCTTAACTAATTCTTTCGTCGTGTAATAACCGTTTACCATTAGTGGTACGATATAAATAGCAGATATGAAGGAAAAAAAACTAATCACAAGTAAACAAACCATTAGTAAACCCTTTATTCCGCTTTGCACTCTAATTAATAGAAAGAAATCGGCAATAAGAACCAAAAACACCACCGTTATGGCTGGACCTAAAACCATACTCTGCTTAAAATTTTCTACAAAATGTAAACGATAATTTGTGAAAACAGGAGGATCATTCTTTTTTACCCATTGCCTTACAACTCCAAAAAGGGCTGCCGTAGCAGGATAAATTGTTATTACAGGTAGGCAGCTAATCAAGAATAATAGGTTTATATAGGCAAAGCGGTAAATCCATGTACAAATACGATGAAACATTCCATCTACTTTGAACATCTTAATCACTCCTATCACACTAACTTTGTTATTAACGTTTCATCTTTTAAATCTCCGTACTTACAGAGGAGAAACGAATCTCTTCTAAAACACCGATTTCATCGGGTTCAGTAGACTCTAGTAAAATGGCAAGAGTATCGCCTTGTTCTTGGATCCATGGTCTAGGGACATAGGCAATCCTTTCATTTCCGCCCCTCATTTGAGGTCTTGAGGTTTTAGATGGAGTCCAAATCCTCCCTATCAATCTTCCATTAAAGAATATAGACAGCTTGATATTTGTGCCGCTGAACATTACCTTCCAACAATTTGTTGAGTCTATTTGATCGATCTTTCCCATTAACCAAGCACTGCTGCCGGGTAAAAGTTCAACAGGTAAATCCGTAGCAACTACGTTCGATTGGGCTATTAGAGCTTGACTCCATAATTCTTTTTCACCTGCAGAAGTTAACTCCCAATCGATGGCGTTAAGTCCCTCGTAAAGAATAACATCCCCCGTCTCCAGACTGTAAAAGGTTTCTAGAAATAGCGTTAACTGGTTCTCTTCTCCACTCTTAATCCATGGTGAAAGATCTAGATAAGGAGTTAATGGATTCACCTTTCCTGCCTCGTATCCGTTAACAAATACAGCGACAAGAGAGCGAGTTCCTGGAAGATGGAGGAACCAAGCGTTTGATTCGGTCGATGTATAGAATGTTTTTTTATAATACCCGTACGATGGATGATGTTCCGTCATCCAACTGCCCCAGTTTACGATTGGCCATGTTTCTGTTTCACAAGATTTGTTCGTGTATGAAGCATGTTCACTACTTGAGCGGGCTGCTTTGAATCGCCAGTTACTATTTAATTTCAAGATATTAGTAACCGCTGCAGCACCCGTCAATCCTTTCTGTCCATTAAGGTGAAAAGCAGGGAGGCGTGCATCATTAAAGTTAGAATGACCCCAAATTTCAGAACGGACTACTAACTTCATCTTGTTGCCTGATGTTTCTTCCTTAAACGTAACAAACAGACTTCCACCGCCCGGCACTACGGTACCATGAAAGGTATCGTCCGTATAAACAGAGCAAATATCACTTGCATCTTGCAGAAGGACACCGTGAACAGGATAAGCTGAATTCGCATGTATCTTTGCTTGGTACCATGCATAGCCTCTATAAATTCCTCGGTTTTCGAGAAAATCAGCCTTGTCTCCGAGATGTTGAGAACTCTCTCCTAATTCAGGTGCACCAGCATTTAAAGGTGCGATTCCCCATTGAATGGAAGGTACATCCGCATCAGATGCTGTTTTTAACAAATCATCAAAAACTAATGAGCCATCTGCTGTAACTTCCCGTAAATTCAAGGCCTTCTCACGCTGAAGCAGCCTTACCTCGAGAACCTGACCTGAGGCTAGAATAATGAACGCAGATCCCGAAACACCGTTATTGGCTGTAAACACCAAATCTGATCCTTCTACTCTGGTCACCTGTATTCCGCCATCTGTTTCAATATTCATTAATTCTGGCATCCGGAATGATAACTCAGACTCCCCTTCACCAGAGAATACCAAAATGGTATGGTTTCCAATGGTGTGAGAGTAGAATAATTCTGCGGAAGCAAATTCTAACATTCCCTGCTGAAATCCCCAGTGACTAAGTGGTGTTTGAGCCAATAATAAAGGACAACGCCCCTTAGATATGGTCATCTTCGTTTGTTTCGGATAGGAATGGTCTCCTATCTGAATGGAAACTGTTTGTTCATTATCACTTACATTTGGCAATGAGTATAAATATCCTCCACCCTGTAATTCTAGGGCATTCGGTCCTGTCACTTCATTCGAGAGAGCTCCGCCTAATGTCAGTTCATGATCTGTGCTATAAACAGATTGAGCCAGTGACTCCCCAACTGCACCCAAGATTCGACTCATCAATCTTCCTTCTAAGGCTTCAGCTCTGACCTCACCTGTAGAAGATATCATTCCCCCAAAGTCGTAATCAGAAGTTAAGAATGAGAGTGGATTTCCCCAATTATTAGCCGCATTGGTAAACCCAAAATTGGTCCCAGAGACCTGCAAGTAAGGCCCTAGCAGTTTAGCACCTGCAGCAAGCAATCGACGCAGTAAGAAATGAGATCGATTTGTTTCCGTCACCATTAATGGAAGATTTTGGTTCCCTAACCTCTCAACATATTCATGTACCTTAGATTCAAATTCAGGGTCTCGATCATTTGGGTAAAAATTACACGTTGGAATAACTCCCTTTGAATTACCGCTTGCCTTGAATAAATCCCCTTGACCAGCACATGCAACCAATGGAACCTCTAAATCATGTGCAAACGCCATATCACGAAGGGCAGAAATATATCCTGTCGGGTCTTGGCACCCAAAGAAATCAAGCTCATTATCAAGCTGAACGCAAATTATCGAACCCTTCTGTCCTAATTCGTATCTCTTTAAAATAGGTAAGATTCGATCAAACCAACGGCCAACATGCTCTAAAAATACCGAATCATTGTCTCTCAGTCGCATCTTGGTATTGGTAAATAAGTAGGCAGGAAGCGCCCCTCCATCCCACTCCGAACAAATATAAGGACCAGGACGGGCAACAACATACAGCCCTTCTTCTGCAGCCATTTGCAAAAAGGCCTCCACGTCCTTATCATCGGTAAAATCCCACAGATCTCGTTGGGTTTCATGAAAATTCCAAGGAAAGTACACGTCTATGCAGTTGTATCCAGCCATTTTTACTTTTTCAAGACGATCTTTCCAAAGTTCCCTTGGAATACGGAAATAAAAGACTGAGGCACAAAGAATAATCGTCGGCTTGCCATTTATCGAAATTCCTTGTTTAGATAGTTGCACCGAAGTTTTGTTCATTATACTCATAGATTAGCCGCTCCTTTAGCCTTTAAGGGCTCCTCCAAGTTTGATTCCACTCATAAAATATTTTTGTCCAACTGCAAATAGTAAGAGAGTTGGAACTAATGCCATTAGTGTTGCAGCAAACATCATACCGAAATCCGTCTGACCTTGTTGTCCCGCATTTAAACTATAGATTCCCAGCTGCAAGGTAAACTTTTCAGGATCATTCAAATAAATAAGCGGTCCCATGAAATCATTCCAATTATGATTAAAGGTCCAAATCATGATTGTGATAATAATGGGCTTACACATTGGAGCAATGATTCTGGTTAAAATCCCAAGTGAACTGCATCCATCCATTTTGGCTGATTCATCCAATTCTTTTGGGATGCCCATAATAAATTGACGCAATAGAAAAATATTAATGGCTGCACCAAAATAATTGGGAACGATAAGTGGTAAATACGTGTTTATCCAGCCAAATTCTTTATACATTAAAAATTGCGGGATCATTGTTACCTGCCCAGGAATCATCATGGTAGCTAGGACAAGCAGGAAGAATACATTAGCTAGTGGATGACGAAAGCGAGCAAACCCGTAAGCTACACAAACAGAAGATAATACTTGCCCGATAATGGCACATATTGTAATGATAAGGGTATTCGTTGAATATTTTACCATTGGGAAAATACTTAGAACTCGCGAGTAATTGTCCCAGTGAAATTCGGAAGGAATCCATTTAATTGGAACGGAAAATATTTCGCTGGACGGTTTTAATGATGCGGAAATGGTCCACACTAACGGCATTAATAGAGCTGCAGCCAATGCGGTTAGCACGATATACCGAAAAATCCGCAGAACACTGATCGAGGATTTCGATTTAGATAATTCTTTTTTACTGATAGGAACTTGTGATATGATTTCAGGATTACTTTGACTCATAGTACACCCACCTCTTTGAGAGTAAAAGATTAATGATTGTCAGTGCCATGATTACGATAAATAATATCCAAGCAATCGCGGAAGCGTATCCCATTTTGTAGAAGACGAAGGCATTATCAAATAAATTTACCATTAAGCTGTCAGTCCAAGCTTTTTGAGAACCTGGCATGATCTTTGGTTCCAAGAAAATTTGAAACGAACCAATAATCCCCATTGTAACTTGGAAGAAAATCGCAGGTGTAATTAACGGAAAGGTAACACTCCAAAATCTCCGCCATCTTGAAGCCCCATCCATCTCTGCAGCTTCCAGCAATTCCTTTGGAACACCAGCTAACGCAGGCAGCCAAATCATCATACTTCCGCCAACACCCCAAAGACCTACAAGAATAACAGCCGGCTTTGCCCAAAAGCTACTCTGAGACCAACTGGGAGCAGGAATTCCCAACCAGTTTAGGGCTGCATTTATTAATCCGGCATTGTTATCGCCTGTTCCTGGATACAATAAGTAGCTCCATAACATTAATACAGCTACACCACCGAATACAGCAGGCAGATAAAAAATAGTTCGGTATATGTTGATTCCTTTAATTTCTTTTGAAAGTAAAATAGATATGAGCAATCCTAATGTCACTGAGAGAGGTACTCCGACTAACGCATAAAATAACGTGTTTTTAAAGTCAGTCCAGAAATAAATTTTATCATTTAATAGAAGTTTATAATTCTCCAGTCCAACCCACTTTGGAGGAGTGATGATATCCCATTGCATGAAGCTAAGGATTAATGAAGAAAAAAAAGGAATCGCAGTAAATCCGATAAAACCAATAATCCAAGGAGAAATATAAATCCAGAAGTTCCTCCTTTCATGTCTAGGAATAGAAGTGCTTCGTCTTGTTTTAGCCACTTATTAACCCTCCTTAATTTCATGAAGGGTAGAAGTACTTCTACCCTTACCCCCATATTCTTTAATTGGCCTGCTGGGCCTCTTTTAGTAATTGTTCAACCTGAGGTTTCATTTCTTTTAGCTGTTTATCAATGTTTTTATTTTCAACAAAAATTGGTCCTAAGTAAGTGTCAGCAAGCTTGTTAATTTCGCCCCACTTTGATGTAATCGGTGGTACGAATGCATGGTCTACTGAGTTAACTAGTGCTTTAAGGTTTGGTGATTGTCCATCTTCATAAAGAAAAGCATTTGAGTTGGCAACAGACTTTAAAGGAGGTACTTCCCCATGCTCACTTGCCAAAATCGTTTGTCCTTCTTTCCCTGTCCAGAACTTTACAACCTCCCAAGCTGCATCCTTGTGTTTGGATCCATTTGGAATTGCAAATGCATTTGAGAATAACGGTGAAGTAAATTCAGCCCCTTTTGGAAGTGTTGCTACATCCCATTTGAAGTCTTTAATGTTAGCCTGTGAAGTCAAGATCCACCATGGACCATCAACTAATATTCCAATCTTTCCGCTTGTCCATAAATCAACTCCTTTTGGTATATCACTGCTTAGAGGAGCAACTTTATCTTTATATAACATGTCCTGCATGAAATGAAGGGCCTGTTTTGACTCTGGTGAATCTAAAGTGAATTTGGTATGATCATCTGACATTAAGCCGCCGCCAAATGATTCTACGTAGGCCATGTAATTGGCCCACCAGGAACCAACCCCCTGAACACCGAACGTTCCATCTTTTTTGTTTGAAATTTTCATAGCTGCATTGCGGAAATCCTCCCATGTCCATTGGTCTGTCGGATAAGGAATACCGTTTTTATCAAATAAATCTTTATTGTATAGCATGATCATGGCACCTAAACGCATTGGCATTGCCATGACTTTACCCTTATAAGAGTAAGCATCGATACCTGCTTTGAAATAATCATCTTTGTTAACGCCATCTTTCTCCATGTATGGAGTTAAGTCTGTTAAAGTTCCTTTGCCGGCATAGGTATTGAAAGCTTCTGCTACCTGAACAACATCATAAGGTTCTCCGCCCGCCATGGATGTAAGTAACTTCTGGTCATAACCATCAGAAGGAATTTGAATTAATTTGACATTAATGTCCGGGTGCTCCTTATTGAATTCGGTACGAATGCTCTCCATTCTCTTTTTGTCAAAGTCCCCGCCCCAATAGGTAAAAGAAACCGTTTCTTTTTTATCTCCACCGCTGCTTGACGCACCAGTTGAGGATTTCGAAGTTTCACTAGAACAGCCTGTAGCAAACAAGGTAGCACAAAGTGCTGCAGTGGTGAGAATTTTCTTTAAACTTTTCATAATTTACCCCCAATTTTTCCTTTATTAAGTCATTACCTTTCAAGCGGAGCTTCTTTTAAGACAATTTCACAAAATTGGCTCATTTAACCTTGAATGAAAAACTTATCATCTCCTCAGCATTTGCTTTTATTTCATTGAAAGCCTTTACAAGTATAAGGTTATCAAATTTTTTCACCCTGGATATAAGACTAATTTTACTGGTTATACGAATATTTTGACTTTATTTTTCCTAATGTAAAAAAGGAACTTTGTTAATACCTTCAGGGGCAATAACAAAGTTCCTTATGTACAAATTTACTTTAACAACAACAATTTTAATCTAATTCAGGAGAATACCCACAATATTTATCATGTTCAACAAGCTCTTCATCCCAAAGTTCTTTTAATAATATTTAATATAATTTTAGTAAAAGGGAGCCGTGCGGCGGCAAAGTTTGCTCAATGATTTCCTCAACTTGATCAAGTTCCTTGTGTTTCCACAAGTCTCTCACATTTTTGCTGCCTGTAAGGTCGATTTGTTTCAACTTAACCTGTATCGGTGCTGTCACATCGCTGGCATTAAACAAAGCGACATAGGTATTATTCAAGTTATCTTTTGCAGTCCAAACAATTTTGTCTTCCTTACGATAAACAAGGCGATTACTGTGACTATTTTGATTTAGTTCTATTACCTCTTTATTGGTCAGCAATGATTGAGTCCATTCATCATTGTCTCGAAGTTCCCCTCCAAACATAAGTGGAGAACGAAAGATTGCCCATAAAGTCATCATTGTAATCTGTTCATCTTTTGTGAATCGGGTCCAACGATTTCCCCCGCCACCGTCGACTGAACGTAGCCCAATATGTCCTAAAGGCAGCATGTCACAGTCGGGCCAGTGACCTGGTCCAACATATTCACTCCATTTTTCACATCTTTCAAACATTTCATATAAAAGGCTCCATTGATCCCAATAATCGTCTGTCATCCTCCACATATTGGCATTGGAAATTAAATCCTCTGCATATTCAAGCGGTGCCGGACCAGGTGAAAGACTTAGTACCATATCTCTGCCGCAGTTTTCGATTGCCTTGCGGATTAATTCAATCTCTCCCTTATGGAAATGATAGAGTCTGGATGCCGCGATATCATCCACTTTAACAAAATCTACTCCCCATTCTGCATACAGTTGAAACAAAGAATTATAATACTCTTGAGCTCCTTGTTTAGAAGCATCTATTCCGTACATGTCGGTATTCCATGGACAAATAGAATTTGTATGGGCAATATCTCTTGCCCTGACATTGCTAGCAAATATCGGCATATTCGCATGAACGGCTTGACGAGGAATCCCGCGCATAATGTGAATGCCGAATTTTAATCCAAGGTTATGAATATAATCAGCTAATGGTTTGAAACCTTTTCCTCCTTCTGCAGAAGGAAAGCGGTTGACTGCTGGGATTAATCTTGAATAATCATCCATTTCAAGCGGTACAAAAGGACGATATATAGAGGAGTTTGCTCCAGGTTCATACCATTGAATATCGACTACAATATATTCCCAGCCAAACGTTTTAAGATGTTCAGCCATATATTCGGCATTCCCTTTTACTTCTTTTTCCCTGACAGTCGCTCCGTAACAATCCCAGCTATTCCAGCCTAATGGGGGAGTCTTGGCAAATGCATGATGCTTCATTCAATTCAGTCCCTTCTATTTGATTATTACTCTTTGTAATTAATGAAATCTTACTACTGTGATAGAATGCTTCGGGAACTCATAATTCAGCGTATTTCCTGTAATAGTAATGTCTTTTTGTTTTGGTAGTATCTTTTTAGGTGTATCAAAACTATTTTCATCGCTTAATTCGTACCCTGACATTTCAAAAATAGTTCCTACAATCGTTTCTTTTTCGATATCCTCTAAAACGATTTGAGCTGTGACAGGTTGATCTTGAACATTTACCACTTTAACAATGACATCTCCTGTTGAAGATTCTAGGCTAGCAGAATAGTAAAGTGGGTCGATAACATTAAGCGTAAGATAATTTGTGTTTTTTACATTAAGTGGATAGTCATTTTCAACAGAAATCTCTGCTATTGCATTTCCTCTTTCAACCTTTTCCCAAGCAGTTAACCCGTGATAATCCTTATTATCAATTGGATTAAATTCAAACGAACGATTTTGCACTAACTCAGCAGAAAGACCACCATCAGCCGCATGGTTTAGGTCTTCAAAAAAAATGCCAAACAAATCTCCCATTTCCTCGCCCTTTTCTTTTGTCAGCACCTTTAATCCTTTTTTTTTCAGACATAAATATCCCAATTTCTCTCTCGATATTCCTAAAAATTCTTCAAAAAATTTAATAGATAATTAGCCGTTTATCTAATTTTTTCCCATTTACTATAATGATAAAATAGAGACTTTCTCTATCAATACAAAAATTCTTACTAAATAAAATTATTTTACTAAATCTTGTATTTTAATAAGAAAGGAACCTGGATTTTCCCAGATTCCCGGATTCCATTTCTTCAAACAAGACTTAATTAAGCAGAAACTAAAAATGGTGAACCATCTAGCGGTTTATCCTACGACTAAAGATTTATGCTGTGATTGATGGAGCCTCCAATAATAACTCTTTCGACTCATTAGTTCATTATGATATCCTTCCTCTATTATCCTGCCTTTATCGATAACAAGGATGCGAGTTGCATTTTTAATGGTGGAAAGGCGATGCGCAATAATAAAGGATGTTCTGCCTGAGAGTAAAATCTCAAGTCCCTTTTGCAAGGCAAGCTCGGTTTCCGTATCAATCGATGATGTAGCCTCATCTAGTATCAAAATTTTTGGATCTGCTAAGAGCGCACGGGCAAAGGAAATCAGTTGTCTCTGACCAGTGGAGAGCCTTGTGCCTCTTTCGTTCACTTCTGTTTGATATCCCTCAGACATTTCGCTGATAAACGGATGCGCCTGAACTGCTTTCGCGGCTTCTATTATTTCTTCGTCAGTAGCGTCAAGCCTGCCATATCGAATATTATCCATAATCGTTCCTGAAAAGATAAATGGATCTTGAAGCATAACACCCATTTGCTTTCTCAGGGAATCAATGGTAACCGTGTTAATATCGACACCGTCGATTTCAATATGCCCTTGGCTTACATCGTAAAAGCGACTAAGCATACTGACAATCGTTGTCTTCCCTGAACCAGTTGCACCGACAAGTGCAATGGTTTCACCCGGATTTACAGAGAAATTAATGTTTTTAAGGATTTTTTCCCCTTCTTCATATCCAAAGATAACCTCTTTAAATTCGACTTTCCCTTTGATCGAAGGAAGATCCACAGCATTCGGACAATCTTGAACTGTCGGTTTTTCATCGATCATTTCAAAAATTCTTTCCAAATAGGCTGTCGAATTAATGATGGCATTGTAAAAATTTCCAATATTCGCAATTGGTGCCCAAAACATCCCTATATATCCAACAAAAGCAACTAGTGCCCCAACAGTTACTCCATCACCAATCAAAGAAATACCGACAACATAAATTATAGAAGTCGTAAGGACTGAAATATTTTCAATCGAAGGCCAAAGCAAGAATTGGATCCTTACAGCCTTCATCCATGATGTTCGATAGCTTTCAGATACTTCCCCAAAAATTCGCTTATTCTCTTCTTCCCTTGTGAAGGCTTGCGTCACTTTGATGCCATTAATACTTTCATGAATATATGCATTCATATTGGATTGCTTGTTACTTAACGTTTGCCATGCCTTCCGCTGGGCATTTTTAATCAGCAGGATAACCACTGCAAGGATGGGAAAACCAAGCATGGCCAAAAGGGTTAACTTTACGTCAATGGCAAACATAAATCCGAGAATGACGAAAAGACTGAAAAGGTCTGTAATCAAATTGATTAAACCGTTTGATAATAAATCACTTAAAGAATTTACATAGTTTACTACTCTTACTAAAATCTTTCCATGCGGCCTGTTGTCATAAAACGAAAATGACAGCTTTTGCAAATGAGTAAACAAGTCTTTCCTAATCTGGAGAATGACACTCTGCCCAATCTGTGACATCAATCTAATCCTATATTTCATACAGATTCCGGTAATAACCACAGCAAATAAGTAAATACCGGCAAGAGCCCATAAACCGCCTACATCCTTGGCTGGAATTTTATCGTCAATGGCTTTTTTTATTAAATACGGTCCGATTAAATTCGACCCACTGGCAATAAGCATAATCAAAACAGTAAATAGAATCTTCTTTCTGTAAGGGTTTAAATAAACCAACATCCGCTTAAGATGAATAAAACTGAACGGTGATTCCAATTCTTCATCCACATCAAATTTATTGCGCGCCATTGAGATATATCACATCCTCACTATCGTGTTGAGCATCAAAATTTCCATTTTGGTTTCTAAACACTTTATAATAATACCCTTTTTTCGCAAGCAGCTCTTTATGGTTCCCTCTCTCAATTATCGTCCCATTTTCCATGACAAGAATTAAATCTGCCTCTTTTACAGAAGAAATCCGATGGGCAATAATGAAACATGTTTTCTCCTGCAAAATGGACTTTAATGTTCGTTGGATTCTTAGCTCCGTTTCCATATCCACAGCTGAAGTTGTATCGTCCAGGACCAGGATGGATGGATTTTTTAAAATCGCCCTTCCTAAAGCAATTCTTTGTCTTTGTCCTCCGGAAAGACCTACTCCACGTTCCCCAATAATAGTATCGTAACCATCTGGCAGTTCGGTAATAAAATCGTGGGCCTCTGCCATTTTTGCAGCAATTTGAACGTCTTCCAAGGAAGCATTCGGATTCCCGTAAGCAATATTCCCTTCAATAGTATCCGAGAAAAGAAAAATATCCTGCATAACCATTGCCATACTATCTCTCAATTTCGGAATATCCCAATCTTTCACATTGAGTCCATCCACTCTTACTTCACCGCTAGTTGCATCATAAAATCTGCTTAGAAGATTGACTAAAGTGGATTTACCTGCACCAGTTGGTCCAATGATGCCCACCGTTTGGCCCGGGAGAGCTTTAAAGTTGACATCATTTAAAACTGGTTCGTCACCATAACTAAAGGAAACATGATCGAAATCAACAACCCCTTTGAACTGTTTCACATTGAATTTTTTCGTTTCATTGGTGATCTCAGGTTTTGTATTTAACAAATCTTCCACTTTTTCAGCAGAAGCTATAAATCTTTGAACATCATTAATTAACCATCCCGCCATACGCATCGGATTATTTAATGCCCAGATTAAGGAATTGAACGTGACTAATTCACCCAAAGTTAGTGAACGATTAATTACCATAGTCCCTCCAATAAGAATCATTACAACGGTTAATACTCCCGCAAGTGAATCAAGGACAGGCAAAAACTTTTCCCAGACTCTTGAGGAGGCTAAATTCTTTTCTTTAAAGGCTTCATTTTCAACTGAGAACTTATCAATTTCGTACTCTTCCTTTGCAAAGGCTTTTACAACTCTGTTTCCGCTAATGTTTTCCTGAACCACTGAATTTAGCCTTGCAAACTGCCCCCGAATGGCTGCAAAAGTGGGTTTAACTCTAAAGGATAAACGAGTAGCAAAGAATCCGATTATTGGGGTAACTGCGATCATTGCTAAAGCTAGCAGAGGATTAATATAAAACATGAACCCAATCGCAAACAGCAGAATGGCAAGGTTTTCGAAGATCATGTAAATTACCCACGCCGTAAAGTGTCTGACTGCTTCCAAATCCCCAGTCATACGAGCCATGATATCTCCTGTTTTGGTCCGATCATAAAAACTAAAATCTAATTGGTTAAGCCGATCATACAACTTTTCTCTTATTGTGAAGATGACACTTTGAGAAACTCGTTCGAACATTAATTGATAATTATATCTAATTATCGTCTTGACCATAGTTACTCCTATCATGGAAAGTAAAAAAAGCCATAACAAGTCATTCTGATGACCATAAATAACCTTATCAACTATTTTTCCTGCAAAAAATGGGTTCAGCATATTTAATGCAGAAACAACTAGTGCCAGAAAAAGGCCGCTAAATAATCTAAAACGAAAATTCCTTATATAACGCCAAACCCAACGCATGCTTTGCATGATCCACTTCCTCCCTCCTAAGGTGCCTAAAACATAAATACATATTATTTAATGCTACGTCCCTTTTATGAATAGACAAAAGACATTTATGAACCTATTATAGTGTTAAGAATAAAGAATAAAATGTAAAATCATAACAAAAAATTGCACAATCCTAACATATGAGGAGATATGGAATGCTTCAATTATTCGCCCCACCCTTACCGACTCTCCTTGCAGCTGGTGAGAATACATTTGAAATAGGCCAATCACATACAAATCGAAATAAGATTGGAGTTTTTGATTTATTAATTGTGATTAAAGGGCAATTATTCATGGGTGAGGAAAATAATCATTTTCAGGTTAGCGAAGGGCATACACTGATCCTTTACCCAGATCGGCATCACTTTTCAATATCACCGTGTGATCAAGTTACCCATTTTTTTTGGTTCCATTTCATTGTTGCAAAGGGATGGCAAGATCTCAAGGTCTCTAAACCTTTTTATTATGATGAGAAAGCTTCTGTACAGTCTAGAAACTTTTTTACTGAGAACCCCTTCGGAATAACACTACCTAAGTTCTGCCAATTATCCAATTTGGAAACCGTTGAACATCTGTGCTCAAAAATTATTACATCTGAACATGAGTCTATTTATTCTGGGGAATGGCAGCGGCAAATACTCTTTCAACAACTCCTACAGGAGCTTTCAAATCATATGCACCTTGCCAATTCCATGCCTGTATTCGCAGTTGCAGAAAAAGCCGCCATTTATTTGAGGAAAAATTACGCAAAAAAAATAACCTATGAGGATCTTGGCCGTGCTCTTAGGTTCCATCCAAATCATATTGCAAGATGTATGATTCAAGCTTTAGGGTGCACTCCCATCGAATATGTGAACAAAATCCGCATTGATCAAGCAAAGATTCTTTTAATTTCAACCGATTGGAGTATTGATAGAATTTCAGAAAGCTGTGGATTTACACAATCCCCCTATTTTAGTAGATTATTTAAAAAACAGGAGAATTTGTCACCTAAAGAGTTCCGGAAACAATATGTAGGGAGGTTCCAATAAAAATATATTTTTATTAGATAATGAAATTAAATGGTTCAAGGCACCAGACCTCATTAATTTGTTAATATCATTCAAGTTAATGAAGCCTTTTTTTAAACTAAAATATATTCTAATTATTCCCTTAGTGGATGGCGTATACTACACCGCTTTAATCAAAAGAAAAGCAAAATAAAAACTAAAACAAAAAAAATCCTAACATCATAGAGATGCTAGGATTTTTTTGATGACCTGTGAGGGATTCGAACCCACGACCCCTTCCCTGTCAAGGAAGTGCTCTCCCACTGAGCTAACAAGTCGTATTTATTTAAACTACATAATTAATTATATAAAATTTTGTGATAATGTCAATAGTTTAATTATTATTCTTACATTTTTTTTGATGACATTGTTTATCATCCCAAAGCAGGAACATTCGTTCTATTTTTATTGAATAAAGAACAAATGTTTGGATATAATAATAACATAAGTAAACGAAAGGGGCGATTCACATGGATGGGCTTTTCATCCGTTCAATCGAGGAAAATATTCCATTAGAAATGATTTATTTAGCCGACAACCAAGAACTCTCCCAACGGAAGTTGATTGTGAAGGAAGTTCACGACGAATACATTCGTGCGTATTGTTTGCTGCGCAAACAAATGCGCACCTTTAAACGGGAAAATATATTATCGATTATGCCTGAATCTCGCACGAAACAACGCTACCTTCACTAATCCTCTTCCTACCTCCATTCATATAACATTCTTCCCTCCATCATTAAAAGCATTTCCTCTTTAGTTTTGTTATAATGCAGTGGTAAAGATCGAATTATTGGGGGAATCATTGCATGGAATTTCCAAAAGGTACAATCAAAGAACTTACCTTTCACAGCAGGGAGCTTGGAGAAGATTTACAGCTTCTCGTTTATCTGCCTGCAAATTTCTCACCGTTATATAAGTATTCGCTGCTGATTGCCCAGGATGGCAGGGATTATTTCCAACTTGGCAGAATTGGCCGATTAGCAGACGAGTATCTTTTTGAAAGGGAAATTGAAAATTTAATTATTGTTGGGGTACCCTATAAGAATGTAGAAGAACGCCGCAGGAAATACCATCCTGAAGGCGAACAGAATCAGCAATACATTCGCTTTCTTGCCCATGAATTAGTTCCGTATTTAGATCAAGAGTTTCCAACTTATCAAATGGGCTTGACCAGAGCGCTTATAGGAGATTCTCTGGGCGCAACTGTTTCGTTAATGGCTGCCCTTCAATATCCTCATACATTTGGAAAAGTCCTTCTACAATCTCCATATGTGGATGAAAATGTATTGAATTCGGTCCAGAACTTCTCGGATGGACAGCTTTTACAACTCTATCACGTAATAGGTAATCAAGAAACTGAAGTTCAGACTACAAATGGCAAAATTGAAGATTTCCTGACCCCTAACCGAAAGCTTTCAAAAATAATTTCGGAAAAACCCATTACATATTTTTATGAAGAATTTAACGGAAATCATACTTGGACCTACTGGCAGCCAGATTTAAGACGGGCTCTTAAAATGCTATTTTAATCTTATTAGAATATACATCTAGATAAGTCGTTTAATATTTTTTGAAAATTTGCTATAATATCAGGAAGGTTAATTTTTTGTTTTTAAAAAAAAAGGTCAGTTCATCAAAACGGAGGTATACGTATGAAATTTGGAGTTGTTATTTTTCCATCAAAAAAACTACAAGATTTAGCTAATTCCTATCGAAAACGTTATGACCCGCATTATGCTTTAATTACACCTCACCTAACATTGAAAACTGGATTTGAAGCGTCCGAAGAAGAAGCGAAGGAATACGCTGAAAAGTTACGTAGAGTAGCTGCTAGCCATAATGCATTCACATTAAAGACTTCAAAAATCAGTTCTTTTCAGCCTGTAAATAATGTTATTTATTTCAAAGTAGACAAGACAGATGAACTTTCCGCCTTGCATAATGAAGTCAATCAAGAATTTACGGAGCAAAACTTAGAATATGCATTTGTTCCACATATCACGATTGGTCAAAAGCTATCCAATGATGAGCATTCTGATGTATTTGGATCACTGCGCATGACTAAGATTAATCATGAAGAAACGGTTGACCGTTTCCATCTACTTTATCAATTAGAAAATGGTTCCTGGACCGTTTATGAAACATTTCGTCTTGGAAAGGAATAGTTTAAGTGACAGTCAAGATTGTAGAAAATCAAAAAGAACTTGAAGATGCCTATTCAGTTAGGAAAATCGTTTTCGTTGAAGAACAAAATGTCCCTCTCGAAGAGGAAATCGACGCCTACGAGGGCGAGGCAGAACACTTTGTCATGTACGATGAAGGTTCTCCAATTGCTGCTGGTCGATTTCGTTTCGTTGATGGCTATGGAAAAGTTGAAAGAATTTGTGTATTGAACAAGGCAAGGAAAACTGGTGCAGGAAAAACGATTATGAATGCAATCGAGAACTATGCGCTTCAAAAAGATATTCATAAATTAAAGCTAAATGCTCAAACACATGCCATCCCCTTTTATGCAGGACTTGGTTATGAGATTGTTTCAGAGGAATTTATGGATGCTGGAATTCCTCATAAAACGATGGTAAAAGAAATATAAACGAAAGAGGCACTTGACGCTTTATGCGGCAAGTGCTTTTTGGTAATTCCAGCAATGTCGGTGAAACCCTTTTAGTTACCCTCAGGTTTTGATATGATAGAACATGTCTTGATTTTTGGATATAGAGGGTAAAAATTATGAAAACAGCAATTTATCAAAATCAGAATATTGTCCTTGAACAATTAAGCAGGGATCAATATCAAAAAATATTCCTTGCCGGAAAAAATGGTCAACTGAGCTGCCCTGCATGTAAAGAGAACGTTCGATTGTTTTTAGGCATTCAGAAGGATCCGCATTTTTACCATACACATTCACCTGAAATATATTGCCCAGAGCCTACTATGATAGCGGAAAAAGAAAAAGTAGATACACAACAATTTTCCGAAGTAAACGGATTTAGCATCCCAAAGGGTAGAACCATTACACAGACCCCGCAAAGCGTGGATCTTTTCAAAAAGTCCAAAAATATTGAATATACGGTTGCGTTTAAACAGACAATTAGTGACAAACATGAGGAGAGCTCACCTTATTTACAGCAACTTGCAGACAGTGGAGTTGTTCTTGATGGAAGTCAGGCTGCTGCTGTCATGGAGACAGAAGGCTCCTTATTAGTCCTTGCTGGTGCAGGGAGTGGCAAAACTCGGGTGTTAACAGCACGAACAGCGTTTATGCTAGATGACAAACACATCGACCCAAGGACAATCATGCTCGTTACATTCACGTCAAAAGCAGCTGCTGAAATGAAGAACCGTCTGCTTTCCTATCCGCAAATGAAACGAGATAAAATCAATCATCTTGTTACCGGAACCTTTCACAGTATTTTTTATCGTATTCTTATGTTCCATGATTCAATTAATTGGTCTTCAAATAAGCTGCTCAAAAAAGAATGGCAGCGAGACAAAATCCTGAAGGAAGCTGGCAAAGAACTCGACTTGTCCGAAAAAGAATTTGCCTATGATTTAGCTCTTCAGCAAATCGGATTATGGAAAAACTCTCTGCTGATGCCAGATGAAGTAAAGCCCACCACCGAATGGGAAGAAAAAGCAGTCTTTTTATATAAAAGATATGAAGCCTATAAGAAAAAAGAAGGTCTGTTTGATTTTGACGATATGTTAATTGGCTGCTATCAACTGTTTGCCACCACCCCTTCCCTGCTTGAACAATATCAAAATCGGTTTCATTATTTTTTAATTGACGAGTTTCAGGATATTAATAAGGTCCAGTATGAGCTGATCAAACTTTTATCCAGAAAACACAAAAATGTATGTGCCGTTGGCGACGATGATCAAGCGATCTATTCGTTTCGGGGTAGTGACCCAAGCTATTTGCTAGAATTTGAAAAAGATTTCCCCTATGCCAAAATGGTCACACTTGATCAAAATTATCGATCGTCTCATGAAATTGTCTCGGCTGCTAATCAAATGATTGCAGCTAATAAAATAAGAAGAATAAAGAAAATGAAAGCACAGTTTTCATCAGAAAAACTACCACAGTTATTTTTCCCCTATGATGAAGAGGAAGAAGCAACAATGATTGTTACCGATATACAGGAGAGGATTTCACTTGGTGCAAATCCTTCAGACTTTGCCATTCTTTATCGGACCAATGCAGGTTCTCGTGCAGTGTTTGAAAGACTGGCTGGCTCCAATCTTCCTTTTAAAATTGATTTGGATGCAGAGGCTTTTTACGAACGCTATATTGTGAGAAGCGTCCTTGCATTTCTAAAGGTGAGTTTAAATGAGGATGACACGCAAGCAATGTCAGACATTTTACCATTATTATTTTTAAAGCAGGCAGTCCTAAAAGAATTAAAAGCACAAAGTATCCTAAAAGACTGCAGTCTTCTTGAGGCACTCGCACATTTAACGACAGCCCATGCATTTCAGGAAAAGAAATTAAAAAAATCTGTCACGATTATTCGAGGGTTAAAGCATTCTTCACCTCACTCTGCTATTGAAAAGGTCGAGAAAGATATTGGCTTTCTTGATTTTCTGAAAAAACGCGGAAATGAATCAAATAAACTTGAAAAAGGATCGGACGATCTTAAGGATTTAAAGGTGGCTGCAAAAAGTTTCGACAAAATTGAAGCATTTCTAGCTCATTCCGAGCACATGTCGGCGATGAACAAAGAAATCAAAAATTTAAGTAAACATTTTCATGAAGCAATCAGCCTAAGTACAATCCACCGCTCAAAAGGCCTTGAATACAAAACCGTTTATATGATCGGCGCAGTCGATGGCAGCCTTCCGCATGATTTTGCCTTGGAAGCCTATCGAAATGGTGACTTTACTGCACTCGAAGAAGAAAGAAGACTATTTTACGTGGCGATGACTCGCGCAAAGGAGCAGCTATTTATTTCTATTCTGCAAAATAGACGAGGGAAAAAAGCAAATCGCTCAAGGTTCCTAGTTCCTCTTACTAAAAAGAAGAAGACCGATTCCTAAAACTTAGGAAAGTGGTCTTCTTCTTTTACTTTTTATTGATCATATTCGAAATTGTATTAAGGTCAAGCTGCTTTCCATCGTTAACGATTGATTTTACAATTTGATCTTCCATTTCTTTACTTACCGGTTTATTGGCAATTTGAGAAACCCGACGAATCACATTACGGACTGTTTTTTCATCTTTAAAATTCGCATTTTGTAATGAATTGGCTAAATCTAAGATATCTTTCATATTAACGCCCGTTTTCTTTTCAATGTTTTTAAAAAATCCATTATCCATGGTAAAAGATCACGCTCCTTTATAAACTACTTTATTGTATGAAGGAAAGAGAAAATGGTGAATTAAATAGGAAAAGCGTACGCGCCCTTAGGCGCATACGCTAAACAAGTAAAGAAAGGGCTGGCCACTTTTTTGGCCAACCCCTTCCCCTTCCATTAATATAAGCTTACTGTTTATTAATAGAAGCTTGCACCAACAATGATTAAAAGGATGAATAATACTACGATTAACACAAAAGTTGAACCGTACCCGTATCCACCGCCGTATCCGTAGCCGCAGCCGCCATAACCAAAGCCCATAGAAATGTCACCTCACTTCTGTAATCTCATTAATAACATATGAAATTACTTTATACTGTGTGTAGGCGCGACATCCATTTCTGTAAATTGGATATTAATAATGAGTAATTTATCCTTTAGGTTTAAAGATTAGTGCACCAAGAAACCCGAATATTATAGCTGCAGAGATACCAGAACTTGTCACTTGGAACATACCGGTAAGTACTCCTATCAGCCCATGTTTCTCTGCATCCTGAAGTGCCCCATGGACTAATGAATTTCCAAAACTGGTAATTGGAATGGTAGCACCTGCCCCTGCAAAGTCAACTAGGGGCTCATACAGTCCAAAACCATCTAATATAGCTCCAATGACAACGAGCAAACTTAGTGTATGACCAGGTGTAAGCTTGGCAACATCAAATAAAAGCTGCCCTAGAACACAGATTAGCCCACCAATAACAAATGCCCAGAAAAACATCGCTAGCATAGGATCACCCCTTATCTCCATTCATTTCAATAGCAACAGCATGTGCAATACATGGGATCGATTCGTTTTGCTGAAAGCTGAGCGGGGATAGCAGAGCCCCCGTCGCAACTACTAAGATTCGTTTATATGTACCTTTTTTCATTTGGTTTAGTAAATGCCCATACAAGGCTGTGGCTGAGCATCCCGCACCGCTTCCCCCCGATTGTACAGGCTGATCATCCTTATACATTAATAAACCACAATCCTGAAATTGTTTTCGCTCTAATTGAAGTCCACTCTTATTGATTACCTCAAAAGCTGTATCATGACCAACTCGGCCGAGGTCTCCAGTGACAATCAAGTCATAATATGAGGGGTCTAATTGAAGATCGCGGAAATGGGCCACAATTGTATCAGCTGCTGCTGGTGCCATCGCGCCGCCCATATTAAACGGATCGGTTAATCCCATATCGATGACTTTTCCAATCGTTGCCGAAGTTGTTACTGGGTGCATCTGTCCTGGTTCATTTGGTTGAACTAAAGCTACACCAGCACCTGTTACCGTCCATTGTGCAGTTGGAGGCTTTTGACCTCCATACTCTGTTGGGTATCGAAACTGTTTTTCGACTGCTGCATTATGACTTGATGCACCCGTAAGCACGTATTTTGCCCCCTGGTAATTTACCACAAAAGAGGCTAAGGCCAGCCCTTCCATGGACGTTGAGCAAGCCCCAAACAGACCAAAGTATGGAATCTGCATTGTCCTTGCCGCAAAACTGGTTGGTGTAATTTGATTAATTAAGTCTCCAGCAAATAAAAATTGAATCTGCTCTTTCTCAACATTCCCTTTTTGTAAAGCTGTTTTAATTGCTTCTTCTAATAGTAAACGGTGAGCTTTTTCATAAGACTCCTTTCCCATCCATAAGTCTTCATATAATAAATCGAAATCATTGGCTAAATTTCCATTGGCTTCAAATGGTCCACCAGTAACCCCGGTAGCAGTGATCATTGGCCGATTTGTAAATATCCAAGATTGGTGCCCTTTTAGCAATTACAAAACCCCCCAAATCACTAACAGCGTTTTAACAAGCGCAACAACAAAAGCTGAGAAAACACCGAAGAGCACTACCGATCCAGCTAGCTTGAACATATTTCCACCTACACCTAAAACAAATCCTTCCGTTCGATGTTCGATACATGCCGAGATTACGGCATTACCAAAGCCCGTAACGGGCACAGCACTTCCTGCACCAGCAAATTGTCCTAGACGATCGTAAATTCCTAAGCCAGTGAGTAACATTGATAGAAAGACCATTGTTGCCACGGTCGGATTTCCTACACTCTGTTCGGTAAAATCAAAAAAGTAAATATAAAAGTAACTGATGGCTTGGCCGACAACACAAATAAGTCCACCAACAAAAAATGCCTTCATACAATTCTTCAAAACAGGCCTTTTAATTTCATGCTTCTGCTGAAGCTGTTGATAGTTGCGCTGCTGAGGCGTCATGTTTTTCTGCTTACTGGTTGCCATCTTCATTCTTCCTTTCTTACTTCATATCTTTCGTCATTTTAACGATTTCGTTAAAGCGCTTTTCAGCCCTTTGATGAGAAAATTTAGAGGAGGTTTTCATTCTCTCATCAAGTCTTACTGCTTCAAGGAAAATTTTGTAGTCACTTGAAATGGTAAAGTTATCATTGGGATATTTTTCTTCAAGCATTTTGTTGATGTTTTTTTCAATTTTTTTCATTCTAAACCGATGCAAATGCTTAACCTTATATACCACTAGTGTATCCTTTTTCCCTTTTATAACGGCCACATCATATAATTCTGGAAACGCGCTTACATCATGTTCAATTTCTTTTACATGATTTTTACTTATGCTTTTCCCGGTTACGATCGGATTAGGATTCGTTGTTTTCATAAGGGCTATTTGACTATCCTTAACCTGTGGATTTTGACTACAGGAGGAGAGTAATAATAAACAAGCGAATAATACCCAATGATGAATAGCTTTCATTTGATTCCCATCCCTTATTCCGTTTTTTAACCATCACTATAGGTAGTTTTTTCGATATTGTCTAAAATTATGACTAGTTACGAGTAATTTATCTATATTCCTTCGTAAAACAAAAAAACTGCCAGTCAATCTGGCAGTTCCCTTAAGCCTATTTAGAAGTTTTTTTTCCGCAGCCACAACCTGAACCTTTTTGCTTTATGGATTTTGACGGTTGATACATATGAGTGGATTGTGTTGTTTCTATATCTTGTGTTGTTTCTGTACCTTGTGTTGTGTTTGTATATTGGTTTCTCCTTTTTTTCTGACTCATTAATTCTCTCTCCCTTGCTATCAATTCATTCCTACTTGTATTAGAATATGACCAAGATGTAGGTCTTGTCTCAGCAAACATCTTATTTATCGATAAAATACTGTACAATTAACTCCAATATGGATGCAATGCCAGCAACCGCTAAAATTAATATAATAGGGTAGGAAACGATTGGATATAGAAGTGATATACCGACAACTCCTACAGAAGTCCATATCCCTGTACACCAATAACAGCTAAGAAGTTCACCGAGGAACTTTTTGACTCCTTTTTCCTTTGGTAAATAATAAACCTCGATTTCACCATACTCATCTACTTCTTTGATTTCATTGAAAAAAGGCTCCCTAATAAATTCGGTTATTTTATCAAAAACAAACAATCTTGTTAGCCTAAAAGACGCAAGTGATAGAATAATCAGGTTTAATAAAGTTATTTTCATGTTGTGTTTCCTTTCTTCCTTTCATAGACATTTTTGTCGCCTAATTTACTCAAACAAGGCTATTGTCCGTTACCCAAAAGTTCTCTGTGAAATATGTTAATAATGTAAGATATATATCGGATTAAGGAGGAAAAATAAATGGGTTGTGGAAATAATGATCATGATTTTCATAAAGGTAATTGTGTTTGCGAAGTCGTCCGTGCAATTAAGGATATCCAAGATAATGCTGTAGAAGAAGATGAATGTCCTGAATGTTCCAGTTGCTTCAATGAGCCACTAGGTACATTGGTATCACCAGCAAGGAGAGATCCAGTTGA
Organism: Neobacillus sp. BF23-41; assembly: GCF_041106275.1. Classification (NCBI taxonomy): domain Bacteria; kingdom Bacillati; phylum Bacillota; class Bacilli; order Caryophanales; family Bacillaceae; genus Neobacillus; species Neobacillus sp. BF23-41. The sequence goes on from NZ_JBGBPR010000001.1 coordinate 505,794, forward strand.
TACTCGTGTATTTGTTTTAAGTACTGCGGATGGTTCACCATTCCACGCTTTCTTTAGTACCGAAAACAATGCATGTGTATCCATCTACTTCCGTGTCGAAGATGTATTTGATAACTGCTGTGCTACACTTCGTGTATTAGTACCTGGTCGCCGTGAAGGTGGAAATTTCTGCCCAGTAAACTTAGTTTCAGGTGGAGATAAGTGTTGTATTAACCTCGATAAGGTTTGTCAAGTTGAACGTTTCCGCGCAAGTAACGATTGCATTACAGTTGACTTAAGATGCTTCTGCGCAGTTCAATGTATTGCTGATGTTAACTTAGGAATTTGCACCTAAAAATATTGCCAGTCGGTATAATCGGCTGGCCTTTTTGTTGTCTCTATTTTTTGAGTCCAATCAGGATAACCCCTTTAAGTTCATGGACCGGTACTGTTTTAGTCGATTTATCATGAAAACGAATCGTTACTTCGTTTCCATCGTATTCTGTTAGGTATCCTTGATAACTTTTTTCTTCGGTAATAAAAACGCATGGTGGAGGCGGAAGGACTATTGGATATTTGATTAAATAATCTAATCGTTCTTTAATATCCATTTCTTTAAAGGGTTTCACCCTGTTAAAGGGGGAATGCTGCCTTTCCTGAATCGATGTTGGTGATTTTGTTGCTGGATTATCTGATCTAGATGCTTCCGTTCCTATTGGCTCTTGAACTATTTTCTTTTTGCTTTCAGCCTCTAAAAGCTTTTCTTCCTCAACCAGCTCTTCTTCTTCCTGTCTGCTCATATAAATGTCCTGCATGTTAGTTGCAGGAGTCCTTGCAAACGGCTGGTGTATATAGAGTAATGGACCTTTGCTTTTCTTTTCCGACATGCTCTGTACCTCCATTTACGTAATCCTACACATTATATTTATGCTAGAGGCCCATACGCGTTCATAGGAAAATAAGAAATTTACTGCAAGCAAAAAGGCCCGCATCAAATGCGGGCCTTCATCATCATCCTTATAGAATATGATATCCGGAATCAACATGAATGTTTTCGCCGGTAATTCCTCGTGAAAGTTCACTGAAAAGGAACAGCGCTGTGTCGCCTACTTCTTCCGGTGTGGTAGCTCTCCGTAATGGTGCTCTTTCTTCCACTACTTTTGTAATTGCGTTAAAATCACCAACACCTTTAGCAGATAACGTCCGAATCGGTCCAGCTGAAATGGAGTTAACACGAATGCCTTCTTTTCCTAGATCCGCTGCAAGGTAACGAACACTTGCATCAAGGGAAGCCTTGGCAACTCCCATGACATTATAATTTGGAAGGGCACGCTCACCGCCTAAGTAAGTCAATGTCACGATGCTTCCTCCGTCAGTCATTAATCCTCTTGCCTCTTTGGCAACAGCTGTTAATGAATATGAACTGATGTTATGAGCGAGCAAGAAGCCCTCTCTCGTTGTATTCAAATATTCACCTTTTAGTTCTTCTTTATTTGCAAAAGCAATACAATGTGCCACGCCTTGAATTGTCCCAACTGCTTCTTTAATTTCAGCAAAGCACTTCGCAACGTCTTCATCGCGTGTAACATCACACGGTAAAACAAGTGTCCCTTCAGCCTCTAACGAATTAGCAAGTTCACGAACACTGCTTTCTAATCTTTCACCTGCATAGGTAAAAATTAATCTTGCTCCTGCATTGTGCAATGAGCGGGCAATTCCCCATGCAATACTGCGTTTATTGGCAACACCCATTACTACATAAGTTTTTTCAGATAAAGAAAGATTCATATTGAAAAAGTCCTCCTACTATTACATGAGTTATTAGTACTTGGTACTAATTTTACACTAATTTACGATAAATGAAAAGTTCAACACATCAAACAACATTTTTTCAATCAAATATTAACAGGTTTCGCAGAATTCCAGCTCTCTTTTCAGTTCATCCACATATTCCTTCGATCCAGTAACAATCAAGCGGTCATTCATTTGCAGCTCTGTATCTCCATGTGGGACGATGGAATCCTTGCCACGGAAAATTCGGACAAATATGATATCTCCTGTAAAAGGAAATCTCCGTAAAGACATCCCATCAAATTGCCTATTCAGCATAACAATTTCATAAAGTCCTGTCTCCTGATTTGTTAATATATTTAACAAGGTTGGCGACTCAATTAAGGCCCGGAGCAATACTTTGGTTGACATAAAGGCAGAAAACACTTCTATATTATGCTCCCGTAAGCTTTCCTCTAATTCAGGACTTTCTATTCGGGCAATGACCCTAGAAACTCCTTTTTCTTTCGAAGCTACAGAAAGTGTAGCATTTACTCTTTCATCACCTGTTGAAATTACTACAACTTCTGATTGAAAGACGTTTGTATTCTCCAACGTTTCAAGGGAATAATCGGGAATTTCAACTATGTCAAAAAGAGAATTAGCAATTTGCTTTTCTGATTTCTCCATTTGTGTGTGATACAAGATTGGATCATACAAGCCTGATTTTAATTCTCGTGAGACGGGCAATGTGGTCTGATTGGCACCTAAGAATGCCACGCTTACCCTTTTATTAGCGACCACTTCTTTAGGGAATAACTTTTTAAAAACAATCGGTGTAAAAATAGACGTAATTACAGCAACCAATATTAATGTGCCACTCATCTGCGGTGTTATGATTTCTAACCTTTCTCCTATTGTCGCTGCCGCAATGACCAGTGAAAGAGTAGAAGTGAGTAAAAAACCCGCTGCAATGACTGTTTTCAACTCATACCAAATTTTCAAAATATACACGGGGATTAGTTTTGATAAAAGCAGCCCCAGTAATAGCAACGGTATCAATAATAAGAGTTTTTTTTCGTTAAAAAGAGACCAAATATCAAGATTTACCCCCACCATTACAAAAAAGATGGGAATCAAAAATCCATACCCGAATGAGTCTAGCTTATGTACAAGCTCTTGGTTCGGCGATAACAACGAAACAAGGACACCTGCTAGAAACGCTCCTAAGATATTTTCTGCACCCACTGTTTCAGAAAGCCCTACTAATACGATGATCAGTGTAAACACTGCCCTCGTCCCTATTTGAACGGTCCCCGTTGAAAGTGTTTCTATGAAGGTTCGATTTTTAAATCTTTTGCCAAGAAAATAAAGAACGATACCTGCCGCAAATAAAATAAGTAACAACCACGTATTTCCATGTCCTGATTCATATAGCGATACAAAGACAGCAAGCAATATCATCGTCACTAAATCGGCTATGACCGCAACCAATAAGATAATTTGTCCGATGACGGTTTTCATCAGATGTGCCTCTTTCAAAGTAGGCACAACAACACCCAATGATATGGTCGAAATGATCAGCGTCATTAAAAAGGCATTCTCAATAAAACCTGCTATCACAAACAAAAAGGATAAACCAAGTGAGAAAATAAAGATACCTGCAAAGATTAGCCCCGCAACTACAAATGAATTAGGCTCTTTTTTTCCATTTGGAAGCTTTTTACGCAATTTTCTCCCAGCAAAGGCCGTGAAGTCTATCTCAAGTCCGCTTAAAAACATGAGAAAAATAAACCCTAAGGTCGATAGGGTTGAGAGCCACATATCTTCGTGAACCACATCAAAACCGCTTTTACCGATGACCAATCCCATAATAATTTCAGCGACGACCACAGGGATATAATTCAATTTAAACCGATGTAAAAGAATCGGTGTTAAAAATGCCATCGTAACAACAATTAATAAAGAAATAACTGAAACCTGCTGCTCCATTCGTGTAACTCCTCTCAAAAAAGTTTTAGATTAGAATCCTTTTTATAAAAACTAACTCTAAGGCAAAAAATATCGATATAAGGGAGTTGAATTTATGAAAATTGATATAATCGGTGATATTCATGGGTGTTTAACGGAATTAAAGGAACTTACCATTACACTTGGTTATAAATGGGAGAACGGTATCCCGAGACATCCCAATAATAGAGTGCTGGGATTTCTCGGTGATTTAACAGACCGGGGACCTGCTTCACTAAACGTAATCGAAATTGTATGGCAGTTAGTCATTAAAGAAAAAACAGGCTATTACACACCAGGGAATCATTGTAATAAGTTATATCGTTTCTTCCTTGGCAACAAAGTTCAGATTGCCCACGGGTTAGAAACAACAGTTGCCGAATATGAATCATTATATAAAAAAGAGCAGCAATCCATTCGAAAAAAATTCACCGAACTTTATGAAAGGGCTCCATTATATTTAGTAATAGACAACAAAAAGCTTGTTATTGCCCATGCAGGGATTAAGGAGGAATTTATCGGACAATCGCATGCTAAGGTCAAAGAATTTGTTCTTTACGGCGATATAACAGGTAAAAAAAACCCTGACGGTTCACCGATAAGAAGAGATTGGGCCAAAGAGTATCACGGTGAAGCATGTATCGTTTACGGACATACTCCTGTGAATGAGCCAAGAATCATCAATAATACCTATAATATTGATACTGGGGCAGTCTTCGGAGGAAACCTAACCGCCTTAAGATATCCTGAAATGGAATTGGTTTCGATTAAATCTACTATGCCATATGTAGAGGAAAAGTTTAAGCAATTTGATTGAAATTGAAAAAGCGGGATCACACGCAAGCTCAAATTAAAAAGGCTGCCTCCTATAAAAGCGAGTCAGCCTCTAAAATTTCACCCATATCCCTCGGTAATGGTGCAGTAAAAATCATTTCCTCTCCTGAAAACGGATGAATAAATTTTATTCTTTTACAATGAAGAGCCTGCCTAGCAATTAATGTTAGATCTCCCCCATACAAATCGTCACCAAGCAAAGGATGGTTTAAATAAGACATATGGACTCTAATTTGATGGGTTCGTCCGGTTTCAAGTGTGAGCTCCAAATAGGTAAATGAAATATGTTTCTCGATCACTTGATAATGAGTGCAGGCATATTGACCATCCGCACGAACTTCCCGCTCAATAATGCTGTCCTCTTTGCGGCCAATGGGCGCTGTAATCGTGCCACTATCTAGTGAAATCCAGCCTCCAGCAAAAGCTTCATATGTCCTTTTAACCTGCCCACCCCGTTGCATCAAACTGAACAAGTGATGGACATGGCGATGCTTAGCAATTAGAACAATCCCTGAAGTATCCCTGTCAAGCCGAGTTACTATGTGGGTTGTAGCCTGCAGCCCACTGCGCTGATAATAGCCTACAAGGGCATTTGCCAAGCTGTGTACGGGGTGTTCTCGAGACGGAATCGTATTCATTCCTGCGGGTTTATTGACAACCAACAAATACTTATCTTCATATAGAATCGTTAACGGGATTTCTTCGCCCTTTAGTCCCTCGCTAGGACTCTCCATGGGGAAAATAACCATTACTTCATCCCCAAATGCCAACCTGTATCGAACATTTACTTCTTCTCCATTTACTTGGATACTGCCGCCCTTGAACTTAATATCCGTTAAGGCCGTTCTGGAAATTTCTTCCTTTTTTAAAAATTCTCTTAAAAGTTTTCCACTATCGCTTTCACTAATTTTCCACTTCATTTGAAACGGGGAAGTCATTATAATGGCCCCTTCTCGTCAATCTGAAATAAAGGAATCATGAACTCTTTTCCAAAAAGGAAACGGCCGGAAACGGGCAAAGCGGATTTTTTCTTCTGGCACCCTAAATTGGATTGATTTTACATCCTTATGAAGCAAGGTCAGATGGTCGATGGTCACTTGAAAATCAGACCGATTTACCGGTTTAAGCATACATGTATGGTGTGCAGGGAGAATAAGCGGCGAGCCTATGGTTCTAAAGACTTTGTTATTTATCGATGCCATCTCAGCCACTTGGAGGGCAGAAATCGACGGATGGATAATCGCCCCGCCAAGTGCCTTATTATAGGCGGTACTACCCGAAGGTGTTGAAACGCATAAGCCGTCCCCACGGAACCGCTCGAAATGCTGTCCGCGGATTTCCACATCCATGACGAGTGTCCCCTCGACACTTTTTACAGTTGACTCATTTAAGGCAAGATACCTTGATTCCTTCCCTGCATGTGAGTAACGGATAATCACTTCTAACAATGGGTATTCCACGACTTGATAGGGTGTTTTAGCAATCGCAATCACTAGCTTTTCAATTTCATCTGGGATCCAATCTGCATAAAAGCCGAGATGGCCTGTGTGAATTCCTACAAAGGCTGTTTTATCCAAACGGCTGCTATAGCGATGAAAGGCATAAAGGAGTGTCCCGTCACCACCAATGGAAACAACTATATCTGGTTGGTCCTCATCGTACACAAGATCAAAATCAAGTAAATAGGTCCTCATTTTGTGCATTAAAATATTTGATTTTTGATCTCCTTTTGATGTTATCGCAAATTTCATAGTATTTTTGCTCCTTGTGACTTGAATGGCTTTTCAAAAGACGGTTATGACAATTAATCCTTTTCTTCTTGTTTTAATTCTTTCTTTCTTGTAAAAAAGGCCTGAGCATCCTGAATTTCACCACGAATCAATGACATCTCCTCATCTAACCGAAATGCCGCTTCAGCTGCTCTTTGCAAACGCATTTGAATATCACTTGGAAAAACACCTTTATACTTATAGCTAAGCGTATGTTCAATTGTCGCCCAAAAATTCATTGCCAAAGTTCGTATTTGAATTTCCGCTAAGATTTTCTTTTCCCCATGTATCGTTTGAACGGGGTAGCTTATGACAACATGATAGGACCGGTACCCGCTTGTCTTTTTATGGGAAATATAATCTCTATCCTCTACGATTTCAAAATCATTCCGGTTTCGCAATAAATCGACAACTGTATGAATGTCATCGACAAACTGACACATAATACGCATACCTGCAATATCCTGCATTTCTTCTTCCAATCTTTCTAGTGGTATTCCTTTCTGATTCGCTTTGTCAAGAATACTTGCGATTGGTTTAACTCTTCCCGTCACAAATTCAATCGGTGAATGAGTAGCATCGAGTTCAAATTGACCTCTCATCCCCTTTAATTTTACTTTTAATTCTGCAACAGCCTGTTTATATGGAGCTAAAAATTGGTCCCAATGCTTCATGATTTCACCTCAAAACAAATTATGTTAAGAAAATACACTCTACTTTTGTAACCAATTCTTTTCCATAATTACTATTACCTTTAATATTTGTTAAGAGATAATCAAATTCATCATGAAAATTTATTAGTTCTTTTTGCTCATCATTAAAGGTGACCCAGACAGGCAACTTTTTTTCCTGGGCATTTTTTAAAAGCGGCCAGATTTGTTCATGTAAAACGATATATGTATAATCATTTTTATCTTCCATTAAGTAAATGAAAGAGTATTGGGCAGAGTCTACAAGTATCTGTTCCCCAGGAACCAATTCCAGAATTGGCTCATTTGTTTCTAACAATAGTTTATCTTCATTTATGTATGCCTTTAGGATTGCAATATTTTTCTTCATCTCTTTACCTCCATTGTCTACCTACCTATTTTAGCATAATTCATCCATTTCTCCCAAGGATTGATGTTTAAGTTGGAAGTGAGATAATAAAGAAAACACTCAGTTGAAAGGAAGTTCGGCATGACGCAAAATATTGAAATCGAATTTAAAAATATGCTAACAAGAATAGAATATGAAAGCCTCCTTAAGTATTTCAAGATAGACAAAAACCAAATATTTTCACAAGAAAACCACTACTTTGATACACCTGATTTTGCTTTAAAAAGTAAAGACTCTGCACTAAGAATTCGTAAAAAGGGAGGGGCCTACGAAATGACCTTAAAACAGCCGGCATCTGTAGGGCTGCTAGAGACAAATCAGATAATAGGGGAAGAGGAAGCCTCTACCGCAATTCACCATGGGAGACTTCCAACAGGGATCATTCAGCGTCTTATCGAAGACTACCAAATTTCTTTTTCAACTATTGAATATTTTGGATCATTAATTACGGAGCGAGTAGAATTCAATTACAAACAAGGCTTACTGGTATTGGACCATAGTATTTATCTAAGTGAAGAGGATTATGAATTAGAATATGAGGTTGAAAACTATCAGGTTGGAGAAAAAAATTTTCTTGAATTTCTTAAACAATTTAAGATTCCTACACGAAAAACAGAAAATAAAATTCGCCGTTTCTATAACAAAAAATACGAACAAACAAACTGTGATTAAATTCTTTAAATTAGCTAAAGGGAAGTTTCAATTTGGAGTTTTTTCCAACATACTACTGCCTCATTCTCCTATTAAGAATTGCTCACTTGGTACACATTAATAATGTGTTCAGAGTGACAAATTCACATTTTCAAAGCAATTAATTTGAGATATGAAATAGGCATTGTTAAAATAAATCTACATAATACTTTAAAGGAGTTGTCAACATGATTGAGAGAAAGCTTTCACCATTTGAATCCATTGGTGAAGATACATTACACCATCTTGTGGACACTTTTTATGGACTTGTTGCACAACATCCTGATCTTGCTCCAATATTCCCAAATCAATTTACAGAAATTGCTCGTAAACAAAAGCAATTCTTAACTCAATATTTAGGCGGCCCTGCATTGTATACAGAAGAACATGGCCATCCAATGATGCGTGCTCGCCATTTGCCCTTTCCAGTTACTCCAACACGTGCGAAAGCATGGTTATCTTGCATGACTCAAGCAATGGACAAAATTGGCTTAAATGGTCCAATAAGGGACGAATTTTATTCAAGACTTCATCTTACTGCCCAACACATGATTAACACGCCTGATGGTGAGGTATTAGGTGAAGATAGTGAATAGTTCAAGATCTTCTCGCTCCAAGCAACAATGTGGCGGAAATGAGAAAAAGCCAATTGAGATTTATATGTTTATTGACCCATTATGCCCGGAATGTTGGGCATTAGAGCCCATTTTAAAGAAGCTTCAAATCGAATATGGCCGTTATTTTTCAATTAAGCATATTTTGAGTGGTCGATTAGCTGATTTAAATTTGAGTAAGAAAAAGAATTTTGAGAATCTCGCTCAAGTTTGGGAAAAGACTGCTAGCAGGTCAGGAATGTCATGTGATGGAAGCCTATGGTTAGAGAATCCCGTCGATTCTCCTTTTACAGTTTCCATAGCTCTAAAAGCAGCTGAATTGCAAGGGAGACGTGCTGGTCTTCGTTTCCTGCGAAGAATACAAGAGGGCTTGTTTTTAGAAAAACTAAATGTATCTAATCTTGAAGTGTTAAAGGATTGCGCTAAGAGTTTAGGTTTAGATGTGGAGGAATTCATGTATGATATCCATTCCGAAAGTGCTGCGAAAGCCTTCCAATGTGATTTGAAGATCACATCTGAAATGGATGTACAAGAAATTCCTACGTTAGTATTTTTCAATGAAAATGTAGAGGATGAAGGAATTAAGATAACTGGTTCTTATCCATATGAGGTATATGTCCAAATTTTGGAGGAAATGCTCTCTGAAAAACCAGTGCAATCTCCCCCGCCTCCGTTAGAAACGTTTATGAAATTTTTTAAATTTGTTGCCTCAAAGGAAATTGCTGTTGTTTATAATATGTCTATTTCGCAAATTGAACGGGAGATGAAGAAACTACTATTAAAGCAAGTGGTCGAACAAATCCCCGCTAAATATGGAACCTTTTGGAGATATATCGAAGAATAGAAAATGTCGTTTGCAAACGGCATTTTTTTATTTTAAGCCCATGTTAAAGGGTTATTGTTGGTTTTATAGGCTAAGTTGATTGGAGCTGAAATCAACAGCCTAGTTTAACAGTTTCTATAAAAAAACGAAAATGCCTTGCAGCTTTTATACTGCAAGGCATTTTTCTATTATACGAACAAAGGGGATGGGAGAAATTTTTCACGGTTCAAACAAAGGGGTATATGTTTGTTGTGATCAACTTCACGTATATAATATAGCATGGGATAAAAGATACTGACAATAAGTTTGTGCTTTATTTCACATAATTGTCAAAAATCATAATTTCATGGAATGGACAATAGACATAATAGTACGAAGAATGAAAACTACTTTTTAAAAGGGTGGCCATGTTCGATGAGAAAATTCCCTTTCATTATTATGGTACTGTTTATTTTGTTTGCCTTTTTCCTCCAAATACTCGCATTATTAAAGATCTTCCCTCTATTGCTTAGTACACCAATATTGTTTGTATCCATTTTTATTTTCATTTTTTATCTTAATGACAGAAAACGATTTAGAGGATTTTAAAAGGGATGGATGCCAATAGGCACCATCCCCTTTATTTATGCTTTTGATAACAATTGTTCTAATTCATTCAATTTCTCTTCAAATACCTTACAAGCATTTTTGATTGGCTCTGCACTTGTCATATCTACACCGGCTTTTTTCAGCACTTCGATAGGATAATCTGAACTTCCCGAACTTAGAAAGTCAATGTATCTTTTGACTGCTGGCTCGCCCTCTTCTAAAATTTGCTTGCATAATGCAGTGGCTGCACTAAAACCAGTTGCATACTGGTAAACATAATAATTGTAATAAAAATGAGGAATTCTCGCCCATTCTAATCCGATTTCCTCATCAATCACAATATCCTCATCACCGAAATATTTTTTATTCAATTCGTAATAGCTTTCCGTTAATGCATCCGCTGTTAATGCCTCGTTATTTTGTGCCTTTTGATGGATCATGTGTTCAAATTCCGCAAACATGGTTTGACGGAACACGGTGCCTCTAAAGCCTTCTAAATAATGATTGAGTAAGTATATTCGTTTTTGTTCATCATCAATTGTTTTTAATAAGTAGTCATTTAGAAGTGCTTCATTGCAGGTTGAAGCCACTTCAGCAACGAAAATAGAATAGTTACCGTAAGGATATGGTTGTGATTTCCGTGTATAGTAACTGTGAACAGAATGGCCAAATTCATGGGCAAGTGTAAATAAATTATTTACATTATCCTGCCAGTTCATCAGAATATACGGATGTGTACCGTATGCTCCTGAAGAATAAGCCCCACTCCGCTTTCCTTTATTTTCATGCACATCAACCCAGCGATTTTCAAAGCCCTCTGTTAAAATTTTTGAATATTCTTCGCCTAAAGGAGCTAACCCTTTAATGACTAAATCCTTTGCCTCTTCGTATTTGATTTCCATTTTCACATCTTTCACAAGCGGAGTAAATAAATCATACATATGAAGCTCATCAAGCCCAAGAACTTTTTTACGTAGCTTCAAATAGCGATGTAATAAATGAAGATTATCTGTAACCGTATTTACAAGGTTATCATAAACGCTCTCCGGAATATTGTTAGCAGAAAGAGCTGAATGTCTAGCTGAATCATATTTTCTTACTCGTGCATTAAAATTATCCTTCTTCACATTTCCACTTAATGTACTTGAAAATGTATTTTTAAATTCACCATACGTTTTATATACAGCTTTAAACGCATCGTGTCTTACCCTTGGATCTGAGCTTTCTAAAAAGCGAATATAACGGCCATGAGTAATTTCAACTTCTTCGCCATTTTCATCTTTGATAGATGGAAATTGAAGGTCCGCATTGTTTAACATTCCAAACGTATTGCTAGAAGCATCCATCACTTCACTCGCTTCAGCTAGCAATGCTTCCTGCTCCGCTGTTAGGACATGTGGTCTTTGCAAATTAATTTCAGCTAGAGCATGCTCATATAATTTTAGTTCTGATTTCTCATTTAAGAAGCTAGTTACTTTGCTCTCGTCTAGAGAGAGAACTTCTGGAACAATAAAAGCCAACTGGCTGGCTGCTTGTGAATACAGATTTTTCATTCTGTCATCCAAGCCCTGATAAAAAGAGTTCGTCGTGTCTTGGTCATAGCGCATATGTGAATATGTATAAAGCTTTCCAATTCGTTCTAACAGCTTGTCTTGGAACTGAAGAGCTTGATACAGTGTCTCTGCACTTTCCCCTAATTTTCCTTCGAATTCTTTAATCCCCGGGATTTGAGCTTTTACCTCTTGAAACTCTTTTTCCCATTCCTGGTCACTCGAAAAAATATCTTCTAATTTCCATGTATCTTGTTCAGAAATTTCACTTCGTGCTGGCAGCGATTTTACTGCAGTTTCATTTGCCATCCTTCATCCTCCATTCTTTTATTCGCCCTACGTAAAGAAATGATCATTACATTATATTCTCCTTATCTTTTCAAACTCCTTTTCACAATTGGCAGCTAGGAAACTATTTACACTTTTATATAGTATGCCCTTATACATATTTTCATTTATTTATTTAAAAGGATTCGCTGGTATTTTTGAAAAAATATCAGCCTCGCTTCCTCTCTTTCTCGATTGGACTTTGGAATCGATATCTTCCGTATCAATTGGTAACTAGTATCTCCTTTTCTTGATATCATACCCAATTGCTCTAACAGTAAAAGGTAATCGAAAATAGCTAATAACGGATTAACTTTTTCAAGCAGTGATAAATTTCTTACAACGATTTCTTTTTTCTTAATTCTCTTATTTAAATGGCAGTTAATTTCATGTTGGGATATTAAATCATCGGGGCTTTTGTCGGCGATTATATCTATAAAAAAATACGTTTGCCAAATGATCGGTGGTGTTTGGAGAAGTAGTGAGTGATGGACGGGAAGACCAATTTCTGGAGGTAATAAGAAAAGATTAAGATTTTTGTTATATATTTCATGAAAAAATGATTTATGCTGATTCCCTGGATGAAGAGCCCAATTTAGATTAAATTTTTCATTTTCACTATTCCAGCTTGATAGATTAAACTGATTGCCCATCTTGGGTTCCAATAAATCACTTAAGTCTATTTTTTTTATAGGATAAAAGGAATGATTGGCGAAGGCATTTTTTGTGGAATAGGGAGTGATTGATTCAACCATATGAAATTGCTGTTTTTCGGGGCAATATGATGGAATATAGAACTTTCCAGAAGTAGTGGTCCGTAAAAATAAGTACTGAAAGTTTGACAATGCAACGATATTCCTCTTTTTACTGCGTATTTTGTTGCTAGAAAGAATCCATAGTGGAAGGTACCCATTCTGAAGATATGAATTCGTCCGCTTAATAAAAATGCTCTCTGGAATGGTTGAGCATTGATACTCTAACGCGTATTTCTTTCCATTATAATTAAACATGATATCAGGTCGCTGTTGAATATCCCTATCATAGTACTCTAAAACGGAAGGAATCTTTTGTCTTATCAGCCACTGATAGAGTTGACGTTTTCCCTCCATGTGGTAATTCGATTCGCTTTCATAAAAATCACGGCAGGCTCCCCCCTGCTTATGGGCAAAATGAAAAATCCGCTGATCTCCTAACTTAAGCAAAACACTTTCCCCACAAATAGGGCAAAAAAATTCTTCTTTGCTACGGAGGACCAAAAGAGTGTCTTTTTTGTAATCAAGCCCTAGACAGATTTTTTCACCAATTTTTGTTTGTGCTGTTAACAATTAATTCTCGCCTCCTTCATCTATCATAATTCGCTATAATTATCATTAATTCCTTTTAAAAACAAAAAAAACTCGCCAATTCGACGAGTTTTTTATCAAGGTTTTTAGAGCAAGGGAGATAGTAACCGAGCTGTTGATTCAAGTACTCTTAAACCCAGATGTCTTTCATGAAAAATTGTTTTATCCAGCTGTTTAGAATATTCAAGATCATTAATATATTCATCAACTAGCTTCTGGGTACTTTTAGTACGGAATAAGAATGCATTTACCTCAAAATTCAAATGGAAGCTTCTCATATCCATATTGGATGTTCCAATCGAGGCTAGTTCATGATCAACGATAACAATCTTACTGTGCATAAAGCCCCGTTGGTATTCATATACCTTAACGCCTGCTTCTAAAAGCTCTGGGAAATACGATCTTGATGCATGAAAGACGATCCGCTTATCTGGTTTATTGGGTACAAGGAGCCGTACGTCTATACCACTTAGGGCTGCAACTTTTATTGCTGAAAAGATATCTTCATCTGGAATAAAATACGGTGAAGCAATCCAAACTGATTTTTCCGCGCTTGCAATCATTGAGAAAAAGATATTTTTGATAACACTCCATTCGTTATCAGGCCCTCCAGCGATGAGTTGAACACCACCGTGATTTTCATTATCATTTTGGGGTGATAAGTATTCGGCTGTTAGGAAACTGTGATTAGTCATATAATACCAGTCTTGTAAAAAAATTAGCTGAAGTGTTCGAACGGCTTCCCCACGAAGCATTAAATGCGTGTCACGCCAAAAACCAATGTTCTTATCTCTTCCTAAATATTCATCCCCAATATTGAGCCCGCCAACAAATCCAATCGTCCCATCTATTATGATCATTTTACGATGATTACGGAAATTAAATTTATTATTTAAAAAAGGCAGTTTTACTGGCCCGAAAATCACCATTTCGATCCCGGCATTTCTTAGGTCGTTTATATAGGACTTGGACAACTGCCAAGAACCCACTGCGTCATATAAGAAACGAATCTTTACACCTTGATGGGCCTTTTCAATAAGAATATTTTTAATTTCTTGACCAATATGGTCGTGACGAACAATATAATATTCAAGATGGATATGATGCCTAGCTTTTTTTAGTTGTTCTAAGATATGGTGAAATGTTTCTTCTCCATTTGTTAAGATTTTTGTGGAGGTATCAAAGGAAATTGGACTATTCCCCAGTTTTTGAGCCAAATTGAATAATTTACCTTGGTGTTCCCCCATTAAGCTAAGCTTTTCATCACTTCTTGGATCATCCTCACCTTCAACTGTCAAAAACGCTTGTTTATCTAAGAAATATTTCTTCCTAAACATCTTCTCTTTCCGATAATTTCGGCCAAAAAGGAGGTAAAAAATAAAACCAACCAAAGGAAAGCTACCTAGAACTACTAACCAAGTGATCGTTTGAGTTGGGTGGCGGTTCTCAAGGAAAATAACAAAGCCAATAAAAATAACTGACAGTGTAACCAAAACACTTAGGAATCCAAAGATCCCACTTGCTAATTGATCCTTAAAGAAAAACAATAGTACGGATAATACCGCCAAAAATATAATAACCCTTACTGTGTTTTTCAGTGCCCTCACCTACCTGAGTTTTTTCAGGAAACAGTTAATGTTAAAAATACCGATTTCAATATTGAAATCGGTACATTAATTAGCGAAAATGTTTTCGTAATTCAGTAAAAACATTTCCAGAAATTATTTCTTTACCATATTCTTGAATACGATGAATGGTAAGTTGTGTTTCAAAACCGTACTCAAGCAAAATACTTAATATATCGTCAATTTCATCTTCTTCAAATAAGTCTTCAGGAAATTCAATATATAAATAGTATTTTCCTTCAAAATGATACAGCATTGTCACTAAATCATCCAATCCTGAACGATTAGATAAGCTAATAACATCCTCAAAGTCATTAAAGCCAATGAGGAATTCTAACGTTTCTTCCTCAAGAATAATATCTTCCTCATCTGAATGATTTCGATTAAAATGATGATCCAAAAGATCTTCAATCTTATCATCAGCCGGAAAATCTTTTATTTTTTCATTAGGAATGGGGAGTTCAAACTTTTCTCCATCTTTTGACAGCTGTGCTTTGGTTACCAGAACCTCTAAGCCTTTATCAAGTGCTTGGACTTGAATCCAAAGAGGACCTTCAATCACAAATTCTTCCTCATCATGGACTTCATCCATCATTTCCCAAAAGAGTTCTTCACTACGTTCCCGATTGTACCAAATCTCTTCACGGTCAAAGCCTCTTTCCTCTATATCACCATATGAAATGTAAAATTTCACTGTATTTTCATTAATGCGTTCAATCTCCATTAAAAACCTCTCCCTTCCGTTTTCCAGATTGAAGGGACTAAATACCCCCAAGCAGATACTGCCTTAGCATTTACTTAATTTCAAAAAAATTATCATAGGGTGTAAAAAAGTAAATACTCGTGTACTTTTATTTTATGATAAAAGTACTAATAAGGGAAATAAAAAAGGCTGAAATCTAAAAAACAGTGTTAATACCTATTCAACTTTGTTAAGATTTTCATTATATTGTAGCAAAGTGGGATAGAAACCACAACGATATTATTTTTTATATACAAAAAAAGACCTCCAAAAGAAGGCCTATTTATTTAATTAACCATACGCTGTGCTTCGCGCAACTGAAACGTTCTGACTCTTCTTGGGAGGAATCGTCTGATTTCATCCTCATTATATCCAACTTGTAAACGTTTTTCATCGATTATAATCGGCCTGCGCAAGAGACCAGGATTCTCTTTTATTAATCCAAATAAATCCTGAAGCGGCATTGCATCTAAGTTAACGTCTAATTTTTGAAATGTCTTTGATCTTGTTGAAATAATTTCATCCGTACCATCTTCAGTCATTCGAAGTATTTCTTTTATCTCTTCCATGGTTAATGGTTCGGAGAAAATATTTCTCTCTGTGTATGGTATTTCATGTTCTTCTAACCATGATTTGGCTTTCCTACATGATGTACAACTTGGTGAAGTGTATAGTGTAACCATTCAATCTTCACACTCCTCTTTTATTTGCGTCTATTTATTGATATATCCCGTATATTGAATTATTAAACCAATTTATTATAATCAAGTTAAATCATCTTTCAATAATCATTATAAATAAGTAATTTATATCATTGATTATACACCACTGTTTCTTAAAAGGGTATCTTTTTTTCAAAAAATATTGTAAGAAGAAAAACAATTCAAAAATTATTTGTATCACTATATTAGACGAATAATTCTCCTAAAAGTTTCATATTTTTTTATTATTTCATCTTGAAATTTTTTATTAATCATTATTCATCTTCCTATAATGTTCGTCTATACTGTGTAATAAAGTGAGGGTCACCAAGAAATAAATTGTTTTCACTACTTTAACAATTTATTTCTCTACGGCAAAAAACGATAAATCAAAATTCTATTCTCAATTAAAAATTCGTAATGAAAACGCATTCATTTTTTTGAAAATCAAATCGAAAGTTATTTAAATTCCTCTTTAAATAAAAGGTAAGTTCTTTTACAATAAAGGAGGGATATAAATATCGCGCTACGAATATTCAAAACAGCTGATTATGAAGGGGGTTAAAACTATGGGAGCATACATATTGGATTTAACTATTGTTGCTTTACTAATTGTAGGAATTACTGCCCTAATGGGTGTTATTACAAACAGTTTTGGCGAAAAAGTGTTTGGTGGTAAAAATCGAAGTGAATTTGTCGACGAAAGTGCTAAATACCAGACTGGATGGAAAACTGTCGGGGGTAATAAGAAATAATGAACAAAAAAACGATCTCGCAGCGAGATCGTTTTTTTGTTTTATTTAGATTGTACTTTGTATTGTTTGAACTCTTTCTCCGAGCATAGAACAAAGTGACCAGGAGTCACCTCTCTAAATTCAACTGATTCATTAGGCTCGTAGTTATGACTAGCTGGATCATATGATTTCCGTTTCCGTGTCCGTTCACTGATTGGATCTGGAGCAGGAATCGCTGATAAAAGTGATTGTGTGTACGGGTGTAGTGGATTTTTATAAAGTTCATCGGCAGGTGCAAGTTCTACCATTTTACCAAAATACATAACACCAATACGATCACTAATGTATTTTACCATTGAAAGATCATGGGCAATGAAGAGATAGGTTAAGTTTTTCTCTTTTTGAAGTTTTTTCATTAAGTTAACAACCTGCGCTTGGATAGAAACATCCAACGCTGAAATAGGTTCATCAGCAATGATAAATTCTGGTTGAACAGCAAGGGCACGTGCAATACCAATTCGCTGACGCTGACCACCACTAAATTCATGTGGATAACGGTTCGCATGCTCTCTATTCAAGCCAACGGTTTCTAAGAGCTCATATACTTGCTCCATCCGATCTTTTTTTGAATTTGCCAAGCCATGGATATCAATTCCCTCGGCAATAACATCAGCTATTTTTAATCTCGGATTTAATGACGCATATGGATCTTGGAATATCATTTGCATTTTCCGATTAAAATCTTTTAATTGTTTTTTTGACTTTTTACCGTGGACGTTAACTCCATCGTATAATACTTCGCCGCCAGTAGCATCGTATAAACGGATTATTGTGCGCCCTGTTGTTGATTTACCACAACCAGACTCTCCTACTAATCCCATTACTTCACCTTTAAATATATCAAAAGAGACATTATCTACTGCTTTTACTTCGTTCACTTTACCTTCATTAAAATATTGCTTTAAATTTTTAATTTCAAGTAATTTTTCATTCTGAGCCATTTACTTTCCCTCCTTTTTTCC
The DNA here is from genome assembly GCF_041106275.1 of Neobacillus sp. BF23-41. NCBI lineage: Bacteria > Bacillati > Bacillota > Bacilli > Caryophanales > Bacillaceae > Neobacillus > Neobacillus sp. BF23-41. The sequence goes on from NZ_JBGBPR010000001.1 coordinate 524,013, forward strand.
AGGGAATTGACCTTGATTCGTTTTCACTAGAGTAGCTACTGGAGCATTTCCTGCAAATTGATTTTGGCGTCTTTTTACAGCCTCAGGTGGGTTAACCTTTGGTGCATCAGGATGTAACAGCCATGTAGCTGCATAATGTGTGTCAGAAACTTTAAAGAAAGGCGGCTCTTGCTCTAAATCAATTTTCATAACAAATGGGTTACGCGGTGCAAACGCATCACCTTTTGGAGGATCTAATAAATCAGGTGGTGTCCCAGGAATCGAGAATAACTCCTCGTCATGTGTATCCATGTCAGGCATTGAACTGATTAAGCCCCATGTGTATGGATGTTGTGGATTATAGAAAATCTCATCGGCTGTCCCAATTTCAACAATTTTCCCACCATACATAACTGCTACACGATCCGCTACATTGGCAACAACCCCAAGGTCATGCGTAATGAAGATTATCGATGTATCAATTTTCTTTTGTAGATCCTTCATTAATTCAAGAATTTGTGCTTGAATTGTAACGTCAAGAGCAGTTGTAGGTTCATCGGCAATAAGAATTTTAGGATTACATGCCAAGGCAATAGCGATAACAACCCTTTGTCTCATCCCACCTGAGAACTGATGCGGGTATTGATCTACACGTATCTCTGCCTTTGGAATACCAACTAGTTTTAATAAATCAACTGCTCTTTCCTTTGCAGCGTGTCTGCTCATATTTTGGTGTTTAATAAGAGGCTCCATAATCTGGTTGCCAATTTTCATTGTTGGATTTAGTGAAGTCATCGGGTCCTGGAAAATCATTGAAATATCTTTTCCACGGATTTTTTGCATTTCTTTATCTTTAAGTTTTGTTAGGTCTTTTCCTTCGAAAAGAATTTCACCACTTTTAATTTCTGAATTGTGTTCAGGTAGTAACCGCATGATTGATTTTGTTGTAACTGATTTTCCAGAACCTGATTCACCAACGATCGCTAATGTTTCACCATTATATAAATCAAAGCTTACACCACGAATCGCTTGTACTTCTCCAGAAAATGTATGAAACGATATTTTTAAATCCTTTACTTGTAAAACTTTCTCCATTTACATACACCTGCCTTCTAATCACGCATTTTTGGATCCAACGCATCTCGTAATCCGTCCGCCACTAAGTTAAAGCAAACCATAATAATAGCTATCATAATGGAAGGAATAATCATTTGATAAGGAAATGCAATCATAGATTTAAATCCTGAATTGACTAATGTTCCTAAAGATGCATTCGGTTCTTGTAATCCCAACCCAATAAAGCTCAAAAATGCTTCAAAGAAAATAGCATTTGGGATTGAAAACATCGTATTTATTATAATGACACCAAACATGTTCGGAATCATATGTTTAAAAATAATTGAAGAATTGGAAGCACCTAGTGTCTTGGCAGCCAAAACAAATTCCTGACCTTTAAATTTCAACACTTGTGCTCGAACAACTCGGGCCATACTAGTCCAGCCGGTTATAGTTAAGGCGAGTATGATTGGAATAATACCTGGCTTTAACACCAAAATCATTAATACAACAACAATCAGGTTGGGAATACCAACAATCACTTCTATAATACGTTGCATTACACCGTCAATTTTTCCGCCTAAATAACCAGATACAGCTCCATATGCAACTCCAATGGCCATATCAATTAATGCTGCCATGAAAGCAATAAATAACGATACTTGTGTACCTTTCCAAATTCGTGCAAACTGGTCTCGGCCTAAATTATCAGTTCCAAACCAGTAATAGGCATCAATTTTCCGAACTTCATATGCGTTATATACTGTGCCGTCTCTCCTGGATAAGGTTCCATCAAATGGAAGCCATTCTACATCCTCTAAACCTTGAATACGAGGCGGCAAGTTATTATGCTTAGTGTTTTGTGTATCGAAATCATACGGCGTAATCATCGGACCAACAAATGCCAAAATAAGCATGATTGCTAAGATCACTAAACTAACAACCGCACCTTTATTCTTCCGAACTCTTAGCCATGAATCCTGCCAAAAGTTCAGGCTCTTTTTGGAGATTTTTTCACTTTTTGATGGGTCAATATGGGCAGGAGCAAACATATCCTTTGAAATTGTAATGTCTTTGTTGCTCATTTAGTTTTCCCCCCCGATATACGAATACGTGGGTCGATGATTCCATATAGAATATCAACAATCAAGATAACAACAACAAATAATACAGCAAATAAAATATTGGTTCCCATAATGACAGGGTAGTCATTCATATTAATTGATTTAACAAATTGTTCCCCTAGTCCTGGAATTCCAAAAATTTGTTCAATAACTAATGAACCAGTCATTAAGCTAACAGCTAAGGGTCCTAATACAGTCACAACAGGTATTAATGCATTTCTTAGTGCATGCTTTAAACTAATTTGCCAACGGCTTGCTCCCTTTGCTCTCGCCAAAGTAATATAATCAGATCCTAATACCTCTATCATTTCAGTACGCATAAACCGTGCCGCAATTGATATCGGAAACATTGCTAGTGCAATGGTAGGCAAAATGGTATATTCTGGTCCTTTCCATAACATAACAGGAAGCCAATGCAATTTAACAGAAATATAAAACTGAAGCAATCCAGCAAATATAAATGACGGTACTGATTTTCCAACTACAGCAATAAATGTAGACCCATAATCTATCCATGTATTTTGCTTTAAGGCAGCAATTACACCCAAGAATATGCCAATTATTGCACCAACTATCATAGCTTGCAAACCTAATTGTGCAGATGGCCCAATGCGGTTAGCAATAAGTTCTGTTACAGGGGTATTGTCAAATTGAAAGGATACTCCTAGGTCACCCTTTACCAAATTCCTCATATAATTAAAATATTGAACAGGCAGAGGTTCATTTAAACCATATTTATCCAGCAAAATATCGCGCTGAACTTCTGAGAGCTTTTCGAAGTTATTAAATGGGCTACCTGGAATTAGCTTCATGAGGAAAAATGTAAGTGATGTTACGATTAAAAGTGTAATTATCATATAGCCAGTTCGTTGTAAGATATATTTTGCCATGACTACACCTCCTAATATTTTTCTAAATATTCGACGTTTTTTGACAATTTCCATACAGGTAAAAAGAGAGTATATTGAAGAAATATACTCTCTCTCTATTTGATTAGTATAGCTACTATTTTGTGATTTTAATCCACTGGTAACTATAATCTGGACCGAATGCATGGTGCGCAAAGCCTTGAACCTTCGGATTGATAAGCAGGTTAACTGAACGTTGGTAAAGTGGTGCGATTGCCGCATCATCTTCTAATAAGATTTTTTCTGCATCTTGAAGAGCTTTCCAACGATCTTGTGGCTTAGCTACAAGTTCTTCACTAGCTGATTTAATTAACTTATCAAATTCTGGATTACCATAATCCATGTGATTTTGTCCGCCGCCAGTAACCCAAAGATCCATGTATGTCATAGGGTCAGCGTAGTCAGGTCCCCAACCACCCATTAATAGATCGTAATCTTGAGCGTCTTCACGAGCAATACGAATTTTGAATGGTACAGCCTCGACAGTAATTTTTAATCCAGGTAAGTTTTTCTCTAATTGGTCCTTAACGAAAGCGTCAGTTAATTTTGAAGTTTCAGTATCTTGACCAACATAAGTAAATGCTACTTCCTTAAGGCCTGTTTCTTTAAGACCTTTTTCCCAAAGCTTTTTAGCTTCTTCTTTGTTAGTACTTAGGTAAGTTCCAGCAGTATCACGGAAATCTTTACCATCTAAGAATGAGAAACCTTTTGGTACAAGGAAATCAGCAGGGATAGATCCGTTTGCTAATACATCTTCTGTTAAAGCTTTTTTATCAACAGATAAAGCAATTGCTTTACGGATGTTAACATTTTTCAATGCTTTATTCTTTTCGTTCATTTTTAACCACCAGATAGATGGCTCTTGGTAGCGTAGTAAATCTTTTTGTCCTTCAAATTGAGAAAGAATCGCAGCTTGTGCAAGCTTCCCTGTGATATCAGCTTCGCCTGCAGTATATGCGTTTGCAGAAGCTTGTGGATCTTTAGAAACGTTAAAGTTGATTTTCTCTAAAGTAACGTCTTTAGCATTTACGTAATCAGCATTCTTTTCTAATACCCATTCAGTTCCAGTTGGGCCATCCCACTTAGTCATTTTAAATGGACCATTGTAAAGTAGGTGAGTAGCATCTTTCGCAAAGTTAGCGCCTTCTGCTTCAACAAACTTTTTGTTTTGTGGGTAGAACAATGGGAATGTTAGGTAAGATTCAATGTATGGAAGCGCTCTCACTAAAGTGATTTCCACAGTATAATCATCTAATGCTTTAATACCTAAATCTTCCAATTTCGCTTTACCAGCAACAATTTCAGATGCATTTTTGATTTTGCCTTCCATGAAGTATGCGCCATATGGAGCAGCAACTTTCGGATCAATTGCACGTTGCCATGCAAACACAAAATCATGCGCAGTAACTGGGTCACCGTTTGACCATTTTGTATCTTGTTTTAATTTAATTGTGATAACAGTTTTGTCATCATTGTATGTTGGTGCACCCTCAGCTACGCCAGGGATAACTTTTTGGTCAGGATCTAAACGATATAAACCTTCGTTTGTAGCATTTAACATTGTGAAGCTTAATACGTCTTGGGACATTACGCTGTCCATTGATGGAATTTCTGCAGTTTCAAGAACATTAAGAACTTGTTCATCTGCTAGAGTTGTTTCCTCAGTGCCAGCATCTTTATTGCCTTCATTCGTTCCTTTGCCTTCATTCTTGTCTCCGCCTGAACATGCTGCTAGAAACATGCTTAGAACTAGTGATAGTACTAAAAGTAGTGAAAGTTTTGATTTCTTCACTAGTAGACCTCCCTTTTCTATTATTCTGAAAAATTACTACATTCTCTATTATACATATTTTAAATTAATTGTACATTATTTTTTACAATTTTATTTACAGTATTGAAACATTCGTTACGTATTGGTTACAAATTCCTGTGTTATAATTTACACTTATACTAATTTTTTTGTATAATATTAAGTGTCTACCCTTATTAAATCTATGTTTTGGAGGTTATACTGTGAATTACAGATTAAGGAAAAGACTTTTAATATTGGCACTAACACAGTTGCTTATACTAATAATTTCTTCACTTTCAAAAAAAGGATTTTCTTTATTAAGTTATATCGATATATCGTTTTATGTTTCTTCTTTGCTCCTTCTTACTTTCTTACTTCTTTATACGATAAATTCTGGCTTTTACGATGGTATTGGTAAATCCTTTAATTTGGCTTTTTCAAGAGGGCAAAACAATAGAAAGTTCGAAGATATTCCTGCATTATCTGAGCTCATTACATTCAATCAATCCCCCCTTCTATTTCATGGATTAGCTAACTTTCTCCTAATGCTAATCTCGTGCTGCCTATATTATTTTTTACGGACTTGAAATTAAATATACAGTTCATTTATAATAAGAACAATTGTATAGTTGCTTAACAGGCTATGATAAAGAGTAGTACGTATTTTCCTTCGTTTCAGAGAGTTTGTGGCTGGTGTAAACAAACACGAATAAATACGGAATGGACTTTGGAGCCTCTGTCTGAACATATAAAAGTAGGATTTGACGTTTTCCTTGCGTTAAAAGGACTCCCGTTCGTCATTGTGGATGATTGTGGAATTGAGTGACTCTTTATTGAGTAATTTAGGGTGGTACCGCGGAACCATTCGTCCCTATTAGTTTTATGGGGATGAATGGTTTTTTTATATATTTTTAGGAGGAAATTAATCATGAAAACGATTTTTTCTGGTATTCAGCCGAGTGGAACAATAACACTTGGTAACTATATCGGAGCATTAAAACAGTTTGTTGAAATGCAAAACGAATACAATTGTTTCTTTTGTATCGTTGACCAGCATGCCGTTACGGTTCCACAGGATCCAATAACACTTCGCAAAAATATTCGAAGTTTAGCGGCATTGTATCTAGCAGTTGGAATTGATCCAGAAAAAGCTACTTTATTTATTCAATCAGAGGTCCCTGCTCACGCCCAGGCAGGATGGATTATGCAATGTGTTGCCTATATTGGAGAACTTGAAAGAATGACACAATTTAAGGATAAATCTACTGGTAAAGAGGCTGTGCAGGCAAGTCTTTTAACTTACCCGCCACTCATGGCTGCGGATATCCTCTTATATAACACGAATCTTGTACCTGTAGGTGAAGATCAAAAACAACATTTAGAATTAACACGAGATTTAGCTGAAAGATTTAATAAAAAATACAGGGACATATTGACTATCCCTGAGATTAGTATTCCTAAAATTGGTGCTAGAATTATGTCATTGCAAGAACCAACAAAAAAAATGAGCAAATCAGATCCAAATAAAAAGGCAATTATCACACCATTGGATGACCCAAAACAGATTGAGAAGAAAATTAAGAGTGCTGTCACAGATTCAGAAGGAATTGTTAAATTCGATAAGTTAAACAAACCTGGTATATCTAACTTATTATCCATTTATTCTATCCTAGGTGGTAAATCAGTATCAGAAATTGAAGGAATGTATGAAGGGAAAGGATATGGTGATTTTAAAGGCGATTTAGCAGATGTCGTCGTAAATTTCTTTCAGCCTATTCAAGAAAAATACTATGATTTACTCGAATCATCAGAACTCGACCGGATTCTAGATGAAGGTGCAGAAAAGGCAAATCTAGTGGCAGCAAAAACCCTTAAAAAAATGGAAAATGCAATGGGGCTTGGTAGAAAAAAAAGATAACAGCAAAAAGCCTGACCCACAAAAGATATGGAATACATATCTTTTGGGTCAGGCTTTTAATTTACTTTCGGACCGTGCTCCATTTCCCAAAGCTTTTCAAAAAACGGCTGTCCTTTTATTAAATTTTCACAAAATGTCTCATGGCGCTTAGACCACCCATACTTTGTTTCCTCAAACAATTGTTCCCATGCAGCTTCAAAATTTAATTCTTGAATGGTTGAATAATGCTCGGGGCACCATTCGGTATACCAATATCTAACTTCTGCTTCATTACTAGATGAGAGCAATTGATCTAAAGCCATAAATAACAGTTGTTTTAATTGACGCTCTTTTCTTGTTAAACCTCTCATTAGTTCTGGTTCAGGTGAGAGAATATGATAGTCCTTCATTTTTTCATGTTCATAAAAATGATATTTAGTAGCCTCATGTTGAGCAATCATTTCGTACACCAATTGCTCTTGTCTAGGTATTAACCGACTTTTTCGAATCGGGATATTATAGCCAATGGTATCAATTGCTAAGATCCCAATTCCATCAGTTACCACGAAGCAATAGTCAAGTTGAACTCTTTCATGGTTTTTTCTTAAATAGGCTTTCTGATAAATATCATCTAGAAGTTGTTGAGGTAATTCCGCCAAATCGTTTTCAATGTACTTAAACAAAACAGGCTCAACTTTTATCAGTGGTACCTGATCTAACAGTTCCACCCCGTCATCCTTACGCCATTCATGAAAGTGACATACATTATAACCGTTTTCTTCCCCTTCAAACCAATTTACCCATACATCATGAAGATACAACATTTTACAACCCCTCACTTCAAGAAACTGTTTGTAAATCAGTATGGGCAGACCTTAGTTAAATTATTCCTTTATATATATTTTGCTCCAATTTCAATGATTGACCTACTTTTTTAGAACCTGTCCTTTTATATATCTTAATGTATATGGGTAAATGATATTGGTTATTCCCGAATGAAAAGAATCACAAAAAAATCCACCACATGAATGGCAGATTTTATCTTTTTGATTTTGGATTGAAAGCATCCTTTAGTCCTTCTCCGATAAAGTTTATCGATAAAATAGTAATCGTTATAATTAATGCCGGCGGTACCCATATCCAAAGCTTAAATTGGAGAACATCCGGCTCGTTTGCCGAATTCAACATATTTCCCCAACTTGGAATTTCCTGAGGCACACCAAAGCCAAGAAAACTTAATCCTGTTTCAGCGACAATCATTGTCGCAAATGTAATTGTCGCTTGCACGATAACGGTAGATAAAATGTTTGGTAATAGATGTTTCATAATTACTTTGGCTGGTGAACAACCAATTGAAATAGCAGCCGTAATATATTCATTTTCTTTTTCGGCGAGGATTTTACTACGAACAATCCGGGCGATTCCCCCCCAGCTTAACAAGCTAATGGTGCCGATTAATACCCATAACCCATTTACTTTTCCAAAAAGAATGGCATTAAGGACTATTACAAATACTAGAAATGGAAAGTTTAAGATAAAATCAGTAAATCTCATTAATATACTATCTACTGTTCCACCAAAATAACCTGAAATAGAGCCGATCAATGTCCCAAGTAATATGACAAATAATGTACAACTCATTCCAACTAATAACGATATGCGGCCCCCATAGAGTAATCTCGTAAAAACATCCCGACCGGCTTTATCCGTTCCAAGCCAATGATCACCCGATGGTTCTAACGACATTTGGCCAATATTAATTCTCGTAATATCTGCAGTTGTAATAAAAGGTGCTAGTATCGAAACAATAGTAACAATTAATAAAAAGATAAAGCTGACCATTGCTAATTTATTTTTTACAAATTTCTTCCTAGCAATGGCAAAAGGAGATAAACTTTTTTTCGGGGGTGTGACGATAACATTTTTTTCGTATTGTGTTACAACTTTCATTTTTTCTCCCCCTAATCTAGCCTAATTCTCGGATCTACAACACCATATAATACATCTGCTACTAAATTGCCGATAAGCGTTAAGAAAGAGAAAAACATGGTCAATGTCATTAATACCGGATAATCTCTTGTCCCGACAGACTGCAGGAATAATTGTCCAAGACCTGGATATGTAAAAATTGTCTCGGTGATAATAGCACCACTAATAATGGCGACAATATCAAAGCCTAAAAAGGTTATAAGTGGGATAATTGAGTTTCTTAAAATATGAACATTGTAGATCTTACTTTCCGGAGTCCCTTTTGCACGAGCAGTACGAACATAATCTTTACGGCTATTTTCAATAATATCGTTACGTAAAAATTGCGTATAACTTGCTGTACTTAATAATCCAAGTACGATAGCAGGTAAAAAAACATGGTGAAAACGGCTTAGCCACCATTCTAATGTTCCATCTGTAACACCAATGTCTACTGAGCCATTAGATGGAAACCAGCCTAACTTAAATGAAAAGAAAAAGATGGCGAATACCCCTGCAATAAAGGATGGAATGGCCAAGCCTATGTAGTTTAATCCTCCTATTAGGTTATCCATTAAGGTATACGGCTTTCGACCTGCATATGAACCCATAAAAAATGCAAGGACGTAGGTTATTAAGATAGCTGAAAGGCCTAATAGTATGGTGTTAGGGAGACGTTCTCCAATAACCTCAGATACAGCAATTTTGAATCGTGTTGATTTCCCAAAATCCCCCTCCACGAAACCACTAATCCAACGGAAATACTGCTGAGGCATTGGATCATTGTATCCCAATTTCTCACGCATTTCTGCGATGTATTCTGGATTTGTATTTCTTGGATCAATCTCTCCACTAAGTGAATCCCCCGGCATTAATTTTGCCAAGGAAAACACTACTATGGAAGTAAGGAGTAACATTGGAATCATTCCCAATATTCTACGAAATGCATATTTCAACATGTGCATTCTCCTTGTCTATAAGCTTTGGTAACCACAAGCTGTATATCTCGCCTAATTTGTTCAAATGGGAGAAGCAAAGCCTTCTCCCATCTGAAGTTCAAAATTGAGTTGTCAGTAATAGTAAGCCTTCAAAACGAATTGTATAAAATTCCCAGAAAACTGCACTATTGTTTTATCCACCATTCATTTGGACGGTTCATACCAGATACGTCAAATTTAACTTCCTGAACTCGCTTGCTAACAGCCATTGTTTCTTCTAGTTCAGCAATTGGTAATGCCGGAAGATCTTGCATGAATAGTTTTTGCCATTGTACATAAAGATTCTTACGTTTTTCGTTATCTGTTCCAACAACACTGATATCAAGTGCTTGATCCAACAATTTATCACTGTCCGCATTTACCCAGCGTGGATAGTTCCAAAGTGCTTTTGAGCCCCAAAGTGGAGTTGGATCTGGATCTGCACCAGTTGACCAGCCTCCGAAGAATACTTCCATTGATTTGTCCGCTTTTTCAAGCATTTCATAGTAAAGATTTACATCAGTCATCGTTAATTTAGTTTTCAATCCAACAGCTTCCCAATATTGAGTCATTGCTTTGGCACGAGATTCAAAAGTTGGGTTATCCGTTGCATAGTGGCTGAAGTTTACAACGAATTTCTTACCGTTTGGATCTTCACGGAATCCATCGCCATCAACGTCTTTGTAGCCCGCTTCATCTAATAGTGTTTTAGCTTTTTCCGGATCATATTTGTATTGCTCTAAATCTTCATTAGGTGCTGCAATCCAATGGTTTGTCGGGATTGGACGGTTTACAGGCTTACCTACACCAAAGAAGAACGCCTTAACCCATTCCTCACGATTGATTGCATAATACATTGCTTCACGAAGCTTTTTCTCTTGGTATTTTGGTTCGTTCATGACGTTTTTCTCGCCATCCCAAGTACCTAATCTGAAACCAACATAGTAATAGCTTACGCCAGGATATGTTACTGCGTTTACATTATCAAGCGCTTTAACTTGATCAATAATACTAGGATGGAAAGAAGTCATATCAAGCGTTCCATTTTTAAGTTCTCCTACGGAAAGAGATGGGTCGATCACTTTAACAACGACTTTTTCGATATGCGGTTTGCCTCCGAAGTAATCATCAAAGCGCTCCATTTCAACTGATTCACCGGGGATAATTTTTGAAACTTTAAATGGTCCTAAACCAACTGGCTTTGTACGAACTTGTTCAGACCCCATCATATCTTTAACAGCAATTCCTTTAAATGCAGTACGGTTCATAGGGTATGTCCAAAGATTATCCAAGTTGTTTACACGGGCCTTATCGAATGTAATTTGAATGTGGTAATCGTCAACTACTTTAATACCAGCAATTTCCTTTGCTTTACCATCATGATAATCTTGTGCACCCATAATGTTTCTTACGTTATCAAAGCGCGGACCTTCATAATCCTTGTCAGCAACAACTTTCAAAGCGAATTCCCAATCCTTAACTGATAATTCGTCCCCGTTGTGCCATTTAACACCTTGTTTGATTTCGAAGTCAAACACTTTATTGTCTGCTGTTTTCCATGAGGCTATATGTGGTTGTGCCTTGAGGTTCTCATCATAATCAATTAAGTTTTCATCAAAGAAATCAATTACATATGCATCAGTTTGTGTACCATAAAAAGAGTAGTTAAATTTACCTTCAGGTGCCGAATCCAGTGCATATACAAGTGTGCCGCCATCCTGTGGCTTTTCGGATGTTTCGCCACTGTTACCTTGATTTTCATTTTTCTTAGTACCCGCTTTTTCACCGCCGCTGCAAGCTACTAAAAATGCGGAAAGAACCAGCATTAATGCTGCTAACATAAGCATACTTCTCTTCTTCATTTGTTTCCCCCCTAATTGTTTTATATTTTTCCTTTTGCTAATGACAAGCTCCAGCCCCTAAGCACTTTCACTTTTCTAGTAAAGGTGGCAAGCTACTCGATGAGAGGGCTTCACCTCCTTTAATACTGGCTTACTTTTAGAACATTCCTCCATTGCCATTGGGCAGCGAGGATGGAATGTGCATCCAGAAGGAGGATTGATAGGGCTTGGCACATCACCTTTTAATATGACCCGCTCCTTTTTCACCCTGGGATCTGGAGTTGGAATAGCTGAAATTAATGCCTGTGTATATGGATGGAGAGGTTCAGCGTATAGGTGGTCTTTATCCGAAACCTCAACCATATTCCCTAGGTACATAACACCTATTCGGTCACTCATGTGTTTAACAACACTTAAGTCATGCGCAATGAAAAGAAAAGTAAGATCAAATTCTTCCTGTAAGTCCTTTAACAGGTTTAATACCTGTGATTGGACTGATACGTCTAGTGCTGAAACCGGTTCATCGGCAATAATTAATTTGGGTTTTAATGCTAGAGCTCTGGCTATTCCAATTCTTTGGCGCTGTCCCCCAGAAAATTCATGGGCATACTTGTAATAGGCATCGGGCGGCAAGCCTACTTTATCTAACAAATCCATGACTTCCCGTTTTAACTCAGCTTTATCTTTTTTTGAAAAATTATAAATGGGCTCTGCAATTATATCTCCAACCATTTGCATGGGATTCAAGGAAGCATAGGGGTCCTGAAAGACCATCTGCATATCTTTTCGAATCTCTCGAAGTGATTTACCAGTTACTTTGGTAATGTCTTTTCCATTAAAGAGAATTTGTCCCCCCGTTGGTTTAAGTAAACGAAGAATGGTTCTCCCTGCCGTAGATTTTCCACATCCGGATTCACCTACTAGTCCAAGAGTTTCTCCTTTTTTTATCTCAAAAGAGATATTATCTACCGCTTTTACATTTCCAATAGTGCGCTTGAAGAACCCACCTTTGACTGGATAATAGGTTTTAAGATTTTTAATCTCTAATAGATTTTCAGATTGAGAGGAAAAATGGGGTTCCTTTTTATGTATATAAATGGTACTCATTTTTTCACCCCTTCTCTTGGCTTGCTAGTTTCAAAGAGCAAACAGGCAACCTCATGGCCTTGTTCAACTTCTTCAAGCAAAGGGGTAATTTTAGTGCATTCAGGCATGGCGTTTGGACATCGATGGGCAAAACGGCAGCCAATTTTCGGCATATTTATAAGCGATGGGACGATACCTTTAATCGAACTTAACCGTTCTTCTTGTCCATCCATTTTCGGGATTGCCCCTAAGAGCAAACTTGTATATGGATGTTTAGGATTATGGAAAAGTGTATCCACATCGGTCCGTTCTACAATCCTTCCAGCGTACATCACCATTACTTCGTCACACATTTCAGCAATTACACCTAAATCATGTGTAATCAAAATAACAGACATATCATTTACGGTTTGTATATCTTTTAAAAGTTCGAGAATTTGGGCTTGAACGGTAACATCGAGGGCAGTGGTTGGTTCATCAGCAATTAATAATCTGGGTTGACAAGCAATGGCAATGGCGATCATGACGCGTTGTCTCATCCCGCCTGATAATTGGTGCGGATACTCATCAACGAGTTTTTCTGGCCGAGAGATGCCAACACTTTTCAATAAGGCGATCGATTTTAACCGAGCCTCTTTTTTAGTAATCTTTGTATGGTTAAAAAGGACTTCTTGGAGTTGATATCCAATTGTAAAGACTGGATTTAATGAGGTCATTGGTTCTTGGAAAATCATGGAGACGTCTTTCCCGCGAATTTTATTGATTTGTGATTCGGACATTTTCTCAAGATTTACTCCATCAAAAATGACTTCACCTGATTTTATTTTTCCACTTCCTTTCGGTAGTAACTTCATAATGGAAAGGCTCAAAACAGACTTACCACAACCAGTTTCTCCAACAATACCGATAATTTTCCCTGGCATTACATTGAACGAAACATTTTCTACTGCATTATAATCAGTTCCGTCAATATCAAAAGCGGTCTGTAAATTTTTCACTTCAAGCAATGGTGCCTCTTTGTGCAGCGATTTTTTTGCGCTCATAGTACACCTTCCAACTTTTTTTGAATTATTCAGTTTATTCTATATATTCAATAAAATTCTATTACAGAATTGTTACAATTGCAAGATTTTTTTGCACAATTCCTAATATATGTTATTTCATCATTAAAAAAAGCCTTATTTTACTGGCTTTTTTCGAAGGTTTTATTATAGTATTCTAGATATTTTATTGCAGGGTTTATAAAAGATAGTTTTGTAGAATAATTATTGTTTTTGTAAAAATGTTCAATCAAATGATATCCTGCAGCATAACCTAGTAGATTTGGCAGTCTTCCTCCACCATAAAGTAATTCATCGTGTTTCTTTTCAAATTTTTTGGTGTTTAGCTGTTCTTTCAAATATTTCTCCCAAAAATTTAATAACTCCTTTTCTTTATACATACGGCACCATGGAGCTAAATATTCCCGTCCACAATTTTTTAAAACTGCATATTCTGCCAGTCCTTCTATGATAATGGAATCAAGCAAAGTATAGTCTTCCAGCTTTTTATCTAACAACCTAAGCCGGCAGACGTGGTGGTATTCATGAATCATAAGTGCCTCTACTTCTTTTGGGTCATCATAGGTAGAGAGAAAAAGAAACATTTTATCTGGGAACGAAACACCAGCCTTGCTTTTAACTTCTCTGATAAAAAAACCTCCTGACTGTGCTACTGGAAAGAGAAAAATTGGTATGTCAGGGCCATTCCATTTATGTTTATATTTATTAAATAGACGCTCTACTTTATCCCATGCTTTTTGTTCCTTCATCTGAACAAGATTGTTCCTTGCGGCCCTAGACGGCCGATACATCCCAAAATCCATCAATTGATTATAAATTTCCTTTGCGGTTTGTTTTTTAAAATATGGCTCTAATCTTTCACAAATCTTAACTGGTCTGTCAATCTCCAACTCTAACCATTGCTCTGTTCGAATGATTCCCATTACTTCACCCCATTTAACTTCACTCACCCTCTGATCAGTTTATTAAATGGAACAAAAGTGGTTCATGTATTTCTGAGGTATTTTTTCTCAAAAAAAATTCGACCAGAAATCATCTCCGGCCGAATTTTTTTCTTATTCATATTTTTTGAAAACAATCGTTGCGTTGTGGCCGCCAAAGCCTAGCGAATTACTCATGGCTGCCTTAATTTCTTTCGAACGTGCTTTATTGACTACATAATCTAAGTCACATTCAGGGTCTGGTGTTTCATAATTCATAGTTGGAGGAAGGATGCTGTCTCTTATTGCTAAAACAGTGAAAATCGCTTCTACACCACCTGCTGCACCTAGAAGGTGTCCTGTCATAGATTTAGTTGAGCTGATTGCTAATTTATATGCATGTTCGCCAAATACTTCCTTAACCGCAAGGGTTTCAAACTTGTCATTATATTCAGTACTAGTCCCGTGCGCATTCACATAATCAATTTCCTCAGGTTTTAATCCGCCATCATTAATAGCCATTTTCATTGCACGGGCACCACCTTCACCACCAGGTGCTGGTGCTGTTATATGATAGGCATCACCAGTTGCCCCATAACCAATAATTTCGGCATAGATTTTAGCACCACGTGCTAAGGCATGATCAAGTTCCTCCAGAACAATGATCCCGGCACCTTCACCAATAACAAAGCCATCGCGGTTTTTATCGAATGGTCTGCTTGCTGTCTTCGGGTCTGGATTTGTCGAAAGAGCGGTATTCGCGCAGAAGCCTGCGACAGACATTTTTGTGATTGGTGCTTCCGCTCCACCGGTCACCATTGCATCTGCATCGCCGCGTTGAATTACTTTAAAGGCATCACCAATGGAATTAGTTCCTGTTGCACAGGCTGTTACTGTACAAGAATTGAAGCCTCTTGCGCCGAGTATAATTGAAACCTGTCCTGTTGCCATATCAGGAATCAGCATTGGTACAAAGAATGGGCTTACACGCTTGTAACCTCTCTTCTGAAATATTTCGTATTGCTGTTCAAATGTTTCCATTCCGCCGATGCCAGAACCAATCCACACTCCAACACGATGGGAGTTATCTTCATTAATTGTTAAATTAGCATCTTTTACTGCCATTAATGCCGATGCAACTGCAAACTGTGTAAAACGGTCCATTTTGCGTGCATCTTTTCTATCCATAAAGGCTTCTGGGTCAAAATCAGTAGATTCTGCGGCAACTTTTGCAGGATATTCATCTGCATTAACTCTTGTCAATGGCCCAATCCCTGATTTACCATCTAATATGTGCTTCCATGTTGTTTCAGCATCATTTCCAAGTGGCGTTACTGCACCTATGCCTGTTACAACGACCCTGCGTTTTTCCATGTTATCTATCTCCTTCATTTCGTATCTTGTTTCGTATGGTTATTTATCAAAAAAATTCTCTTTATTTTCCCCATCTAATGGCAATTGCTCCCCAAGTTAAGCCTCCGCCGAAGCCAACCATGACAATGAGGTCATCATCTTTAATTCTTCCCTCTTCTATATCCTCCACAATCGAAATTGGAATCGATGCAGCAGAAGTATTACCATATTTATTAATCGTTTTGGACATTTTTTCGACTGGCAGATCTAATCTTTGTCTAGATGCTTCCATAATACGAATATTGGCTTGATGAGGAATAAGGAAATCAACATCATCCTTTGTTAAACCTGCTTTTTCGAGAACATTGATACAGCTTTCCCCCATTTGCCTTACAGCAAATTTGAACACTTCTCTACCATTCATAATAATATATTCATCCTGGTAAAGGTGTTTTGATCCAGTCCCATCTGCCCCAAGCTCAAAGGAAAGGATTCCGCGATTTTCTGAAACAGGTCCAATAATGGTGGCACCAGCGCCGTCCCCAAACAATACTGCCGTATTGCGGTCACTCCAGTCGGTAACTTTCGAAAGCTTTTCCACGCCAACGACTAAGACATATTTATAAACTTCGGTTTCAATGAATTGTTTCGCTGTCACAATTCCGTACATAAAGCCAGCACATGCTGCACTGACATCCATCGCTGCCGCCTTTTTTGCTCCCAGCCTTTCTTGAATTCTGCAGGCAACCGATGGAAAAGGAGTATCAGGTGTAACTGTAGCTACCAAAATTAAATCAATTTCTTCAGCGGTAATTCCAGCATCTTGAATGGCCTTTTTTGCTGCTTCAAATGCCATATCTGATGTATTAACATCATCGGCAGCAATTCTTCTTTCTTCGATACCTGTCATCGTACGAATCCATTCATCGGAGGTATCCATTATTTTTTCTAAATCCTTATTGGTGACAATTTTCTCTGGTAAAAACCTGCCAATCCCAACAATACCTGCTTTCACAAGTTCCAACTCCTTTTTTTTCGCAAGATTCTCTATATCCTAAAGTTTAATATCAATTATTATGACTTGGTACTAATTTTATCAAATAAAGCCTATTTTAAGCAACTGTTTCTTCTTATTTCTCTCTCCGCATAAGTATATTCCATTAAATAAAATGGCTCAATAAAACTTGGCTGTTGATTTACGCTTCAGGTGCTTCGCTCCAATCAACTTGGCTGTAAAATCAACAATAATCCTTAACATAGCAAAAAAATAAATAAGCCCCCAATTACGAGAGCTTACTTCCTCTTTATAGTTCTTTTCGACCTTCAACTAGACCGAGTTCATATGCTTCTTGCATGACCTTTGTAAAAAGATTCATGAATGGCTCAATTAATTCCATTGATAATTCCACACCAGCCGTGTCCAATTGTTCCTTTGCTTCTGGTAAGTATTTCATCGCGATCTGCATAAATTGAAATGTTTTATCTTGACTGTTCATATGTACTCCTTCAATTTTTCATTTTGGCAAGTTTCCTGTTTTTTTATAATCTTCAATTCGATTGTTTATCTTCTGAATGAATTCTTTGTTTACATGAGGACTAAATTTTCCAAGTGAAATAACATTGTCTTGAAAATCATAGGAAAGGTTTCCTGTCTTTAGTTCCCCTTTATTGTATAGATCTGCAACCTTTTCATATAAAATGTCTACCTGCTGTATGGTACTTGTTAATACCGTAGATTCACCTAAATCAGATTGGTCCGAAACGTAACCGATTACATACATGCCGTGTTCCTTTACCGTTTCTATTACTGGCACATTAAACCCGTCACCAGCAGGATAAATCACATCAATTCCCTTTTCCATCATGTCATTTGCTAATTGAACGGCTTTTATTTCATCATCCCAATTTCCTACATATTCTATACTAACATTCGTGTTTTTATTTTCAGCCAAAGCCCCCTGATAGAAGCCCTCAATCTCTGGCTGCCATTCATATGCGGCTATAACACCGACATTTTGTGCTTTTGACATATGTGCAGCTACCATTCCTCCAAAAAAACCCATCGCGTGTGCTTTAAAATTCAGACTAGTTGTGTTTTTGTTTTTAGCATCACCATTAAAACTAATAAAATGAATATCAGGATAATCCTTAGAAAGACTATTAAAGTATTCAGCATATTCAGACCCATGGCCGAATATTAGATTTACTCCTTTTTGGTCAAACTCTTCTACTGCACGTTCGACAACTGCTTCTGAATTCATTCCTTCTTTATAAAACACATCCACATCAAATTTTGACTGTATCTTTAACAAACCTTTAAAGCCCTTCGTCCCCCATACTTGGTCATTGACCGTTTCAGGTACTAACAATCCAACCTTTTTTATTTTACCTGTAGGTTTTGTCTCTCCGCAGGCACCAAGCAAAAAAAGGCATAAAAGTATGATTCCGAAACGGTTTATCATTTCATGCATCTCCTTCGTACTGTTGCCATTTCTATAACACGTTTTCTTTACATTATTAATTTATAGAACAAAGGAAAATAATTCTATGACTGCTTTTTCCAATTTTATTCTAACCTTTCAACAAATAAATGAAAAGACAATTTTAACACCACAACACATTTGGATCTTTTTTTATGGTCATATATTTCATGATTCTTTCAAACAGTATGCCAATTGCCTTATAAACGATTATCATACAATCGCTTCACATGTTCCATTTGTGCCAGGATAGAAGCTGAAATTGGGGTAACCTTTCTTACTGTTACTTTTAATACTGGAAGATCACCTTGTATTGATGATAAGTTACTTAACCGAGCCTGAGTTTCATCGATTTTTAGGTAAGAAGCACATCTGATCCATTGGTCATCACTTCCACTTTCAATCAAATAACTGCCAGGTTTTCCTTTCTCTATGATTTCTAAGATTGATTCTATGGCATCATCAACAAAAATGACATCGTTTGTCCATTCCCGTTCTTCATGAGTTATATCTGTCTTTTTAAATTTGGAAACAATTGCTTGTTGAAACAAAAAAGCTAACGGCTGCCATGGACCATAAATAGCAGGTAAATACAATATCTGTGTATTCTTTACTAATCCGTTTATCTTACTTAGGAATCCCTCAATTTCTTTTCCCCTAAATGTTCTGGTAAGCATTTGAATTGGAAGAATAAAAACGATATTCGCATTTTTGTTATTGTCCTCTATATACTGAATTATCGGCTTTGTTACCTCTTCATTTTGTAAAATTTGTTCCTTTTTAAGCATAAATAAATCATATATCGAAAATATAAGCCTTGTATTACTTATGTCTTCTCTAGGACTATTCTCCAAATCGAATAACGATTTTTCCAGAAAGTTTGCATTTCGACCAACTTCAAGTCTTTTTTCATCAAGAAAATCTATATTATCAAACTCATCTATATGAACGCCAATGACCTCTATTCCCTTATTCAGCAGGTTTTTGCCAACATGAAAACCAACAAAGTCAAACATCCCAAATATAATTGCCTTGTCCATAAAATATTCCTCCCCATACTTACCTTAATGAATCCTATGCGTTTCGCTAAGGAATTATTTCTTTTTGGGGAGGACCAGCACAGCCTAGAGGATCGATTCATGTTTGTTGAAAAACTTTAACATCATATGGCCAAGCTGTTGTTTTTTTTCAGGAAGAATGAAAGTAGGGTTTATTTCTGAATTACTGATTATTTGAGGATACACTTTAGATTGGTTATACGATTTCCCCCCTGACAGGACATGAATAATTTTAACTGGACATCCAAATTGAAGATTTATTTTATCATCCATACTAAAAATATGGTTTTCGAGTACTTGTCGGTCCATTTGATGCGCTGCTACTAATTCCCTCATTAACTTTTTATAAAAGAATTTATGTTCCTTTTCTTGTTCAAGATAGTTTTTCAAGGAAATAATGGGGTTGAGCAGAATAATTGACCGTATCCGCCCTTTCATTTTCTCCATTAAACTTAAGGCAACCAGTGCCCCCATACCTTCGGCTAAGATATGGATTTTGTTATTAAGTATTTCACTTCTTATCACATGCTGGTATAACCTCTCGGCAAGCTCAACTGCATTATTGCTCCCCCAGTTTCGCCCATATAGATTTGAGGAAAAAATGGTATACCCTTTTTCTTTGAGCTGGTTAACAATGGCTAACCTTCCTTCATTTTGTGTCCAAAAGCATTTACTTTCATCGACAAAATGTCTTTCATCTCCAATTATTAAGATCCCAAATCCGGTAGGCTTTTCAGGGTAGTGAATAATATTCCATTGGGTATCCATCTGAAAATTACGATTCTCCATAGATAAATCTCCTTTTACATATTTCCTCACAGTATTGTATGCCGTCTTATTGAAGATGAAAGGGGGGTTAGCCTATTTTTATTAAGCTCATCTGGAAAATCAGTGGCCACCCATTTAAAAATGGAAAATGCTCGGAAAAGCCTGAATGGTATTACTTACCACTGGTGGAAGTTTCACTTTATCATTTCAGAATCATATGATAATATAAATTAAGATGTAAAATAGGTTAGAGGTGAAAAATAGTGCGATTTTTTTGGACCTTTTTCTGGTCATTTCTTTTAGTGCAAATGCTTACATATGTAGTAAGTGCCATGACTGCAGGTGCTAAATATGAATTTATGCCTGCTGCTATTGCTTCAGTTGGGGTAACGATTTTGATTTACATTGCTGCTGCAATAATTCCTAACGAGCCTGCGACAAAACATTAAGAAAAAGGTCATCCTATCAAATGGATGACCTTTTTCTATAGGTATTTAATAAACCGATAAAGTAATTTCACCATCGTTAATATTTATTTTCACTCTTGACTGATCATGTAACTTGCCAGCGATTATTTCACGGGCTAGCTTGGTTTCAATGTTTCTTTGGATAAATCGTTTTAAAGGCCTTGCCCCATAAATTGGATCAAATCCATTTACGGCAATGAATTCTTTTGCTTCCTCATTAATGATTATATCAATTTGTTGATGCTTTAACCGATTTTGAAGTTCTCTCATCATTTTGACAACGATATTCTTAATTTCGTCCAATGAAAGCGGCTTAAAGAGGATCGTTTCATCGATTCGATTTAAAAACTCAGGACGGAAATGTCCCCGTAATTGACTCATCACTTTCTCCCTTACCGCTTCAGAGATTTCAACCTCGGTTTCACTTCGTTCTAGTAAAAAATGTGAGCCAATATTAGAAGTCATAATAATAACTGTATTTTTAAAGTCAACGACACGCCCTTTTGAGTCAGTAATTCTTCCGTCATCAAGCGCTTGTAAGAGAATGTTAAATACCTCAGGATGAGCTTTTTCAATTTCATCCATTAAAACAACAGAATATGGTCTTCTCCTTACTGCTTCCGTCAACTGTCCTCCTTCTTCATAGCCAATATAGCCTGGAGGGGCTCCAATTAGGCGGGAAACAGCATGCTTCTCCATATATTCAGACATATCGATACGTATAATATGTTCCTCACTGTCGAATAAAGACTCGGCCAATGCTTTCGCAAGCTCCGTTTTCCCAACACCAGTCGGTCCTAAAAATAAAAACGATCCAATTGGTCGCTTAGGATCCTTAATTCCAGCACGAGCCCTGAGTACTGCATCTGCCACCAAATTTACTGCCTCATTCTGACCGATGACTCTTTCGTGTAGGATGGATTCCAATTTTAACAGCTTTTCTCTCTCCCCTTCTACTAGTTTAGAAAGAGGTATTCCTGTCCATCTTGATACGATATTGGAGATTTCTTCTCCAGTAACTTCTTCACGAAGTATACGTTCGTCCTTAGCAGTTGCCCTTTCGAGATCCTTTAGCTCTTTTTCTGCTAACGGAATTTGACCATGGCGAAGCTCTGCCGCTCGGTTTAAATCGTATTTATCTTCAGCTTGTTGAAGCTCCCTGCGAAGTTTTTCCAGTTGTTCTCTTTTCTCCTGCAATTTCTGTATACTTTGTTTCTCTTGGAGCCATTTTGCCTTCATTTCATTGGCTGTTTCTTTTAAATCAGCTAGTTCTTTTAGGAGAGCCTCCAGCCTCAACTTACTCCCGTCATCAACCTCTTTACTTAAGGCAGCTTCTTCAATTTCCAATTGCATAACCCTGCGTGTTACTTCATCTAATTCGGTAGGCATTGAATCTATTTCAGTACGTATTAAAGCACAAGCCTCATCGACTAGATCAATTGCTTTATCAGGCAAAAAACGATCGGTGATATAACGATCAGATAATGTAGCAGCAGCAACCAAGGCATGGTCATGAATTTTAACACCGTGATGCACTTCATATCGCTCTTTTAGCCCTCTTAAGATTGAAATGGTATCTTCAACGTTTGGCTCTTGGACCAGTACCTGCTGAAATCTACGTTCAAGCGCTGGATCCTTTTCGATATATTTTCGGTGCTCATCTAGAGTAGTTGCTCCAATACAATGAAGTTCACCACGGGCAAGCATTGGTTTTAACATATTGCCTGCATCCATCGCGCCTTCCGTCTTACCGGCTCCTACTATCGTGTGAATTTCATCAATAAATAACAATATTCGTCCTTCACTTTTTTTGATTTCATTTAGGACTGCTTTCAATCTTTCTTCAAACTCACCTCTAAATTTGGCTCCAGCAATTAGCGCACTCATATCCAATGAGAAAATTGTTTTATCCTTTAGTCCTTCCGGTACATCCTTCCTAACTATCCTTTGTGCCAACCCTTCCACAATAGCGGTTTTCCCTACACCAGGTTCACCGATTAAAACAGGATTATTCTTTGTTTTCCTTGATAATATCCGAATTACATTGCGGATTTCAGAATCACGGCCAATAACTGGATCCATTTTTCCTTCTTTAACCTCAGCAACAAGATCCCGTCCATATTTTTTTAGTGCTTCGTATCCTGCTTCTGGATTTTGTGATGTCACTCTTTGGTTCCCCCTAATTTCTTTAATTGCTTGCAAAACTTTGTCTGGTTGAATTCCAACGTTTTGTAAAAGCCTTCGCATTTCTGAATCCTTCGCGTAGACTGCAGCTAACAGAATATGTTCGACTGATACATACTCATCAGAAAACTTTTTGGCAAACTCCTCGGCACTGACAAAAAGTTTTTGCAGCGTGGCTGTGATATAAAGTTTTCCTTGTTCAACCCCACTTCCTGTAACCTCTGGTTTTTTAGCAAGAGCCTCATTTAGGTTCTTTCTAATTTTTTCGGGAGGGATACCTGACTTTTTTAATATAGAAGAAATGAGACTATCTTCTTGGTCCATTAAACATAAAAACAAATGGGGTTCATCAATCTCTTGATGATTTTTTTTGATAGCTAGCGACTGAGCATCCATTAGCCCCTTTTGTAACCTTTCTGTCATTCGATTCATGTCCATTTTTTATCACACCCTCTTTGACCAATTTTGACCTTTTCTTTTATTATAAAACTTCCTATATAAAAAGTAAATTTTTGCAAATAGGAATAACAGCAAAAATTGCCTACTGACGCCTAGGCGCAGGCAAAAGAAAAAGCCACCCCAAGGATGACCTTTTCCTTATTTATTCATGGTTTCCGCTGATATGTCCAAACACGTTCATCATTCGAAGTTTCAGGAAATGCATCTCCTGCTTTTAGCCTTATTTTTTTGGGATTATTAACATTACTTCCCGTATCTCCAACTTCAATATAAACACCATTATTTGGGGCTTTGCTCCCTGACTTAAACTGACGATTTTGGCCCATTCTTTTTCCCTCCTTTGCTTCACATTCCTTATTATTACCCTTTAACGGGTTGTCATTATTGGAATTTCTTGCAAATTATCTTATGAGTCGACATTATTTCCTAAGAAATACGTAAAGATTAAACAAACTTTTGACGATTGTATGAACTTATCGCACATTTGTTGCTAATTATTCTTTGTTAACAATATAATTATAGTATTATCTAGCAAATTTAACCTTGACTGTCATTTTTTAAAATCAAATGAGCATTGAATTCGTACCTTTAAAGGTGGTTATGAGTATGCAGTCAGTAAAAGAAATGCCGGTAACACTGTCCCATCTTTTAGATACCGTTCACCATATAAAAAAAGTTGAAAAAGGTACCTTTTTATTTCAAGAAGGATCTGTAGCCGATGAATTGTATATTGTTCAAAGTGGCATACTTCAAATCAGCAAGATCATCCCTGATGGAAGAGAACTTACGTTAAGAATGTGCTCGCGTGGTGATTTTGTTGGTGAATTAAACTTATTTTCCCCTTCTTCAAGATATTTATTAAGTGCACGTGTTGTCGAGAGTGGTGAAGTAGCCGTTATTATGAAAGACACGCTTGAAGGAAAACTCTCACAAAATCTGGCACTCTCATTTGAATTCATAAAGTGGATGAGTCAGCAATATCGAAAAACACAAACCAAGTTTCGTGATTTGGTTCTTCATGGAAAAAAAGGGGCTCTTTATTCCACACTTATTCGAATTACCAATAGTTATGGAATTAAAACCAATAAAGGAATATTAATTGAATTACCACTAACCAATCAAGAGTTAGCCAATTTTTGTGGTACATCAAGAGAAGTAGTAAATCGCTTGTTGAGTGATTTACGTAAGGCCGGTATCCTGTCAATAGATAAAGGAACAATTACTATTCATGATTTAGAGTATTTAAAACGGGAAATTGATTGTGAAGATTGTCCAACCGAAATCTGTAAAGTTGATTAGAATTGCTGCTGGCAAACAACTTAAAATAAAGCAAAAAAAATCGGTCATATCGACCGATTTTTTTATTTTAATGGCAATGTTAAAGCTCATTGCTGATTTTGGCACATGTTGATTGGAGCGGAAATCAGCCACGTGTAACATAGCTCTTATTTTAATAAGATTATTTGAATCGCCATGATCGTAAAGAATATAGCTGAATTTATTATTTCGTAAATGCCAATTTGTTTAGGAGATAGTGGTTTCCCATAAAATATCATAGCTCTCAGAAGACTTGGGATAAATGCTATTGCAACGATCCAAAAGCCAACTCCGATCCACACTGCCACTAAAAGAAAATGGTAAATCCATGAAATCCATTTAAATTGGGTATTCTTCTTTTCCCTGATCATTGTTTTGACATAAAAAGTACAACCCACAAAAAACAGGACTGAAGTTACAAAGGTGAAAACAAGTGTCTCTATGTTCATAACACCGTGTCCTAAATAACTGCTTGCTAATCCAGCAACTGAAAAGGCAAAAATAGCAGAGATGTCATTCATAAAAGCACGGTCTTGATTTTTGGAAGTAAAGTAAGCATTTATTATAAAAAACAGAATCATTAGAAGACCAAAATAAAAAATCGTTGGTCTTTCCAAAAGAGGAATAAGTAAAAGTAATAGGGATGGAATCATATATACAAGTGTCCATTTAGTATAAAACTGAGGTTTTTTCTTTTTAAATAAAAGAAGCATCGGATAGGTCGCCAAGTATAATAGGAGCCATCCAAAGAAAAATGGGACATGCTTCCACATAAATCCTCCTTCAATGACACCAAGCCAAAAAGGGATGATTAGCATTGCCCATGCACCATGTTGTTTCGGTAAAAATAACTTCATCATTTTCACTCCTCTTCCTTGACTAACCTAAATATAAGCCAGCAAAGCGGAAAAATAAGTGAAACACATCACATAATTACAGTAAAAAAGAAGGACTCCGCCTTCTTTTTGTGACAAATTTGTTTAGGTTAAAATGGAAGTACAGCAAATCTATATCATCTACTAGGTAACTTCAATCATCTCTAGGTCGGTTATCTGATGAGTGATTGCTGTATTTCCATTAAAGACCCATAATTCTATTTTAACAAACATTATATCCCCTAATTTGAATTGTAGAGTAAATCCATATTTCAAGCTGTGATAAAAGTAACAGATTTGACAATTTTATTAACTTTTTTGATCAATATTATGAACATGCTCCTGAAGTACTTGCGCAGTCCAGATTAATGCACCTTCATCGTTGATATGAAAGCTGGGCACTTTGATTCTTGATGTGATTTGCTCCTGCATTTCTTCCTTCCAATATACAATAGCAGAAACATTACTTACGGTATCTAACAAAGAAAGGTCACTTTCATCTCTTAATAGCAGTAACTTCGGGAAGGACTTTAACTTATAACCTTCGATTAATATTACATCTGGATGAAAGAATTTCATTAACTCGATCTGATCTTCTAGTGATGGATAGAAATTGTCAGCCTGTAACATTAAACTTCCATCTCCTTCAACAATCGAGGCAAGTGCACCTGCATTTAGATGTTTTTCTGTATCTTTCTGTGGCAGGGCTGCAAGCCTGCCTCCATGACCATGATGCTTAATCGTAACTGTTTTAAGTCCTTTTTTTACTAAGTCTTCGATTAGTTTGGCTGTTATCGTGGTTTTACCACTATTTTGATAACCAACCACCTGAAAGACGACAGGCTTTACCACGGCCACAAACTGCCAACCTGGTCTTCAAGCAGAAGGACGTCCACTTCACTTCCGGCTGTAAAGCCTCTAGTTCCGCCTGGAAGAATCATCAACGAATTCGCTCCAGAAAGGCTCATAATAATGTTAGACTTGTCAAGTCCACTCGGTGTTGCCTTTAGTCTTCCCGCATCTATAAACGTAGAACTTCGGACAAACCTTGTAAATGGATTGGCTTTAGGAAAATCGACTTCTAAAAGTGCTTGCTCTTTACGAAGGTGAGGTTTTTCTGAAAAAAGCATCCTACGGATAATTGGGCGGGCAAACAATTCAAAGCCTACATAACAAGCCGAAGGATTACCCGAAAGCCCAAAGAGAAGCTTCCCATTGTGCTGTGCAACCGTCGTCACACTCCCAGGCCGCATGGCAACTTTATTAAAGAAAACCTCTGCCCCAAGCTTTTCATAAATAGCAGGCAGATAATCAAAATCCCCAACTGAAACCCCACCGGTGGTAATTAATAAGTCTACTTCATTTATTGCTTTTTGGACTGCTTCAAAGCAAGTGTCAAATTCATCAGGAAGCTTTCCAAAATAATGAACAATGCCTCCCGCTCTTTCAATTTGGGCTGCAATCATATGTGAATTACTATTACGAATTTTTCCTGGAACCAAGGATTCATTTACTTCTAAAAGCTCTGTCCCTGTTGCAAACAAACCAACACGTGGCTTTTTCGCAACGGACACTCGTTCATATCCAAATGTTGCAAGCATGGCTTGAATTCCAGGATTTATCAATGTTCCTTTTTTCACCAAAACTTCACCCTGCTTGGCATCTTCACCACTGAACGAAACGTTATCACCCTTTTTAAAGCTGCGTTTAATGGACATATATGAGAATCCATTCTTTTCGTAGGCCTTAGCCACCTCAAACATAACGACAGCATCTGTTCCAACTGGCATCATTGCTCCAGTCATAATCCTAACAGCTTGCTGCTCTCCTATTACTTTAGTAGAAACCATTCCAGCGCCGATGTGATCGACCACTTCAAATTCAACTACATTGGATAGCGAAGCCTCACGTGTATCGATTGACCTAACAGCAAAGCCATCATACGGTGCACGGTCAAAATGGGGCACATCGCTAGTTGCGATCAAATCCTCCGATAAAAAGCGGCCAAAGCTTTCATTTATCGAAACTTGTTCGGTCACACCAAGTAATTGATATTCCATTATGCTTTTGACCGCTTCTCCAATTGGTATCGGTCTTCTTCTTTCGAACAAAATAATCAGCTCCTGCCTTAAACAAATATCTATCCATTGTGATATGTACTATTAGTCATCGACTAATCAACATTATAAGCTTATTAAAAACTAACTAACATATCAAATGTCACAAAATAAAAGAATCTTGCCAAAAAATATAAAATCATAGGGAATGTGTGATTCAGGTCACCTAGTTTTTTTCTATTTTACATTATGATTAGGTTAGATTTAATCTTGGACTTTGGGAGGAAATTAAAGATGAGTTTCACAATTACAGCTAATTCATTAGTTAAAGATATTGTTAACGAATTACCTAAAACAAGTGATGTTTTTAAAAAGAACCGAATCGATTTTTGCTGCGGTGGTAATATCTCATTAACAGAAGCAGTTGCTCAAACTAGGCTTAACCTTGATACTTTGTTAGATGAATTAAAAGAAGTTTTTGATAAATACGAAAACACCGAGAAAGATGTTGAGGTTTGGACTAATTCTGATTCAACTACAATTATTGATCATGTTATTTCAAACTACCATCGTGTATCTGAAGAGGAACTAACTATGCTAAGTCCCTATGTAACGAAGGTTTCACGTGTCCATGGAGATAACCATCCAGAGTTACTTAAGGTTTACGAACTCTTCTATGAATTCAAAAAAGAATTGATGGAGCATATGGCGAAAGAGGAAGCTGTTGTATTCCCATTAATTAAGCAGCTTGCAGATGGAACCGTGGAGAATCGTGAAGAAGCAATTGCAATGATTGTTGAATTAGAAAAAGAACATGACCATGCCGGTGAAATTTTAAGAGAGATCCGTGCAGTAACTTCTGACTACACTCTACCTCTGGATGCATGCGGTACGTACCGATTAGTATATGCACGCTTGGAAGCGTTAGAAGGATTAACCTTTATGCATGTGCATCTTGAAAACAACATCCTATTTCCTAGGTATCTTTAATAAAATCAACAGTCCGCTTTTCTTAAAGCGGGCTGTTTCTTTCTACAAAAAAACTCTCTTCATGGAAGAGAGTTTAACCACCAATATAGGACATTTCTATTTTTTTACGGTTTTTGTGCGTTTCGGCTGTTCGTTCGTCTGAATATCTGTCATCTCGTCCATTCCAAATGGCGCTCACCCGCTCACGGATTTCTTCATCAGAGGCACCGTTTCTCATAAAATTACGGATATCATGCCCATTCCCATTAAATAAACAAGTAAAAATCTGACCATTCGCTGAAAGTCGAGAACGAGTGCAGCTTGAACAAAACGATTCCGAAACAGACGTGATAAATCCTACATTCACATCTTTATCTTTATAGCGGTACACCTTCGCCACTTCTCCGTAGTAGGCTGGGTCAACAGGTTCAATATCAAATTGTTCTTTTAACAAATAATAAATCTGTTTTTTTGTAATAACATCATCCATTTTCCAGCCGTTCGTGGAGCCAACATCCATGAATTCTATATAGCGAAGCTCCAGACTGTTCTCCTTGCAGTACTCTGCCATTGGAATAATTTCAGTATCATTCAAACCTTTTTTGACAACCATATTTATTTTGACCCCAAGACCTGCTTGTTTCGCTGCTTCAATGCCTTCCAAAACTGGCCCAGTTCCAACCCCACGCCCGTTAATTTGGCCAAACAATTCATCGTTTAGGGTATCAAGGCTGACATTTACTCTTTTGAGTCCTGCTTCCTTTAAATCTTTGGCAAATTTCGGCAGGAGCACACCATTCGTCGTTAATCCGATATCAAGTAAGCCCTCAATAGCTGACAGCTTCTTAACAAGAATGGGCATATCTCTTCGAAGAAGAGGTTCTCCTCCAGTTAGGCGAATTTTTTCCACACCCAAACTAACAAATATTTTCGCTATTCGTTCGATCTCTTCATAGGATAGCAAAGCACTTTTAGGAAGAAACTCAAAATCAGGACCAAATTGATCTGCTGGCATACAGTATTGGCAACGGAAATTACATCGATCAATCACAGAAATTCTTAAGTCATGCAATGGTCTATTTAATTTATCTTTAATAATGGTTTTTTCCATTCCATATCAACTCCATTATTTTTGGAACCTAATGATATTCAGTGTACCAGTCTTTAGATAAAAAAACTGTTACTTTATTCACTATAACAATACTTTTTAATACAATTCTTATCTTAGCAGATGTTTTACAATCTATAAATAACTGTTTTGGAAAAAAATTTCCTCTACAGATTTTATTCATTTAAACGATAATTCAAATAGAAAATAAATAAACATGATTAATTTCATATGAGTTTTCACTATATTGTCATTGTTTACTTCTTCTTATTGATTCCTCATGAGATAAAATGGTACTAACAAACTAAACATTGATCACTATGGAAAATAGATGATTGTTAATATGACACATTGAGGTGAAGCTGATGACAGCAATAATGAAACCAACTCATTCAATTGAAATAAAAGAATTGCTTAAATTTGCAGACCGGAAATTTAAAAGTGAAAAAGGAAGCTTTTTATTTCAAGAAGGAATGCTTGCGGAAGAACTTTACATTATCATTTCCGGCAAAATTCAAATCAGTAAAATTACTTCAGATGGCCGTGAACTTTCATTAAGAATTTGTGGAGAAAATGATATATGCGGGGAATTAACCCTATTTACTGATAACCCCAGATATTTATTAAGTGCAATGGTTCTTGAAGAAGGAGAAATCGTAGCAATAAAAAAGGATATAATCGAAAGTGAAATTTTCCAAAACAGTAAGCTTGCTTTTGAATTTATGAAATGGATGAGTGATCATTTCCGGAAAACACAAACAAAATTTCGCGACC
This sequence comes from Neobacillus sp. BF23-41, assembly GCF_041106275.1. Classification (NCBI taxonomy): domain Bacteria; kingdom Bacillati; phylum Bacillota; class Bacilli; order Caryophanales; family Bacillaceae; genus Neobacillus; species Neobacillus sp. BF23-41. Next base: position 554,491 of record NZ_JBGBPR010000001.1, read on the forward strand.
TCGTTTTAAATGGAAAACGAGGTGCCCTTTTCTCAACACTTATCCGTATGTCGAATAGTTATGGTATTCAAAAAGATAATGAAATCTTAATAGATCTGCCGTTAACCAACCAAGAACTTGCCAACTTCTGCGGTACATCACGTGAGAGTACAAACCGTATACTTAGTGAACTAAAGAAAGATAAAATCATTTCAGTTAAAAAAGGAAAGATTTCAATATTGGATTTACAATACTTAAAAAATGAAATCGACTGTGAAAATTGTTCTGCCGTTTATTGCAATATCGAATAGGCTAGCCTATACTTATTTGCAGTTATCTATATACGCAAGGCTGTCTCACTATAATAAGGCAGCCTTTTTTATCGGTTTTAATTACTGTTCTTGCTTTTCTCTTAATGATTTAGGAATATAAACGCAGAATGGCTCGCTTTCTAGATAATCTCCAGTCATTGCATAAGCTCTAGACCTTGATCCCCCGCAAACATGACGGAATTCACAGACACCACATTTCCCTTTAAAAAGATCTGGGTTTCTTAGTGATTGGAAAATTGGTGATTCACGATAAATTTCAGCTAATGGCGTTTCCCGGATATTACCAGCTTTAACGGGTAATAGTCCGCTTGGATATACATCGCCAATATGGGAGATGAAAACAAAACCATTACCATCATTAACACCTTTTGGTGCTCGTCCTAAACCATCGATAGAGCCTGTTAATCCTTTTTCTGTTAATGCACTTAAATACTCAATCTCATCTGTTGTTTCCTTCGCTTCGCGCATTTTTTGTTGAATCACAACACGTCTATAGTGCATGGCTTCTGTTGTTTTGATATCAAAAGACACGCGCTTACTTAAATCATATAGCCATCTGAATACTTTTTCATGTTGAACTGGAGAAATCATATCTGATTGTTGACCTCTTCCTGTTGGCACTAGGAAAAAAACACTCCATAACACACATTCTAAATCTTCAACCATTTTTGCCATTTCATCAAGGTAGTCAATATTGTAACGGGAAATCACCGTATTAATCTGAATTGGTAATCCAACTTCATGCAAATATTTTATTTTTTCCATGGTAAGGTCAAATGATCCAGCTGTTCCCCTAAAATGGTCATGAATCTCAGCCCTAGGACCATCAATACTAAATGCCCAGCGAGCAAGACCAACTTCTTTTGCTTTTTCAATTGCTTCTTTTGTTACATTTGGTGTCGCGCTTGGGGTCATTGATACCCGTACGCCTTTTTCAACTGCATATTTCGCAATATCAAAAACATCTTCTCTCATCAGCGGGTCTCCGCCAGTAAAAACAAGCATCGGATTGTTCATTTCATATATTTGATCAATTAAATTTTTTCCTTCTTCAAATGATAGTTCACGTGGATCCCTTTTATACTGTGCATCGGCACGACAGTGTAGACACTTTAATTGACAAGCTCTAGTGAGTTCCCATATTACGATAAAAGGGTCTTTATTAAAATCTCGGCTAATAGCCATATGAAACGCCTCCTAATAACGGCTATTCAAATCCAACAGCCTTATTAATCTGTATTATAAAGGTGTTTATATTTGAAAAAAGTGAACTATCTCACATTCAGTATGCTAGATATGTCTGAAACGTGAAGAAAAATACAAAAACAGCAGAAAATCTGCTGTTTCTAAAAAATACGCTTATTTTACTGAGAGTTCAAAAGCCTCTAATTAAGCTTAGCGAATTCCTAATGCGATTTTCGCATAACGTGACATCATTTCTTTATTCCATGGAGGATTAAAAACAATATTTACTTCTACTTCTTTGATCTCCGGAATGTCGGCCAATGCCCGTTTAACCTGGTCAACAATTGTTCCAGCAAGTGGGCAGCCCATTGAAGTTAACGTCATGGTAATCGTTACATTTCCTTCTTCATCCATTTCAGCATTATATACTAATCCTAAATTAACAATATCTACCCCTAGTTCAGGGTCAATTACTAGTTCTAAGGCACCCATGATATTTTCTTTTAGTTCTTCATTCATGTTTGATCCACTCCTTCATTATCTTGTCCCACTCTATTATAGCAAATGATCAAGCATGCTAAGATTGAGACTTAGTTAAAAAAAGTATATAGTTTTTTTATATCTTTTGGTGTGAATTTTTTTACAGTTTAGATATAAAATTGTTAACATAGTAAAGATAGGAATAAGAAATTCCACTAAGTATTAAATGCATAATTGCAGTGTAACATGTATATAAATTTTTTCCTAAAGCGACGCACTTTATTAGCGATGAAAATTATAATTAGAAGGAGTTATTATGACAGATAGACACTTAATTGCATTAGATTTAGATGGGACATTATTAAAAGATGATAAAACGATATCATTAAAAACACACGGAATTATTAAAAAAGCAAGAGAACAAGGTCATATCGTTATGATTGCAACAGGAAGGCCTTATCGTTCCAGTGAGATGTACTATCGGGAATTGGATTTAGACACACCGATTGTCAATTTCAATGGAGCATTTATGCATCACCCTCGAAAACCTGATTGGGGATTTTATCATGAACCTCTTGATATAAAGGTGGCAAAAGAAATTGTGGAAGCGTGCAGAAGTTTCCACTTCCATAATATAATTGCCGAAGTGATCGATGATGTTTACTTCCATTATCACGATGAAAAGCTGTTAGATATTTTCAACTTTGGCAATCCAAAAATCACTACGGGAGATCTGGCAAATTATTTAAATGATTCACCCACGAGTTTATTAATTCATACAGAGGAGGATCAATTAAAGATAATTCGCGAACACTTATCGGCCGTCCATGCAGAAGTTATCGATCATCGCAGTTGGGCCGCTCCATGGCATGTGGTTGAAATTATAAAGGTTGGCTTAAGTAAGGCTGTGGGGTTAAAAAAGGCTTCTGATTATTATGGTATTCCCGCTGAGAGAATTATTGCGTTTGGCGATGAAGACAACGACCTTGAAATGCTTGAATTTGCTGGGCATGGGATTGCCATGGGAAACGCAATCGACAAAGCGAAAAATATTGCTAATGACGTCACTCTAAGTAACGAAGAAGATGGTGTTGCTCAATATTTGGCAGATTTGTTAAATATAAAATATTAACACTCATTTCACCATTGTTTACCTAAATGAACCTCCCCCTTTTGGTACATACTATTTTTTGAGGCAGCGTTGCTGTTTCAATATGAGCTATGAGCATATTGGAGGGATTCGAATGGGTAAACGAAACAAATCAAAACGCTTTGTCCAGCAAGGAGTGGATACGGTCAGTAAGCATGCTGAACGTATTCCTTATCACATGACTTACGCTGAAGCGGAAGCTCAGAAGATGTCCAATGTGCAAGAATCCTCGCTTGGAGGAATATAACATGGGAAACCAATTGTTCCAAGAAGCACGAAGATTTGTTGAGATGGCGAAGTCTGCCGACCCAGCTGATCTTGATTCTGCTGTCGCGAAAGCTAAAAATGCATTAAGTTCTGCTTATGCAAATTCGACTGTAGCAGAGCAAGCACAGCTCCAACAAATGCAACAAGAGCTTGAACAGATGACTTAAAAAGAAAAGCGGAGGCACCTAACTGGGCGCTTCCGCTTTTCTTTTTGTCTAGCTATAGCGCCTAGGGGCTCGGGGTCATCAGCCAATCCGTCCTGAAGGTTAAAAAGCAACCTTCATGCCGGCTCGTCTTATGCCTGTCGCCCCTGGACAAGGCGCTTCCGCTTTTCTTTTTATTCCTTACGAAAAAATCCATAGATATTGGTTGTTTGAATGATATTTGTAAAGGCATTGGGATCCACATCCTTAAGGATCCTTTCCAAATCAAAGAGCTCATAGCGTGTAATAACTACCATCAACATTTCTCTTGCTTCGTTTGAGAACGCACCTTTTGCTGGTAAAATCGTGATTCCTCTTACAAGTTTTTCTTGTATTGCTTTTTTCATGACATCAGCCTTTTTGGTAATAATTATTGCAGTGAGTTTTGCATGTCTAGTATGAATGGCGTCAATCACTCTAGTCGAAGTATATAAAGTAACAAGTGTATAAAGGGCTTTCTCCCAGCCATACAAAAATCCTGCTGTTATAATAATCACTCCATTTATAACCAACATATAGGGTCCAATCGGCTTGTCTTTCATTCTCGATAAAACCATTGCAATGATATCTACTCCGCCTGTTGAAGCTCCCCATTTTAACGTAATCCCGACGCCAACAGCTTGGATGACACCACCAAAAACAGCATTTAGAAGAATATCATTCGAAACTTGTTTAATAGGAATTAGTATTAAAAACAACGAGGACAGGGCAACACTTATAAAGCTATAGACGGTAAAGGATTTCCCTACCTTTTTCCAGCCTAAAATGGCCACAGGAATATTCAGCAATAATAATAAGAACCCTAGTGAAACATGGATAGGAGTATAGTCACTTAACACCTTTGAAAGTAGTTGTGCTATTCCAGTAAATCCACTTGAATAAATATTTGCCGGTACTAAAAATAAATTCATCGCTAACGCACTTAACAATGAGCCCGCTGCCACCACTGCCAGTTTTTGCGCCTGGAGCCATATCATTTCAATTTCCCCCTTTTTATGTGATTGTCAATCCATTAATACTTTTGTGGTGATTGCTAATTGTATTTTTATGGTGAAACCGATAAACTGAAACTATAAATTAGCCTGAAAGCAGGTGAGCTTCATGCAGGTAAGAATACTAGCTGATAGCGCATGCGATTTACCAAAAAGTTTTTATGAAGAGAATCATGTTACTTTATTTCCTTTAAAAGTCGAGATTAATGGCAAAGAATTTGAAGATGTAAAAACAATTGATCCAAACACCGTCTATGAGGCAATACGTAATGGCGTTGTTCCAAAAACATCTCAAGTCTCCCCACTTCTGTTTGAGGAAGTATTTACCAAAATGGCAGAAAAAGATGAAGATGGGATATACATAGCTTTTTCTTCAGCATTATCTGGTACATATTCAACCGCTGTTATGATTCTTGACCAAGTGAAGGAAAAATATCCAAATTTTAAGTTAACAATTGTCGATACAAAATGTGCATCGCTTGGATTTGGTCTTGTGGTTAAAGAAGCAGCATCACTCGCCATGAAAGGTGTCGATAAAGAAACAATCTTAGAAGATGTTGTTTTTAGAAGCCAACACATGGAACATCTTTTTACTGTTGAAGATTTAGATTATTTAGCAAAGGGTGGCCGAGTATCAAAAGCATCTGCCTTCCTCGGCGGATTATTGAACATTAAGCCAATCTTAAATGTGGAAGCCGGAAAACTTGTTCCAATTGAAAAAATCCGTGGGAAGAAAAAAGTGATGCGCCGTATCATCGAAATTATGAAGGAACGCGGGGCAAATATGAAAGACCAGGTGATTGGGATTAGCCAAGCCGATTGTGAAGAAACCACATTAGAAATGAAAGTAATGATTGAAGAAGAATTCCATCCAAAAGAGGTATTCATTTCTTCCATTGGTTCTGCCGTTGGGTCACATACAGGTGCAGGAACAATCGCGATTTTCTTCTTAAATCAATTACCATCTTAATAAAAAAATGAGTGAGGTGCGCACCTCACTCATTTTTCATTACTCTATTTATGGTCTGTCTGCTTGGAGTATTGATTTTTTCCAGCTTGACGATTTTTTTCGCGCATCATATTCTTTTCATGGCGAAGGGCATTGTTGTCTTTTGCTTTTTTATCGTTGTCTGATGTATGTGGCATATCCTTACCCCTTTCAAATAGATTCACTTTAGTTTCTGTCAATTTGAAAAGAGTATGTAAAAACACATTAATCTTTCTTTACATATGTCCAGTTGCCCTCTTGGTATACCCTGCCCTCTTTCATAAGCTTTCCAAGGGCCCGCTTGAAGGCACCTTTGCTCAAATCGAAGCGATCTTTAATATCTTCAGGCATGCTTTTATCGTTATAGGGCATGGCTCCATTTCTGCTCATTAGATATTCATATATCCGTTCCGCATCTAGATCCTGCGATTCCTCTTTCCTTGCTAGTAAAGAAACATTAATTGTTCCATCTTCCTTAACGTCAATAATCCTTCCCTCAACCTTTTCACCTATGCGGGGCTCTTCTGGTCTTTGTGATTCATGAATGAAACCTTTGAACCCTTCTATTGTAAAGATCCAGCTGCCTACTTTAGCTGTACGATAAATATGTCCCTGCACATTTTTATTGAAATTTTCTCTTGTTGCTTTTACGGAAATAGACTCAATTACTTGGTCACTGGCAAGCTTCGCGTAAAGAAGGTAATTGCTGCTTAGCTTTAAAGTTATGTAGACTAAATCTCCTGGCATTGGCCATACTGTCTTATGCACAGGCAAATCATCGATTCCTAACAAAATATCCTTTGGAAGTCCTATATTGATAAAGACGCCAATTCTGGGATTTATGTCCGTTACTTTAACCCAAGCATATCGTCCAATCGCAACCTCAGGAATAGTGGTTGATGCAGAGATTCGACCTTCTGAATCAACATAAAGAAACACTTCAACCTGATCCTCTTCTTCTAATTCTTGATTGGCTTGATTTATATGCAGCAAAACATCTTCATTACCGTCTGTTAAAAAATAGCCAAAGGATGCTTTACGGGCGACTGTTAATGTGGTTGTTTGACCAATAAGTTCATTTAAAGACATATATAACTCCTTCTTTCTTTTTCGGAGAATTTTCCTAAGCGGTTGTTACAACTGCTATATTTTACTATAATGTACCCATAAAGGGAAACTTTAGCAGGCTGGGTTTCACATATCGTTATAAAATGGAGGTTTTGTTATGTCAAAAGATAGCTCATTTGATATTGTATCTCAAGTAGACTTATCTGAAGTTTCAAATGCGATTGCCCAAACCATGAAGGAAATTGGCACTCGCTATGATTTTAAAGGCAGTAAAAGTGAAGTCTCACTTGATAAGGAAAAAGAAGAGCTTGTTCTTATTTCAGATGATGAATATAAAATGGACCAGCTTAAAGATGTTTTGTTTAGCAAACTGATGAAACGAAGCGTTCCCGTTAGAAATCTTGACTATGGGAAAGTCGAAAAAGCATCAGGCGGAACTGTTCGCCAAAGAGCCAAGCTCGTTCAAGGTATTGATAAAGAAAATGCCAAAAAAATCAATACAATTATTAAAAATAGTGGCGTCAAGGTAAAAAGTCAGGTACAGGACGATCAAGTTCGTGTTAGCGGTAAAAACCGCGATGATTTACAAAAAATAATCTCCCTCGTGCGCGAAGCGGACTTAACTGTAGATGTCCAGTTTATTAATTATCGGTAAAACAAAACGGCGGAAGGATTTAAAATCCTTTCGCTTTTTATTATCTTTATTTTTCATAATTTAACCCATTTAACTAAAACTAATTGTGAGTAAATACTTGGAGGTTTTAGTAAATGAGCAACAATCAAAATAAACAAAAGAATATCTTTCCACCTCAGCATCAGAACCATCAACCTGGTATAGAAAGTGAAATGAATCCTCGGCCTATCTCAGTTGATCCTAAATATAAGCCTGGAGGAAAATTAGCAGGGAAGACAGCGATTATTACAGGAGGCGACAGTGGTATTGGCAAATCTGTTGCTATTTATTTTGCCAAAGAAGGGGCAGATATTGCTATTGTCTATTTGGAAGAGCATCAAGATGCAGAAGAAACTAAACAAATGATTGAAGCCGAGGGCCGAAGATGTCTTCTTTATTCGGGTGACATTGGCAATGAAAATTTTTGTAAGGAGACTGTCAATAAGATTCATTCTGAGTTTGGCCGATTAGATATACTCGTCAACAATGCGGCGGAACAACATCCGCAAAAAAGCTTATTATCTATTACTTCGGATCAATTGGAAAAAACGTTCCGAACGAATATTTTCTCCTTTTTTTATATGACTAAAATGGTGCTGCCTTTTTTAAAACAAGGGGCATCCATCATTAATACTGCCTCGATTACTGCTTACAAGGGGAATGACCAATTATTGGACTATTCAGCTACAAAAGGTGCGGTTGTTTCCTTTACCCGCTCTTTAGCGATGTCTCTTGCACCTCAAGGGATTCGTGTTAATGGTGTGGCTCCAGGTCCCATTTGGACACCACTCATTCCATCGACTTTCCCTGCAGACCAGGTTGCAGCTTTCGGATCAACTACCCCAATGGGGAGAGCAGGACAACCATTTGAATTGGCCGCAAGCTATGTTTTCCTGGCTTCAGATGACTCCTCCTATGTAAGCGGGCAAATGATTCATGTAAATGGCGGGGAGATTATCAATGGATAGAAAAGCGGAGGCGCCCGTTTAGCGGCGTATGGACTGGAGCGCTTTGACTGAGATAAAGGAAACACGGAGAGCGTAAGCGCATTCGTGCTTGACTTATCGTAGGGAAAAGAGCGAAGTCCACTAGACGCTGGGCGCCGGAGCTAGACAGTTATCTAAGTTCAAATACTTATACTTTTTTATCTTTTAAAAAAATGTCGGGGATTTCCCCGACATTTTATCTTCTTCGTTTCCTTATTTTATAAAGAAATAAGAAACACAACAGGTATACAACGACTACGCTAGCAATTAATGAGAAATTGATGCCACTTTTCTCAGCTAAAATATATACCTCTGAATTATCCCGATCAAGGATGATCATGTATTTATTATCTTCACTTTTAACTTTATCTCCTGCCAACAGGCCCCGCAGCTCTTTTCCACCTTCAATTTGACTATTTGTTAACGTAACACTTTGGGATTTACTCGAATTATTGATGGCAATTATTGACGTTTCACCCTTATAAACCCGTTTATAAACTGCCATTCCCTTTTGATCATAGAGCATTTCCATTGTCCCTCTTGTTAGCGACGGAAGCTGATTTCTTAATTCACTCACCTTGGTAATATAATCAATCAGGTCCTTTTCCGCTCGAAAGCTCATTTGCCCACGGTTATCCGGGATTTCTCCCCCATTTAGAGCAATTTCACTTCCATAATAAAAGAAGGGGATTCCAGGGGTCGTATAAAGATAAACCAATGCTGTTTTCCAGCGTGAGCCAGGGAATTGTTTCTTTGCCACAATATCACTCGTAAATCTTGACGTATATTCGTTATCCATAAAATTTGCCCTTAATAAGGCGTTCTGACCATTATCAGCAGCCGAATAAAGTGTGCTGAAAGATTGATCCGTACCTGCAAACGTTTTTCTTAACTTTTCACTATACGAGTAATCAACTACACTATCTATTCCGGCACTTTCATACTCTTTCAGATTAGTTGAGGTATTTTTTGACATGACTCCCAACAGAAAGAAATCCTTTTTTTCTTTCTTAACTTCAGTTGAAAAATCTGTCCAAAAGCTTACTGGAACATAATTTACTTCTGGTAGACTAAGCCCATCAATATCTGTTTTATTAATCCACCATTTTGCTGCATCAATTAAGTATTTTTTTACTTCAGGGTTGTCCTGATTAAGGTCTGGCAGGCCATCCGACCAGCCCATTTCAAGCTCCTTCTGATTTTCATTTCCAGCTAGGGTATCCTTTTTTTTATGAAACCAGTCCTGCTTATTAATATCACTTAACCATGGATGTTCCGCAGCTACATTATTCGTCACAAAATCCATGATAACCTTCATCTTTCGCTTATGCGCTTCTTTTACAAGCGTTTGGACAGTCTTAATTGTGCCAAAATGCTCGTCCACTTTGTAAAAATCATTCACCCAAAAACCATGGTAGCCATTCTTCGCATTGTCAACTATCGGAGATAGTCGAATCGAAGTAAATCCCATATCATGGATGTAATCCAATTTATCAATAATACCTTGGATATCACCGCCGTTATATGCTAATGGGTCTTTGGCATTAACATCGATGTCATTTTTTCTATCCCCGTCGTTAAAACGATCTACCATGATAGAATAAACGGATTCATCCTGCCACAAACGTTCTTCCTTTTCAACAGCAGCATTTGCAGGAAATGATGAATTTAGTAATAATAGCATTAAAATAAAAGTAATTTTTTTCATAAAGTTATATCCTCCTCTAAAAAAAAAGAAGAGGATATCCTCTTCCCTACACCATTTTAATCTAATCAAGTCCTTATTCCAAATTTTTTATTCTTCGTTTTATCGGAAATTCATTTTTAATTTACTATGTTAATATTGTAATCCTTAAACCATGTGTGGAGCTGCACAAGATATGCCAATAACTGTGGTCCTGTCATCAACTGCCCAAACCAAGGTTCTTGAAATGAATTTCCACCAGACTTGACGATACTCTCAAGCTGTTCTTTATTAAAAAATTCATGCAATGCTGAGGATTTATCTTGTAATATATTTTCCACCAGTTTTTGAACGGCAATGGTATAGGCAGGATTATGTGTTTTTGGATAAGGGCTTTTTTTCCGGTACAATACTTCCTCTGGTAATATACCTTCAAATGCTTTTCTAAGAATCCCTTTTTCCCTGCCTCGATACATTTTCATCTCCCATGGGATATTCCATACATATTCGACAAGACGGTGATCAGCAAAGGGAACTCTGACTTCCAGGCTTGCTCCCATGCTCATTCGGTCTTTCCGATCAAGTAATGTCGTCATAAAATTAATCATATTAATATAAAATAATTCTCTGCGCTTAGAATCTTCCCCGCTTTCACCCTCTAGCCTTGGGGTTTCGGCGACCGCTTGATAATACTTTTCCATGACATAGTCATTTAATTTTAATTTTTCCTGCCAATGCGATTTCAACAAACTTTGTCTTTCTGCTACAGATCTCATCCAAGGAAATCCTGGACGTTCTAAGTCTTGTTTTCGATGGAACCAAGGATACCCCCCGAAAATTTCATCCGCACATTCCCCTGAAAGGCTGACAACAAAATCCTGTTTGATTTCCTTACAAAACCACAGTAACGATGAATCCACATCAGCCATCCCTGGAAGATCTCTGACATGTGTAGCTTCCACCAAATCATTGACCAATTGCTTTTGAGTGATAATCTTGTTATGGTGCTTTGTATTAAATTTATCCGTTATCATTTGAATAAATTTCCCATCAGCATCCGGCTGGAATTCATTTGAAGAAAAGAATTTGTCATTACCTTCATAATCGATTGAATAAGTGTGGAGCTGTCCTTTGTTCTGCTCTTGGAAACCCTTAGCAGCAATGGCCGTGATGATGCTAGAATCTAGTCCGCCAGACAAAAAGGTACTTAGAGGAACATCGGAAACAAGCTGCCTTGTTACCGCATCGGTGACTAAATAACGGACCTTTTCTGCTGTTTCTTCAACATTATCCTTGTGTTCACCACTTTTTACATTCCAATATCTCCAAATTTTTAAACCATTTTTTGAAAATGTTAATGCATGGGCTGGTCTCAGTTCTTTAATCCCTTTAAAAACACCAGAACCTGGTGACCTGGAAGGGCCGACTCCAAAGATCTCAGCAAGCCCCTCTTGATCAATCTCTGTTTTCACTTCTGGATGAGCTAAAATAGCCTTGGTTTCAGAAGCAAATAAAAGCCCCTTATTGTGTTCTCTGAAAAATAATGGTTTGACCCCTAACCGGTCACGTCCAATAAAGAGTTGTTCCTTCTTACTATCCCAGATTGCAAATGCATAAATCCCATTCAAGTAATTGACACACTCTTCCGCCCATTCTATATAGGCAGATAATAGAACTTCTGTATCAGAATGACCTTTAAATGAATATCCTTTAGTATGGAGAACTTTGCGGATATCTTCTGTATTATATAATTCCCCATTGTAGCAAATGGTGTAATCGAAGCCGTCTTTTTGTTTGGACATTGGCTGCCTTCCCCCTTCAGGGTCGACAACAATAAGTCTCTTATGGCCAAAAGCGACATGTGTTTCAGACCAGATGTTGGTCTCATCAGGTCCTCTTTTTGCCAGTGTATTTGTCATTTTGGTAAGTGTATCCGCTTCGTTCTTAAGTGATTTATCAAAATTAATCCAGCCTGTAATACCACACATTTCCTATCACACTCCTCATTAACAGCACTACTGTACATGAATTCATGTTTTTATAGTATTCAGCCCATGGGAAATGGTTAATTGTCCAAATAGAAAAGCGGAGGTCGATGGAGTAAGTCAACAATTCATATGATTTAAAAGATAATACTTTATCTTTCAGTTATAAAATTTCATGAAGATGTCTAAAAAGAATATGATAGCATCTGGCACGGAGGTTAATAATGAATCGACAACAACGAATGAGACTTTACGATTTTCAGGAAAGAGCATACACAGAAGGAACTGTTGAACAAATTAATGAACAATGGATTTTTTTTGATGAAGAAACAGAAGAAGCTGAAATGTTAGATGATTACCTTCAGCAAGAAATAGAAGTCTTCCGAATGAATCGTTGGAAGAAAGGCAAATTGTATGAAACAGGAAAGGTCCGAATTGGAAACGAAGCAACGATGCTTCGTAACCATGATTTAGTAAGAATTAGGAAACATTTAATTTATTCACTTGAGCGGCTTTTAGATGGGATTAATGATGATGCTTTTTTTCAATTTGTGACCACTTTAAACTCCTTAAACTTTTCTATTTACGATTGCATCTATTGTTACAACCATTTATCCTTCTTATCGGACGAAAATCGAAAGGATGGAGTTAATTTTTTGGTTTTCGATAATCAGGAGCAAATTTGTAATGTCCAGCACCACTTTTGTTACTATGAAAAAGTTAACGATCGATTTGAATTTACTTTAAATACCGGAAAACGATTAGTGATCGAAAAAATGATATCATAAGAAAAAGGCATGGGCAGCTCCCACGCCTTTTTCTTTTGGTACCAATTTAGTTCCCAATGTATTTTGAATAAAGCAATTTTGCTTGGACCAAATCATTTGTACCATGAATCAATACACGTCCATCTTTAAATACGACAATAGAAATATCTTCATCAGGAGTAAAACGGATTAAGTAGTCATTTCCTGATACTTTGCCACTTTTCTTGAGATTCGCAGCCACCTTTTTTACATCTAAGTCGCGATTATTTCTTGGATTGACTTGGACTGTATTACGCCCACAAAGTGTCGTATAGGCCACCTGGAGTTCCGAGGATCGATCTAAAAAATCAAATTGATGATTCACACATGTCCGACAATTAGGATTTCTCCCCTCTGAAATATCCATTTGCATGGTGGTATAATCCCATATATCAATTTGTTCTAGATTAGGTGTAGTTTTTTCATCAATTAATATCTTCATTGTTTCCATGGCTTGAAAGGAACCGATAATATCCGTCAATGGTGACAATACGCCAACTGTATCGCAGGTTTCCCCCGTCCCTGTTGGGACATGCGGAAAGAGACAGCGGTAGCAGGGGGTAATTCCGGGTTTTATCGAGGCAAACATGCCTCTTGAACTAACAGCAGCACCATGAACCCAAGGAATTCCGTACTTTACGGCCACATCATTGATTAAGAAACGTGTCATAAAATTATCAGTGCCATCAACGATACAATTAAAATCCGTTAATAATTCTTCCACATTATCTAGGTTTAAATCAGCGATTACTGCATCGACTGTAACAGTAGAATTAATTCGATTTAATCTTTTTTTTGCAGCAATTACCTTTGGGAGCTGTAATTTTGCATCCTCTTCATCAAAAAGTGTCTGCCGCTGCAAATTTGATAGTTCAACCAAATCCCTATCAATTAACCTTATATAGCCCACCCCTGAACGAACCAGATGATTTGCGATTACCGTGCCAAGTGCACCAACTCCGACAATTGCCACTTTGCTATTTTGCAATTTTATTTGTCCAAACTCCCCAATCTGTTGAAAAAGAATCTGTCTTGAATAGCGTTCTAAATCACTCATGATCCACCTCTTTCCTATGTTAAACTGTAATCATGAACCGCAAAAGAAAAAGTTATATTACTATTATCTTACCAAATTATTTTTGATTGTCTTTTATAAATAATTTAATTTTATAAATATTGAAAAAGAGATATAATAAATATTGGGTTTTAGTATAATTTGGTAGGAATCTCTTATAACAATATCTAATATTATAAGAGATTAGTATATATTTTTTTAATATGGGAAAGAGGGGGAAAAACTTTGAATCTAGGCGGTTTTAAAAACAAAGAAGTATTAGTCGACTTAACAAATGGTGTGGTTGATTACAGAGGAATCAACGAAGATGATGCAGTTAAGTACATAGGTGGTCGTGGCCTAGGGGTTAAGTATGTTTTAGATAACGGCCCTGAAGTCGAGCCATTATCTGCAGAAAACATCATTTGTATTATGACAGGCCCTGTCACAGGCTCACGTTCTTCGATGAGCGGACGTCTTTGTGTTGTTACTAAATCTCCGCTGACTGGTACGGTAACGGATTCACACATCGGCGGGTGGACTGCAGCGCGGCTCAAATGGGCAGGTGTGGATAATATTATTTTTTCAGGAAAAAGTGATAAGCCTGTATACCTATTTATTGAAGATGGTAAGGCAGAGCTTCGTGACGCTTCAAACCTTTGGGGAACTAGCACACGAGCCTTTATTCAAGCAATGAAGGACGAACACGGTGAAGAAGACCTAAGTGTTATGACGATTGGTCAAGCAGGTGAAAACACTGTCCGCTTTGCTGCATTTATTAATGAGCATGACCGTGCTGCAGGCCGTGGTGGTACAGCTGCTGTTGCGGGCTATAAAAAATTAAAAGCAATTGTTATCAAAGCTGCTCAAAAAGGCAATATGCCACAACCAAAATTAGAAACCGATTACAAAGATGCCAATAAAAAAGCTGTAAAGGCGATCCTTGATGGCGGCTTAACGGCACCTAATAAAGGCGGATTATCCGTATATGGAACAAATGTATTAACCAACTTGATCAATGAAGTGGGAGCGCTTCCAACAAAGAACTCCCAATTAACACACTGGGATGAAGCAGAGAAACACAGTGGTGAATATTACAACACTAATTTACGTGTTGCTAACAAGACATGCCATGCCTGCCCGGTTGGTTGTAAAATTGAGGTAGAAGTAAAAGATGGTAAATATAAAACACGTGTAGAGAGCATCGAATTCGAATCCGCTTGGTCACTTGGATCAAACTGTTTATTAAGTGATGCAGAAGCGATTTCATATATGATCGACCGCTGTAATGAATATGGTCTTGATACAATTGAACTTGGACATTGTTTCTCCGTTACTATGGAAGCTTTTGAAAAAGGGATTATTAATCAGGAATTAATCTGGGGCGACGCTGATTCTATGATTGAATTAACCAAAAAAATCGCTTACCGGGAAGGATTTGGCGGCGTACTTGCTGAAGGGCCTGCACGTGCAACAGCACTTTGGGGTGCACCTGAATTATCAATGTCTGTTAAAGGCCAATCCATCCCTGCCTATGATCCTCGCGGCATTCAAGGTATTGGACTTGGTTATGCTACAAGTAACCGCGGTGCATGTCACCTTCGTGGATACACTGTAGCCAGTGAAATTGCCGGTATTCCTGAACCAACTGACCGATTAAAGCCAGAAGGAAAAGGCGAATTACTAAAAGTATTCCAAGATATGCTTGCATTCTCAGATTCTATGAATATTTGTAAGTTCTCATCCTTCTCAGAAAACGCAGAGCATTATGCGGAGCAATATAGTGCAATGACTGGAGTTCAACTAACAGCTGAGGATGTTATGAAGGCTGGGGAAAGAATCTATAATCTTGAACGTTATTACAACAATCTTGCAGGCTTTAATAAACGTGAAGATGACTTCCTTCCAAAACGTTTTACAGAAGAACCGGCGTCTGGAAACAGTGCGGGCCATGTAAGCCGGATGGATATCATGCTAGAAGAATATTATCAAGTTCGCGGCTGGACAGACGGCCTCGTTACAGATGCAAAGCTTCGTGAATTAGGAATTATCGATCCTGAAGTAAAACAAAGTGTCTAAGAATTAATTTAGTAAGCTTCTGCACAAGTGCAGAAGCTTTTTTTCAATGCCTAAGTTTTTGAACTTAGATAACTTGCTTGCGCAAGCTACTAAACGGGCGCTAACGCTATTCTTAATTAACCGCCAATTCTTGTTGTTTTATAGCGGTAATTTTTGATTAACACATCTAGAACATGATCGTCCTTTGCACAAAATCGAACTTGGACGGTATTCACCTTAAAACTTGAAGTAAAAGAAATTTCCTTTTCCGAAAGTATTTGTCCCTTCCAGTTATCCGCCTCATAGACGTAAGGAAACATATCTGTCCTCTGTAAAGCTCCAAGTTCTTCAAAATACAGACCAAGATGTTCAATTCTAATACCACGAAACTCTAATTCTCTGATAACCATATCAGCCACCTGCAACAGGCGGAAAAAGAGCAAATTGATCCTTTTCTTCTACTTTTGTCTGAAGGTCATCAAGGTGGATGATATTTCTTCCGTTTACATAGACATGAACAAATGGAAGCAGTTCCTTTTCATTTGTAAAGATTTCATCTTTTAATAGTGGAAACATTTCTATCATTTTATCAAGTACATCTATTACCCGTTCACCATCAGGCTGAACGTCTACCGTTACCCCACCACATATTTGCCGGAGATTAGCAAACACTTTTACGAGCATATGGAACCTCTCCTCTCTACTAATTTCAATATTAAGACCAAACTAAGCAGTTGTCACGATGTTTATCATTTTGCAAATATAAAAAGACTACCGAAATTCTCGGCAGCCTTTACTAGTTACATTAGGTTTTATGGGTGTAAAAATGACATTGGTAATTTTGCAAAGCCTAGGTATAATACAAGCACCCATGCAATGATAAACTGAATCCAGAATACAGAAGTTCTTCTGTCATTAGCCACACGGCCAAGGATCATTTCAAATAATCCGATTATCCATAGACCTACAACCGCTTTTAAAATATACCACACATCAATTCTGTAAACCGAAAACAGAAGTCCTACACCTGTTGCTATTATAACTAAGTATAATACTCGTAAGATCATTTGTAGAATTTTAAATCCTTTTGCTTTTCCACTTTTATGTAAGGAAAGTGCAATGAAAAATAAAATTAAAGCTAAAACCCATGCAGTGATATGACCGTGAATCAATATAGTACCTCCTAATGAATGAAATTCATTTATTTCGACCTTATCATACCATAAAACATTAATAAAAACGAAAAAAGTAAGTCAATCTAGTTACAAACATGGATATGTTACCCTACCAATTTTGAGATATAAATTGTGCCTATCGCTTAATCCTATTCTTCAATGTTCCGATGTTTTCGATGGTCACTTCCATGTGGTCGCCAGGAGATAAGAATTTAGGTGGTTTGAACCCTTTTCCTACTCCAGCCGGTGTGCCGGTCGCTATAATATCGCCTGGTTCAAGTGTCATTCCGGCGGAAAGAACGGAGATAACCTCCTCAATCGGAAAAATAAAATTCTTTGTATTTGAACTCTGTCTTACTTCCCCATTTACAATTGTTTCTATATTTAAATGGTTGGGATTTTCTATCACACTTTTATGGACAATCCAGGGTCCCATTGGACACGTAGTGTCGAGGCTTTTGCCGATAAAAAATTGCTGGTGCCGCGCTTGTAAATCTCTTGCTGTTACATCATTCAGAATGGTATAACCAAAAATATAATCCAAAGCTTCTTCCTTGTTTATGGCCCGACCCTTTTTGCCGATGATAACAGCTAACTCACCTTCATAATCAAGTTGATTCGTTACATCTAGATGGTTTAGGACTGTTTCATTCGGTCCAATAACCGTTGTAGGGGCTTTCGTAAAGACCATTACATGTTCCGGGATATCTGCTTCACTTCCCATTTCAATCGCATGTTCTGCATAATTTTTTCCCACACAGAAAATATTCTTGTTTGGTCTTGGAATAGGAGCTAGCAAGGTGACTTCATCCAAGGAGACATATAAAGATGCAGCATGCGCACCACTAATTACCCAATCATGCAAACCTTGGACTTGTTCGATAAAACTTTCTCCTAAATCGATACATTCCTGCAATGAAGATGGGAAACTTCTCTTCCCTGTCCTTACTTCTTCAGCAGGATTTAGTAAAAGGACTTTTGATTCATCTGAGTCTACTAAACCAACAAACGTTTCATGATTATGTTTGACTGTTACAAATTTCATCGGTTTCACCTCAATTTATAGTAATTACACTTTATATATTAAAAGAAACAGATGAACCGAACAAATATAAAGAATCAAAAAAGGCCGATCCCTAATTAAAAGGGAATCAGCCCTTAACTATTTTTAAAAGTATCGATAAATTGGATGATTGCCGGTCCTAACAAAACGATAAATAAACTTGGAAATATGAAAAAAACTAACGGAAAGAGCATTTTGATTGATGCTTTCATAGCCGTCTCTTCCGCCCGTTGCTTTCTCTGTTCTTTGACTTCATTGGATTGAACTCGGAGCACTCGAACCATGCCGATTCCTAATTTTTCAGCTTGTAAAACATTACTGATAAACGCTATAACAATATCTACATCAAGCCTATCTCTAATACCTGCTAATGCTTCCCTTCTGGTTTTCCCAAGCCGAATTTCTTCCAAACAACGATGAAATTCGTAAGCGAGGACCCCCTCTTTTTTTGAGATAACCTTCGACACTACCGGCATCAAATCCAAGTCCTGCTTCAAGACTTACTGTTAAAAGGTCCAATATATCAGGAAATTCCCTTAAGGCATGACGACTTCTCGCCTTTGTTTTCTTCTTTAAATATTGGTGAGGTGCAATGAAACCAAGAAGAAGTCCTGCCAATATAAAGAGGACAATGGCCCCAGTGCCAGCATTTAACAGTGCT
Source organism: Neobacillus sp. BF23-41 (assembly GCF_041106275.1). Classification (NCBI taxonomy): domain Bacteria; kingdom Bacillati; phylum Bacillota; class Bacilli; order Caryophanales; family Bacillaceae; genus Neobacillus; species Neobacillus sp. BF23-41. Next base: position 573,280 of record NZ_JBGBPR010000001.1, read on the forward strand.
CCATATCCTCCCAATATAAGCGGAAGAACAACTATTGATACGATCTGAACAATCCGAAAATCAACAGCAGTCATACCAAAAGGATTTCCAGCCAGTTGAAGCTTTTGATCTATTTTTGCTTCTTTTTCCCCTGGCATTCTCTTTTTAAGCTTTTTTTAAAATCAAGGAATAAGGGTTTAATAAATCTTACAAAAAACGATTGTTGTTTTTCACCCTCTTCTACTTCCAAGGGATTGGATTGTTCATTTAGTAAGAAGAAATTTACTCTCTCTTTTACATTGCCCTTTTTTTCAAACCTAATCAAATAAATCCCATAAATGCTCAAGCCTCAGTTTCCAATTTATTTGGGCGAATCAATCACATTACCTGTGCCCATACATAGGATGTAGAAGATACTATGAAAAAAGGGTGTTGAAAATGCCAGCGATTGTTGGAGTTGCACAGGTCATTACACTTGGCAGCAGTTCTGTTTTCCATATTGGAGATGTTTATAAAATTATGCCATTTTCTACTGCAAAAACCTTTTCCGGTGCTGGTTCCTTTAACACAGGGGATAGCTTACAGCTCCATAATAATGTTAGTTCCACAAATACCCATGATTCAGATGTTTACGATCAAGGAATTGCACTTAATGCTTAATGAATGGGTGATTTTCAAATGAATTTTTATATCCAGCAGACCATTCAAATTAATTTCATTAAAATTGGCGGGATTACCAATTCCTCAGTCTTACAAATAGGCAGTGCTGGAATTATCAAACCTACATCTCATTTATATAATACCGGTGGCTTTACACAACCAGCACCACAAACGCTTCAACCTTCAAGCGCATCATTAGGGGCACCATCAGTACCATTACAAGCCGCCGTTAGAAAGCAGGATATGTCAGCCTCCCAAGCAAACGAAACTTGATAAACCATTGGTGAAATAATTGTGAGGTGATTACATGTATCAGGATTATTCCCAATATCTTCAATGGCTGCAGATGTGTATTCAAGCACAGGAGCAGAGAATCCTAGCTTTAGAGAACGCTCTCCAAAAAATGAAAGAAGATATGAAAAAATTAAATGAAAAAAAGGCTATCCATGTTGACAAAATTGAATATAAATTTGATCAATTAAAAGTAGAGACGCTTGAAGGCACATTAAACATAGGTCTGAACCCATCCGAATTAGCAGGAATCGAGGACTTCGCAGTACAAAATCAATCCTTAACCACACCAATATCACCCAAACATCAAATGCAAAGATCAATGAAAATTGAGGAAGCTATTTACAGATATTTAGAAACGGATTTACCTCAATTAGTAGAAAATGCCCAAAGGGAATTAACCGTTCAACCGAATGATGAATATTTATCGTTCATAAAACAAGACATCATTAAACAACTTCCTGGCAGGATTGAACAACATTTAAACACCCATTCCGCTAGTAGCCGCTCCTTTGAAAATGCCCCTTCCGACGATTTAATTATTGAAGGATTAAAAAAGGAAATTCAAAATGGGGTAATGGTTTTTTTCAGCAATTTACCTGAAAATCTGAAAGGAATGAAATCAGAATGAACTTTCAAGTTTATAACCGAGAACTCTATGTCGAAAACATAAAAATCACTGGGGTGGCAAGCTCCTCGTTAGTCATGGTGGGAGATACGGAAACGATCCAGTTGGCCTCAACTTTTGATACCCCTGCAGAATCGTTAATCATAGGTCCGTTTGTTCCCCTCTCACCGGAGTGACCAACATGTTGCAGAGAACCTCTTGTGTAGACACTATAAATATTAAAATTGTCTCTTTTGCCTCTACGGTACAGCTTGGGGATTCCTGTATAATAAATGGGCTTTCAAAAGCGCTGGCTGTGCAAAGGGAAACCGAGGTATTTTATGGTAATGAAGGCAATTTATCTCCCTATCGAGTCTATTCTGAACCTATTCCTTTTCAACCTATCGATGAACCTTTTTCATATTACCGTCAAAATCCCAACCCGCTAATTAAGGTAAGTAAAATTGATATTATCGGGATATCCTCTGCGTCCCTTTTACATGTGGGTAACAGCCGCCATGTTTCTATGGAGGCTAGAATTAAGCATATTCGACAGTTACTTCCTTATGAAGAGAATGCAGAACAGGGACAAAAATAAAAGCATAAACTACTTTAAGGGGAACTAGCCAGTAAGTACACTAAAAAAGGATGTTTGTCATGCCAGCGATTATAGGTCCAGTCCAAATCGTTCACGTAAGTGGAGGTATTGTGCAATTTGGCGATGCCGTGTATATCTCTCCAAAGAGCGCCTCTAAGACGAATGGGGGTTCCGGTGCATTTAATACCGGTGGATTTATAGTAAATAATTCCGGGTTAAGCGGGACCAATGTACTTGATACAAATGTAATTGACCAGCCAATTGCAGGGAATAATTAAAAAATGACATAAACCATCTAAATGGTCTATGTCATTTTTTGTTTACTTAATCCTTTTCAACCTTCAAAAGATGGGCCCCATCAAAGAAAAATAAATACCTTTCTGTGACCTTTCTTTTCCAAATTTGTTCAATTGCTCTTGTATATAAGTTAATTTGTATCTTGTAGCGGTCTTCAAGAATTGTTTTCGCTTGTTCAAACCCACCTTTATAGCGGTCAGAAATTCGATCGGATTTATAATCGACCAAAACAAGGCCGTTTTCATCCTCAAAGACGCAGTCAATGATCCCTTGTACAAAAACAGATTCATCTTCATCCTTCCAAGTGGGGTACACATCACGAGCAGGCATGGAAAGGGTAAAGGGAACCTCTCTGGTGATTGCTTTTGCGTTAAAATATCTAATCCCTAAATCTGAATGAAAGAATTGAACAATTAAATTTTTGTCAATGACTTCTGCTTGGTCTGGGGTTAACAATTCGTTGTTTACCATCCATGTTAACCGTTCCTGGAGAGATTCTTGACTAACTGAATTGGTTAAATCTACGTGTTGCATAACCATATGCATGGCAGATCCCCGTTCAGCTGGACTTAATTGCTTTTCCTGCATAAATTTTGGGCGTTTAACTATCGACTTTTTATAGTGGTTCACAAGGTCCGTCCCACTTTGTTCATCTGCCATTTCTCTTTGGCGTTTCATTTCAGAAACGGATTGCTTAGAGCGATGGGCTGCGGCACTTGGGAAGGAATATTCCCAGTCTAAGCGCGACTTAATTTCTTCATCAAATGGCGACGTGGTCGGGACATGTTCCCCTTTTTGGACCATTTCAAGAAATTGGTCTTCATTCATTCCGATTTCTAATTCCGTCTTCTTGATTTCTTCTGCACTTATTAGAGAAATTTTCCATGAAGAAGGATGACTTGTAATTTCCTCAGGAACAAGGGCATTTCCCGTACTACTAAGCCTTAGTTCATTGGCGTCCTGATGGCGAACAAGCGCTGGTCCAATCCAGTCAATATAGCTTGAAACTGCTGCCCGCTCATAATCCTTTAACAACCATTCTGTATGGGAGGAAACTTCATTCCATTGGTCGATTTTTTTTTTCGCATCTTTAAGCGTAGCCGTTAAATAAAGTTTTTCTTTCGCCCTTGTCATCGCCACATATAACACGCGCATTTCTTCCGCAAGCATCTCCATTTTCTTTTTTCGCTTAAAAGCAATTTGCGGTAAGGATGGGTAAGAAATCCTTTTTTCCGCATTTACATACTTAGATGCAAATCCGTATTCTTTATCGAGCATATATGGTTTCCGAACATCGGCCATATTAAAAGTCCGTGCCATTCCCGCCATGAATACAACGGGAAATTCAAGTCCTTTACTACTATGGATGGTCATAATCCGGACAACGTCTTCTTGCTCACCAAGTGCCCTTGCTGCACCAAGATCGTCCCCTCTTTCAATCATTCTCTCGATAAAACGAAGAAACCTGAACAGTCCACGGAACGATGTTTGTTCGTATTGTCTAGCTCTGTCATATAATGCCCGTAAATTAGCTTGGCGCTGTTTTCCCCCTGGTAAACCGCCGACAAAGTCATAAAACTGGGTATCACGGTAGAGCTGCCAAATTAACTCAGACAACGAACCCTGTCTTGCCACCTCGCGCCACTCTGCTAGAAAGTCATAAAAGCGGCGCAGCTTTTCGTAAAATTCGGCCGTATTTTTGGCTTCTTTACTCTTGCAAAAAGCGGTAACAGCCTCCCAAAAGGAACCTCGCTTCTGATGAATGCGGATGATTGATAGTTCTTCTTCGTTCAACCCAACGATGGGTGAGCGTAAAACGGCTACAAGCGGTATGTCTTGGAAGGGATTATCAATAACTCGTAGTAATGAAATCATAATTGCCACTTCGGTTGCATTAAAATACCCTGTTGAAAGATTAGCATAAATAGGAATCCCTTGTTGCTTAAACTCTTCGATAATTTGCGGAGCCCAAGTCATTGAACGGAGCAGGATGACCGTATCCCGATACATAAGTGGCCGATTGGATTTCGTTTTTGTAGTATATACGGGTGCTCCACTTGCAACTAGTTCTTTTATTTTAGAAGCAATTATCCTCGCTTCGAGTTGGGATTGTTCAAGACCGATAGCATCAAATTCTTCTAGTTCTGACACCTCTGTCTCGCCTTCCGTTACAGGCGACCCATTATCCTGTGCATTTTGATCAATAAGCAAAAGTTCTACCGGATAGGGCTCATCGTCTGGATACGGTGCGCCAGCACGCAATTCTGCCGCCTCATCGTATTCGATTTCACCAACTTTAATCCCCATAATTTGTTTAAATAAATAATTGGTTGCATCGAGCACTTCTTTTCGGCTTCGGAAATTTCTTGCTAGATCAATACGTAGTCCCGTAGTATCTCCATCGGCTTTAAAGCGATTATACTTGCCTAAGAAAAGGTTCGGCTCAGCCAAACGAAAGCGATAAATCGACTGCTTAACATCTCCGACCATAAACATATTTCCATTTAACTCATCCTTTTTAGTTACAAGCTTTAGGATCGTTTCCTGGACCATATTTGTGTCTTGATATTCATCGCAATAGACCTCTTTAAAATGCCTTTGGTAAGCGAGTGCCGCCTCGGATGGAAGAAATTCTCCCTCTGCTGAGATTTCCTTTGTCAAAATTGCTAGGCAGTAATGCTCTAAATCTGCATAGTCTACAAGCCCTTTTTCTCTTTTTACCTTTTCAAACCGCAGAGAAAATTCTTTGACAATATGAACTAGCGTTTCTATTAACGGCCGCATCTCATCCATATCACGTAAAAAGCTTTCAGGCTTTCGCGTAAATAGCTCTTCTTTGATATCTTGGATTTTTTTCTTCGCTTTTTCTCGGAGTTTTTGGGCCTTTTCTGTCAGCTCTTTATCATAGTGGTCACCTTTCACTTGCTTTGCCCGTGAAAAAGACCAGGTCTGCATTGCTTGATATAGAGTTTCCCATGAGTCCTGCTTGGCAAGAAGAAGAGTATCAATCATCTTTAAATCATCTAAAAAGTTTTCAGCTCTCGGTGCCGGTCCGCCAGGGAGCTTTGTTACTTCTAATCCCCGCTTAATCATTTCTCTAGAAGCTTCTAGTTGCAACTCAATATCAAAAAGAAGTGCCTGAATAAAGGAGAGTTCGGCTAGATTATTAATAGCTGAAACATCATACATACGAATGATTGACTTTAAATATTGGTCCGGTAAGGGATTAGAGCGTGCAAAATCGTATATCGATCGAACAATATCCATTAATGCGGCATCACTTCGATCACTTGTGAATGAATCGACCAAGTTGAAGAATGCCTCATTATCTTTTTTCCCGTATTCTTCTTCAAACAACTCGTCCATCACTTCATCTCGGATTAATTGTGCCTCTGTTTCATCGGCAATTCGAAATCCGGGATCGACATCGATTAAGTAATAATACTTTCGAATCACTTCCATACAAAAGGAATGAAGTGTTGAAATCGATGCTTTATTTAATAAGCTCAGTTGCTTTCTTAAATGGCGCGACCACGGGTCTTCATCAATGGCTTTTTCTAACGCTTCCCCAATCCGATGGCGCATCTCTGCAGCTGAAGCGTTCGTAAAGGTCACCACCAATAATTCATCGACATCCATCGGATCTTCTTTTGCGAGAATTTTTTGGATCATTCTTTCCACTAGGACTGCTGTTTTTCCCGAACCTGCTGCTGCAGCAACTAGGATGTCTCTATCCTTTGCCATAATTGCTTTCCATTGGTCGTCTGTCCATGTCACGTCTTCTGGCTTAGGCGGTATGACGAAATTGTTCAAGATTGACGTACCTCCTTCCTAATTAGTTCTAAAACATCTTCCTTCGAGTGGGGTGTGAGAACCCGGAATTGATTCGTTTCAATTGATTCATCAAATTGACATACTGATTTATAAGAACAAAATGTACAAGGTGTTTTGTCCTTTAATTTATAAGGAGCAATGTCTATTTGACCATCAATAATGGCGTTACCTGTTCTCTTATATAAATTCCGGACATACGTTTTCAGATCGTCAAATTCCGATAAACTAGCAACCTTGGATTTTTTGGATAAATTTCCATCCTTTTTTATTCCTGCGGCAATAATATGTGAATCACCTGATTCAAGTGTTTGGTCCATAAGCCGGATCACATTTTGATCGCTTAACATTAATCCATTCATCTTAAACTTTTTCATCATTTCCTTTTCAATTTCATCAATCGTTAGCATTTTAGTTGTATTAATGAATGGATTATGAACGTGAAAATAGAGGACACCTGCAGGACTAGCTTTCATCTCAACCAATTCATTCGAATGGGTCATGACAATATCAAGGTAGGTTAACATTTGCAGAGCAAGTCCATAATATACTTCGCTAAAATTGACATCCTTTTCACTTGATTTATAATCAATCACTCGTAAAAAGACGCTGTCGTCTTCTGCTTTTGCCTGATCGACTCTGTCAATTCTTCCGGCCAATTCCATTCTCTTTCCATTTTTCAGTGAAAATGTTAGTGGCGGCAGTTTTCCATTGGGTCCAAAGCCTAATTCCAAACCAATCGGTGAGAATCCACTTACTTTTGCATGCTCACTTAACACGACAGAAGCTCGTGTAATAATTTGCTCCAATTTCCGTTTAATATAATGATGGCGCTCTGAGCTTAACAATATTTCGTTTTGCAATTTAGGGGCTAATGACTTGACCGCTTCCTTAGAAAGGTTTTCACATTGTTTCCTCGACAGCTCGGCCCAAGAAAGATTTTGTTCATTAACAATATCTGCAATCTGCTTTAATGCCGCATGAAACAGCTCCCCAATATCCGGAGCCTCCAAACGAAACACTTGCCGGTCACGAAGCTTTAGTCCATGCTGAGCGAAATGAGAAAATGCGCAGGAGTTATATAATTCCATTCTAGAAACACTGGCTTGAATGGCCTCACCATATAATTCATCCGCTGAATCTTTAGAGAGCTGTACGGCTGAATTTGTATAAAAAAGGCTTGAAAACACTTTTTGAGCTTTGCCCTTTCCCGAACTTCCAAGGTAATAGTTATATACATCCCACCATAAATTTGAAATGGGGTACCCTCGCTTTTTCCATTGAAGCTGCGCATTAAGGAAAGATAACGTCGTTGTAAAATTTGAAATAAAGCCTAGTTGACTGGGCTCCGAAACTTGTGATGGGTCTGTCAAATAAAATAGCTCATTAGCATCAGGAAACATATCTTTTATTCTCTTAATATACGAAGATGGAATTAACGCTTTTCCTTCATCATTCGCAAGTGGATAACTAACATAAAGGGCTTCTGATGGTGCTGTAAAAGCTTTATAAGCAAGAAAATTTTCATCCAGCAAACGTGTCCGGCTGCTTGATGCGATTTTAACACCTGTTGCTAGGAGCATTTCCCTGTCTTCATCAGAGAGGATTCCTTCATCAGATATTTTTGCAGGCAAAATTCCTTCATTGACGCCAACTACGAATCCTACTTTGATTTCATTTAGCCTTGATTTTTCTAAATCCCCAATCAGTACCTGATCAAGTGCCGGCGGAATAAGTGAAAAATGTAAGGATTCGAATCCTGACTCTAAAACAGCAGTAAACGCCTTTAATGTGACTTGCTCTTCCCCTAGAATTTCAACATATTGGTCCAGGAGATCAATCACAGCATTCCATACTTGTTCATGCTCCCGCATTTTTACAAGATTACCTTTTTCTTCGGCAGCTGCTTTCCATTTTTCAAGCTTTGTTGGGACATCCAATTCCTCTAGCAGCAAATAGATGGCTTCACAAAACTTTCGACCTGAATCCGCTTTTTTCAAACGTCTTGATAACCGTAAAATGGGTGCAGTTACCATAAGCTTTAATTCATTTAACTCTTGTTCCATTTCTTTTTCTAGATCTGTTTGCGAGTTTACCTCTAATTCCAGTCCTCGAATGCGTCGATAGCTCCAACGCTCTTTTTTCGTCCATTTACTTCCGTTAATTCCATAAGCTAAACAATAATTCTCTAGTTTATCCATTTTCTCACGCATTTTTGCCGGCTTTTCTTGTAGTGGATATAGCAATTCTGTCTTGATCACTCTGAACACCGGCTCATAGCGCCAGTAGGAATTAATGACTTCAAGGCTTGAGCGAATGAATTCGATCAATGGATGGTTCAGCATTGTTCTTTTTTGGTCAATAAAATAGGGAATCTGATAATCGTCGAAAACTGGCTCAACAATCTCATGATAGTCCCCGCCATTTCGAATTAATAAAGCGATATCCCGGTAACGGTATCCCTTTGTCCTGACTAATTGGCGAATCTCTCTTGCAATCCCTTCAATCTCAGCTCTACGGTTTACGGCTTGGCAAATATTAATTTTTGTCTCACCAACATATGATACTGCAGGCCGGGCATCAAATTTTTCTTCAAAATGACTTAAAGACGGCTCTGTCCATTTTCTTTGTTCTTTTAGAACAACAGACTGCTCGATTTCAATACCATTAACTTTAGCTAAATCATAGAGAGAATAACTAGTCTCACCTGATAAGCGAAACAGATCAAGCTCGTCCGGTGGAGAATCAATCGAGAGGTGATCAGTCGTCAATGCAATTGAAACGTTTCTACAATGTTTCATCAATTCGATCATTACTTGATATTCCTGCGGTGAAAAACTATAAAAACCATCAATATATATTTCTGCATCTTTTAAATATGAAGAGAAGGATACTTTCTCGGATAGGAGTTGAAAGTAATCCTCCGAATCGATATATTTACCAAAAACTTCGTCCTCAAACTTTTTATAGATCATTTCTAAATCTTGTAGTTTATCATTTAAGGCATTGGTATCTTCACCCGATAAGGATGAGCCTTGAATTAGCTCCTCTGGCGTAATACAGTAACGTTTAAATTCTGTTATCATTTGCTCAAGCTTCTGGATAAAACCATTCTTATCTGCAGCTCGCTGAAAAAGCTTTAGTTGTTCCTTTTGCTCATCGATGATTTTGCGTATTAACATACTTATCCCGACACTACTTAAATGTGTTCGGCTAATCCCGCCGGTTTCTTGCAAGATACGCCACGCCAAGCGGGAAAAACTATAAACTTGGGCACGAATCATTCCGCTAATTGCCGGGTCAGTTGCCAAGCGATATTCAGATAAAAACGTCATCTGTTCTGGAACGATATAAATGATCGGTGTCCCATCTGGTTTTTCCACAAGCCGCCCCTTTATTTCATCAAGGAACATAGCTGTTTTTCCGCTTCCTGACCGACCGATTACCATTCTTAATGACATGTAAAAACCTCGCTTTCCACAACCACTCATAAACTTTATATCTCTCATTCTAACATAAAACAAGCACAAACGTTTGTATTGCGATAACACAGATTAGAGGCAAAAATGGTAATTTATGACAGAAAAAAACACGATTTAATCATCGTGCTCCTTCCTTAATCTATTCATCTAAAAATGGACGTCCATTTCATTTATTGGCCAATAACGTAAATCAACTTTGCCGACAACTTGACTAGCTGAGATAAAACCGAATTGGCGGCTGTCCCAACTACCTAATCGATTATCACCAAGGACAAACAATTTTCCATCAGGAACTATATTTTCACCGGTTATTTCCTTTAAACTGAAATCTCCAGTAATCCTGATTCCAGGTGATTTTTGTTTATAAACATTTAAAAATGGCTCCTCATACTTGTGCCCATTTATATACAGTAGATCATCACGATATTCAATTTTATCCCCTGGCAGCCCAATAATACGTTTGACAAAGTCCTCTTTTTCATTAGCATGAAAAACGATGACATCAAATCTGTTCAATTCCCCGACTTGATAACCAAGCTTGTTGACTACCAGTTTGTTACCATCCTGCAGCGTCGGCATCATCGATTCGCCTTCTACCACATAATTTGAAAAGAAAAATGTACGAATAAAAGCAAAAATAATGATACCAATCGCAAAAGCCTTTGCCCATTCCATGCCTTCCTTTTTCCATTCAATCTTCATTAAAGCTCCTCCGTTTCTCCTGCTTATAATTTCTATCTATTTCACCATTATGGTCAGTTTCCGTGCCCTTATTCATTCTGCCTTCAATTCTTTTACCAACATACCAAAGAATGAAAATAACAAGCAATACTACAACAGTCCGAAGAGGCTTCGTCAGTAATGACTGAATATCATAGCCAACAAAACTAATCGTGAAAATCATCACCATTTTCCCAATACACACGGACAGCATGTATTGGGAAAATCGAATTTTGGAAAGACCAGCGACAATGTTAACAACTGCCGAGGGTGTAAATGGAAAACAAAGCAGTAGAAAGAGTGGGCCAAACCCATGACGATCTACCCAGTCCATTAGCTTACGGACTTGAGGGTGCTTAGGTAAAAAAGATAATAACCTTTTTTGCCCATACCTTCTAATAAGCGAAAATACGAGCATTGCCCCGATACAGGCTCCAAGCCATGAAAACAAAAATCCTAACCAAAGTCCAAAGGCACTGGCATTAGCCATTACAAATAAAAACAATGGGAGAAATGGCAAGAATGCTTCAATGACAATAAGCAATATGCCTGGTATGGGTCCAAGGGCTCGGTATTCTTGAATAAGACTCATAATATGTTCAAGCGTAAACCATGCTTTTAATGATTCAATATCCATCCGGTTTCTCCTCATTTTTTACTAATTAGCTGTGCCGATGATTACTTTGTAATGAATTGATGGAGTGCCTCTTTATTTTTTTCGACATCGATCTCTAATACGGCTCCCTCCCCTGAGACTCGAGCATCGGAATAGCTGTTTTCAACAGGAATCCGTAACGTATCGATATTTCCTCGATCATTCGAAAAGAAATCTTTAGCCATAAATGTTATGTCGGAAGTGCTCATATTTGTATTCACATAAGGCGTGACAACACCAATTAGCTTCGGGAGTTTTGGAATCGTTTGGAGGCCCATCAATTGGTCCCCAATGGCCTTAACCGCTTTTTGTTGACGTTCTACCCTTCCAAAATCACCAATCGCATCATGACGGTAGCGGACATACCCGAGCATTTCTGCTCCATTTAATTTTTGCAGACCTGGTTCTAAAGTGACATCAATATTTTTTGACATTTTCTTTTCCACATCGATTTCTACACCATTGGGAAATGCTTCATCAATTAGTTGCACAAATCCTTGAAAGTCCACAATGACATAGTATTGGAGGTCAATATCAAAATTTTGCTTAATAGTTTGTCTCATTAATTCTGGACCACCGCGTGCGAATGCGGAGTTAACTTTATGCTTTCCATGCCCCGGAATCTCAAGGTAACTGTCCCTCATAATAGAAGTTAGTTTAAATGTTCCTTTGTCTTCATTATAATGAACAATCATGATTGTATCTGCCCGAGATTTTTCCTTTCCTCTAGCATCACTACCAAGCACGAGGATATTTGTCCCCCCATACTGATCCTTTTTTCCTTCGAAATCATAGACAACATTAGATGCTTTGTTATTCATTTTTTTTAATGATTGGTTAACGCCCTGCTTGTATTGATAATAAGCATAACCTGCCCCTGCACCTATTATCAGTAAGAAGACAAGTAAAACGGATGGCCATCTTCTCTTTTTCTTGGTTTGATATTTATCAGATCTCATTGTTTATCACCTATTCATCCAGGTTTTTTATTCTCCTAAATTTATAACTGTTTTTTCTTTTTCAGTGTTTCTTCATTTAATTCATTTTCCCCTATCAGATATCCTTCTATTAATAAAAACTTTCTCATATATCAACTAAACATTTCAATAAATAAAACTCGCCCAATGACGAGTTTTTGTAAATGGAAAGTCCTATTGCTTTTGACGGTTCTTTTTTGTAAAATAAAGAAGAACATTTGTTCGTTTAATATAGAAAGGTGTGACTGAAAAAATGACCAGAATCCCCGAAGATGATCGAGACATAATGGAAAAGGCTATGTATTTACCAATGGTTCTAATTATCTTAAACAGGGATTTAACTGTAGTTGCAAATAGCCCGTTTAAATTAAAACAACCATATTTGGATTTGATTGAGGAAACGATGAAGGAGATCCAAAGGGAACTTGCTGAGGTAAAACTATATATGAAAAAGAATAAGCTTCAGGTGATTGAAACAAAACGGGACGATGCTTTTACGTTGTACAGGTTTATTTATAAAGGCTATGAAGAAAATCATAATTACTTTAATCCAAGAATCCGCAACAAAGTCCAAGAATTAATGGAGGCCTATTTATTAAAAAAACATCTGTCCCGTTAATAGTTAAGAAAATTCAACTCTTTATTTCGGGTCTTTTGAATGGGAATCAGCATCATATTCACGGGATCTTTCCAAGGCATTTAACGATTGGGGCCCGTTAGGCTGATAAAATAACTTTCTCCCATTACCTTCTATTCTTTGCAAAAGTTTTGTTTTTAGTAATGAGGTTCTTAACATTTGCCCCTCAATTGTACCAATTGGAACTGGAAAAATGTGAGATTGCTTATTGCGGAAAATAATCATCGTTTTCTTAGAGGATACGCGACGATAACACTCCACATGCTCAAGTGAAATCCATATACACTCAGGAGTTAGCGGCGATACGGTAGGAAAAAAATAGATGTGGTTAATTGGTTCAATAACAATTGGGATTTTTCGAGTATAGCCAATTAGTTGTCTTGTTCCCTTTTTCCTGCTTTCGTAATCAACACCAAAATAAACGCAGCCTTTTTTGATGATATCCAATGGCTTAAAGGGTGACAAGAATTCATCTTCTAATTCTACTGCACGTGAATAAATTTTCCCTCCATATGTCACCGGTTCTACAAACATCGTCCACGTATTTATCTCATATTCTTCGATTTGAGGATGCTTCAACCCATTCAACTCCTTTTCATATTATCCACCATATCTTACCACTACTGGTTTTTAATTCCCTCACTTTTCTGAATTGTTCCTAATTTATTCACAAAATTCATGTCAAAGAAATATTTATCAGAAAATTATAAAAACTAATGATATTCTTCAAAAAAAACCATATAATTTTAAAAAGCAACAGAGGTGATTTTCATGAATGAAAAATCATACACGGAATTAATGAAACTAGGAGCCATGAAACGAAATCGTCTGAAGGAGAACTTCGTCCAAGATTTATACATCGAAATGCTGTTGTCCGAAATTCAACTAAAAGTAGAAAAAGAAAAATTATTACAGAAAATTGATGCGGCCATTGATTGTCAAGACAAAAAGTCATTCCTCCTTCTATCCGGACAGCTCAATGAAATCAACAAACGATTTGGAACGTAGAATTTTGTTAAAGCCGTCATAGATTGACGGCTTTTTCATTGTATATTTTTCTAACGCATAAATAGAAAATGTAAGTGGACGATGGCTCGTAAATAACATATTTTTGTAAAAAAAAAGACTGTAGACATATCAAAATGTCTCAGCCTTCCCATGGATTGTATTTATTTGTTCCTTTGTTTAACTTCATAATCTTCAAGCATCGAAATTCTATCAAGCATTGAAGGATGGGTATAGCGGAAAATTTTCACCAATAGCGGTGGATTTACTTGACTTAATCCAGAGCGGGTTAATTCCTGAAAAGAAGTAATCGCTGCTTCTGGATTTTTGGTCATCTCAATCGCATATTTGTCAGCGCGTGTTTCCTGATAACGAGAAGTAAAATTCGTCAGTGGACTTGCAGCAAATAGGAGCATCGAAAGAATCATAAAAAATAATGGAAGTGATCGGATATCTCTAACATCTGAGATATTTAATTCCTTCCCCCAGCGTCTTGTTGCCCAATTCATAATCCGATACGTCAAATACAATCCGAACAGCGAAATTAGCAAATATCCAGCAATTCCAAAGTAAATATGTTTCTCGACATAATGGCACATTTCATGAGCCATGATAAATAAAATTTGATCATCTGTTAATTTATTTAAGGTAGTATCCCACAGGACAATCCGAGCATTAGAGCCAATTCCTGTAACATAGGCATTTAAAGCATTCGTTTCCTCTGACTTATTCACTTCAAAAACATTTTGTGCTGGAATATCAGCCTTATCGGCCAAAGCCAGTATCTTCGTTTCCAATTCCTTATTTGTTAATGGATAAAAGTCATTGTATAACGGGTCAATAACAACTGGCTGGAGAAACATCATAAATAAGGTAAATGGAATCGATAAAAGCCATCCATAAAGCCACCACCGCTTTTGACTTTTCTTCATGAGCCAGTATAATACGGGGACAATGATCAACCATGTCCCATAATTAAGCCAAAAGTCAATCAACTCATCCTTCATCCAGGAAGCGAAGGTTTGAGTTGAAATATGATATGTTTTTGATAAAGAAAAACTAATATAGCTGAGAGGAAATGTCGCCAAATAAGCGAATACCGATAACCAAATAAGATAAATGGCTGTTTGAAGGAGCTTATATTTTGATGAGTTTTCTGCCCAGCGCTTGAATGCCTTGGAAAAACCAAATAATAAAATTAAGAAATATAAAAGCCATTCAAACGGAGTAGATAGGAAAAATAATAAATTCCTTATTTTTGAATACTCCTCGCTCAGCATAAGTTCCCTGCCATTTAAAAAGGTTGTCGGGTCCCCCTTTGATCCTTCGAATTCAAATGGCAGGTTTGTACTGGCAAAATGGAATAAATACCAATAAAAAAATAATCCATATAGAATGTAGCCCATAACCGCATAGACTCCCATTTTTCTCGCCATATTTGTCCTCCTTTGTGTACAGACTCTCTATACTTAGTTTAGTTAAAAAAGGACAAATTAGAACTGTAAAAGTGACCTGCCCAACTATTTAAGAATTAGTTACTGACAGTTTGGGCTACTTGTGCCTTTAGTGCCCTCCTTAATATTTTCCCAGTTGTATTTTTTGGAAGTTCTTCGATAAATTCAATCGAAGATGGAAGTTTATATTTAGCCAAGTGTTCCCTGCAATAATCTAGTAATTGTTCTGCCGTTAGCCCTGGATTCTTACTTACAACATAGGCTTTAACAGCCTCACCAAGATTTGGGTCTGGGACGCCGAGGACAGCCACTTCTACAACATCCGAATGGTTATAAATAACCTCCTCCACTTCTCGCGGGTAGACATTATAGCCTCCAACAAGGATTAGATCCTTTTTTCGGTCGACAATATAAAAATACCCATCTTCATCCATTCTGGCGAGGTCACCGGTATGAAGCCACCCATTCCGAATGGCCGCCGCCGTCTCATCTGGCATTTTATAATACCCCTTCATTACATTGGGACCACGAACAATAAGTTCACCCACCTCACCAACGGGTACTTCCTCACCAAGCTCATTCAGAATTTTATTTTCGACACGCAGGATAGATGTTCCAATTGAACCGGGCTTGCGCGGGCGGTCTAGCGGATTAAAGCAAGTAACAGGTGAAGCCTCCGATAAACCATAACCTTCAGATACTACAACATTAAACTTTTGTTCGAAATTCTTTAAGAGGGCAACAGGCAATGAAGCTCCACCTGAAATACAAAAGCGTAAGGATTTTAGGTCTTCAGGATTGCCATCAGGAAATTGGAAGAGGAAATTATACATGGTCGGGACACCAGCAAAAACAGTCGCCTGATTATCTTTGATAAGCTCAAAAATTACCTTTGGACTAAATTTGGGTGCAATTAATAGTGTCGCCCCACTTAATAAAGGTGCATTTAAAGCAACTGTCAAGCAGAAAACATGGAACATCGGCAGAACCGTTACTATTCTATCATCGGGATTCATTTTCAAATATTCGCTGACATCTTTAGCGTTACTATACAAATTCTTATGAGTTAACATAGCACCTTTTGGTTTGCCAGTTGTACCCGAGGTATAAAGAATAATGGCTGTATCATCGTCTCCGAGATTTGGTCCCTTAAAGTTTAATTCTCCAGAAGCCACGATCGCTGTAAACGATTTCATTTTTAAAGAGCCTGAGAGGTTTTCAATTTCCGATTCTATTCTGCTATTTGGGGTCGTTTCACAAAAAATATAATGCTTAATTTTAGGTAGGAAAGTATGCACTTTTTCGACTAACGGGATCGCTTGGTCAAGAGCGATCACTACTTTGACATCGCCATTATTTAATATGTAGCTAATCTCATCTGCAGTATAAATGGGATTCACAGGAATAACAGTTACCCCTAACCGTAATGCCCCATATAAGCTGATTACAAAGTGAGGGGAGTTACCCAACAATAATGCGATATGATCCCCCTTTTTCACCCCTAATTTTTCGAGACCCGATGCAAATTTCGTAATTGCCCCATCCAATTCAGCATAAGTACATATTTGGTCCATAAAATGATAGGCCGGTTTAGTGGAAAAGTTCTTCGCAGATTCTTCAAACTGTGATAAAAGATTCATATTTCTCCCCCTAAATTGAATGAATACTCATTCATAAAATTGTTACAATTTTCTAAATATATTATATTAAAAGAAAGTAATCTATTCAAGTATAATACTAAAAATTCACACAAAAAGGAAAACACAGCGCAATAAACGCTGTGCCCTGGTCTTAGTATAGTAAGTTTAAAAACTCATCTTTCGTAATACTTCCAAAGTAATGGGTTGTATCAATATCTGCAAGCGCCTTGTCAATTTCATTTTTTCCGTAGCGAGTGCCTGTTAACTTCTCCTCAATTTCACTTACCTCACCAACACCAAAAAAGTCACCGTAGATTTTACAATTTTCAATGACACCTTTATTAACTTCAAGGCGGACATCAATGGAGCCTACTGGGAAACGGTGAGAGTGCTGTAGATTGAACTTAGGTGATTTCCCATAGTTCCATTCCCAGTTTTGATAGCGTTCTTTTGATAGCTGGTAAATCTTTTCCCAATCCTCGTCCGTCAAAACATATTCTGGTATTTCATCTTGCCCTTCAAAAATATTCTTTAACAATAAAGACCGGAATTCATCAATTTCCACCTTTTCAGTAAGAAACTCAGAAATATTGGCAACCCGGCTGCGGACTGATTTAATTCCTTTTGATTCGATTTTATCTTTTTTTACTTTTAAAGCTGATACTACATTTTCGATTTCTGAATTAAGCATCAATGTACCATGGCTAAACATTCTGCCCTTTGTTGAAAATTGGGCATTACCAGAGATTTTTCGACCTCCAACCTCTAAGTCATTTCTGCCGCTTAATTCCGCATTTACTCCTAATTTTTTCAATGCTGCCACGACCGGTTCTGTGAATTTACGGAAGTTGTGAAAACTTTCCCCGTCATCCTTGGTAATAAAACTAAAGTTTAAATTTCCAAGATCATGATAAACCGCTCCACCGCCTGAAAGCCTGCGGACCACTTTAATTCCATTTCCTTCCACATACTCCGTATTAATTTCTTCAATAGTATTTTGATTCTTTCCAATTATGATAGAAGGTTCATTTATGTAAAATAATAAATACGTTTCATTAATATCAAGATTCTTCAGTGCGTACTCTTCGATTGCCAAATTTATCTGCGGATCGGTGATCCCTTTATTATCGATGAATAACATAGTTTACTTCCCCTTCTTATAGTGAAATAGATTGAAATTCTTCTGCAAGTATTATTATACCAGTAAATTCACTGGCAGCCTCTGTGATTAACTCAGTTATTGAGCCATAATGCGGCAAATGGGTAAGAATTAATTGCTTAACATCAGCTTTTTGAGCAAATTTTCCAGCGTCGATACTATTCATATGTCCTGCCGACTTACCGTTTTGATGTCCGTAAAAGTTGCACTCACACAATAATACATCCGCATTCCGACTAAACTCGATAAATTCTTCCTTAAAGGAGCTGTCAGCAGTGTAGACGATTGCTTTTCCATTTGCCTCTATTCTCATTGCATAACAAGGGACTGGATGGTCTGTTTTTAGAAATGAAACCTGAAATGGACCAACTGTGAGAATCTCACTAGGATTATAGGCTACTCCTTTTGTAATCTCTTTATAGGTTAATTTGCTAAATTCATATGGATCCATATCATGACCATATAGAGTTAGTGCTGGGGTCTTCTTTCCTAAAAACCCTTGGATTAATCTCGCATGCTGCAAAACACCAATATCTGCAATGTGATCGGGGTGATAATGCGAAAGTAAAACAGCATCCAGTTCTTCGGGCTGGATAATATTTTGGAGCTTAGAAAGTACCCCGCTTCCACAATCGATTAATAGACGAAATCCCTCATGTTCAAGTAAATAACCCGAACTAGCCGCATTCAGTTTCGGATATCCACCCCAAAAACCAATAACCGTAAGTTTCAAATTAAACTCCTCCAATTCAATGTTTATATTTCTAATATACTCAAAAAATGATTTCTTTTCAGTATAGTACAAAAAACCAGCCGCATTTTTTTCACGGCTGGTTTTTCATTAATTATTCATTCATTTGATGTTTATATTTGTGATTCAATCTTATTGTAAAGTAAGCAATGGTTCCTACAGAGAAAATAAGCATAAAGCCTATTAGAATCATGAAATTTTGCCACATGAAACTGTAATCGCCACTTGAAATAACAGCCTTAAAGCCTTGAACCGAATAGCTCATCGGCAGATAGGCATTGAAATGCTGTAAGAAGTTCGGGATTAACTCAAGCGGGAATGTTCCGGCGCTGGTAGTTAATTGTAAAATCAAGATAATAATCGCAATAAAGCGGCCAGCATCGGCAAATACCGAGACAAGGAGCTGAATTAACGCGATAAACGTTAAGCTTGTTATTATTGAAAAAAGAATAAATTTTGGTACGCTTTGTACATCTAGACCTAATCCTCCAAGGAGAATCACATCTGCCAATAAAGCTTGGAAAATTCCAATCCCGGCCATGATTGAAAACTTACTAGAAAACCAGTTAAATCCATTGGCCGGAGCAATCGCTGTATCACGAAGTGGAAAGACAATTGAGAGAAGAAGTGCACCTACAAACAAGCCTAGCGATAGGAAATATGGTGTAAATCCCGTTCCATAGTTTGGCACATGATTAATTTTCTCACTATCGAGCTTTACCGGATCTGCCATCATATTATAAGTCTTTTCATTTGAGTGAACCTTTGCAACTTCCTTTCCACCTTCTGATAGTTTATCTGCTAATTCCTTGGCCCCATTAGAAAGTTTGGATGTACCGTCTTTTAACTGCCCGGAACCATCTGCCAATTGTCCCGTTCCAGCTGTTAGGGCAGACGCACCCGCTGTTAATTGATTCATACCATTTGTAAGATCCGCGGCCCCTTTTTTCAGATCTCCCGAACCTGATGCTAATTGTCCGGTTCCTGTGGTAATTTTATCAGCACCATCTGCCAACTGACTCATTCCTTCAGAAAGATTGTTGGTGCCATCTGTTAATTTTGATGAACCTGCATATAAATCATGGATCCCTTTTTGCAATTCCTGCTGACCGCCATTAACTTTGCCAATGCCGGCAATTAATTGATCAAAATAAGGGGTGGTTTGAGCTTTAATTTTATCCTCTAAGCCCTTCGATGAACCTGCTAATTTTCCATCTACCCCTGTTTTGAATTGGTTAAAACCAGCCTCCATTTTAGGGTTAAGTTCTGATAAAATTTGCTGCTCTAACTGTTCTTTCGTTGGTGCATTTTTTTTCTCATTAGCCATTATTCCTTGAACCAGTGCTGGATCCACTTTGTTCTCAATTAAGGTTTGGGCTAGTTTCTGCATTTTCTCTGTTTGTTGCGTTATTGTTTGATCCGCAATTTGGGATGCTAATGTGTTAGTTAACTGTGATTGAAATTGATCAATACCCGAATTAAGTTCTCCAACACTTCCAGTCAATTCTTTTTCAATTCCTGCAGCAATCCCTGCGGGAAGGTCACGTTTTAATTGTTCTGCACCTGCAGATACCTCCTTCGTTCCATCAATAAGCAACGGAAGATTGGCATCAGCTTTGGCTAGCCCTTTTTTCAACTCAGTCGATCCTGTGGCTACTTGTTTAGAGCCGGAAGTTGCTGCCTTCACACCATTGTCGAATTCAATCGACTTTTTGGCTAAAGTAGAAAGTCCGTTATACAAATCCTTCGAACCAACTGCAAGCTTATTAGATCCGGCATCAGCTGCTTTCATTCCATCGTTAAATTCACTTGTTTTTTCAGCAAGGGTTGCAAGCCCTTCATTTAAATCCTTTGAGCCTTTTTCAAGGTCAACAGAACCATCACTTAACTGGACTGCACCATCGCTCGCCTTTACAACACCATCGGCAAGCTCACTGATTTTATCAAACATGGTTTCAGCATAAGTTTCAGTTACCTTTTCAGCAACAGCTGTTTTGATTTTTTCTGCTGCCGTGGCGCCGATTTGCGCAGACAGGAAGTTATAACTTTCATTAGGTGTATAAACCAATTCCAGCTTTTCCGGTTGCTCATCCAATAAAGTTGTCGCATTTTTTGAAAAATCCTTGGGGATTTCGATGACCATATAATATTTCTGTTCTTTTAAGTTATCGTAGCCCTCTTTTTTATCGACAAACTCAAACCCAAATTGTTTATTTTTCTTTAGCTTAGATACTAAATCATCACCAAGCTTCAAATGGGTCCCATCGAGCGTTGCACCCGCATCTTCGTTGACAACGGCAACTGGAAGTTCATCAAGTTTTGCGTATGGATCCCAGAATGCCCATAAAAACATTCCTGCATATAATACGGGGACAAACATGACAGCAATAATTGGGATTAACACTTTTTTATTTCTTACAATAGCAAGGAGCTCTTCCTTAAATAGCATGTTTTTCACTTATGACCCTCCTTTTAAATTTATGACTATTTTGTTCATTTAGTCATTTTTGTTTAAAAAATAGGCTCTGTTATACTTGGCTGTTGATTTCCGCTCCAGGCGCGCAGCGCCGCGCGGGCGGTCCGGGGAGCCTCCTCGGCGCTAAGCGCCTGCGGGGTCTCCCCTGCCCCGTCCTCCCGCAGGAGTCTTCGCGCCTTCCGCTCCAATCAACATGTGCCAAATTCAACAATGAGCTTTAACATAGCAAAAAATAAGGACTATCCCATAGACAACCCTATAATTGACTATTACCCCACATAGCAAATTATGACCACTTGAACAATTCGGTCATTTAATACTTTTAGAGTATACAATGATTCCTGCCTGTTTGCAAGCAGAAAAAAGGAGCTGTTATCAATGAACAGCTCCTTTTGAAAAATCTTTTCTTGTTAAAAACTCCAGGACGTCTTTGACAGCTGCCTCTCCTTGATCAATACAATCCGGAAGTCCAACACCACCATAAGAAGAACCTGCTAAAAATACACCAGGTAGATCCGTTTTCATATGCTTTAAAATGTCAGCTAAACGTTGTTTATGTCCCACTGTATATTGGGGCATTGAATTTTTCCAACGTGAAATGATTGCAAAATCCGGATTCATTGTGATGTCCATCGTTTTCTTCAAGTCATCTAGTACAATCTTAATAATTCTGTCATCAGAGAGGTCAACGATGGTTTCATCTCCAGACCTCCCAACATAGCAGCGGAGTAATACTTTCCCTTTCGGTGTTGAATGATCCCACTTTTTATGTGTCCAAGTACATGCAGTGATCGAATAATCACTATTTCTAGAAACAACAAAACCTGTTCCATCAATGTCATTTTTCACTGCCTCTTCCGGAAATGCTAAAGCTACTGTTGCTACTGAGGTAGAAGGGACTGATTTCAAAGGATCAAAAAAACTATACTCTGCAAACATCGCCTGTGTTATTTTATGAGGAGTCGCTGCAATGACGCTATCTGCCACCATTGTTTCCCCATTATTGAGGTAAACTTCAAACTTATTCTCAACTTTGGTGATTTTGTCTACACGATGTCCTTTTAAGATAGATATTGGATCCAATTTTGCTTCAATGGCTTCTGCAAAGGATTGAAGCCCCGTTTTAAATGTTAAGAAAGCGCCTTTAGCTTTTTCCTTACTTTCAGGTTTGCTGGGTTGGGCAAGGGTAGATTTTTTCATGCCAATGATCAGGCTTCTATATTTCTGTTCTACCTCATAGAATTGCGGGAAAGTAGACATGAGGCTTAATTGATCTATATCACCGGCATAAATCCCTGATAATAATGGTTCAATTAAATTTTCGACAACCTCATCGCCTAGTCTTCTTCTGAAGAATTCTCCTAATGATTGGTCTCTTCCGCTTTCGGACCGAGGTAAAAGGAAATCTGCCGCAGCTCTTAGTTTACCAGGAATAGAAAAAAGACCTGTTGTGAGAAAAGGTCCTACTTCCGTTGGAATTCCCATGATCGAACCACCGGGCATTGAGTGAAGTTTCTCGTTAACTAAAACGAATGATTTTCCCGTGGAATTATGGACTAATTGATCATCCATCCCTACTTCCGCAGCTAACCTGGAAATACTTGTCTTTCGTGCTAAAAATGAATCCGGGCCTCTCTCAATCGTATAACCATCCCTGACAACGGTTTGCATTTTGCCACCGAGACGGTGTGATGCTTCGATGAGTTTAATTTCATACGGGAGATTATGTTCTTGAATTGCTTTTTGAAGATAAAAAGCTGATGTGAGCCCAGCAATTCCTCCCCCAATGATAATAATCTTTTGTTTTTCTTCTGCCACGGTACTCACCTTCTTCCACTAATCTGAATCTTATTCAGCTGTCATTTTAAGAACAACTGTCGACAATGCATCAATAAATTCTTCCTTTGCATTCGGCATTTCCGGTCGATAATAGCTTACACCTAATTCTTCCGTCACTTTTCTACATTCATAATCATTATCATAAAGCACTTCAAGGTGTTCAGATACAAACCCTACAGGTGCATAAACAAATGCCTTATAATGATGCTCTTTATATAAATCCCTTGTTAAATCCTGAACATCTGGACCCAGCCAAGGCTCAGGAGTTTGCCCAGCACTTTGCCACCCAACAACGTATTTTTTTACCCCAGCCTGTTCAGCAATTAAGTCAGCTGTTTCTTTCAGTTGACTCGGATATGGATCCCCAAACTGCAAAATTTTCTCTGGCAGACTATGCGCTGAAACGATGAGAACTGCATCAGCCTTTTCTTCTTCAGGCATTTGGTCAAAGATTTTTTTAATCTTTCCTGCCCAATAATCGATAAACTGTGGTTCCTGATACCAGCTTTCAATTGTTCTTATCTTTAGCCCGCCTAATTTTTCTGCTTCTTCTTGGGCTCTTCCATTATAGGATTTTATGCTAAAGGTTGAAAAATGCGGAGCAAGAACTATACTTACAGCCTCTTCGATCCCATCAGCATGCATTTGATGAACAGCATCTTCAATAAACGGCTGGATATGTTTTAGACCAAGATACATTTTGAATTCTATATTTTGTTGGATTTTATTTAGATGTTCTTCGAGTTTTTCTGCTTGCTCGAGTGTGATCTTTGCCAAAGGGGAGATCCCGCCAATCGCTTCATATCGACTGCGAAGCTCTTCAATCATTTCTGGAGTTGGCTTCCGGCCGTGGCGAATATGTGTATAGTACCCCTCTAAATCATCTAAGTTATATGGGGTACCATATGCCATTACCAGCAGACCCATTTTCTTTTTTGTCATGTCCGCACCTCATTTTCAAGTCTCTCACTTTGCATTATTCAATGTTGGACGACTGATTAGGTTGGGGGCCAATAAAAGCTGGAGTGCTCTTAATGACCCAATTTCAAGCAGCCCATATTATTGTGCCAAAAAATTGGACTGCTTACCAATTTAAAGACTTAAGATGGAAACTTAACGACTGAGTTTTGATGCTGAATACTCATGGACAAATGAAGTTAATTTTTTCAACGTTTCTGGGTTAACTGAAGGGAATACACCGTGACCCAAATTAAAGATGTAACCATCTTGTGCCATTCCTTGGTCTAATATTGCTTTCGCTCTTTCTTCGATTACTTCCCATGGAGCTAACAAAATCGCCGGGTCAAGATTGCCTTGAACGGTTTTATGAATGCCCATTTCCCTTGCCTCGTGAATTGGCAAGCGCCAATCTAAACCTACAACATCAAGTGGCAGGTCATTCCATTCTAATGCAAGATGGCTAGCACCAACGCCGAACATAATTAACGGAACATTTTCCTCTTTTAATGAAGTAAAGATACGATTCATGACAGGCTTAATGAAATAACGATAATCCACTACATTGAGTGCTCCCACCCATGAATCAAAAATCTGGATGGCCCTTGCACCAGCTTTAATTTGCGACTTTACATATGTAATGATCATGTCCGCAAGTTTCTCCATAAGTGCAAACCATGCCTTTGGCTCGGTGTACATAAACGCTTTGGTCTTATTATAGTTTTTAGAAGGGCCGCCTTCGATCATATAACTTGCCAAAGTAAATGGTGCACCAGAAAAACCGATTAATGGCACGGATAATTGCTCTTGGGTTAATAATTTAATTGTGTCCAATACATAAGGAACATCTTCTTCTGGATTAATTTCGCCTAGTTTTTCAACATCTGCTAAAGAACGGATCGGATTGTCAATAACTGGTCCAATCCCACCTTTTATTTCTACCTCCATGCCAATCGCTGGCAGAGGTGTCATTATATCTTTATATAAAATGGCTGCATCGACGTTATATTGTTCAACAGGCAAGCGCGTTACATACGCACAAAGCTCAGGCTGGTGAGTGATTTCAAATAAGGAATACTTTTCTTTAATCTCTCTGTACTCTGGTTGTGAACGACCAGCTTGGCGCATATACCATACAGGTACATGGTCAGTTTTCTCACCTCTGGCTGCTTTTAAAAATGTTTCATTAATCGATCTTGTCATTAGGGTAGTCCACCTTTCAAAAACATGTCTGTTGTCCATTTTAATATATCTAGTATGAATTTAAAACTTACTGATTCTTTCTAAACTGTATTTACTATATCTATTAATCCTATTTGTGTATAGGTAACGCTATTAACTGTCAAAAAAAAGTCGTTTTTATGTTTTAAAATTCGTTAAATCTGCAGGCTTACTTCCCAATGTTTTTTTCACTTTTAGCTCTCACCACTTGATGCTATTTTCATATTCTGTATTACATCCAACAGGGCTATAGCCCCCCTGGGTGAAAGAAAGGAGGAAATTGTATGATTGTCGAGCTTACTGCTCTTCATTGGATATATGTGACCTTTATTGTTCTTATTATTGGGTTTATGGTAATGAGAAGGGACACATCCATTGTTTGTATCGTAGGTATTTTCCTAATTGCTATCACAGCAACCGGTTCGTTAAGTCATTCGATAAGTAGTATTTTCAACAGTTTCAGTTATGCCATTACAGAATTATTATCTACTATCCTTGTTATTTCAATAATTGTAGCGATGAGCAATACATTAACGGTAACCGGAATTAATGATGTCATGATTTCACCTTTTCGAAAACTTATTCGTAACCCAACTCTCGCCTATTGGACAATAGGAATTCTAATGATGATTATTTCCTGGTTCTTCTGGCCTTCCCCTGCTGTTGCACTTTTAGGTGCCGTCCTTCTTCCAGTTGCGATTCGAGCAGGACTTCCTGCCCTTGGTGTTGCCATGGCAATGAACTTGTTTGGTCATGGAATCGCTTTATCGGGTGACTTTGTGATTCAGGCTGCCCCTAAGCTTACCTCTGATGCAGCAGGTATTCCAATTCAAGATGTCATTAATGCCAGCATTCCATTAGTATTTATTATGGGTCTTGTTACAACCGTTACGGCATTCTACTTCTTACGAAGGGATATGAAGCGTGGAGTTCTAACCACTACAACTTCTGTCAACTCGGATTCGCCTTCGAGCAGCACTGACCATCCTGCGCTTTTATCACTTGCTCAAAAACGCTTCTTTGCTATATTAGTGCCATTATTATTTGCTGCAGATGTTGCCGCTATGACCATCCTTGATTTAGCAGGTGGTGATGCCACAGCATTAATTGGTGGTACCTCCATTCTTATTCTTCTGTTAATCTCTTTAACGAGCCATAAAAATAAAGGCTTAGAAAAAACAACCCAATATTTAATAGAAGGATTCCAATTTGGTTTTAAAGTTTTTGGTCCTGTTATTCCAATTGCCGCGTTCTTCTATTTGGGTGACGCCGGATTTGGGAAAATCATTGGTGACTTTTTACCGAAGGCTTCCCATGGGATTGTCAATGATTTAGGCGTTGCTCTCGCGAATATCGTTCCTTTAAGCAAAGAAGTTGGGGCGATTACCCTAACTACTGTAGGTGCCATCACTGGTCTGGATGGTTCAGGCTTTTCAGGCATATCGCTTGCTGGATCCGTTGCCAGCCTATTTGCTGTGGCTATAGGTAAAGGTGCTGCCACACTGACTGCACTCGGGCAAATCGCTGCTATATGGATAGGCGGCGGAACACTTGTACCATGGGCGTTAATCCCGGCTGCCGCTATCTGTAATGTTGATCCATTTGAACTAGCAAGACGCAACCTCCTACCTGTTGTGATCGGTCTCGTCGTGACAACGATTGCAGCAATGTTTCTCATTTAATCCAAGTAAAGAGGCTGATCCAGTGATCAGCCTCTTTACTTATTTTATACGTTTTTTAAAATAGGTATATATTTGAATCCAAATCACTACCCAAAGATAACCGAAAGCATATCCTCCAAGGACATCTGAAGGATAATGAACATGTAAAATAATTCGGCTAGCACCTATTAATAATAGTAAGATGGTTGTAATTGCAGCAATGGTTATTTTTCCTGCCTTTGATTTTGTTCCCTCAATTAAAAGATACGCAATCATAAAATAAACAATCATCCCTACCATGGCATGACCGCTCGGGAAACTGTAGCTTTTCACATTGACAAGATGTTCAAGGTCTGGCCTTGGGCGCTCAAAAAGATCTTTTAAAAGCTTACTAATTTCATTACCTAATGCTATTGATAAGGCCAGGACGGCAGCACCAACATAGTTCCTTTTTTTTAGTAGTAACCAGGCTAACGCAAGCAAGGCCACAACCCCAATCCCTTTTTTATCTCCCATTTCTGTTAGTTGAATAAAAAATGGAATGATTGTCTCAGGTACATGTGAGAATAGCCCTGCTATCTTTTCATCAATCCAAAATTGGCTGTGGATACCGACTTTGATTGTAGTAAATAAGGCAATTAATACAGCAATAAACATAAAAATAAAAGAAGGATTCCACTTGTTTTGATTTTTCCCCATTCCCCAAACCCTTTCCTGCATCTATCTAGTAGAAATTCTAATAAAAGTATAATGAAAAGGAATATAAAAATCTACTTTATAGGATAAAAGTGATAAAATAGTTTGAAAATACATTCTTTATTTCTGATACGTTTGGGGGAATCGATTTGTTAAACAAGCTGTTTGCTGCCTTAGAAGGGTCATATGAAGAAATGGTTGCCTTACGCCGTTATATGCACCAGCATCCAGAGTTATCTTTTAAGGAATATAATACAGCAAAATTCATTCAATCCTTTTATGAGAAGCTTCAAATTGAAGTAAGAGTTAACGTGGGTGGTAATGGTGTAGTTGCTAGGGTTTATGGAAAGAAGCCTGGTAAAACTGTTGCATTACGCGCTGATTTTGATGCATTACCCATTCAGGATGAAAAGGAAGTTCCATACAAATCCTTAGTTCCAGGAGTGATGCATGCTTGTGGACATGATGGTCATACGGCTACTCTCCTCGTCCTTGCAAAAACAATCAACGATTTAAAAGAGGATTTGGAAGGCACATATGTTTTTATCCATCAACACGCTGAGGAGTATGCTCCTGGTGGTGCGATTTCAATGATTGAAGATGGATGTTTAGATGGTGTTGATGTGATTTTTGGTACTCATTTATGGGCAAGTGAACCGACGGGAACCATCCAATATCGAACCGGACCAATTATGGCGGCGGCTGACCGCTTTGAAATTGACATCCAGGGTAAAGGCGGTCATGGTGCCCAGCCACATAAAACGGTAGATGCCATCGTAATTGCTTCTCAGCTTGTTTTAAATCTACAGCAAATTGTCAGTCGCAGGATTAATCCGATTGATTCCGCTGTTGTCACCATTGGCTCTTTCACTGCACAGAATGCCTTCAACGTTATAGCTGACAAAGCGCATCTCATTGGCACTGTGCGGACTTTTAATGATAGCGTCCGTCAATTTATCGAGGATGAAATGGAAAGAATTATTGCTGGCACATGCTCTATGTCAGGCAGTTCGTATGAATTTAGGTTTGATCGGGGCTACCCTGCGGTGGTCAATCATGAGAAAGAAACTGCTTTTTTAACTTCCTGTGCACAGAAGGTTGCAGAAGTAACCACTATCGAAGAAAGCGAGCCGCAAATGGGCGGTGAAGATTTCGCCTATTATTTGCAAAACGTGCCAGGTACATTCTTCTTCACTGGAGCAAAGCCGGTAGGCAGCGAAACAGGATACCCTCATCATCACCCCAAATTTGATATTGATGAAAAGGCAATGCTAATTGCAGCGAAAACATTGGGTGTGGCCGCTTTAAGTATTCATGGTAATGATTAAGGAAAATCCCCTGAACTCAAATTGGGTCAGGGGATTTTTGCAGTAGTCTTAATCGATAGGCATTCATAGCTGTTTCTCCTAAATGCTTAAGGAGATTGTGATTGGCATAAGCACCGACAAAAGCTCCAATGCCCGGGACTAGTTGCAGCATTTTAGCTAAGTCGATATAATCCCGATACTCCTGCTGAAACTTGCGCCAATCCATTTCCACAAGAACCCACTTTCGATTCTCCCAGTTTTCAATTTCATCTAGTGTACTCTTACGGATGTCCTCACTTGAAAATGCAAGCTGAAAAACATGAAGAATAAAAAGTCTTTCTGCATATTCCTTTGTATTAAACCCATAGATGGATGCTGCTTCAAATAGAAATTTCATCTTAATGGAAAGCAGTAACGGAAAGTCAGCAAGTCCAAGCAAAATACCACCAGCCCCAGTCCCCGCACCTTCAATCATCGCTGTCTTTTGAAAAGAAGCAATTTTTTTAACTGCTAACTCATCTCTTTCTGCAAGCGTTAAGCCACGTGCCTGATCTTTACTGGTTGTCACCTGCGATCCGAATAGCGTTGCTTTTACCATTGCTTTGATACTTTCTGTCATTACCTCATGAACCTTTTCAGGAATTAATTCATTTATTTTCCCTTGAGCTTTTTTCGATAATCGGTTCATCATCCCTGAACGTCTCGTTAATTTTCGTTTCCACTCTTCGACTTCCTCAAAAACCTTTAATTCATACTCGTTCATTGGCAACCCCTCCACAATAATAATATGCTTACATTCGAAGTTCTCCGCTCAATAGTTTCAAAAAAATCCCCTTCTATGTTTTAAAAGGGGATTTCCGATTATGATTTCAATCGTTTACTAGCGTAAAAATAAACAAAAACATAGCTAAAAACAAGTCCAGCACCTAAAGATAACATCGATATGAACAAATCACCTTTAAACAATATAAATAATGAAAAGATGACTGCTTGTATCGCTAAAATGGTCATTAATAAAGAGTAAAATGCTCCTGTTTTATATTTTTGTTCCACCGGATATAAGTCTACCCATAGTTTATTTTGATGATGATTCCAAAGTGGAAGAAGCTGAAAACCCGTTAAATATAAGAATAAAATTCCAAGTAAAATTTGACCTAACCCAAAAGAAATAAAATAAATCGCAAGTGCACCAATTACTGTTAAGCGCGTAAAGAGTCCTAGATAATCAGATGACCGTAAAAAGGCTCTCGAAAACAAATAATGATAGGTCTTATCACGGGAAAAGGCAATTCTGTTAATGAATATATCTAACCATTTTCTTCTTTTTACCGTATCCCTTAATTTTGGCACGTCTGTAAACATATTTGCCAGCCGGTAAAAGGACGCCATCCTTTTCTCTTCTTGATTAATTAATAAATCCCATTTAAGGCCCATTTTCTTAGTTTGAACATAAAAGTAAAAGTAATAAAAAATACAAACTACAACAATTAGCAATAGGATAAAAATACTCGCTTGTTTAAATAACAAATATGTAAAAGTTGCATTTATTAAATAGCGAACAAAGATATCCCACCTATGGATAGAAGATTGTACGAAAAAGTCGATTCGCCAGCTAGTCGCTAAATTCCAAGCCTTTAAGGCCAAAAGTATAACTAGAAAGGGGATAAATGAACGGAAGCCATTACTACTTATTTGGGCATACATTGGCATCAATACTGCCAACACCATAAGGAGAAGATACCCTTGAAAAACAAGACTCGCTCCTCCTGAACGAAGAAAATACCCTTTTAATTTTTCCTCAAGCGGGAGTATAAACACCTGATCGGCTTCAAGCAGGAAATTGTAAACTGGACTATAGGTTAAGAAGATACCTATCAATACAGCGATAATTATTTCTGCAGGAAAACCATCTGTAAGGGTTTCAATCCACTTTTGATAATAAAATGAGGCCGTTCCAATTAAAAACAATAAAACAACGACCAGATGCCCATTGAAAATATAGCGTAAATACCTGCCTAAATCTTTAATACGACCGCTAGCTCGGTCTTTCCAAAGCTTTTTTTCATCAAACATAATTTTCTTCCTTTGTTAATTGAATATACAAATCATCTAAAGAAGCAGCTGGCATGGAAAATTGCTCCCTCAACTCCTCAAGCGTCCCTTTTGCACGTATTTTTCCTTCATGCAAAATCACAAATCGATTACAATACTTTTCCGCAGTGGCCAAAATATGAGTGGACATTAAAATACCTGCACCGTTATCTTTCATTTTTTTCATTAAATCAAGTAGGGATTGAATACCAAGTGGATCAAGACCAACAAAAGGTTCATCAACAATATATAGAGACGGCTGAATTAAAAATGCACACATAATCATTACCTTTTGTTTCATGCCCTTAGAAAAATGGGCAGGAAACCACTTTAAACGCTTTTCCATACGAAATTCTGTCAGCAATGAAGTAATACGCTCTTTATAAGTAGCCTCATCAAGTCCGTACGCCATTGCCGTAAGTTTCAAATGCTCCTCAAGGGTCAATTCTTCATATAAAACCGGGGTTTCTGGAACAAACGTAAACATTTTACGATAAGCTTCTTTATTTTCTGTAAAGGTTTGTCCATTTATTTTTACTGCACCACGGTGTGGTTCCATTAATCCAATAATGTGTTTTATGGTTGTACTTTTGCCCGCCCCATTTAATCCAATAAGGCCGACAATTTCTTTTTCCTTTACTTCAAAGGAAACATCTTTTAAGACAGGGTTTCGGGTATATCCCCCGACAAGATTTTCGATCATTAATAAAGACATTTGCAACGTCCTTCCTAAGCACGATTATTTTATTATTTTAACAAATTGTCCTTGATAAAAATAGAAATTCAAATTTTTATCTTTTTTTTGTATATTTCTTTTCACATCGGACATCATAATATTCGAAGGGGAAATAACTTACTTCGATGAAGCGATTCATCAAAACTTGAGATGAGGTGTCTGTCAAAGACAATTTACATTTCAAATAAGTGAGCTTCCAATTCGTTTCAGATAAGGGGATGGTTGTTTTGTACCATGTGCACGGTAACCATTTTGAGTTCTAGTAACACCAAGTAGCTGTTTATCTTAAAAAAATAAACATTAAATGAGGTGTTTACCGCAGATCGCTACCTGTTTTTATAAGTTGGGAAAACATATAAAAACACTATAGGGGATGGTCAGCTTGAACAATAATGTCTCTTTATAAAAAACACTCTATGAAAAATGAGGTGTTTATCAAAGAACACTCCTATTGAACGTACCTTTTGAAGCAATTCCCCTTCGAGAGGGCAGGATTCCAAGCGGATCCTGCCTTTTTCTTTTTGGAGTTTGTATGGTAAAATAATACAAACCAATTAGAAGGGATCGTGTATGTAATGAGCGATTGTATTTTTTGTAAAATTGTTAATGGAGAAATTCCATCCGCAAAAGTTTTTGAGAATGAGCATGTACTAGCCTTTTTGGATATTACACAGGTAACTAAAGGACATACATTAGTTATTCCGAAAATACATAAGGAAAACTTATTTGAACTAACTCCAGAAATTGCCAGAAACCTTTTTGAAGTGGTCCCTGCCATTGCGAATGCCTTAAAAAAAGAATTTGAACCGATTGGATTAAATACGCTAAATAATAATGGTGAACATGCCGGTCAATCCGTATTTCATTATCATATGCATTTACTTCCGCGTTATGGAAAAGGCGATGGATTTGGAGCCGTTTGGAAAAGTAATCAAAGTGATTATACTCCTCAAATGTTACAGGAAATGGCTGGAAATATTAATAAACAAGTATAATCCACTTAGATATTTTTAAATTATCAGAAAATTATATCTTTATTATTATTATATAATTATGTTATAATGAAAATAGGTTTTTCGCTGCAGGCAAATAGCGCACTGCAGGAGAAACAAATAGATTAGTATAGCAGAGGAGAGAAGAGAAATGAATACAAAGAACATTGTAGTTTTAGCACTTTTAGCGGGGATTGGTGTAGTCTTACACACGGTAATGCCAAGTTTTCTTGGAATAAAACCAGATATGATGCTGGCGATGATGTTTTTAGGAATAATCCTTATTCCTGAGATAAAGAGTGTCATGCTTTTGGCCATCGTGACTGGAGTATTGTCTGCATTAACAACTGGATTTCCAGGCGGACAAATTCCAAATATCATTGATAAACCTATCACTGCTTTAGTCTTCCTCGGTTTATTTTTAGCTTTAAAAAAATACCGAAACTCTATTGTTAGTGTTGGAGTTTTAACTGCCATCGGAACTCTTGTATCAGGTACAATCTTTTTAACAGCAGCATTCTTTTTAGTAGGTTTACCTGCGTCCTTCGCGGCACTATTTGCTGCAGGTGTTCTGCCAGCTATTGCACTCAATACCGTTATAATGATTATTTTGTATCCAGTAGCTCTATCAATTGTTAAGCGGACTAAATTAACAACACCTTCCGTCATTCAAAAGTAATGAACGGGATCCTTTTTAAGAAAAGAACCCAGAGGGGTTCTTTTCTTAATATACTTTCTATAAAAAATAAGTGATGATAACAGCAATTAACAGACAAATCCCTCCACCTCCAGCTAATGCAAATGTTCTTTTCTTTAATATTTGTTTAGGTGGATATACACCGGGGCTTGTTAATCTTAAAAAATATTTTATTGCTCCCCATAAAAGGATCGCACCAAAAATAAAAAAAAGGGTTGCAGCAAGCTTCATCTATCTTATCCCCCTATTTAGTTTCAAAAAATTCGACCATTTGATGTAACTATTTATATGTTTAGCCGTCCATTCCTATGAACAGGGTCTAATAAGTTAATAAAGGGATGACTGGAAACTTTACTTTAAAATAAAATTTTAGAGCGAATTTTCTAAATGTTTCTATTTTTCCGTGGATCTTGTCAAAACATATGATTCTTTTCAAAAATAAGCATATTTTTTTAAAATTCAATAGTATATTATTCTATTTTTTAAAATTTTGTGAATTTATACTTTATTAATTTTTACTTTATTGGCATAATGAAAATAGAGAAATATAAAGTGGGTGAAAATGGGGATGACTGAAAAACAATATTCAATGAAGGAAGCGATGATTTTTACTCAGAGAGTTGCACAATTAAGTAAAGCCTTGTGGAAATCGATTGAGAAAGATTGGCAGCAATGGATAAAGCCTTTTGATTTAAATATTAATGAACATCATATTCTATGGATTGCTTACCATTTAAATGGGGCTTCTATATCGGATGTGGCCAAGTTCGGGGTTATGCATGTTTCAACAGCATTTAACTTTTCGAAAAAGTTAGAAGAACGAGGTTTGCTTCAATTTTCAAAAAAGGAAAATGACAAACGTAATACTTATATCCAGCTTACTGAAAAGGGTGACGAGATTTTACTTCAACTAATGGAAACCTATGAGCCAAATGGCAATGCTGTATTTTCTGGTGCTTTGCCGCTTCGTGACTTATACGGCAAGTTTCCAGAGATTGTTGAAATGATGGCGATCGTCCGTAACATTTATGGGGAAGATTTCATGGAAATCTTTGAACGTTCCTTTCATAATATTGAAAGTAGGTTTGTTGAAGAAGATGGGAAGCTAAGAAAATCAAAAAATACTGAACAAGAAATCGTTTAATATTGTTTTATAAGTACTTTACCATCTCTTGAAAAAGGGGTAAGTAAAGCTTTTGCGTTAAACACGCGTTAATTACTTCTCTAATATTTAGCGTAGATGGTAATGATACAGATAATTCATGAAAAAGCGGATGGAAGTACACATACCCCTCCGCTTTTTGTTCTTCCATTTTTAGGTTCATTTTGTCACATAAAGAATAAAACTTCTCTATTTCCTGTTCGGTAATCCCATTTTCAATTATTAGTTTATATAATTCAAGTTTTGGATCATTAAGCAACTTTAATAATAGCTTTTGATGATATTCAAGCAAGTTTATTCTTTCCAGTAATTCATATTCATTCATCCTATTGCCCTCTTTTCAGAACTTTAACATTTTTATATGTTTATTATTAACCTTTTAAAACATTGGGTAAACCATTTTTAATAATATCAGGTAAAATTTTTAATTAGGTGTTCCAGACAGAATATAAATGGTTAATGCATCCATTAAGAGCCTAACATTCTTCCATTCTTTTTGACTATCTTTTTTGGGTGATTTTTGATATTGTATTAATCATAACACGTACATCAGGGAGGGAATCATTGATGATCTCCATTTTTATTGTCTTCGCTATTTTTATCTTGTTTTATGTAAATAAAATGACCAATTCACTCTGTATCCAAAAAGAAATTCCTGAAGAAAACCAACATAAGGTATTTCGTACCATTAATATCCTAATTACGATTCTTCTGATCTCTTCATATTTGGAAATTTTATATACATAATCCAATTAGAACGCTTAGCGAACGAAGGGATTTGTATTCATTAAAAATAGAAGCGATGAGAGCATTTCTCATCGCTTTTAGTTTGATACTTTTATTAATAAACCCAAGAAGCTCCGATGATAATTAATAAAATGAAAAGGACAACCACTAAGGCAAATCCTCCACCGTAACCTGCTCCACCAGACATATATTTACCTCCATTCATAAATGTTTAATTTGGTCTTAACAAATCCAAGAAGCTCCGACAATAATTAATAGTATGAAAAGTACTACAATTAGAGCAAAGCCCGCTCCATGTCCATGGCTCATCGTAATACCTCCTTTTTCATTTACTACGATATACTATTCAAACCATATTCATTTCGTTTAGGCACTTCCCATTTTTTTTGAAATGTTTTAGGTTGCCTTTTTAATAAATTTCAAAAAATAAACATAGCTATTATTTTTGCAGTAGTTCCCATTTATGTTATAGTAGAGTTTGTGGACAAGAATTTACTGTTTAGGAGAGATTTCATCATGAAAAAATGGTTATTAGCCCTTTCATTGGCTGGTGGAGTACTTGCATTAACTGCATGTAATCAAAGCGGATCTGATACAGTGGCAGAGAGCAAAGTTGGTAACGTTACCCAAGAAGAACTTTACAACACAATGAAGGATAAATACGGAGACCAAGCCCTTCAGCAGCTTGTATATGAAAAAGTTCTATCTAAGAAATACAAGGTTACTGATAAGGAATTAAATGCGAAAATCGACCAATTAAAAACAGATCTTGGTGCAAATTTTGAATCTACGCTTGCACAATATGGTTATAAAAGCGAAGATGACTTGAAGAAAACGATGAAGCTCGGCATGATGCAGGAAAAAGCTGCGATGAAAGGCGTTAAGGTAACTGAAAAGGAATTAAAGGATTACTACGCTACTTATCAACCTGAAATAAAGGCTCGTCATATCCTTGTTGCTGATGAAAAAACAGCAAATGAAGTGAAGAAAAAGCTTGATGGTGGAGCAAAATTTGAAGATATGGCAAAACAGTATTCAACAGATGAAGGTTCTAAAGCAAACGGCGGGGACTTAGGCTGGTTTGGAACTGGAAAGATGGACCCTGACTTCGAAAAAGCTGCATATGCTTTAAAAGTCAATGAAATTAGTGCTCCAGTAAAATCACAATTTGGTTATCATATTATCCAATTAACAGATAAAAAAGAGAAAAAACCATACGCAGAAATGAAGGACGAAATTGAAACTCAAGTAAAATCATCTAAATTAACTACAGAAGAAATTAATAAAGCTATGGAACGTGAACTAAAGGCTGCTGATGTAAAGGTTAGTGATAAAGACTTAAAAGACGCACTTAAACCACAAACAGGAGCAGCAACTGCTGCACAATAAGAAATGAAAAAAGCGGAACGCCTCCTATGGGCGCTTCCGCTTTTCTTATTCACCTGTTGCCTTAAGTTCTTCTTTTAGTTCTTCTTTAAGTTCTTCCTTCAATTCCTTTTCTCTCTCCAGGCGTTTCATATAGATCTCGCCTTCCTGCTCAATGTTTTCCATTTCCATTAGTCGCTCTTCTCTTCCTGTTTTCAGTGCCATTAGTGCACTCACTACAATACCAACCACAACAGCATATACCCAAATAGGAATAGTCAATTTTTCTTGCTCCTTTCTTAGTGGTTGTCCACCTTTATTAAATGATATTCACTTAAAATGAAATTATTCATATTACCTTTTAAAGCAAAAAAAATAACCCAAATGAGGGTTATTTTATTTATGAAAAACTGGCTTATAAAAGGAACGATTATCCAAGGCGAAAATCCGCTCGGTAAATTCACCTGGCTTCACTCTTTCTAATGCACGGTCAAGCATATTCATTTTTGCATCAAGATTATCGATATAATGTAAAATCTCAGCTTCTTTAATCATTGGCGGTTTTGGACTGCCCCATTCTGCTTTTCCATGATGACTTAGAACAAGATGTTGGAGAATAAGGACTTCTTCCCCAGAAATACCGAGTTCTTCAGCTGCTTTGCCTATTTCATTAATCATAATCGTAATATGCCCAAGCAGATTCCCTTCAATCGTGTAGACCGTCGAAATGGGACCGGAAAGTTCCAATACTTTACCCATATCATGTAAAATAACCCCTGCATAGAGTAAATCCTTGTCAAGGCTTGGATAAAGCATGGCAATTGATTTGGCCAGATCAAGCATACTGACAACATGATATGCAAGTCCTGACACAAACTCATGATGATTTTTAGTTGCTGCTGGAAACTCTAAAAAAGCCGCCTGATGCTTCTTAATTAAATGTCGTGTAATTCTTTGGATATTAGGATTTTTCATTTCAAAAATATACTGAGTGAGTTTGCCTGACATTTCTTCTTGGCTTAGTGGAGCGGTCTCCAAGAAGTCATCCAATTTTACGCCATCTGACGGCCCAGTACGGCGAATTTGACGGATTTTAAGCTGACTTTTCCCTCGATAACTATGCACATCACCTTGTATTTTTACAATGCTTTGTGGTGCATAACTCTTTCCATCCTCTTCATTAACATCCCAAAGCTTTGCTTCTATTTCCCCGCTTTTATCTTGGAGAATTAGTGTTAAAAAAGGTTTGCCATTACTTGCAATTCCTTTAGTAGAACTTTTTATTAATAAAAAAAGTTCCACCTGTTCCCCTACTTCATGCTTTAATATTCCTTTACCCATAATTTCACGTCCTTTCCACTAGTAAGAGTATAACATATCCAATTATCACTCTATGAAATTATCTGAACAGCACCTTTTTCTAAAAAAAGAACATTTTCCCTTGGGAAATGTGGAAGCAAATGTTTATGACAAGTGAAAAATAATAGTTGATTTCGCTCCAGCCCTTTTAGTAGTTCTATCACTTTTTCTGTTCTATTTGCATCAAAATTTACAAAACTATCATCAATAATAATTGGGAGCAGATGTTTCTCATATAACGTAACTGCAAAGGCAAGTCGAATGGCTACGTATAATTGTTCCGTTGTAGCTTGGCTTAGTTCATTTGCTTCAAATATAGTACGATCCTTGCGCTCAACTAAAAAACCCGATCCTGTGTCCTGTAAGTGAATCCTATGATAGTTGCCATCAGTGAGAAACAATAAATATTCCTCTGCTTTGGAGAGCATCATTGGTAAATGAATATTTTTATACTTTTCAATCGTATCTGAGAGGATCTCTTGTGCTAAACAATAGACGGACCACTCTTTCGCTGCCTCTTCAAATTCAAATTTTTTCTGCTTGTAGTGATGGAGAATATCTGAATAAATGCCGCCCTCTTCTAGGACTTGAATTTCATACTTAATGGAAGCTTGTTCTTCCAGAATTTTTTTTAATTTTGCTTGTAATAATTGGACCTCCTGATTACATTCAGTCAGTAATTCATCACTAGGTCGCATTTTGAGGAAGTTTTCCCGTTCCTGTTCAGAAAGAATGGAATATTGTAGTTGGCTCTGCAGTGATTCTAATCTTTCAGTCAGCTTTACTTTCTTTTCTGCCTTTGCTCCAAGTT
Source organism: Neobacillus sp. BF23-41 (assembly GCF_041106275.1). NCBI lineage: Bacteria > Bacillati > Bacillota > Bacilli > Caryophanales > Bacillaceae > Neobacillus > Neobacillus sp. BF23-41. The sequence continues at coordinate 612,140 of NZ_JBGBPR010000001.1, forward strand.
CATAAAATTGGTGTTCCGTTTCCACCTGTGCAGAAGAGATAAGTTTTTTATATTCTGAATGCAGATGAGACAACTCCTGAGACTTTTGACTTAAATCAGCTTCAAGGTCGGTAAGCTTAGCTAGTCTCTCTTGACTCGTTATTAGCTTGCTATGTTCTTCTTTCAACTTGTTTCGCAATACATAGGCAGCATTATACAAATCTAAACCTTTTTCATTTAAATAAAGCTTCTCAAAATGATGGAGACTCTTTAATATTTTTTCCTGCTGCTGATTTATTTGCTCAATTCTTGAATGTAATTGTTTTTTCTCTCTATAAATCAACTTATAGTGTTCAATTAGTTCAAATGCTTCAAGTAAAAAGGAATTTGCAATATATTCAGGAATCCTTAATTCATTGCTAATTGATAACAGCTTTCCTTTATTTTGAGCTGACTCCAATTCCCATTGTTCAAATTTTGCAATGACCTTTTCATATTGAGCTTGCTGCTGCTTTAACTTCATTTTTACTATTTGCAGTTCTTCTTTCCTCTGGTTATCAAGCTCTAACTGCTCCTCAAGATTTGTTATTTCTATATATTCAGCTGATTGGAGTATTTTCGTTAACTCTTTTTCCTTTTCTCGTAAACCGTTTAATGTTTGATTTAGGTCTACTTCCTTCGATTGCTTCTTTGTTTTAGTCATAAAAATGGCTATTAAAATACACCCTAGTAAACCTAAAGTAACTAAAAACCACTGCTTTGAAAGTATGCCATAAAGTGTTACAGCAGCTAGAATAAACTCAAAAAGATAAAACTGAAGTTTCTTCTGCTTATCTTGCTTTGCTGAAGTAGCTTTATCTCGTTCATTTATCTGTTGATAGAATTCTATTTTGTCTTGTAAGGCCCTTAGTTCTCCTTCAATGCTCTTCTTATCATTTCCCGAAACTAACTTCTCTTCAAGCCGCAACCGTTCCTGTACAGTTAGAACATGTCTCTCTGCTAGTCGGACCTCTTTTTCTATTTCTTCTAAATTGCCTTTTTCTTCTTGATATTGATTTTCTAATTCTTCCTTTACTTCTTCTAGCCTTTGAACTTTCCGAGAAACTACATCAACTTGGTTTTTCATATAAATATTTGTATTAATAGAAAAGATATTTTCCTCATTTAAATTTAAATGAAGCTTTTCTTTAGTTATAGAAAGCTCTTCTTCAATAGTTAAAAGTTTCGTTTCGCATTTCAGTTTCTCCTGTTTTAATTGCTCAAAGAGCGGGACTTGGTCAAGCAGGGAAAGAAGAGCCGGCTCGTTTTTTAGAAAAGAATGGTCTGGCTGAATCATCGCTATTTCTTTTTTTAAAATTCCAATTCTTTCGGTCATACTGTTAATCTCAGCACGATAAGGATGGATGAGTTGATTTATGTTTTCGACCCGTTCAATACCACGTGCCGGAAACCCAATCTCTCCTAGTTCCTTTAGCTCCTTCGATGTCCACTTTTCGTCCTTGACGGTGGATTCGATCCTTTTCCATTCATTTAGTTTTTCAATCATTGTCCCAAGCTCCTGTATAGACCCGTTTATTCCGGTTAGTTCTTCCTGGAGCATCTCTTTCTTTTCTACTAAATTTGAATAATTTTTATTTTTTGCTTCTGCTATTTTCAATTCTTCATTGATTTCATGAAGTGCTTGTAACTTTTCATTTAATAAAGGTTTCTTTCCTGAAGGCTTAAAGCGCGCATCTAACTCTTTTTGCAGGAAACCTTCTGTTTTTGACAGCCTTTCAGTTCCTAATGTTCCAGTGGAAAATAGGAATTTCCCTATCTCTTCACTTTTCATTTGATGGATATTTTGCAAACCCTGCAAATTAAAAGAAAAAATAGCTTGAAATAAGCTTTTATCAAAGTTTCCAGTTAATTCTTTAAGTAATTCCTCGCCGCCCATCCTACCATTGTCCAAAACGACCTTGACATCGCCGGCAGCTTTTCCTTTAACACGTTCAATCACAGCCCCGCCGTGACTTTCATGATAAATTCTAATTTTTCCGCCGTATTTGGTACTATGTTTTGGCTCATATCGGAGCACTAATGATTGTTGTTTTGTAGGAAAACCGAATAGGATGCCATGGATAAACGCCATAATTGTGGACTTACCAGCTTCATTTTCTCCATAGAAAACTTGAAAATCGTGAAGGTTGGTAATTTGGACATTCTCTAATTGCCCATACCCGTATATGTGTAGTTCGAGGATTTTCAAATCTTCCTCACACCTTCCCTAAGCTTGATAAAGTAATTGTATAAGCAACTTCTCTGCTTTTCCGACTAGTTCTTTTTGCTCTGCAGCCGTAAACTGAGCTAAATATTTTCTCCCTAAATGGTGTTCGTACAATGGAGCCAAAGCATGCTCCACATCGTCATAATGGTCAATGGTATCAAAGAGCTCTGCATAAAAATTAGCGTCCCTTTTCATTTGTTCTTTATCTATTTGCTGACTAACTGTGATGGTTAAGTCGACAATCCAAACAAATGATTCCTCATCTTTTTCATCCTCTAAGAGAAGCTCTAAAAGATCGGCATCAACGCTTCTTTTTTCCCGTTCATCGTCTAATTGAATATTTTTCAAAACAAGAGATAATAGCGTCCCCTTCTGTTCCTTCCGTACACTATTGATTTGAGTTTGGCATAATTGTAATAGTTCATGAAAACTTCTGGCTGAAGATCCATCAACCACTGCCTCTTCCCAAATAATATCAGCTGTTTCTAAAAAGGTCATTTTCAGATCAAGTTCGGTTAACGAAACATAATAAATTCCTTTTACTCCTGTTTCTTTCTTATTTCTACCTTGGATATTGCCTGGATAAATGATCGGCGGTTTATCAGATAGGATCGTTCTTTTATGGATATGGCCCAATGCCCAATAATCAAAATCTTTTCGAAGCAAATCACTAACTGTAAAAGGAGCATAGTTATCATGCTCAACCCCAGAACTCTCATTTCCATGAAGAATTCCGATATGGAAGTCGGCTCCTTCTTTCTTTATATAATCATCTATTCTTCTATCAAAGACATGTCTCGTCGGATAACTAAAGCCATATAGATGGATGATTTCTCCGCTCTTTGTATGTAAAACTTTGGTTCCTACCTCATTATTAAAAACATGTACATTTGGTGGCATGTCGAGGTGAACCCAGGACCCGTTTAAATGATCATGATTACCATGGACGATATAAACAGGAATTTCTTTTTCTGCAAGCTTTTGCATCTCGGTCCGAAAGCGGGATTGTGCCCGCAAGCTGCGGTCCTCACCATCGAACAAATCGCCTGCTAATATAACGAAGTCAACCTGATGATAAATCGCAGCTGCCGTAACCTTTTTTAAGGCTGTAAACGTACTTTCTTTCACTCGTAAAAAGATGTTATGCGGCAAATACTTTAATCCAACCATCGGGCTGTCTAAGTGCAGATCAGCGGCATGAATAAACGATATCTTTTTCATAAAAAATTCCTTTCCTCATCTTTTCTCCATTGTAGCACCTCTGAAATACGAATGCACGTTCTTGTTAATAGTGGGATGAAAAAATAAAGAGCTTTTACCTGGGGTAAAAGCTCAAACTTTTAACCTTGGTAAAAGCTCAAACTTTTAACCTTGGTAAAAGCTCAAACTTTTAACCTTGGTAAAAGCTAAAGTTCACCTTTATTCTTTCTTAGTTAACTGTAATGCTTTTTTAATATCTTTAAAGGAGTTTGACTGTCCATACATTAAGACGCCGCCACGATATACGCGGGCTCCAAATATCGCTAAGAAAATAATAGTTGTTACAAGGATAGCTATTCCTAATAGAGCCTCCCAGACTGGAATTGTCAACATTCCAACACGCAGAAACATGATCATTGGTGTAAAGAACGGTATATAAGATGTTATCGTGATGAACGGTGCATCAGGCTTTCCCAAGCCAAACATAGCAATCATAAATCCAGCAACAACGAGCATGGTCATTGGCGTAATCATTTGCTGAACATCTTCAATTCTGCTGACAAGTGACCCGAGAAATGCTGCAAGTGTTGCATAAAGAAAATAGCCTAGAATAAAGAAAATGACCGCGTACACGATCGTATCTCCAGGGATATCACCAAAACCATATACACCAAAAAAACCTCCTTTTAAGGATTCCATATTTTGTTTAAGTGAGAAATAGCCTACAGACAGGAAGACAGCAAGTTGTGTCAGGCTTAAAAGACCTATTCCGATTATTTTTGCAAACATTTGCTTAATCGGTGAGACACTTGATATTAAGATTTCCATTACCCTTGAAGATTTTTCTGTCGCAACTTCCATGGCAATCATATTTGCATACATAATAACTGAAAAATAAATGATAAATAGCAGGACGTAGACAAGACCCCTTGCTTGATCTAATTCCTCCTCTGTTTTTGCGTTCTTCTCAAGAGCAATTTTCTCAAAAGAAACGGGTTCATAAAGCTTTTGAAGCTGGACAGGTGTCAGATTGATATGAGAAGCTGCAAGCATTGTTTTTAATTGCTGGAGGCTCGTTTGAAGATCAGTAAACAAGGCTGAATCAGCAATACTCATGGCTTTAAATTGTGCTTCTGGCAGTTTTTCATCATTGAAACTAAGCAGAAGAATTCCTTGATAATCTCCCTTTTCTACCGCTTTTTCAGCTTCAGCTTCACTGCCCTCGTAAAGAGACAGTTTAATATTTTTATTAATTGATCTAACTTGTTTTTCCAATGGTTTGTATAATTGTCCTGTTTCATCTAAAACAACAACCATTTCTTTCCCATCATTTTTATCAAATAAATCAATGATATTTGATAAGTTAGTTAAGACTAAGACGATTACAACCGTTAAAAGGGTAGTGATGATAAAGGATTTTGTTTTTAATTTGTTTAAATAAGTATGGAACAAAATAATCCAGAAACTATTCATAAGAGTCACCTACTTTCTCAATAAAAATATCATTTAAAGAAGGCTCTTCAAGAGCAAATTTCCGAATAAACCCTTGATTTACTATCTCTTTAAGAATTTTTTCGGCTATGTACTCTCCTTCAATTTGTAGATGAATTCCTTCCATAGTAGGTTTTGACTTAACAACACCAGAATAACTTTTTAAGGAATCTAACGAAAAATCAGCATGGATAACCAAGTTCTTTTTACCAAACGATCGCTTTATTTCTTTTAATGAACCATGGACCACTGGACTTCCTTTGTGTAAAATGCAAAGATGCTCACACATTTCTTCTACATGTTCCATCCGGTGACTCGAAAACACGATGGTTGCTCCACTTTCTTTTAAGGATAAAACTGATTCCTTCAGCATTTCCACATTTACCGGGTCAAGCCCGCTAAATGGCTCATCGAGAATTAATAATTTCGGTTTATGCACGACAGCAGCAATGAATTGAATTTTCTGTTGGTTCCCCTTGGAAAGTTCTTCGACTTTTTTATTTTCATACTCTTGAATTTTAAATCGCTCAAGCCATGACCTTAATTCTGCAAGTGCCTCCGTCTTTTGCATCCCTCTTAATCTTGCTAAATAGACAATTTGGTCACGGACTTTAAGTTTTGGATACAAGCCTCGCTCCTCCGGAAGATAACCGACTAAGTGACTCGAAGAATAATCAATCGGCTTCCCGTCCCATGTAATCTTTCCACCGCTAGAATCGAGTAGACCTAATATCATACGGAATGTCGTTGTTTTTCCTGCTCCATTTGCCCCTAAAAAGCCAAACATTTCTTTCTCTGGTATTTCTAAAGATAAATCGTCAACAGCAACAAAATCTCCAAACCTTTTCGTGACATTTTCAAGTATCAGACCCATTTCACACACTCCTCTCCATTTAATTACGAATATTGCACAAAATGGTTTCACTTTCTTTTTGCGCTTTTTTTTAAATTATGTGAAAATATAAAGTAACATTAGTTTATTAAGGGGTTGGTGGAATGAAGACTTATAAATTAACAGCATTTGAAACCAATGGAGAAAAGATTTTAGATGAATCTATTCAGGCTGAACATGATGAGGCTGCAAAAGAATTAGCCGAAAAGATGTTAACTGAAAAAAACTTATTAGAACGTACACATCGCTGCACCTCGCCAAGTGGAAAGTTAGTACTGTTTCATTCTTAAAAAGGCTAAAAACAAAGAAGCCGGGTGGCTTCTTTGTTTACTTTCCTATAAATCTAGGTGGCCTTTTTTCAATAAATGCTCGAATCCCTTCTTGGTGGTCAATCGTTTCACGCATTTTTTGTTGGGAGAGTTTTTCTAATTCTAATATTTTTAGTAAATATGGACGATTCATGTCTGCTAATATTTTTTTTGTTTTTATCATTGCTTGAACCGGTTTGCTTAACCAATCTGCGATTCTAGCATCTAATGTCTCCTGAAGCGTTCCAGTCGCTACCTCTTCAATTAACCCCAACTCCAATGCCTCAGCAGCATTCATCATTTTACCGTCCCAGATTACGTGTTTCGCTTTTGCTTCTCCTAATTTTTTCTCTAAAAAGAAATGGGCACCTCCATCAGGAATCAAACCAATTCCGATAAAATTCATTGCAAACTTACTAGTCTTTTCAGCAATGATATGGTCTGTAGCTAATGCTAGGCTGAATCCCAAGCCTGCTGCTGCCCCTGATACAGCGCTAATCGTTAATTTCGGCATACTATAAAGAGTAATAATAAGCTCACTAATGCTATCCATGACTAGATAAAGTTCGTTTTCATTCATGCTTGAAATCATTGTTTTAATATCACCGCCAGCGGAAAAGGCTCTACCTTTTCCGGTTATTACAACAATATCAATTTCATCGGATTCACTGATTTCTTTAAGCTTGCAGACAAGCCCCCTAATCATATCTAGGTCCATTGCGTTTAAAGCTTCGGGTCTATTCATTTCTAATGTTGCAACACGGCCAGCAACCTTCACATTCACCTTATCAGTAATAAAATTAATCGACATGCCCAACCCTCCAATCCTCTTGTCAATTCCATTATATAGGGAATTGATGGGATAAATAAATAAAAGTTTTTTAAATATAGTGAATTTTCCACATTTTATTTTTTATTCTTATGCACAGCCGAAAGAACAAAGGAATATCCCTTGTCCTCCTTACTTATGCTTTTCGAATCCTATCTTTTTGCACTTGATCCCTTAAAGTCATCTTCAGGAATTTACCAACCGATGTCTTAGGAATTTCATTTAGGAAGAGGATATCATCAGGAATCCACCATTTTGCAAATTGCGGCTTTAAAAAATCCAATAGTTCTTCTTTCGTTGTTTTCCCCTTATATGCCTCTTTTATAACGACACAGCCTATTGGACGTTCTTGCCATTGCTCATGTGGTACAGCAACAACCGCCGCTTCAAAAACAGCCTCATGTGCCATTAATGCATTTTCTAAATCAACCGAAGATATCCATTCGCCACCGCTCTTTATTAAGTCCTTTGTGCGATCGACAATTTTGACAAAACCTTCTTCATCGATTGTGACAACATCCCCAGTATGAAGCCAGCCTTCACGGAAAGCATCCTTTGTCCGTTCATCTTTATAGTATTCAGAAGCAATCCATGGACCCTTGATACACAATTCGCCCATTTCTTTACCATCCCATTTGACCTCTCCAGCTTTGCCAACCACCTTTAAATCTAAGCCTGGGACAAGAATTCCCTGTTTGGCTCTTATTTCTAGCCTTTCCTCTGCATCTAACTCTTCTTGATAGCTTTTTAAATTTGAAATAACAACTAAGGGACTAGTCTCTGTCATCCCATAGGCATGCATGAATGGGATATTATGCCGTTGTTCATAGGATTTAATCATTCCTTTAGGTGCTGCAGACCCACCGCATAATACCCCTCTTAAACTGCTCATATCATAGGATCCTTCATCTAGCTCTTTTAATAATCCAAGCCAAATGGTTGGAACCCCAGCCGTTATTGTTACTCGTTCCTGTTCAATGAGTTCTGCAATCAATTTAGGTGTGAAATATGGGCCTGGCAAAACAAGCGATGTTCCAAACCAGACCGCTGCAAATGGCATCCCCCATGCATTGACATGAAACATTGGGACCACTGGGAGTGCAATGTCCTTTTCACTTAAAGCTGCGCTGTCGGCAAGTCCAAGCGCCATACTATGTAGAAAGATACCTCGATGCGAATATACCACTCCTTTTGGATTACCAGTAGTAGCCGATGTATAACACATTCCAGCCGGATCATTTTCATCAATATCAACAGGGTATTGGAAAGTAGAATCGGCTTCGGATAATAGACTTTCATAATGATAGACTGGGGAGAGTGTTGTTTTAGGTAGTTCTTTTTCATCGGTCATAATGATAAAAGCTTTAACGGTTTTCAATTCAGAGGCACATTTTTCAAGCAATGGAAGGATGTCCGAATCAACGAGGAGAATTTTATCTTCTGCATGATTAATAATATAGGAAATATGCTGTGTGGAAAGGCGAAGGTTTATTGTATGTAAAACAGCCCCCATACACGGAATAGCAAAATAAGATTCTAGGTGGCGGTGATGATTCCATGCCAGTGTTCCGATCCGTTCGCCTTTTGATACGCCTAACTTTACCAAGCTGCTTGCAAGCCTTCTTGTTCTTTCAGCAATTTGTTTGTAAGTAAATGTATGGATGCCACTTGCAGTCCTTGATATAACTTTTTTCTTTGGAAAATACTTTTCTGCCCTTTCCATCATTTGTGTCATCGTTAAAGCGGTTTGCATCATAGATATATCCCCTCCAAATATGAAAGCGTTTACCTAAATGAATACAAAAAATATGGTCAACTTTATAAATTATTCGTCATTACGATAGATTATTCCTTTATAAGAAACGAGATTACACGAAAAATCCCATAAAATAAATTCATATAGTAGAAGTTATTCTGGATAAATAATTCAAAACAAAAAAGATATCAACGGCACTGCCACTGATATCTTTACAAGGGTTATTTTTTAATAATGTTCATCCTTCTTAAAAACTCAATTGGTTGCTGCTTTCTAAAATGTTCTTTGACCATATAAGCTACACCATGTTCATTCTCTGACCTGGTAACCCAATCGGATGCTCTCTTTACTTCGAAATCGGCATTCCACATTGATACTCCAAGACCTACGGCTTCAAGCAATGGAATATCATCTAGACCATCACCGATATAGACCATTTCTTTTCGATGGATTCCAAGTTGGCTCGCTAGGTAGGATAACCCTGATAACTTTGAAACACCCACGGGTACAATATCTAACCGTAACGAGTCAAGCTCAATCAATTCAATCTCCGTAAACATTTTTCTAAGTGCCTTTTTGGCATCTTGAAGGTCACTCTCTTCTTCAAAATATACTTCAATCTTAGGGGGGCTCACTGGTTGGTCATGTAAATATTCAGATAGTGATGAAACAAATTGCTGCGAATAGAAGACTGGATCTCCTGAGGTAAAAACGGTTTTAGCCAACAAATTATTATTTAATTTTAATTTATTTGCTAATGAAAATTGTTCGTGGACTAGACGTATTTGACATGGCAGGGCCTCTAAGAAGCTTACTGTATCGTAGGTTATATCTTCATTTATCCTTTTCACATAAATTGGTTTGTCCTCTGAACTGGCAATAAAAGCGCCTTGATGAGTGATTAATGGTGATTTTATTTTTAAGGCCTTCGCTACTTTCCTTGTAGAAGGAAAACTCCTTGATGTTACGAGTGTGACATAGATCCCTTTTTGTTGAACATATTCGATTGCCTCTTTTGTTGATCTATGGATTTTACCATTTGTTTGGAGAAGTGTGCCATCAATATTTAAAGCAAGCAAGCGATAAATCATTACGTTGCCCCCTGTTCTTGGTGAATTAGCCTTTATATCACTTTTATGATTTTTTAGGCATTTATAGAACAGAAAAGCGGAAGCTTTACCTTGCAGGCATATTGACCAAAGCATAGTCGTTAGGTAGGGGTGAAATTATTAATTGATTGTCCCTGCTAACTGGCCTATTGATAATCCTATATATTATTATTACAAATTAACGCGGTGAATTATTAAAGAAGGGGAATAAAAGAAAAGGCTATCGAAAGTTTTTCGACAACCTGAGCCTTCGGTTACTTTTCCCAAGGCTTTTCTAACTGAGTTTACATTTTTCCATAAAGGTCTTCTAATGGCTTCATGATCACTTTGTTTAATTCCCCAATAACCATGCTCATCCGTTGTTCTGCTTGCATAAGCCGAGCAATTTTTTCATTTTGCTGAACGAGTCCAACAGTTGATTGTGCTTGTTGGACCTCTTGTTCTGATATATCCTGCCCCATCATTTGTTTCTGCTGCAGGTCCATTTGGATTTGACGGAACTTATCAAACATCTGTTTTGCTGCTGGATCAGCATTTACCTCTTTATAAGCTTGCTGTAGTTGGGTATATTCTTCACTTTGACGAATGGCTGTTTCTAACGCATAGGCGGAATCATATAAATTAACTGCCATTGTTATCCACTCCTTTTTAATGATGTCTAGCTCCAGCGCCGCTAAACGGGCGCTTCCGCTTTTCTATTCTGAATCAACTATAACAAACTATTCACTTAAATGCGAGAATGTTAATATCACCATCTAGATTAATGTTACATACATTACTATATCAACTAATGCCTATAAGCTCTAGGTAGAAATTGAGGAATGCTTATGTTTTTTCCAATAACTCCAATAACGATTAAACCAAGGAAACAAAAAAATAAAAATGACTGCTTTGTGCAAATGTCTAACCAATTGTTTACCAATTTACTAGTGAATCATAACCTTGACTTAAATATCAAATTAGGACACAAGACGATAAAAACAAAAGTCAAAACGATTGAAATGGACCCAAATATGATGCTTATACCCGAAAATATCTTAAAAGATTTTTGTCTCCCCATTCAGGAATATAAATTTCAGGCTATCTATCATCCTGATTTACTTACACTTGAGCTTGGGCCTGTGATTGGACTATTAACTGATTTCCCTTCAAATATGGAAGAGGAACCCCATTTTCGTTCTATTCACGCTTTTTGCGAGGAGCTTCATCATGGAATTACCGAGATTGGCGGCTTTTTTTATGTTTTTTCCTATGATCAATTTTTAAATCGTGGGTATTACCTTATAAATGGGAAATGGAGTCCTTTTGAACATCCCTTGCCAGATGTAATTTACAATCGAATCCATTCCCGCAAACTTGAACACTCTGAGCCATTCAAGCATTTCCGTAATAAACTTGAAGCCTTGCTGATCCCACTTTTTAATGAACGCTTTCTTTCAAAATGGGAAGTATATAATCAAATATTTCATGAGAAACATCTTTTTCCGTTTTTACCAAAAACCAAAATTTATACAAAAGAACACTTATATGAACTTACTCAAGAATTTGAAACGGTATTTATCAAGCCAGTTCATGGCAGTCAAGGCAGAAATATTATGAAATTGAAAAAGGAAGAAGATAGCCAATTCTCTTTACAAACCTCTATCGCTGCTCTTAACGATAGATCTAGAAATAATTATCTTTTAGATGAAGTCCACCAACTTATAAAGCAAATACTTCATAATCGTTTTTATATAATTCAACAGGGGATAGAGTTAGTTACTTATGAATCCTGTGCCATGGACTTTAGAGTTTTGTGTCACAAAAATCTAAACAACCATTGGCAAGTTACCTCGATTGTGGCAAGGGTCGCAGCGGAAGATGAGTTCGTTTCCAACATCGCTAGGGGCGGGAGAATCCTCAAACCCTTAAATGTTCTACGTACCTGTTTCGACCAAAAAAAATCTGTAGAAGTGTTTGCACTTATGAAGAAATTAGCGCTTGAAACGGCTTCGACTATTAGTGGTTCTTCAACAGGGATAACCGGAGAATTAGGGATCGACATCGGGGTCGATCAAGAGGGACAGCTGTGGATAATAGAAGTAAACTCTAAACCTTCTAAAAACTTTGAGGATGGGTTAGGAAAAATAAGGCCGTCAGCTAAGGCGCTCATCCAATTTTGTACGTTGCTTGCATTTGAATCTACAATTGTAAAGGAGGATCATTAAATTGATTGCATTTGGAATAATGACAGTTAGCATGGAAAGTGAACAGTCCTATATAAACGAAATCGCGAACCTTGCAGAATCCTGTGGGATGGAATGCTACCGCTTCATCCCTTCAAAAATAGATCCGCTGACACTTCAAGTAAAAGGGGAAAAATTTAATTTAACTACAAAATCCTGGGTCGACAGTGAATTTCACATTCCAACGATTATTTATGACCGTTGTTTTTACGGTGATGATGAGCATTCCAAACAATGCATTCCGATTGTATCTTGGCTAAAGACCAGAACTGACATAACCTTTTTAGGATATGGGCTGCCAAATAAACTAGAACTCTATGAAGAATTAAGAAAAACAGTTTTATCAGCTTACTTACCTGTAACTCAATCTGTTTCCGATACTAACATCGTATTAAATGAATTAACAACAAAGAAAAGGATTATTTTAAAGCCCATTAACGGATCGCAAGGGAATGGCATTTACTATTTGAAAAAAAATGAAAAATCCTTTCATGTTAAAACTGAAAAACAAAAGAAGATTATTTCACGGATTTTCCCAAATGAAACGAAGCTAACCCAGTGGTTACAATCGCTCATTTGTAATCGTCAATACTTACTGCAACCATATCTTGAATTATCAAATAATCAACTGCAGCCCTTCGACATTCGCGTCCTACTGCAAAAAAATATGGATGGGAAATGGAGCGAATTAGGAAGAGGGATTCGTAGAGGAAATACTGGCGGTATTTTATCAAATTTAAGTGCTGGTGGGACCGTCCTCCCCTTTGCCGATTGGTCACCTTCTCTCCCACCTGCTACTAGGGAATATATTAATCAAGAATTAGCATACATTCTCACCAATCTTCCTCCACTTCTTGAAAATGCATTTTTACCATTATTTGAACTCGGAGTAGATATTGGCATCGCGAAAAATGGTTCAATCTGGATTTTGGATGTAAATTCGAAACCAGGGCGAAAAGTGCTCTTGCAAACTCAACCAGACCTTAAAGATTCTCTGAACCTAGCCCCATTGCTTTACGGGAAACACTTAACCCTGATAGATTCAAAAGAAAGGAAGAGCTATTATGAGAAAACATTATCTCATTGAAGTTGCTCAAAATGATCAATTAGTTGTTTTCTGTCCTCCATCATTTCTTAAAGATAAAGAGATCACAAGGATTGCCTTTGGTTCGAGATCCATAGAAGTTGATTTTATTCCTCATCCTGATAAGGATGACCGGGTTTCGATAAGCAGAAAAATTCAAAAAGCACTCCATTTTCCTAATCTCAACACTCCACTTCATGTCTTTTTCAATAACCATAGTCTTATTATCGGTCCACTTGTAGGTATTTTCACAGCGGGATTTACCTCACTGCCTTTGGAACCTATTGGTGAAAGAACATTGTTCTTTTCAAAACTTCTATCCGTTAATAAAATGGTGGGTGCTTTACCTTTTGTATTTGGAGAACAGCATATTGATTGGGACCAAGGAATCATAGAAGGGTACATTTTTCAAAATAATGCATGGGAGACGCTTGAAGTGCCTTTTCCTAATGTTATTTATGATCGGCTGCCCAATCGGAGAAGTGAAAATAACCCAAAATTAATTAAGGTGCGTGACCGCTTGCAAAAGGAATACCTTATTCCATGGTATAATCCTGGATTTTTTAATAAGCTTGATATTCATGAAAGGCTTATTCAAGATGACATAGTTGCAAGCTTCCTACCAGAAACACTGCCATTTACATCCTTCTCCTCAATCGAGACTATGCTTTCTACCCATGGCCATGTTTTTATTAAACCTAAAAATGGCAGTCTTGGTTTAGGTGTTCACCAAATAATATATGACAAGCACACCGATGATTATTTTTGCCGCTACCAAGATGAAAGTGGTGTAAATCGTTTGCGAAGATTTTCAAGTTTAGAACGATTGATGGGTATCGTATTCGCCAATCAATCACTTGAAAAAATGTTGGTACAGCAGGGCATTAATTTACTCAGAAGCGAATCAAGACCAATTGATTTTCGCGTCCACACGAATAAAGATGATCTGGGAAATTGGCATGTATCAGCGATTGCAGCGAAAATTGCTGGCCCTGGCAGCGTAACCACTCATAAAAGAAGCGGTGGTGCTGTTAAAACGCTCGAAGAAATATTCTCAGGGGATGAACGTACTTTGTATAAAGAAAGACTCTCTCATGCCGCCCTTCTTTTAAGCAGTTCTTTGGATAGGAATGTAGAAGGCATTATTGGTGAGATTGGTTTTGATTTAGGTATCGACCGAAATGGAGATGTTTGGCTCTTTGAAGCAAATTCCAAACCTGGAAGGACCATCTTTTCTCATCCCGAATTGAAAGATTTTGATTTGCTAACACGTAAATTGTCCATTGCGTTTGCTGTCTTTCTTACCGAGCAATCATTATTACACCCAGAGGAGTTATTCACATGAAAGCCAATCAAGCAGGGCCACTGATTGGTATTATGTCAGCGAGAAAATCAAATGGTTCTATTGCGGGTAATGGCCCGCTTTTTATAGCATTACAAAAGAAGCTTATTTCACTTGATGGAATAAGCTTTGTCTTTACTCCGGAAGATGTAGATACAGATCATATTACTGGCTATACCTATTCACCTGATAAAAATCACTGGGTTAAGGAAATATTCCCTTATCCAAACCTGGTTTATAATCGGGTTCCTTTCAGAAAGTCAGAACAAAATGAGCAATACCAACGTTTTTTTTCGGTTTTAAAGGAGAAAAATATCCCTTTTTTCAATCCATGTTTTATCGATAAATTTGAGTTATATGAATTACTTAAAACCCATCCGTTTTTGCAAACCTTTTTGCCGCAAACAATCCTCATCCAGCAAAAAAAGGACTTGATCACTTTTCTGCAGAAGCAAATAAGCATATATTTAAAACCTGCGCAATCATCGAAAGGAAAAGGGATTTTCCGCTTAAAGTTGATGGGTTCTTCCAAGGTTCAATTAGAAGGAATCAATCTTCAGGAAATTTATAAATCCTTTAATCATTTTTGGGCTATCTGGGGCAAGGAGCTACTTGAGAAAAACTACCTAGCCCAAGAGGAAATAACATCAGCTGAATACGAAGGTAATCGTTTCGACTTTCGTATCCTTGCCCACGCAGATGAAGGTAAGTACATTTTAACTGGGATTGGGATTAGGCAATCACAAGAACAAGGAATTACTACTCATATACCCTCCGGTGGGAGGCTCTTGCCCTATGAAATTTTGCATTCTGAAAAGCATGATCAATTTATCGAAACAATTATCCCTTATATTGGAAGGGCATTATCTGACCGATTTGGCTATTTCGGTGAATTTTCCATCGACGCTGGGGTAAGTAAAACGGGGCAGTACTATATTTACGAGGTAAATTCCAAACCCATGAGCTTTGACGAACACGAAATAGAAGAAAAGAAAATTGAGCAACTTTGCCGCTTATTCTTCCAACTCTCAAATTTTCAGATCTAATGAAAAAATTGACAGAAAATTCTATTTAAAAAATCTCCCAAACAAGTTAAGCTAATAGTAAGTAAATTAAAAGGGGGATTTCACGATGTTAATGCACTTTCAATTCAAGCCATTATTTGAAAATAAAAATATTCCGGGATGGAATTTTTCCTTTTATCATAAAAAGCAAAGAGTCACCGGAATTTATCATCAAACAGGGAATATAGAATGGACAACAAATGTGCCTGAACGAGATGAGATCGAGGCATTATCAAGCCAAATCCATGAGCTGATGCTTTACCATGTTTATGAATAATGTAATGCCGGGATCTTTAAAGTGTATGAAAACTCACCTTTTCCACAAACTAGAAATAGTTTACGGAAAGGGATGATGGTTTTGGATAAAGGAAAAGACAAGGTAACGGATTTAGGTTCGGCTTATGAAGGCAGAGATAAGGTGTTCATGGATGTGGACCGTATGATTAACGAAGGCATGTCTGGTGGTTCCGTTCATTCCCGCCATGATACAACTAATATCGAAGAAGCCCATGAGTTTCTTGAAGAACAACCACCCTATGAATGCGACTAATCTATATTACCACCATATATGATAGGCTAGCCGGCATTAACAATGGCTAGCCTTTATTATTTTCTTGCTTTTATCAACTACTGTATAATAAATGAATCAAGTAAATATTAAAAAACGGGGAAATCAACCATGTTAAAAAAATTATTGTCTATTTATGAGAATTCCATTTTGTTTCCAGATAAGCCAGTGAATCCCTCTGAACAATTTTATTTCTTCTATAATGAGATTGAAAACGAATGGATCGCTATTCCTAAAGCTGTGGTAACTGAAAAGGAATTAACCCTTCTTAAAACAATTTACCAATTAGTTGAATATAAAAATCCTGCGAGTAATTCCGCTGCGAAGGGATGGGATACCTATTTATTATTGGATGGTCCTCTCCCGACGTATAAACCTGAGACGTATCTTCGTTTCATTCAGTTTCAATTTAACAGCGATGATACGAATCAAAGCGAAATTGAGTCTGCCTTAAAAGGTTTTTTTTCTGAAGAAGTCATAGTCATCTGGGAAAACAGCAATCGAGGTATTGTCATTGAAGCAGGCAGCGCAATTGCTCTGACAGAAGAAGATTTGATTTCAATGACTGAAACATTAGAAAGCGATTTTTATGTAAAAATTTCTATTTTTTTCGGAAAGTTCCATCCTTTTTCCAATCAACTCCGCGCAAAATATCTTCAGGAGAAAGAATACTTCTCTTTTGGGATTGCGAATCTTGTGAACCACTTGAATATCTTTACATTTGAGCGTGTTTTCCCAGCCTATTTAGCTTATCACTTGCCGGCTGATTTAAAACAAATGGTCAATCAAGTAATCTTTGGGGTATTTAATGAAGACACAGAGATGTATTCAACAATAAAAGTCTTTCTTGAGAATAATTTAAATGCCAGCTTAACGGCAAAAAAATTGTATATTCATAGAAATACACTTCAATACCGGATCGATAAATTCATCGATAAATCTGGAATCCAATTAAAGGATTTTTACGGTGCCTTTACAGTGTTTTTAGCGTGTTTACTATTTGAGCAGAGTCTAGAAAAGTAACAATCTGCCCAAAAAAGCGCTTTCAATCTTTGTGCACTCTGTCCATACTGATTTTCGCCCTCTAATTGTACAATATTGTTAACAAGATAAAGGGAGGAATTACTAATGGCAGAGTTAAAATTAGATCACATTTATAAAATTTATGATAATAAAGTAACCGCTGTTCAAGACTTCAATTTACATATTGAGGATAAAGAATTTATCGTATTTGTTGGACCATCTGGGTGCGGAAAATCTACTACTCTTCGAATGATTGCTGGTCTTGAAGATATTTCAAAAGGTGATTTTTACATTGATGGTAAAAGAGTGAATGACGTAGCACCGAAAGATCGTGATATCGCCATGGTTTTCCAAAACTACGCGCTTTATCCACACATGACTGTATATGATAACATGGCATTTGGTTTAAAACTGCGCAAGTTCCCTAAAGATGAAATTGAACGTCGTGTACAAGATGCTGCAAAAATTCTTGGTTTAGAGGCTTACTTAACCCGTAAACCTAAAGCTCTGTCTGGTGGACAACGTCAGCGTGTAGCATTAGGACGTGCCATTGTTCGTGATGCAAAGGTATTCTTAATGGATGAACCTTTATCAAATCTAGACGCAAAGCTTCGTGTTCAAATGCGTGCTGAAATTGCAAAACTTCACCGCCGCTTAGATACAACTACTATCTATGTTACGCACGACCAAACTGAAGCAATGACAATGGCTACTCGACTAGTTGTTATGAAGGATGGTGTCATTCAACAAGTTGGTTCACCTAAAGAAGTGTATGAAAAGCCTGAGAATGTCTTTGTCGGTGGCTTTATCGGCTCTCCAGCAATGAACTTCTTTAACGGAAAACTAGAAGATGGAAAATTTGTGATTGGAAAAACATCTTTAGCTGTTCCAGAAGGAAAAATGAAATATCTTCGTGAACAAGGCTATATTGGAAAATCAATCATTCTTGGAACTCGCCCTGAAGATATTCATGATGAGCCAGTTTTCATTGATGCGTCTGCAGGTACAAAAATTAATGCTAACGTTGATGTTGCAGAGTTAACTGGTGCAGAATTAATGATCTATTCAAGCATTGGCGGCCAAGATTTCGTAGCCCGAGTTGATTCCCGTGGAGATATTCATCCTGGGGATAAATTAGAACTAGCTTTTGATATGAACAAAGCACACTTCTTTGATGTTGAAACAGAATCAAGAATCCGCCCATAAATAAGAACCGATAAGCCCCGTTTACGAAACGGGGCTTATTCTTTTATTAAGAATACTTCTTCTTTATTACAGGAAGGACATCGATACACATGGGGACACTTTTGACCTGAATTTGTATCAGGATACCCATCCTCCATCTTCATTAGATCTATTTCCATGTATGGACTATAATCATCATAAAAATCCATCAGACGTCCACTCTCCATCATAGGTTCACCGCAACTTGTACATAATAAGTAAGCTTCCCGAAAACCATTACATATTGGGCATACAGACATACAAATCACCCTTTTGTTTAGTTGATATTCTTAGTTTGTGTTAACTTGCAAACCATATGTGATGGAATCAATTACCAATTAAATTCTCGAATAAGTCTTTCCGTTTTAATCATAATAAGTATTACAAAGCAAGCAACACCTACTTACAACGATGGATGAAACCAAAAAGGGTAATAGCCGGTGCAAGTCCGACTCATCCAACCAAACAAAAGACAATGAATGAATCTCCAATTTGTAGAAGCTTATCAAAGGTAATATTGATAACATGGGTTAGGCCAAGGCGGCAATGGTTTAATCTCCATTATGGTTCAATTCCATACTGACCCCAAACTTATTAAGAGGAGTGTTATTCAACTATGGCAAGTAACAACAACTCTAATCAACTTCTAGTACCAGGCGTCGAGCAAGCTCTTAGTCAAATGAAGTATGAAATTGCTTCAGAATTTGGTGTAAATCTTGGTGCTGACACTACTTCACGTGCCAACGGATCTGTTGGAGGAGAAATTACAAAGCGTCTTGTAGCAATGGCAGAGTCTCAACTTGGCGGATTCCAACGCTAATTTTTAGAAAAACCCAGTAAATACAAATAAATATTATGGCTAAGCCCCCTCCTTTTGGAGGGGGCTTTCATTTTGTTTAAATCATATTTTCAGGCATGACCCATTTTGAAAACTGTTCTTCTGTAACATAACCTATTTTTATGGCAGCTTCCCTTAATGAGCAATTATCTTTATAAGCAAGTTTGGCAATTTCTGCTGCCTTTTCATAGCCAATATGAGGATTTAACGCTGTAACCAACATCAAAGATCGGTTTACATGCTCTTTGATCATTTCTTCATTTGCTTGGAGACCTAAGGCACAATTTTTATTAAAAGAAATAATTCCATCCGAAAGGAGCCTGATTGATTGGATAAAATTATTAATTATAACTGGTTTAAACACATTTAACTCAAAATTCCCTTGGCTTGCCGCAAAACCGATGGCGGCGTCATTCCCAAAAACCTGGCACGCAATCATCGTCAACGCTTCACTCTGAGTAGGATTAACCTTCCCCGGCATAATTGAGCTCCCTGGCTCATTTGCGGGAATGCTAAGTTCACCGATTCCACTGCGCGGCCCACTAGCAAGCCAGCGGACATCATTAGCCATTTTCATTAAATCAGCTGCCAAAGCTTTTAGCGCCCCATGAACATGAACAATTTCATCGTGACTTGTTAATGCGTGAAATTTATTCCCAGAGGAACGGAATGGATAACCTGTAAGCATGGAAATCTGCTCGGCAGCCTTGTCTCCAAACTGTGAGGGAGCATTGATTCCTGTACCAACCGCTGTCCCTCCTATCGCCAAATCAAGCAGATACTGGGTTGCCTCTGTTATCATCCTTTCACATTTTTCAAGCATTACCCTCCATCCGCTGATCTCTTGTCCCAGCGTTAGTGGTGTTGCATCCTGCAAATGAGTTCTCCCTATTTTGATTATTTTTGAAAAATCCTTCTCTTTTACAAGTAGCGTGTTTTTTAATTCTGAAATAGCAGGAAGGAGATCCTCAACTATTTTTGTATAGGCAGCAATATGCATTGCTGTTGGAAAGGTGTCATTGGAGCTTTGCGACATATTGACATCATCATTCGGATGGATTTTTTCAAGATTGGCTTCTTGCTCTTTTAAATATTCATTCGCCCGATTGGCAATGACTTCATTGACGTTCATATTGGATTGAGTACCACTGCCTGTTTGCCAAACTACCAATGGAAAATGTTCATCTATCTCTCTGTTATGAATGGAATCACATACTTTTATGATTGCTTTCATTTTCCTTTCGCTGAGTTTTCCTAATTGAAAATTGACAATTGCGGCAGCTTTTTTAATAAAAACCAGACCATAAATTAATTCCAATGGCATCTTTTCGGTGCCAATTTTAAAATTTTCCTTACTTCGTTGTGTTTGCGCACCCCAATATTTATCTACTGGCACACGAACCTCACCAAGCGTATCTTTTTCGATTCGATAATTCTCCACGTGTCATCCACACCTCACAAATTCGTATACTTCAATATATATACCCATTCCTATCCATTTTATTAATCAAATTACTATTATTAATACCATGTTGATTTTGGCACTATGTTGATTGGAGCGGAAATCGACAGACAAGTTACAAAGAGTATAAAAAAACTGCAGACACTTGTCTGCAGTTAATAATTTAATGTTTAATGATTGTATATCCGATATAATAAGAAAGGATTAAAAAACTACCGATCAATAGTACTACTGAATACTCTGACATATACATCCCACCCCGAAATTATTTAAATACTTAAACATTTTTAAAATATCACAAGCGGCGGGTTTGACAAGTGATGATTATTACACATTATTGACTAAGAGGTGAACATTTTGTGAACATTTGCCTTTTTGGTGCAACGGGCAGGGTAGGCACGATCATTTTAGAAAATGCTATGTCCCAGCAACATTCTGTAACTGCACTAGTGAGAGATATGAAAAAGCTAAACAATATTGGTGCAGGTCTTAAGGTTAAGACAGGTAATGTCCTAAATGAAACAGACATTACGAATAGCCTAACCGGTTCAGACGTGGTTATTAGTGCATTAAATACAAATGGCACCACCACACTGTCTGAATCGATGCCATTAATCATTAAACATATGAAAGAGCAGGAAATAAAACGAATTATTACAATTGGTACAGCAGGAATTCTACAGGCTCGTTCTGCCCCACATTTATATCGTTTTCAATCATCTGAGTCGAAAAGGAAAAGCACTCGTGATGCGGAGGAACACTTAAAAGCCTATTTAATGCTAAAAGATTCTGGACTTGATTGGACGGTTGTATGTCCCACCTACTTACCTGTAGGTGAAAGAAAAGGAGATTACAGGTATGAAAAAGACTTTCTACCTGATCATCCTTCTTCCATCTCGATTTATGATACGGCTGATTTCGTATTTAAGCAGCTTTTTAACAATCAATTTATTGGCTCGCGAGTGGGACTTACTTATTAAGAAAAGTGCAAGCGCCCGTTTAGCGGCGTAGTCTGAGCACTTTGACTGAGATAAAGGAAACACGGAGAGCGCTAGCGATCCGATGTTGACTTATCGTAGGGAAAAGGGCGAAGTACACTAGGCGCTGGAGCTAGAAAGTTGTCTAGATTCAAAAACTTATACTTATCTTGTGAAAAAATGGCCCCTTAACAAATTTCGTTAAGAGGCCATTTTTCTATCCTGCTAGATCTGTGCTGCCCTGCTGAAGTTGATACATCTGATAATATTTCCCCTTA
Source organism: Neobacillus sp. BF23-41 (assembly GCF_041106275.1). Lineage (NCBI taxonomy): Bacteria > Bacillati > Bacillota > Bacilli > Caryophanales > Bacillaceae > Neobacillus > Neobacillus sp. BF23-41. The sequence continues at coordinate 634,055 of NZ_JBGBPR010000001.1, forward strand.
TTCTCCATCAATTGATCATGTGTGCCCTTTTCAACAATCACCCCTCGATCCAGTACAATAATTTGATCGGCATTTCGAATCGTTGATAACCGGTGGGCAATGATAAAGGTTGTTCTCCCTTTTTTCAGGACATCCATAGCCTCTTGAATCACTGCTTCTGTCTCTGTATCAATACTAGAAGTGGCTTCGTCAAGAATTAGAATCGCAGGATTAAAGCTAAGCGCGCGGGCAAAAGAAATTAACTGCCGCTGCCCGCTCGAAAGGGTGCTTCCTTTCTCAAGAACAGGTTCATCATACCCATTTTCTAAATTTTTGAATACCTTTTCTGCTCCAACATCCTTTAATGCTTTCTCGATTTTTTCTTTCGTTATCGAAGAATCATTGAGACTTACATTAGAAGCAATCGTTCCTGTAAATAAATAGGGATCCTGTAAAACGATGCCCATATGATTTCGGATCGTTTGACGTGGGATGGATTCAATATCCCTTCCATCAATCGTAATTTTCCCCTTTTGACAATCATAAAAACGGAAAAGTAAATTCATGATCGAACTTTTTCCTGAACCTGTATGACCAACGAGGGCAACTGTTTCACCTTGCTTCGCTTCAAAATCAATATTCTTTAGCACGAATTCTCCTTCTTTATAGCCAAACGAAACATGATCAAATCTTACATTCCCTTTATAACGAGCAATCCGCTCACCACTAACATTTTCCCCTGGCTCATCCATCAACTTGAATACTCGTTCACCAGCCACAAGTGCCTGCTCTAAATTAGCCAATTGATTGACAATCCCCTGAACAGGCTGGAAAAGGCGGTTGATGTAATCAACAAAGGCATATAGCATCCCAAGTGATAGGATAGTAGAAGTATTCAGTGCCTGGCCCCCGAAATACCAAATAAATGCCACAAAAATGAGATTTCTTAATATCCCAACCAGATTATGAGAGGTTAATGCATTTAAACTTAATAGCTTATTCTGGTACGTAAAATGTTCATGGTTAATTTTTTCAAAATCTGCTTTTGATTCTTTTTCACGATTGAATGCTTGGATAATACTCATCCCTTGGATAGACTCATTGATCATTGCATTTATATCGCTATTCCTGGACCGGATGACTCGGTTATATTTAGAAGCATACTTCCGGTAAATTAACATCCATACATATAAAATCGGCAATAACAATAAACAAATCGCTGCAAGCTTTACGTTCAAAATAAACAAGGCAACATATATTCCGGTAATATATATGGCACTAGTAAAAAAGGTAGCAAGAACTGTTACGTATAACTCACGGATTGCTTCTGTATCATTCGTGATTCTTGCTACCACTTTACCTGCAGGCAAATTATCAAAATAATGAATCGGCAGCCGTTGTATCTGACCATAGACATCTTCGCGCATTTTTTGAATAATGCGGTTGGCTGATTTTTGTAATAAAAAACGTTCACCGTATTGAAAAACGGCTGATATAACCAAGAGTCCAAAATAGATGGCCAATAGTTGAAAGATAGCTGGAATCTCTGGCTCGTAAAAGGACAATGTTTCAGACCCCTTTAGGGTTTTCGCCTGATACTCTGCCTTTCGCACACCATTTTTAATCTCCAAAATTCCTTCTTTTAAGCTTCTCTTCCCATCAAATTCAAGTTTTTGGTCAATGAAAACGAACTTGGAACCGACTTGCAAAATTTGAATTTGTTTTCCCTTTTGTTCTGATTTAGATAAATATTTTTCTCTTGTGTAAAATTTACCGTCATAATTCACTGCCCGATTGCCCCTTGCCGTTTCATACCAAACAGATTCAATCCCTAATATATGCTGATCAATAATATTTTTAGCAATAAACGGTCCTGCAAGGTCGGTTCCGACAGAAATGGTCAGCATAAGCAATGCCGCTATAATAATTTTTTTATAAGTAAAAGCATACCTGGTTAATCGCTTCCCAGTTGTCATGCTGATACCCCCTCCTCAACCTTACCTGCAATCTGTTGGCGAATAAATTGTTCCTTATACCACCCATCTTGTTCGATGAGCTGTTCATGTGTCCCCTCTTCAATAATTTTGCCTTCATCAAGGACGATAATATGGTCTGCGTGCTGGATAGCAGACATTCGGTGAGTGGTAATAATGGTTGTTTTATCTGTTCTTACTAGGCGGATATTATCAATAATTTGTTTTTCTGTTTTCGCATCAACGGCTGATAAGGAATCATCGAGAATTAGGATTTCTGGATTTTTGATAAGCGCGCGGGCAATCGAGATCCGTTGTTTTTGTCCTCCTGATAAGGCCACACCCTTTTCTCCTACGAGCGTAGCTAATCCTTCTGGAAGCATTTCAAGATCCTTACGGAACGCCGCTAAATCTATGGCTGTTTCTAACTCTTCGTCGCTAGAATCTGTCCTGCCGAAAAGAATATTGTCTTTCACACTTCGAGAAAACAAGACATGATCTTGGGGCACATAACCAATCCAGTTGCGGACTTGATTCAAGGTTTGTTCCTCTAATGATACCCCTGAAATGGATACCTCACCGGTGCCAAGTGGATATTGCCTTAATAACTGCTTAATAAAGGTGGTCTTTCCTGAGCCCGTTTTACCTACAATTCCTAATGTTTGCCCCTGAAGAAGTTTAACATCCACATTTTTTAGATTGTCATTTTTAGAAGATGGATACCTGAAGGTTACCTTTTGATAATCAATACGATCCGCTGTAGCGATTGCAACAGGTTCGAGTGGATTGCCGACTTCTACCTTATAATTAAGTGTCTCATTCACACGGCCTAGTGAGGCATTCCCTCGTTGCATCACATTGATTAACTCACCAATAGCAAACATTGGCCATATCAGCATCCCTAAATACACATTAAAGGAAACCAGATTGCCTAATGTAATCGTTTGATGGAAAACCAAATAAGCACCATACCCGAGACCTATTAAATAGCTTATTCCTACAAGCACCTTTATCGTGGGATCAAATAAGGCATCAATTTTTGCAACCCTAATATTCTTATGGTAACCATCCTCCGTGAGTTGATGAAACCGATTACTATCTGCCACTTCTTGAACATAAGCACGGATGACCCTAACTCCTGCGACAGATTCAAGCACCCGGTCATTCAATTCACCAAAGGCATCCTGAGCTTCCATAAAGCGAGTATGAATTCTTTTTCCATAAATTTTCATTAAAATGGCCATAACTGGCAGCGGGATAATGGCCGCTAATGTTAACTTCCAGCTAATGAAAAGTCCCATTGTCAACAGCAAAGTTAACATCCAGACGCTAGAATCCACTAGAGTTAGAATCCCAAAACCTGCTGTAATGGAGATGGCTTTTAAATCATTTGTAGCACGTGCCATTAAGTCCCCTGTTCGATTTTTTTCATAAAATCCCGGGGTCATTGTTAATAAGTGCTTGACAAATCGAGACCTGAGTTTCCTTTCAACGAGGAAGGCCCCCCCAAATAAACGATACATCCATACATAGGTGACCGCATAGGATGACACCATGATTAATAAAAGGATACCGAGGTACCTGAGAATTTTCTCTTTACTTATAATACCGACATGAATATCATCAATCGCCATTCCAATTAATTTTGGCGGCATCACATCCAATATACCGACTAATATTAATAGCGTTATTGCGATCACATATCGTTGCCAATTTTCTCTAAAAAACCAACTTAATTTTTTTAATACCGCAAACATAACTGAATGCCCCCTTATGTTTTACTATCCGCCTTCTAGCGCCTCCGTTGTCTTTCCAATCCTGACTAATTCTAAATTCCCCATCAAATTTACCTCCCCTTTAAGCACTTTTATCTATAAAAAAAGACATACCGCAGTAGTGCAGTATGCCTCCTTTTAAAAAAAGGGACTAAAAAACACACATTACGTATCAAATAAAACGTAACCTGTGTTTTTGTCATTTATTAATTTTCGCGTCTAAAATTAACAGGAAAATTCTTCAGGACAGGTTACATTCAAATATTCAATTGGTAAAAAAGCTTGATTGAATTTAATCATTTTTGTAACCCTCCCTTTCCTATTTTTTCTTCCTTTGTTAGATTATCACCAGTTTATTTAAAAGTCAATTCCCATTTTTCAGAATTGTTTTATCTATTGTCTATTACGATAAAAATATTAGTGACCCTTACTATTCCCTTTATTCTTCCACCTCTTCCTCCACTTTTCCTTTTGCTTATTCCACTTCTCTTCCCATTTCTGAACCTCATTATTAAAGTTCTCTTGGATATTACCCCGTTTCTTCGCCTCTTCTTCCTGCCTTTTCTTCTCTATCAATGAAGCAATATGTGGGACATTAAAGCTTTCCGATGGCGCATTCTTTAGTGCCTCCGTCATCACTTCACGAAAAAAAACCGCAGAACCATTATTGCTAGTAGGAGTTATATAATGCTCGGCATCTGTTTTATCATAGCCAACCCAGATGGCACCAACCAGCTGTGGTGTATAACCCACAAACCATTGATCCTTTACACCATTGATTCCCTTGATAGGAACTTGAGTTGAACCTGTTTTCCCTGCCGTTTCTCTGCCGGGTATTTGTGCAGCACTTCCTGTTCCTTGTTCAACTACACCAAGGAGCATTGTTGTCATATTATCGGTAACAGCTTTTGTAGTGATTCGCTCCTTTTTTGTTTTCCACTCGGCGATTACATTCCCGTCTACATCAACAATTTTCTTGATTGCATGGGTCTTCACTCTTACACCATGATTCGGAAAAACAGCAAAGGCTTCAGCCATGTTCAAAGGAGAAACACCTTTATGCAAGCCTCCTAGGGCAAGTGATAAATTACGGTCATTTTTGTCCAATGAAATTCCAAAACGTTTTACAGAATCTAATCCTTCTTGGATTCCCAATTCGTTTAATAACCATACTGCTGAAACATTTTTTGATTCTTTTACGGCTTCGTACATCGGTACTTCTCCAGCATATTGATGATCGTAATTACTCGGTTGATAATCGCCAAAATTCATCGGTTCGTCCTTTAACATATCGGTGATTTTCCAGCCATTTTCCAGCGCAGGTGTATAAACAGCTAATGGCTTAAAGGAGGATCCTGGCTGTGCTTCTAATTTTGAAGCACGATTATAGCCCCTAAAGGTGTGTTTCCCTCGACCACCAACAATGGCCCTGATCCCGCCTGTCTTTGGATCAACTAATACTCCGCCACTCTGTATAAGGCGATCCTTTCCTTCTGGAAATAATGTATCATTTTGATACGTCTTTTCCATTGCTGTTTGCATCGCCGGTTCCAGCTCTGTATAAATTTGATAGCCGCCTGTTAGTAATTTATCCTGTGATAAGCCATATTGGTTGATTGCTTCATCTAATACCTGATCAACATAGTATGGGAATTTACCTCGGAACGGGTCCCCTCCCCTATCGTTCAAAACCACTTTTTCATGCTTCGCCTTCCCATATTGCTGACTCGAAATATACCCTTGTTTTCGCATTTGAGTTAATACTACATTTCGCCTTTCAGTCGCTTTCTCCATATGTTCGTACGGATTTAAGGCAGATGGCGCTTTAATTAACCCTGCGAGTAAGGCAGATTCACTGATTGATAGGTCTTTCACTTCTTTGGCAAAATATTTGCTGGCGGCAGTTTTTATTCCCCATGCACCATTTCCAAAGTAGATTTGATTTAAATACATTTGGAGGATTTCGGGTTTCGAATACTCCCGTTCAATTTGCAGTGCTAAAAAAACTTCCTCCATCTTCCTGTTTAAAGTTTTTTGTGATGTAAGTAGAGTATTCTTTGTCAATTGTTGAGTAATGGTACTGCCGCCTTCGACCATTCCCCCTGCTTTTAAGTCACGGATGAGTGCCCTAGAGGTTCCAATTAGATCGACACCCTTATGTTGATAAAACCGATGATCCTCAATGGCAATGATGGCATTTTTCATTGAATCAGGGACCTGCTTGATTGAGACGCCTTCATTTTTATTGGACGACACTTTACTTGCTACATCCTCGTTTACATCATAAAACACAGTTGCTTGGGGCAGCTCGTTTTTAAGTCCAGAAATATCTGCATCCTTGGAAAAATAATAAAGAAGACCGAAAAAACTTAAGACGAGAACCAATACTGATAGCACTAATATTTGTAGTAAGTGCCACTTTTTCCAATTTGTAAAAATGGCACTAACTTTATCTTTAAATACCAAATGAAAAACATCCTTTAACTGTAATCTATAACAGGTATACTTTTTGATTATGGGGTTGATTTTATGATGGTTTTCTATGAAAGATAACTCCACCGATTAGTATTCCACAAAAAAGAAAAAAGATGGGCAGAATTCCCATCTTTTCAATGTCTTTTATTCATTTTTTGTCAATTCTTTAAAGCGTTGTCTTGAAAGCTTTTCATCAATACTGCTAAAGATGCGGTAATTTCTTTCATCTAAGATGCGAAAATGTTTACTTAGAATATTTTGTTGAAGAATATAACCGTTTTTCTTTGATAATACTCTCCACCAGATCCTGCCGCCAAACGTTTTTGATTTACGAATATCTATTCCTTCGCGGGCAACCGTTTCTAACACTTCGAGCGGTTCATTTCCAAATAAGAATTGGACTGTTTCCGTTTCACGAAAAAGAGCGCAAATCGAAACAGCGGTAGACCAGTTGGCAAGAACTCTGCCTTTCTCAATTTGAACAAGTGTTTTCTTTGAGACACCAATGATTTCTGCCATTTTATCCTGAGTATAACCTGCTTCGGTTCGTATGAGACGAAGTTTTTCAGAAACCTGCATCATAATTTCATCCCTGGTCACGTTCAGCCCTTCCTTCAATTGCAACTAGTGTAATTTTACACTAGATTGTCATATCATTCAAATATTATCATTAAAAGACTGCTACCTCATGGATAGCAGTCTTTTAATAATTATTGTATTTTAGGAGGGATGCCGCACTTGCTAGAACATGAATCTTTCAATTCACATGCGCCGCATTTTCCCTTTTTCGATTTATGAATAAACCTAACTAAGGCCCAGCTCGCGTATCCAAAAATAGCTGCCCCTATCAAAATATTGGCAATCATTTGCTCCACCTCTTTTAAGAATTACACAAGTCCAAACAGTTTGCCACCTTGATAGATAATCAAAGAGAGGACATACGCAATAGCAAATGCATAGATCATTGAAAAAGCTGTCCATTTCTTTGAATTCGTTTCTTTATAGATTGTTGCAACCGTCGCTAAGCATGGAATATATAACAATATAAAAACCATAAAACTATAAGCTGCAAGCGGTGTATAATAATCTGCCAATAAACCTTGCAGACTTGCATCGTTCGGAACAAAATAGATGATATTCATGGTAGAAATAATTGCTTCCTTTGCCAAGAATCCAGTAATTAACGAAGCGGATGCCTGCCATGTTCCAAAACCAATCGGATCAAAAATTGGCGCAATAACATTTCCAATTGCCGCTAAATAACTATCATCCATGTCAACCTTTAAACCATTGGGACCCGCATATGATAGCAGCCAGATAAAGACAGAACCAGCAAAAATAAATGTTCCAGCCTTCCTTACAAATCCTTTCCCTTTATCCCATGTACTTCTCCAAAGTGATTGAAATTGGGGCAGTCGGTAGGGTGGCAGTTCAATAACAAATAATGAAGTTTCTGATTTAAGTACAGTAGAAGAAAAGACTTTTGCCAAGGTTAACGCAACAATGATGCCAAGTACATACAGGCTAAGGACAACCAATGCTTTATTTCCTGCAAAAAACGCTCCAACGAATAGTGCATATACCGGTAATCGTGCCGAGCAAGACATTAACGGGGTTAGTAAAATGGTTAACAGCCTCTCCCTTGGTGTTTCAATTGTTCTTGCTGCCATTATTCCTGGTACATTGCAACCAAAACCAATCATCATTGGGATAAATGCCTTTCCATTTAAGCCAACTGATTCCATAATCCGGTCCATTACTAATGCGACTCGAGCCATGTACCCTGAATCTTCTAATAAAGATATAAAAAAGAAGAGGATAAAAATTTGCGGTACAAAGACGAGAACCCCGCCTACCCCTGCAACTAAGCCTTCAATAATTAACTCATGAATAAAATTGGAGGCATGGATAGCAGTTAATACCTTCTCAAATCCTGCCGTAATCGGTCCGGTTAAAAATCCATCCAAAAGATCAGATAATGGTGCTCCGAGCCAATCAAAAGTCAACATAAACATAAAATACATGAGCAATAAGAAAATTGGCATTCCTAAAAACCGATTCGTAACGATACTGTCAATTTTTTCAGAAAGAGGAATATCTGAATTACTTTTCCTAGCAACTTCCGCGAAAATCTTCTCGATTACTTCTTTTCTTTTTTGATAAATATAGTTGGCTAAAGATTTTACATCATATTGTTTCTGTAATATTGATTCAAGATTTGCCGTAATAGTAGTTAGCTTAGTTACATCTACACTGCTATTTAAATAGTCTCTGACGTATTCATTTCCTTCAAAATATTGGATCGCTAGAAAGCGTGCAGAAAGTCCAGTTTTTCCATTTAACATACCGGTCAATGTCACAATCGCTTCTTCGACCTCTTTTCCGTAGTAAACGAGGTTCTTTTTGACAGGCTGGATTGATTTTGTTGAGATGACATCTACTAGTTTGTCACAGCCTTTACCGCTTCTTGCCACCACCGGAACGACTGGCACCCCGAGAAACTTTGAAAGCTTTCCTGCATCTATTTGAATCCCGCGCTTATTCGCTACATCAATCATATTAAGTCCAATAAGGGCAGGCTTTTCAAACTCTAGCAATTGCAAGGTCAAATGTAAATTACGTTCTAATTGTGAAGCATCTAATATATTTAGCAGGCGATCAACGGATTCATTCAAAAAGAAGGATGTAACCACTCCTTCATCCTTTGACAGCGGATTAAGTGTATACACACCTGGTAAATCAATTAAATGGCCAATATTATTTTTAAAAATACCAACTTTCTTTTCAACGGTTACGCCGCTCCAGTTACCAACATACTCATAGGATCCTGTTAGATTATTAAACAATGAAGTTTTCCCAGTATTGGGATTTCCAATAAGAGCGATTTCCATTATATTTTCTCCACTTCAATCTGAACTGCTTCCCTACGGCGGATACCGACACATTGTCCACATGATTCAATCATAACTGGCCCGCCAAATGGCATCACACACTTCACACTCACTTCTGAGCCTTCTGTGATCCCTAAGTCAAGTAAACGTCTTTGCACTAGGAGACCAACTTGAGAAAGATTAACGATTTTCCCTTTACCCCCTGCTTTTAACAATCCGAACATTTATATCACCCTATCTATGTTAATTGAGAATGATTATCTTTCTATATCGCCATTTTAACACTTATTCGTAGGTAATAAGCATAATAAATTTGTCAAAAGTTCGAAATCTTTTGTGGCTTTTACAAGGAAAATATAAACTGAGTGATGCTAGATTTTATTCTTATTTTCCCATATGATTCTAGTATTTTGATTAAAATGGGAAGTAACACTTTTTATGATAAAATAAAGAAGGATTTTTGCTTTAATCATCGAATTTACACTGTAAGCAGTTTTGTCAATAGCATAGGGGGAAAACGGCATGTTCACGGAAAGCCAAACGGATTTAATTGACTATTTTAATCAAAATAAACAGAAATTGATTCAAGAATGGGAAAATGCTATTGTTACCAATAAAGCAGACCCTTTTAAATTGAAGATTCATGAAAACGGAGCCGCCTTACTCGAAGCTTTGCTTAATATGCATAAAATGACTAAGCAAGAGCTTTTAAACATTATCGAAAAGCTAGCCATAGAAGTTTCGGAGGAAAGAGTATTGGCTGATATTAACCTTGGAGATTTTGTTTATAATGTAAATCTTGGGAGAACAGTTTTATACAGCTATTTAGGTAACACTGGGATCCCATGGTCAGATATGCAAGAAGCGTTAAACAGGATAAATTTTTGCTTTGATAAATTTTTATACTATGCTGTTTCACATTACTCTGAAGCAAAAAACAAAATCATCGAAGAAAAAACAATGCACATCGATTCTACCCATCAGGATCGATTAACACTACTCGGCCAGATGACATCAAGCTTTATTCATGAGTTTAGGAACCCACTAACATCTGTTCAAGGATTTATTCAATTGCTGAAAGCTGATTATCCGGATATGAAATATTTAGATATCATTTCAAGTGAATTGGATCAACTTAATTTTCGTATTTCGCAATTCTTACTTTTATCAAAAAAGGAGTTAATTGGAAAAGAAAAGGATGACTTCAATTTAAATAAATTAATTGATGAAGTATTAAACTTTCTATATCCAAGCATTCTCGATGGAAAAGTAAAAATAAGAAAAGAATTAAGTGAAGATATTACTCTTAATGGGTATGCGGATGAAATTAGGCAGGTATTAATTAATATCATATTTAATGCAATTGATGTATTAAATCATGATGAGAATCCCACTCCAACAATTGAGATCAATAGCAGTCTCGAAAATCAGTCCATCAAAATCAATATTTCCAATAATGGACCCGTGATCCCAGCTGAACTTAGAAAATCCATTTTCGAACCATTTTTCACGACCAAAAAACTGGGTACAGGTCTTGGTTTGTTTGTATGTAAAGAAATTATTGAAAAACATAAAGGGAATTTAGATTGTGATTCCACCCCTGATAAAACTACATTTTCGATTAGCTTACCAGTCACAGCCATCAATAGTGGCAATGAACATGGTCATTCATAGTCCTATTATCCAATCCCACTTTCATTAAAGCAGGGATTTTTTTATTTCTCTTCAATATATCTTCCGTTATAGACTCCTGTTGCATATGATGAACTAAAAATTTTTATCAGGAGATTAGGCCAATGTTTACATTAAAGGTTGATAATGAAATTGAGCTTCAGTTGTTTCAGCAGCATCACGCCTTAATGCTGTATAAGATGGTTGAGGAGAATCGTGAACATTTACGTGAATGGATGCCCTGGGTGGATAGCATGAACTCCCTTTATCAATTTGAGTCGATTATTCCCGTATGGCTGTCCCAGTTCTCAGAAAATAGCGGATTAAACGTAGGGATACTCTATAAAGGTGAACTAGTGGGCTCAATTGGATTACATCAAATTGATTGGCATAACCGTATGACAAGTATCGGCTATTATCTTTCCAAAAATGCAGAAGGTCATGGGATCATGACTCGTTCCGTTCAATCCCTTATAAACTATGCCTTTTTCACATTAGGCTTAAACCGTGTTGAAATTCGCTGTGGTATAAAAAACAAAAAAAGCCGTGCGATTCCTGAGAGATTCGGTTTTGTAAAGGAAGGGATCATTAGAGACGGCGAACAATTGTATGGACAATTTCATGATCTTTTTGTTTATAGTATGCTTGCCCGCGACTGGAATAAAAGAATTGCCTATTAAAAAATGTCTAATTACAAATCGTTGCATGCTGTCCATTGGCAGCATTTTTTATAGGCCGATTTGCTAATAGAATTTTTTTTTGAAATAATGTATACAGTAAAACGTAAGTGAGGTGGCAAACCTTACCTTTTGTAAGGTGATAGATGATTTGGATGAATGTAATTATTATTGTTATCCTAATAGCCTTTACCGCACTTTTTGTCGCTTCTGAATTTGCGATGGTAAAGGTTAGAACAACAAGAATTGATCAATTACTGTTAGAAGGAAACCCAAAAGCAGAAGCAGCAAAGAAAGTCATTTCTAATTTGGATGGATATTTATCGGCTACTCAGGTTGGAATTACAATCATCTCCCTAATATTAGGATGGCTGGGTGAGCCCACTATTCGAAAGCTGCTAGATCCCGTTTTTGAATGGATTCAATTACCTTTATCTTTAAAACACATTATCTCGTTTATCATTGCTTTTATTGCTATAACCTATTTCCATGTTGTAATTGGAGAATTATCACCAAAAACGATAGCGATTCAAAAAGCAGAAGAAATCCTCTTGTTTTTTGCTCGGCCGTTAATCCTATTTTATAAGCTGATGTATCCCTTTATTTGGATTCTTAATCGTTCCGCCAGATTTGTTACTGGACTGTTCGGGATACAACCGGCATCTGATCATGATATCGTCCTTTCGGAAGAAGAACTGCGGTTAATCCTTTCTCAAAGCTATGAGAGTGGGGAAATAAATCAATCTGAATACCGTTATATGAACCGAATTTTTGAATTTGATAACCGGATTGCGAAAGAAATTATGGTTCCGAGAACTGAGCTTGTAACTCTATCCAGGGATGCCTCAATGGAAGAAATTATTGAAATAGTCAAGGAAGAAAAATACACTAGATATCCCCTTATTGATGGTGACAAAGATAATATTTTAGGTGTTGTTAATATTAAAGAGGTCTTAACCGATTGTATTCAGCAAAAATGTACGGGCGAAAGACCGCTTATCCCTTATCTTAAGCCAGTCATTCATGTCATTGAAACAATTCCCATTCAGGAACTACTAGTCAAATTGCAAAAAAACCGATCACACATGGCCGTTTTATCTGATGAATATGGAGGGACAGCAGGAATTGTCACTGTCGAAGATATTCTTGAAGAAATTGTTGGTGAAATACGGGATGAATTTGACTTGGATGAACTCCCACTTGTTCAGAAAATAGCAGATGGTCATTTTATTTTGGATGGAAAAGTACTGATAAGCGAAGTAAACGATCTACTGGGCACAGCACTTGATGAGCAAGATGTAGACACGATTGGGGGTTGGTTTTTAACACAAAAGTTTGATGTACATAAAGGTGATTCCATCGAAAACGACGGATTTGTATTCCAAATTAATGAGATAGAAGGTCACCATATCTTATATATTGAAGTTTATAAAGCAAAAACAGAACAAAAAAAAGTAGAAGTGGCTCCTGAATAGGAGCCAGTATTATTTTATATAATTTTTGTAATATTTCGTCTTTACTGTTCATATTCACTATGTTTTCCCATAAAATATAGTTATCAACCAATATACTAACCAGAACGTTTGACTGTACGGTTCAAATTCTTTATAATTATTGTTAATTTACAAAATTGTCGAGGTGGTATAATGACCATTAGACGAGATTAGCAGAAAACTAGATATGAGTATATTGTGATACGAGTTAATTTTTTTTATTAAACTGGGAGGTGACTCCTTACCTGTCTAAAAACGGGATAAGGGAACTTATTTGGACATATTTAACTTGGTTATTATAGCCATTTTAATTGCTTTAACTGCTTTTTTTGTAGCTTCAGAATTTGCTATTATCAGAGTAAGAAGCTCAAGAATTGATCAGTTAATCGAAGAAGGAAATTCGAGTGCTGTGACTGCTAAACGAGTGATTTCGAACCTAGATGAATACCTTTCTGCCTGTCAGTTAGGAATTACCATTACTGCCCTTGGATTAGGTTGGCTTGGTGAATCGACATTTGAAAAGATCCTGCACCCTATTTTTAAAGGCCTGCATATTCCCGAAAGTTTTAACCAAATATTATCTGTGGGCTTTGCATTTGCAGCGATTACATTTTTACATGTAGTAATTGGTGAACTTGCACCTAAAACATTGGCGATCCAGAAAGCAGAATGGATTACTCTGATGATGTCACGTCCGCTCATCCTTTTTTATAAGGTGATGTTTCCTGTAATTTGGGTGCTTAATGGCTCTGCACGAATTACAACACGTTTTTTTGGGCTTAAGCCTGTTTCTGAAAACGAAATCGCCCATACAGAGGAAGAGCTTCGAATTATTCTATCTGAAAGCTACAAAAGTGGTGAAATTAACCAATCAGAGTTTAAGTATGTAAATAAAATTTTTGAATTTGATAACCGTATTGCCAAAGAAGTTATGGTCCCTAGAACGGAAATCGTTTCCTTATCTAAGGATGATACATTAGAGACTTTTCTTCAGGTTTTACGTGAAGAAAAATTCACACGGTATCCCATCATTGATGGTGATAAGGATCATATAATTGGGCTAATCAATATAAAAGAAGTTATGACTGATTTAATTGGTAATGAAAAACTAGCTGAACGGACTCTAGAAAACTATACACGACCAATAATTAGAGTAATAGAAACGATTCCTATCCATGACTTATTAGTAAAAATGCAAAAAGACCGTGTTCATATGGCGATTTTAATGGACGAATATGGCGGTACTTCCGGGCTGGTTACTGTTGAGGATATCTTAGAAGAAATTGTTGGGGAAATTCGTGACGAATTCGATATGGATGAAATTCCAGAGATTCGCAAAATTAAGGAAAACCATTATATTATCGATTCTAAAGTATTAGTTAGTGAGGTCAATGATTTATTGGGAGTAGAGATTGACGATGAAGATGTCGATACGATTGGCGGTTGGATTCTAACCGAAAATTACGAAGCAAAAGAAGGAGACATCCTACTTCATGATACCTATTCCTTTAAAATTCTCGATATGGAAGAGCACCATATTAAATATATTGAGGTCACGAAAAATGCCAATAATGGTGAGGCAGTTAGCCCACAAGTATCAATATCCAATTCAGAAGTGTTATCTTAATAAACTTCGTAAACCAGATCGTTTTCCGTTCTGGTTTTTTTGTGGAGAAAAAAAAGATCAGATTGTTTGTATCTGATCTTTTTATCTTATGAAAAAAAAATTATTTTGTTTTAATAATTATCATATCCTCTTCAACTTTTGCGATTTTAACTAAATGTGAATCAAGACGTCGATTAATATGCTGTATATCGCTATTGTTTGATTCTTCAATCCGCTGAAGTGATTCTTTAATATCGGAAAGGTCAATTTGGTTTACTTCTACACGGTGTTCAATGCTATCCATCTTTTCAAGCCTTGATAGTCGTTTTTCAATATTATCTAGTGTTTCATTGAATATTTGAATTAAGCTTTTAATGTCAGTAACATTCTCTGTTAACTTATCGAACTCCTTCACCATTGTAAAACCCCCTTTTTCTTGCCTTAATCGTAACATTATTTTCACTATATATATGTTACAATATCAGCAACACTTGTACGGTAGATTAAATGGACATAAAAAATTAACTTTTCCAAACTCTTAATACATATCCACCACATCCACACTGATCAATGAATTTAATCTTTACTTGATCAGAATACAACTCCTCAAGTAGAGGCTGTATATAATCAACAGGATTACCAAATGTTTCAGCTGTCACTAGATTTACATAGTGCCCCTTTTTCGTTTCTTCTACTGCCTGCAATGCATCTTTAATGATCAGATCAATATTAAATTCATATTCATCATGCTCTAAATCCTTCGTCCAATCTTTATCCATATAATCCTCCTTAAAAGATATATTTATTAGTTATATTTAAACCTTTTATAAAAAATAAGTTGTGACTCTTCGCATACAAGTGAACATTTTAAGAAAAAAAATTGAACATTTTAAAAAATTATGATATCTGAAGAAAGTCCGTGAATATTATCACATGCAAAACTAAATAAAAGTTATACTCTTTCAATATAGGGAAATGGAAATCAATTTTTATCTAGGTTCTTTTTTTACATCCATTTATTTCCTTATGAATCATTACCTAATAGGAAAAGGTTGGTGCATTTAGATGTTTATTTCTATCGATGAAAGAGCTGCCTCATGGTTCACAAGAGAATTCGAATTTCATAAACCATTTAGCATTCGGATGTTTCCTCAATATGCCGGTTTTGGAATGAAGCATAAAGGATTTAGCCTTGCTTTTTCAGCAGAAACACCTGCTAATGTTGGTTATACAATTGATGTAAATGGAATTACCTTCTTTGTTGAAGTCAATGATGTTTGGTTTTTTGGAGATACCGAAACTTGCTTAACGATTGATAATGACTCAGAGGAACTATTGGTCCAATATAATGAACTTGCAAGCTCAGCCGTATCTTAAAATCAAGATAATTACTAACTAATTAAAGTATAAAAAAACAAGCCAGCATCGTACATCTGGCTTGTTTTTTAGTTTCATTAGTTTACTTGCTTATCTAGGCTTGGCGGCAGTAATTTTTCACTTTCGAATACTTTCCCAAGTTTTTCTTCAGCTTGTGTTAAGCTTGCTGATGCTGCATCAAGATTAGGAACATCTTTTTTCAATTCATCAGCTTTTGTTTGGTAGGAAGCGGCATAATCTTTAATAGCTGAGTCAAGGTCTGCTTTTTTATCCTTTAATTCCTCAGGCACTTGATAATTATTTAATTCTGTTGCAACAGCCGCTGCTGCTTCACTCGCTTTAGCCCGGTCTTCAGCAGTTGGTAATTCCTCAGGCTTGGCATCTTCTTTAGTTGCCTTTGCGACATAAACATTTAAATCAGTATCTTTTGCGTTAATTTTATTTCCAAGATCCATATAAAATTTGACTAATTCCTTTTTTACATCCACTTTTGGTGCTGCTTCTTCCTTATTTTCCTTCTTATCTGTTTTTGATTCATTATTGCTGGAACATGCAGTTAGACCAATTGCCATAGCTAGTGCAAATAATAATACAAAAAACTTTTTCATTTCTATTCCCCCTAATTCTCTATTTAATAAACCTTGTATATTTTACAACATAAATTTAGACGAGAAAAGTAAAAGGGTCACAAAATTTAATTTTAAAGTTCAATCAAACAACTTACATATATTTCCAATTATGTCTACCTTATTATTCTGAAAATTAGGAATAAATCGCGAACTGTATTACAATAATGAAAGTTTTTGTATATAATAAATATGACATATTTCCTATACCTAAGGTCGTGCTTTCTCTCTTTCCCTATTATAAAAGAAAGGGGTTGAACATTATCGAGCACTCTAGACCGCAAGTAGTTTGGTTTAATTTAACGTTTGATTTATCAATTATTTTAACTAGTACTTTTGCTGCAATCATTGTCTTCCTCATTGCCTTCTTAACCACCAGAAATCCAAGCGTAAACACACTTTTATTGGTGTGATTCAAGCATATATCTTTGTAACACTTACGATGGTTTATATTGCTCACAGGTTAACATAATAGTATTGAAGGAGTTGAATGGTTTTGGGGGACATTACTTTATTTGGTTTGCCAATTTCATTTGGAACAATGATTTATCAGGCTGTAATGTTTACCGTTCTAGTTTTCATTTTAAAAAAGCTTGTCTTAAAAAGCTAGTTAATATACTAGATAAAAGAAAACAAAACATCGAAGATCAGATAAAAAAAACTGAACAATATAATTTGGTGAATGACAACGATTACCCTATCGTTGATGTTACGGTCGAGGGAGTTCGTAAGGCTATAAGAGCGTTTTCTGACAATCTTCCGAAAGGTGTTTACCGGACGATTCTTGTTCAGGAAGATAATAGGATCGACTTTAAGCAACTTGCTCCGCTTCTTGGTGGGATTCCATCCAGAAAGTTCTATATGTCTAAAGAAACCTATGATTTATTTGAGGAAAGTGAAAAACAAATTCCACTGGAAATGGATATAGTTCAAAAAGCCGTTGATTTATATGTTAAAGAGCATAAAGAATTTCCAATGTTAAAATTTGACCCTCAACACAAGGTTAATTATTTTCAGTTAAAGCAAGAGCATTATCTTAAAGAAGAACCTAAAATACAATTTTATATTACCGATCTTGATGGACTGATTACACATATAAAACCTCAGAAGAAGAAAATGGAAAACACCTCTCACAGTTGAGAGGTGTCTTCATTTCTATTCGGTGCTTTAACAAATAAGTCAATAATAAGTAATTTTTTTTGCTTTTTTTTCTGTAAAATTGAGATAATAGCATTAGACAATAATATACTCAAAAAACGAGGGGTTTCATAATGTTAAATCGTAAGAATAAAACACGGCATTTAGCGACAATTTTTCTTGCTGTGATGGGAATCGGCTTTTTAGCCACTATTCCGATACAGAATTCAATCTGGGGTAGCATCCTACAAGGGGGATTTGAAGCCGGTCTGGTAGGAGGACTGGCTGACTGGTTTGCGGTAACCGCATTATTCCGTCATCCACTAGGAATTCCTATTCCACATACTGCTCTCCTTCCCAAAAATCGTAACAGAATTATTGCTGGAATAATTTCAATGTTAGAAAATGATTGGCTAACAAAGGAGAGTATTCGAAAAAAAATAGACACCATCAATTTTACTAAAAAACTATTTGAGATCATCTATAATGAATTACCATCACAAGCCGTTCAAAAGTCTTTCCTAATGATTTCTAAACATTTGATTAAAATATTTGATATAAAAAAATTTGCTCCGCTTCTAGAAAAAGAACTTAAATTACGAATAAACGATTTGGATAGCAAGAATTATCTCCCCTTGCTTATCGACCAGATTAGTATTAGAAAATATGATGAAAAAGTACTAGATTATATTCTAAAAGAAATTGATGAATGGGCCAGGAAAGAAAGTACAAAATACAAACTTGGTGGGTTGGCCGTAGATGCGGTGGAAAATATTAAGGCAGATGGTTTTATGCAATTTGCCTTAAAGTCGTTTAGCAACCTTGTTAATGAAGAAAAGCTAGGAAACATTATCCAAAGTCTTATTCTAAAAGGTGTAGCCAGCTATAGTGACCCCTTAAATCAAAATAGACAGACCTTAATGATTCATATAAATAAAAAGCTGCAATCTATAAAAAGTGATGAAAAGATTTATGAAGAACTTAATAACTTTAAATCCCAACTAGTAGATAAATGGGAGTTGCAAGAAAAAATTACTGATTTATTAAGTCAGATCCAGCAAAAAGCTTATGACTTTGTCGAAAAACCTGCCTTTTATGATGATTATCTCCTCCCTTTAATTAAAAAGGGTTTAGAAGGTATCGAATTAAATCCCGAAAAAGTGAACGTTATTGAGACTTGGATTAAAAATCATATTTTTAGTTTTGTTGATAAAAATCATTCAAAAATAGGAATGCTTGTTAAAGAAAATTTAGAAAAACTAGATGATAAAACACTTATCGATATGGTTGAAACTAACGTTGGAAAAGACCTTCAATGGATCCGTGTCAATGGTGCAGTATGTGGATTTTTAATAGGGATTGTTTTAGTAGGTATTAAAGCACTTTTTTAATGCTTTGCAAAAAAAGCTACCATTTATTGGTGGCTTTTTTTCGTCCATGAAATTCTTGCTTTGTCCTCTTGAAATCAAAGTTATTTTTCAGAATATGTCAACATAATTAGTACTGTAGTCATATCTTTTAGGTTAAAAAGAGGAGGCGGGAAAATGGCAATTAGGTTGATTAAAATTTCTGTTGTGTATTTTGTCATTGGAGTTTGCATGGGTATGTATATGTCAATGACGGAAAGTTTCGACTTCACACCGGTCCACGCCCATATTAATTTATTAGGTTGGCTGACTATGGCTGTCGCTGGTCTCATCTATGTTGGTTTTCCAGGTGCTGCGGAAACAACACTCGCAAAGGTTCACTTTTGGCTTCATAATATTTCTCTTCCCATTATGATGATTGGACTCGCTTTTTTAGTAACCGGAACGGAAAGTGCCGCGCCTGCAGTAGCTACAGGTGGGACCTTGATGGTATTAGGTATCATTGTCTTTGCAATCAATATCCTTAAAAATGTAAGGAATTGAGTTGCTCTTGTTGTCTAGGATCTTATTTATTTTATTTCGTCAAGACAAAAGACGCCTTCTCTGGCGTCTTTTTTATTCTAACGGTACGTTTGCAAGAATTTCTTTCTTAGTTTGGCTTTTTCTTCACCAGATTTCTTGTCATCATAATTATAAATGGCGCCTTCCCAATCACCATACATTGGGTTTGGAAACAGAATCAGCTTTTTACCGAATTCCTCTCGATATCTGTCCACTGCTTGATTTCTTTCTGAAACGGATAACACATCAAAACCACTAAAATCTCCAAGGTTATCGCCAAATAATAGAAGTATTTCATGTGTTCTCCCTACTTGCCTGCGGCGCGTTTCTTTCCCAATTTCACCAGGCTGCAGTAATAATACATGGTCTGAATCAGCTTGGGGTGCACCTACACTCTGTAAATTTTTAATAGCTGCAGTTTTTTGTGATTCATAACGGTTGGAAATGTAATAAATCTCTACACCTAAAGAATTTGCATAATGCAAAAACTCTATTGCCCCCGGAAGTGGTTTTGCTTTAGTTCGATTGAACCATTCATTCCAATTAAAAGGAATTTTTCTTCCGGCAATTACATACCTAGCTTGGTGTGGGCTGTTATTTAAAATGGTTTCATCGATATCAAGGACAATTGCTGGCTTTAAGTTATTTTTCCCCCTTTCTTTTTTCATGATTTCGTCCAATCTCATCCTTCCAATGTTATAGCCTTGATAATATAACCCTTTTGCTTCCCCGGCGCTTTGAAACCAAAGTACCGACATCGTATTTTGTTCAGACAAGTTTGCCGTTGATTCTGCATTTGCAACAACTTTATAAAATGAAAGTGTTAAAACAATGGCCATTATCAGGACAGTTATTCTCCTCACCAACAAAACCATTACCTCCTTTAATTGACAATGTTAGTATGTGGAATCGCAAAAATCCCCATCCATCTATCCGGTTTTGTTCTTTAATTGTCACTTTACTTCATTCCACTTATCGGATATATTTTACTTATCAACCGATAAGTAAATTTACATGAAAGGAATTCATTTTATGGGTAAGAACAATAAACAAATAGGAGCTATGGATCACAAGGAAACATACCAAACGATTATTAATACTGCTCAGCGCTTATTCATGGAGTTAGGTTATCGGGCAGTATCTACCAGGCAAATTGCACAAATTTGTGGAGTTACACAGCCGGCTATTTATCATCATTTTAAAAATAAACAAACGCTTTATGTTGCTGTCATGCGGCAAACTCTTCTCCATACAGAAGCAGACCTAAAAGCTATCTTAGCCGAATTCACCTCATTTCAAGAAAGGTTTACTCAAATTGCAATCTATATGATGATTCATTTTGAAATCGATATGGCACAAATGTTTCATGACATTTCTCATGAGTTAGGCCCTGATGACCAACAACTCATTCATCAATGGTGGATGGAAGGTTTTTTAATGCCTGTCGTAAAAATGATTAATGATGGAATCTTAGAGGAGGAAATTAAAAATCCAGCATTGCTTAATACAAATTCAACCGAGTTAGCCTATTTAATATTAAATATAATTAAATCGATTCTCCAGCCTGAAACTACTGCAAAACTATCCAAAAAACAGCGGCTTACAATGGCTGAGGAAAAAGCCAAGTTAATGGTTGAAATTTTTATTAATGGAATTAGGGCATAATTTTTTTGCCGGCAACTTATCAATTGATAAGGAAATAGATTGGAGTGAAAGACATGGAGAAAAAATGGTTTAAAAAGTATGGCAATGCTGTAAGCGGGAAAAAAGGCAGATGGATAGTTCTTGTAACATGGCTGTTACTTGTAGCAGTATTGAATGTTACTCTCCCACAAGCAGATTCCCAAAAGAATGAAATGGCACAAAATTTAGAATCACATTCTCCATCTCAGCAAGCAAAAAAAGTCGCTGAGATGGAATTCCCGGCTACTTCAGGGACTCCTGCCCTATTAACTTGGTATAAATCAGCTGGAATTACTGATGAAGACCTTTCACTCATTCAAAAATATTCCAAGGAATTAGATAAAAATCCAGTAAACTCACAGGATTCCGTCGTGCCCTTTTATCAATTCCCTCTCCCTGTTCTTAAGCAACAGCTCTCACAGGATGGCACAACGTTAATTTTGCCTGTTACCTTTAAAAAGGATACAGACAAGGGGATTATTGCAGATGGTTTATTAGCGTTTAAAGAGAAAGCAGTTTCTATTTTTCCCATAAATCCAAATAAAGTGAATTTAGATGATATCAATCAATTACTATTACGAATCACTGGACCTGCAGGTATATCTACTGATGCAACAGCGTTATTCAGTCAGGGAGACCTTTCCCTACTGTTTGGAACGGTAGTAATAGTTCTCGTCCTATTACTGCTAATCTATCGCTCTCCTATTTTAGCTTTGATACCATTGCTAGGGGTAGGGATTGCCTATGGTGTCATTAATCCGATTCTTGGAGGAATTGCCAAGGCTGGCTGGGTAGAGCTTGACTCACAAGCCCTTTCGATAATGACCGTACTTCTTTTTGGTGCAGGAACCGATTATTGCCTATTCCTAATCTCACAGTATAGAAATCATTTACTCGTAGAACAAGATAAGCTAACAGCCATGAAGCTTTCACTAAAAGGGGCCTCTGGTGCGATAGCGATGAGTGGACTTACTGTAGTCTTCTCGTTGTTGGTACTTTTACTATCTAAATATGGTGCGATTCACCGATTTGCCATCCCATTTAGCCTTTCCATTCTAATTATGATGGCGGCAAGTCTGACACTAATTCCTGCACTATTAAGCATTATTGGAAGAGTCTCGTTTTATCCGTTCCTGCCACGGACAAGAGAAATGCACGAGGAACGCGCGCTAAAGAAAGGGAAAACAGTAGCACCCCAAAAAAGTAAAGTGGGATTTGCTGCACGACTAGGGAATCTAATCGTGAAAAAACCACTCCACTTGATGGTAATCACATTATTATTTTTAGGTGTTTTTGCCTTTTTTTCAGCCAAAATAATCTATACCTATGATACTTTGTCTACTTTTCCAAAGGATATGCCATCAAGAGAAGGCTTCAAAATAATTCGTGAACACTTTAATCCTGGTGACCTGGCCCCAGTCCAAGTAATTGTCCAAACAGATGGAAAAGCCAACACTGTAAAAGAGGATTTACAGAAAGTATCCTTTGTTGAACTTGTTTCTGAGGGAATAAAAGGCTCAAAAAATTCAAATATAATAAGCTATAATGTAGAAATGAATGTCAATCCTTATTCAAATAAAGCAATGAGTCACATACCAGACCTTCGGAATAAGGTTGAAAGGAGCTTAAAAAGGGCTGGAATTACGCATGCTTCTGATAAAGTTTGGATTGGGGGTCTAACAGCTGAACAATACGATACCGAACAGACAACCAATCAGGATAGCCGCATCATCATTCCGATTGTCATTAGTATCATTGCTGTTTTGCTGCTTGCATATCTACGTTCAATCACTGCAACAGCCTATTTAATTGGAACTGTTCTTTTATCTTTCTTTAGTGCACTTGGACTTGGCTGGGTTCTTCTTCACTATATATTCGGTGTTGAAGCAATCCAAGGTTTTATTCCGCTTTATGCCTTTGTGTTTATTGTTGCATTAGGGGAAGATTATAATATCTTTATGATTTCGAGCATATGGAAAAAAAGCAAGCAGTTACCACTGCTTCAAGCCATTAAAGAAGGAGTCGCTGAATCCGGATCTGTTATTACTTCAGCTGGAATAATTCTAGCAGGAACCTTTGCCATATTAACAACCTTGCCTATTCAAGTACTTGTTCATTTTGGTACGATCACTGCTATCGGTGTTTTATTGGACACCTTCATCGTACGGCCATTACTTGTACCATCGATTACAGTCCTGCTCGGCAAATGGGCATTTTGGCCTTCAAAACAGCACATTGAAGCGGTAGAACGTAATACTGCACATGAATAATTCCAACAAAAAAGCAGTGGGTTGTGATGTGACCCCCAAAAGTTAGAGTTTTATATTAAACAGCTAATTGGCTGGTATGGATTCGGTATTGAACCGGACTC